>NZ_BPWK01000017.1:0-160979 GCF_040364205.1 Duganella rhizosphaerae
TTATGCACAAACTGGCCCACTTAATTTATGGGGTGATACACAATGACAAGCCTTTCGATCCCAATTACCTATCGAAAGGGCTTGTCATTCAAGACGGTATCTGACCCCGGAGTGGCTAACTCAGATCGCTTAAGCGAAGTTCGCGGCTGCGAAGTCCCAGTTGGCCAGCTTGAAGAAGGTCTCTACATACTTAGGACGCGCATTGCGGTAGTCGATGTAGTAGGCGTGCTCCCACAGGTCGCAGGTGATCAGCGCTTTGGCGTCGGTGGTCAGCGGGGTGGCGGCGTTGGAGGTGTTGACGATGTCCAGCGAACCGTCGGCTTTTTTCACCAGCCAGGTCCAGCTCGAACCGAAGTTGCCTACGCACGACTTGGTGAACTCTTCCTTGAACTTGTCGAACGAACCCCACTTGGCGTTGATCGCGTCGGCCAGCGCGCCGTCTGGTGCGCCTTTGCCGTTCGGGGTCAGGCCGTTCCAGTAGAAGGTGTGGTTCCATACCTGGGCGGAGTTGTTGAAGATGCCACCGGACGATTTCTTGATGATCTCTTCCAGGGACAGGTTCTCGAACTCGGTGCCCTTGATCAGGTTGTTCAGGTTGGTCACATACGTTTGATGATGCTTACCGTAGTGGTATTCCAGCGTTTCTTGCGAGATGTGCGGCGCCAGGGCGTCGATTGCATATGGCAGTGGTGGCAGGGTATGTTCCATTGTTCTTCCTTTTGTTGGTTTGACGATGTGAAAAAGATCGAGGGTGATTCTTGCCGAAACGTCCGTCATTGTAAAGCGGATGGACCTTTGGTGCAGAAAAGACCAGTTTTCCGTGTGGCTACTCGGTCAGCGCACGCGCCGCGTGGTTTCGCGCACGATCAGCTCCAGCGGCGGCACTTCGCCCCGTGCTTCCTCGCCGTTGATGATGCGCAGCAGCGCCTGGGTGGCGATGCGGCCGATGTCATACAAGGGCTGGCGTATAGTCGTTAGAGGCGGCGTGGTATATGAGGAACCGGGCAAATCGTCGAAGCCGACCAGCGAGATGTCGTCCGGCACGCGGATGCCCTTGCGGTACAGCGCCAGCCGCGCGCCGTACGCGCTCAGGTCGTTGGCCGCGAACACGGCGGTAAATTGCTGGTGCGTGTCGAACAGGCGGTTCATGGCCAGCATGCCGCTGGACTCGTGGTAGTTGCCCTCGACGATCAGGTTGGCGTCCAGCTCGATGTGCGCCTCGCTCAGCGCGCGGGTGTAGCCGGCCAGGCGCTCGGCGGCGTCGATGTTGTTGGCCGGCCCGGAGATGAAGGCGATCTTGCGGTGGCCCAGCTCGATCAGGTGGTGGACCGCCAGGTAGGCGCCCGATTCGTTGTCCAGCTTGAAGCCCAGGGCGCTGCGGGTTTGCAGCGCGCGGCCGGTGGAGACGATCGGGCGCTGGCTGGAAAAGCCCAGCACGGCCTGGTCCGACATGCGGCCCGACAGCAGGATGATGCCGTCGACCTTGCGCGCCAGCAGCAGGCGCATGCGGTCCGCTTCCTCTTCCGCGTTCCAGTGGCCGCTGACGATCACCGAGGCGTAGCCGGTGCCCTTCAAGCCGTCGTCGACGCCGCGCAGCGTCTCGTCGAAGAAGGGAGAGGAGATATCCTGCACCACGATGCCGATGGTCATCGAGCGGCCTTTTTTCAGGCCCTGCGCCATCTGGTTGGGCGCGAACTTCATCTTGTCGATGGCGGCCAGCACGGCCAGGCGCTTGTCGTCCGACACCTTGGCGGTGCCGTTGAGGATGCGCGACACGGTACTGGGCGATACTCCCGCCTGGCGTGCAACATCCATCAGGGTCGATGGGCCGGAGGAGTGGGGGGTGTCTGCCAAGGCAAGTCCTATGTTTTTTATCTGAAAACCTTTTCGCCGGAAGATTACCATAAATTCTCCGGCTTTCCGCCAAATCCACCGGTGATCGCGCATTGACTTTCATCGGGATACGTTATTTAATGAAAACAGTGCTTGAAAACGTTTTCATAAGCGACGTGACATATAATCAAGCCGCCGGTAATAACAAGGAAGAGACCATGAAACGCGAATCTTTTTCGCACCTCGCACACGGCCCGCGCCTGCTGGCTGACATCGGCGGCACCAGCGCCAGCTTCGGCCTGGAGACTGCCCCCAACCGCATCGAGGCGATCTGGGTGACCGACTGCGCGGCCTATCCGACCCTGGGCGCGGCGCTGGTGGCCTACCTGTCGCAGACGGCCACGGTGGCGGCCGGCGGCTACCAGGCGCGCTTCGCCGGCATCGCCATCGCCAATCCCATCGACGGCGACTGGGTGACGATGACCAATCACCACTGGTCGTTCTCGATCGAGGCGGTGTGTTCGCAATTCAGTCTGAAATCGCTGGTGGTGGTGAACGACTTCACCGCGCTGGCCAGCGCCTTGCCCTACCTGGCGCCGGACCACAAGCGCCAGATCGGCGGCGGCGTAGCGCGCAGCGGCGCCACCATCGGCCTGGTGGGCGCGGATGCGGGACTGGGCGTGTCCGGCCTGGTGCCGGCCGGCGACCGCTGGATCGCCATCGACAGCGAGGGAGGCCACAGCACCTTCGCGCCGATGAACGAGCGCGAGATCGACATCCTGCGCTATGCGCGGCGCTACCACGAGCATGTGTCGAGCGAGCGGCTGGTGTCGGGCATCGGCATCGCGCTGGTGTACCGCGCGCTGGCCGAGCGCGCCCGCGTCGAGCCGCAGGACCTGTCCACCGCGCAGATCATGGAGCGCGGCCTGCACCGTTTGTGCCCCGTGTGCGAGGAGACGCTCGACGCCTTCTGCGACATGCTCGGCACCGTGGCCGGCAACGTCGCGCTGACCCTGGGCGCCAAGGGCGGCATCTACATCGGCGGCCGCATCGTGCCGCAGATGAGCGAGTTCTTCGAGCGCTCCGGCTTCCGCGCGCGCTTCGAGCAGAAGGGCCGCTTCTCGGACTACCTGTCGCACATTCCCACCTTCGTCATCACCGAACAATATCCCACGCTGATCGGCATGTCGGCCATGCTGTCGGCCGGCTGATCACAAATCCATCTGCGGCTCCAGCGGCAGGCATAGCTCGCAATCCTGCGCCTCCACGCAGGCGTCGAGCCGATCCGCTTCGTAGCGTTCGAAGCAGGGGCGGGCCGCGGCCTTGTAGCGGCCGTACAGCACGCCGTCGCGCAGCAGCCGGTGCCAGGCGTCCTTGCTCAGCACGCGCGGACCGATGAAGCGCAGCACCGCATGCGCGCCGCCGGCGATGGTCTTGATCGGCATGCCGGCCGGCGCCACAAAACTATCGGGCAGCTCCACGCAAACGTCGTAGCGGCATTTTTCCGGCGCGGTGATATCGGGATCGTCCAGTCCCATGCCGAAGCGCGGCGACGGCGGCAGCGCATGCTGGCGGCACCAGGTGTCGAGCTGCGACCATTGCGCCGCGCTGTCCTCGTCGTACGGGCCGAAGTGGCGGGTGTAGGCCACGCGCGCTGTCGGCAGGCGGACGATGCGCACCGGCCCGTTCTGGCCGGCCACCGGACCCAGGCCGCTGGCGGCCGCCATGTCGCGACGCTCATCGCGCCAGCGCGATGGCGACAGGCCGAAGTACTGACGGAACGCGCGGGCGAAGCCGTCGGCGGTGTCGAAGCCGCAGTTCTGCGCGACGGCGGCGATCGAATCGGACGAATACAGCAGCTGCGAGGCGCCGGTCTCCAGCCTGCGCCGGCGCACGTAGGCGTGCGGCGCCTCGGCGCTCCATTGCTGGAAGCGGCGCAGGAAATGGTAGCGCGACAAATGGGCCAGCGCGGCCAGACAGTCGAGATTCAGGTTCTGGCCCAGATGCCCATCGATGTAGTCCAGGACCTGGTTCAGCCGGTATTCCAGCGGCCGGGACGTGGGGGAAGGCATGTGCATAAACTTGTTCCATCCTACAGGTTGGTAAAATGTAAAGATGAGTGAAACGTTTCCATCATAGTCATCTCTTTCCTGCAAGACCAGTACCGTTACATGTGTTGTGGTTGAAAAGACACTCTCCACGCTGCGCAACTTTGAACGGGTGGAGGGCTGGCAATCTGACTATGCTTTCTCTGTATGCAATGTTGTTGTTTGGCATTGCAGACAGGAGATCTCTTACAAAAACATGATGGAGACTAAGCAAATGACATTCACCACGAAATCCAGACTGATGCTCGCGGCAGCCGTCACGCTCGCCTACAGCGCACCCGGCATGGCCGCATCGAGCTGCGAGCGTTACGCCTCGTATCCGGTGCTGGGCGAGACCTACACCGTCATCACCAACTACTGGAACGACAAGGCCAGCGGTTCCCAGTGCATCAACGTTAATTCCGACACCGGCGAATGGAGCTTGAGCAGCGCGCCGTTGTCGCCGGACAGCACGCCGGCTTCCTATCCGGCCATCTACAAGGGCTGCCACTGGGGCTCGTGCACCAAGGACAGCGGCCTGCCGCTGCAGGCGAAGGCGCTGACCTATGCGCCGACCCGCTGGCGCATCGCGCCCGGCGCGGCCGGCAACTGGGACGTGGCCTACGACATCTGGTTCTCGTCCGGCCCGACCGCGCCGGCCAGCGGCCAGCCGGACGGCGCCGAGATCATGATCTGGATTAACCACAACGGCCCGGCGCAACCGGCCGGCAGCAAGACCGGCAACGTCAACATCAATGGGATGAACTGGGACGTGTGGATCGACTGGAAAAATCCGGGTGGCTGGCCGGGCTGGAACATCATCTCCTACGTCGCCACCTCGCCGGTGAACGAAGTCAACTTCGACCTGGTGCCGTTCTTCCGCGACTCGGTCGGGCGCAACGTGGTCAACAACAACTGGTACCTGCTGGATGTCGAAGCCGGCACCGAGATCTGGCGCAACGGCGCCGGCTTCACCAGCAGCAATTTCGACGTGCAGTTCCACACCGATCCGGTCAAGGGCATCGACCCGAGCAAGTGGTACAGCGTGGTCAACAAGAACAGCGGCTCCTGCGTCGACGACGCCGAGTTCTCGACCAGCAACGGCGCCGTGGTCCATCAATGGGCTTGCGACAGCCGCGGCGCCGCCAACCAGCAGTGGAAGTTCACGCCCACCGACAGCGGCAACTACCGCGTCAGCAGCCAGCAGGCGCCGGCGCTGGCGTGGGACGTGGCCGGCTGGGGCACGGCCAACGGCTCGCCGGTCCAGCTGTGGACCTACGGCGGCGGCAGCAACCAGCAATGGCAGGCGGTGGACCAGGGCGACGGCTATTACAAATTCGTCGGCCGCTCCAGCGGCAAGTGCCTGGACGTGCCGGCCGCCTCCACCTCCAACGGCGTGCAGCTGCAGATCTGGGACTGCAACGGCACACCGGCCCAGTCGTTCAAGCTGATCGCCCAATAAGGACCCGCAACAAGTTCATCGCTTCGCCCGCCGCGAAGTTGCCGGCCTCGATGCAGGGGCCGGCTTTTTTACACCTATAAAAGCAGGAGACATATTTTGCACGCGATGACCAAGAAGACATTAATGAGCCTGGCAATTGCCAGCGCCTTCAGCCTGACGGCGCAGCACGCCTTTGCCGCAGCGGAGGATGCAGCTGCTGCACCGAAAATCGTCGGTACCGACGTCGACAAGGACGGCATCGCCGAGGTGAAGGTAACCGCCACCCGCTACGCCACCTCGCTGTTGAAAACCCCGCTGGCGGTCACCGCCTTCACCCAGGACAAGCTGACCCGCCAGGGCATCACCACGCTCAAGGGCATCTCCGGCGAACTGCCCAATGTGCAGATGAGTGAAGGTAACGACTCGGCGGTGCAGATCACCATCCGCGGCATCAGCGCCACCAACTTCACCGAGATCGGCGACCCGTCGGCCGGCCTGCACGTGGCGGGGCTGTACTCGCCGCGTCCGCAGGGCGCGCAGGCGCTGATGTTCGACCTGGAGCAGGTGGAAGTGCTGCGCGGCCCACAAGGCACGCTGTTCGGCCGCAACTCCACCGCCGGCAGCATCAACATCATTCCGGCCAAGCCGGAATTCGGCAGCACCTACGGCAGCAGCTCGTACGAGATGGGCAGCCTGCACATGAAGCAGCTCAACATGATCCAGAACATCGCCGTCAACGACTGGCTGGCCTTGCGCGCCACCTTCATGAAAGTGAAAAAGGACAGCCGCCTGAACCAGTTGCAGGACTTTACCGGCTACACCGACAAAGGCTTCGGCGCTGTATTTCCGGCTGGTACGCCGCTGGTGGACCAGCGCTACAACGCCAAGGTCGACGCCGCCCACGCCTACAACAATCAGGACGAATGGGCCGGCCGGCTGGCCGCGCGCATGAAGTTCGGCCGCGATGTCGAATGGCTGCTGACGGCGGAAAAATTCCAGAACAACGGCGCCGGCTACGTCAACGTGCGCGACTGCGACCAGGCCGCCGGCACCCGCTACGCCTGCACTCGCGGCCAGTGGGATGTGCTGATCAACGTGCCGGGCAAGACCGACATGACGATCAACACCGTGCGCTCGCAAGCCACCTGGAACGTCAACGCCAACACCACGCTGGACTACGGCTTCGCCTGGGCCGACCAGCAGCGCAGCCAGGTGCACGACGACGACAACGGCTTCCATCCGCTGCCGTTCCAGGTCGAGGCCAGCCTGCCGCTGCCGTCGGGCGGTAACTGGGGCACCTGGCCGGTCAAGGACAGCGCCACCCGCACCCATGATTCGCGCTACAAGTCCACCGTCAACGAGCTGCAATTGAAGCAGACCTTCGGCGCGCTCAAGTACGTCGCCGGCCTGTTCTGGATGCACGAGAAAAACCAGATCAACTTCTCGCAGGAGACCCTGGTCTACGGCCCGTACGGCGCGCCGATCTCGCAGTACTACGCCCAGCCCGACCGCGAGATCGACGCCAAGGCCGCCTTCGCACAGGCCGACTGGACCTTCGCGCCGACCTGGACCGGCACCGCCGGCGCCCGCTTCAGCCGCGACAGCAAATCCGACCAGGGCGGCCTCAACTACGGCGGCGCCAGCTGGGGCGGCGGCTTCCCGAACGCCTACTACCTTGGCCTGATCAATCCCGGCGTGCCCGGCTCGCCCGGCTGGCGTCCGCACAACGGCTACGACCTGACCACGGCGATGGGCCCGAACAACGGCCCGCAAGCCTTGCTCGGCTTCGGCGATCCGACCCCGAACGACCACGCCGACAGCTGGCGCAAACTCACCTGGCGCCTGGGCCTGAGCAAGCAGATCAACGCGCAGGAGATGGCCTATGGTTCGATCTCGACCGGCTACAAGTCCGGCGGCTTCGGCGACAAGCACGACCTGTGCGGCGGCATGGTGTGCGTGAGCGGGCCGACGCCCAACATCACGTACACGCCGTACGGCCCGGAGACGGTCATCAACTTCGAACTGGGCTACAAGGCCAAGCTGCTGCAGAACCGTTTGGGCCTGTCGGTGGTGGCGTTCTTCCAGCGCTACAAGGATATGCAGATCACCGGCGACAACTTCTTCGCGCAGATCATACCGAAGAGCCCATGCACCTCCGATCCGGCCTGCGACATCCAGCACGGCTGGCAGACCGTCAACGTGGCCAAGGTCAACATCCCCGGCGTGGAAATCGAGTGGGACTACAAGCCGTGGGCCGGCGCCAAGCTGGGCGGCTTCGCCAGCTACATCAAGCCCACCATCCACGACTACGATTCCTACAACGACGGCTACCTGTGCAACGAGCGCATCGAGTTCAATTCGGTCTCGAAATGCCCCGAGATGTACAGCGGACCTGAGGCGCGCCTGCGCGGCCGCCGCGCCCGCAACCTCGAAGGCAACACGCTGCCGAACGCGCCGAAATACACCTTCGGCCTGAACCTGTCGCAGGACTTCAATCTCGACAGCGGCTACAAGCTGGTGGCCTGGGGCGGGATGCGCTACCAGAGCAAGATATACTTTGACCTGCTCAACTTCGACGATCCGCATATCGGCCTGTCGCAGAAGGGTTATGCCAAGGGCGACGTCTCGCTCAAGCTGATCAGCCCGGACGACAAGTGGAACCTGGAAGGCTATGTGCGCAACGTCAGCGATACCTGGGCCAAAACCTGGGGCGGTGCGGCGACCGGCGGCCAGATGCAGGCCGGCTATATCGAACCGCGCACGGTCGGCATGCGGCTCGGCATCAACTACTAAGACGGAACCCCACGGCGTCTGTGGACGCCGTGGTTTGCATCGACCACAAGGAGACATTTTGAAATCTGCTTTGAATCTTCGTTTGCTGGCGCTGGCGCTGGCGATTGCCGGCGCGCTGCCGGCTGCTGCCGCCGACACCACTCCGACCGACCGCCCGTGGCTGGACGCCAAGCTGGGCGCCGACCAGCGCGCGACGCTGGCGCTGCAAGCGATGACGCAGCAGGAAAAACTGGGTTGGGTGATGGGCTGGTTCGGCAACGACTTCGCCGACAAGAAACGCAATCCGGCCGCGCTGCCTTTATCGGCGGGCTATATCGCCGGCGTGCCGCGCCTCGGCCTGCCGGCCCTGTTCGAGACCGACGCCGGCCTGGGCGTCGCCAGCCAGGCCGGCAAGACGCCGCGTGAACGCACCTCGCTGCCGTCCGGCCTGGCCACCGCCGCCACCTGGGACCGCAAGCTGGCCTACAGCGGCGGCGCGATGATAGGTGCCGAGGCGCGCGCCTCCGGTTTCAACGTCATGCTGGCCGGCGGCGTGAACCTGCTGCGCGAGCCGCGCAACGGCCGCAATTTCGAATACGCCGGTGAAGATCCGCTGCTGGCCAGCACCATGGTGGCGCAGCAGATCAAGGGCATCCAATCCAATCACGTGATCGCGACGATGAAGCACTTCGCCGTCAACGACCAGGAGACCGGCCGCTTCATCCTCGACAGCCGTATCGACGATGCCAGCAACCGCATGTCCGACTTGCTGGCATTCCAGCTGGTGCTGGAGCAGGCCGATCCCGGTTCCGTCATGTGCGCCTACAACCGCCTGAACGGCGCCTATGCCTGCGAGAGCGACTACCTGCTCAACCAGGTGCTGAAGAAGGACTGGGGTTTCAAGGGTTACGTCATGTCCGACTGGGGCGCGGTGCACAGCACCGTGGCTGCGGCCAACAACGGTCTCGATCAGCAATCGGCCTGGGAGTTCGACAAGAGCCGGTACTTCGGCAACGCGCTGGAGGAGGCTGTCGCCAACGGCCATGTGCCGCAGGCGCGCCTGGACAATATGGTGTTCCGCATCCTGCGCACCATGTTTGACAAAGGCGTGGTCGATCATCCTGTGGCGGAGGGTGGGGCGATCGACTTCGCGGCGCATGCGCTGGTCAGCCGCAGCGATGCCGAGGACGGCATGGTCCTGCTGAAGAACGCCGGCAGCGTGCTGCCGTTGAAGGCCGGCGCGAAGAAGATCGTCGTCATCGGCGCGCATGCGGATGTGGGCGTATTGGCCGGCGGCGGTTCGTCGCTGGTGTATCCGGTGGGCGGCAGCGCCGTCACCGGCATCGCGCCGACTACCTGGCCCGGTCCGGTGGTCTACCATCCGTCGTCGCCGCTGAAGGCGATCCAGGCGCGCGCGCCAGGCGCCAAGGTGGTCTACCTCGATGGACTGGATGCCGCAGCCGCCGCCCGCGCAGCGGCCGACGCCGACGTGGTGCTGGTGTTCGCGCAGCAGTGGATCGGCGAGGCGCTCGATGCGGTGTCGCTGTCGCTGCCGGATAATCAGGACGCGCTGATCGCCGCCGTCGCCAAGGCCAATCCGAAGACGGTGGTGGTGTTGGAGACTGCCGGTCCGGTGCTGATGCCGTGGCTGGACCAGAGTGCCGCCGTGCTGCAAGCGTGGTATGCCGGCACCAGCGGCGGCGAGGCCATCGCCCGCGTGCTGTTTGGTGAAGTCAATCCGTCGGGCCGCTTACCGGCGACCTATCCGGCGTCGGCGTCCCAGCTGCCACGGCCGGTGCTGGACGGCGATCCGAAGGACGAGAAAACCCGCTTTGCCGTCACCTATCACGAAGGCGCGGCGATTGGCTACAAGTGGTTCGACTTGAAGGGTTTGAAGCCGCTGTTCCCGTTCGGACATGGCTTGTCGTATACGCAGTTCGCGTATTCCGGCCTGGCCGCGAGCCAGAAGGACGGCAAGCTGCAACTGCGCTTCAAGGTGACCAACACCGGCGCGGTCAAAGGCAAGGATGTGCCGCAGCTGTACGTGGCGCCGCAGGGCGCGAAGTGGGAAGCGCCGAAGCGCCTGGCCGGCTGGGACAAGGTCGAACTGGCGCCGGGCGAAAGCAGGGAAGTCAGCGTGACGGTCGATCCGCGCCTGCTGGCGACCTACGACAGCGGCAGTAAGAGCTGGCGCGTGGCCAAGGGCAGCTACAAGGTGCTGCTGGCGCGCAGCGCGGCGGATGCTGGTGCTGCCAGCGTCACTGTCACGCTGGATGCGCGAACGTTCAAGCCGTAAGACGAGTTGTCCGTGCGGATTGATGTGCTCTGTCAGTGCACATCAATCCTCCCCAAAAAGCTGTGCCAGTAAGCGGTTGGATTCGGCCATGCCACGCTCAGTAAGTGCGACAGACTTCGCTTTTCCGACTGGCTCCGAAATTAGCCCTTTCATACCGGTTGACACTTCTTTTCACGAATAGACAATTGTAAGAATTGTGAAAACTAAAACCAGAAGCGCGAACACTGACTGCTGAAAGCGCTTGCCTGCAAGTTCCGGGTTTTCTTTTAGCCAATGCCAGAGAGCTTCGGCCCTTGTGCGCAAAGGATGTTGGACGGGCAGGGCTCGAACAGTACCGAAGATAAGCCCCAAGACCAGCACGAGCACCGCCAGTAGCGCTAGCATCAAGAAGGGGCCAAGATGTGAACTCACGAATTGCATGTTTATCTGCACCTAACCTGGGGCAGGAGCTTGCGCATCTCGCCTTTGATCACATACAAGCCAACAATGTCTACGGCGGCATGTGTGATCATCGCTGCGACCAGTCCGACGTGCATGGCTAACAGGCCAAATCCCATGCTGCCAACGAAAATGGCGCATGCTTGTATCAGCACGCGCTTGTTGAAACCGTCGAAGCGGTAGGCTCGCGTATGAACAATGACAAAAATCGCGGACGCGAGCCAGATGCCTGTCAGCGGCTGGAGCGCGCCGCGAAATAACAGTTCTTCCCCGAAGCCCGCCGCCAGCGAAATCCAGATCGGATTTCTTCCGCTCAGGTCCAGGCGGCTGTAACTCTCGACGGTGCTTTTCGTGGTATTCGACTTGGCTGCAAACCGGTAGCCGATTTGCGTGCTGGCCCAGTACGCGCAGCCTATCCCTAAACCGATGGCGACTTGAAAGTGCAGCGGCAGGCCGGCAAGTAGCGACGCGGCATATGGCGGCTGATGAAAGCAAAAAATGATCAGCGCCGCCACGCCGGACAATAGCGCGCAAGTGGCGAGCTGCCTGCGCAATCCGATTTTGTTGGTGGCCTGGCTCATTCGCGCAGCAACTGGGACAAGGCTTTGTCGATATCGATGGCGTAGAACGCGGTGCGCATTTGATACGGCGTCTGGCAGGGCACTACCAGCTTGCCGCCATCTTTCAAGCCGAACGCCACCTCGTGCCGCGCCAGGCAGGCGTTGGTCATGGCCGGTCCTGTGGCGGCATCGCCGAAGACGGGATGGCCTTCGATGCTGGTCGCGTAGCTGTCCTTGTGGATCGATTTGCAGACCGTCATGCCATCGAGGATGATGCCTTCCGGCGTCTCCGTGGTGCCGCTGCGGCCGGCGCAGTCATCGACCATCAGCTTGACCACGGCGCGTAGTACCATCCGGTCCCGCAAGGCCTGGCTGGGCGGACGCAGCGTCGCCAGCGCGGTCTTGGGCAGCACGTCATTCCACTGTTGTTCCATGGTCGCGGTGGAGGTCAGCAACGCTGGCAGCACCTGCGGCTTGCAGGCCGGTGTGTCGCCGCATTCCAGCGCGTGCGCGAAGTCGGGCACCTGGCCCTGGCGCAGTTGATGGTAGAAGCGGTCGAAGCGCGCCAACGCGGTACCAGGTCCCTGGCGCGCCGCCAGGCTGTAGACGTAGGCCGGCAAGCCGCACAGGTATTCGAGCCGCTGGCTGCCGATCGCGCGCGGCGTCAGTGCTCGCCAGCTTTTGCCTTCGGTGTAGAGGATGCATTCGGCCAGCGCCTTGTCCAGCTGCGCCGCCGCCTCCTGGCGCGTGAGCCAACCTTGCTGCACCGATGTCAGCCAGCGCAGGAACTCGCCGCCGCCTTCGTTGATCAGGCGCGCATCGGGATAGACATCGACCGCGTCGCGTAGCTGGAAGCGGTGGCTGAATTCGTGCGACACCAGCAACGTCAACTTGGACTTTTCGTCCGGTCCCAGTACCTGCGGCCAGTTGAACAAAGTCAGACGCAGGATGTTGCTGGCATCGCCGCCGACATTGGGGCCGCCAGGTTCGCTGGCGGCGATGGCTGCAATCACCGGCCGGGTGAAGCGCGCCAGCGGCAGTTGTTTGCTCAGATAGGAGATCGTGCCATCGGCCACCTCGCGGATTTGCGCAACCGTCGCCGCCGACAGGCGCGGATCGAAATAGTCCAGCGAAGTCGAAGTTTGCGGCGCCAGCATCAGCATGGTGGCGGTGTCGCCGCCGGTGGCGGCGGGGGCGCTTGCCGTGTCGCGGTAGCGCTGGCCGTTCATGACGATATCCGGCGCCAGATAGCGGTAGCGCACCGGCCCGCAGCTGTCGGCCAGCGCGTAGTTGGAGCTGTGGACGTACATGCCGCCAGGCGCCGGGAAGGAACCGGGGTAGCCGCTGATCTTCTGCATCGTCGCCGGCACGCGGAAGCGCGCGGTGCAGGCGCCCGCGCTTTTCAGCAGATTGCCTTCCGGGGTGGCGCAATCGTTTTGCCTTTGCCATGCGGCGCGGATCTCCTGGCCGCCTGGTTCATCCTTGAGGAAGGCGAGGGCGGTGCAATGCTCCGGCAATGCGAAGCTTACTTCCAGGGCGTCGGCGGAGGCTAGTTTGATGTCGACATCGACCGTAGCGGCGTGTGCGGCGAGCGGCAGCAATGTCGCGCCCAACAGATGCAACCAGATATGCGATTTTTTCATGTTGAGAAATGCAAATGGCGGGGCACGAAAGTATCACAAATGCAACATCGAAACAAGCATCCTGCGCTTACAATCCAGTCATGAAGATCTCATCGCCGATGATTTTTGCCGCGCTGTTGTTGGCGGGCTGTGCCGCCGCGCCGCAGCACGGTCCTGCCATCGATGTCGAGATGCGGCGCCTGATGGCGGCTGCCAAAGTGCCTGGCCTGGCGCTGGCTGTCATCGACCACGGGCAGGTGGTCTATCGCCAGGCTTATGGCTACGCCGACGTGGCCGCGTCCCGGCCGCTGCGCACGGACACCATCATGTACGGCGCCTCATTGACCAAGGCGGCCTTTGCCTACATGGTGATGCAGTTGGTGGACGAACAGGTGCTGGCGCTCGATACTCCGTTGCCAGCCTTGCTGAACAAGCCGTTGCCGGACTATCCCGCATTCGCCGACTTGCGCGACGACCCGCGCTGGCGGCTGCTGACCCCACGTATGCTGCTCTCCCATACCAGCGGCTTGCTGAACTGGCGCTTCATCAACCCTGACGGCAAGCTCGATTTCAAGTATCCGCCGGGCAGCCGCTATGTGTACTCGGGGGAGGGTATGCAGATCCTGCAAATCGTGGTCGAGGAACGCACCGGCATGCCGCTGCAAACCTTGATGCGGGAACGGGTGTTCGCGCGTTTCGATATGCGCGATACCAGCATGGTGTGGCGCGAAGATTTCGCCGGCCGCGAGGCCACGCAATACGGCGCCGACGGCTCGGTCATCGCCCACAAGCACCGCAGCCGCGCCCGCGCGGCGGGCTCGATGGACACCACGCTGGACGACTATGCCAGCTTCATGGCCGGTGTGCTGCGGGGGGATGGTTTGTCGGCCAGGGCGCATGCGGAAATGCTATCGCCGCAGTTGGCCATCGTGTCGCTGCGGCAGTTCCCGTCGCATTGGCCGGGCGAGACGGCGGCGTATCGCGATATCGGCTTGTCGATAGGCCTGGGCTGGCCGCTGTACAACTCGCCGCTTGGACCGGCCTTCTTCAAGGAGGGCAATGACGACGGCACCAACAACTTCGCGCTCGGCTTCCTGCGGCCGCAAAGGGGCATCGTCATGTTGAGCAACAGCTCCAACGCCGATAAGATGTTTTTCCCTGCGGTGGAACACGTCTTCGGCAAGACCTGCCTGCCGTGGTTCTGGATGAATTACATTCCTTACGATCGGCAGGTGTCGCGAGAGCAGCCGGTTGTCAGTCCGGGCTGCGGCCAGTCGGCTGCACCGCTTCCACATTGACTTGCGCGCTGCCCTCGGCCAGGCGCAAATTGAGCGTGCTGCGCGCTTTGATTTGCGCCGGCGCGCGCACGATGGCGCCCTGGTCGTCGGTGACGATGGCGTAGCCGCGTTCCAGCGTGCGCTGTGGGTTCAACAGTTCCAGCTGCGAGGACAGGGCCGCCAGCGCGTCGCGGCGCTGCGCCAGCTGCGTGGCGACGCTCATCGTCACGCGGTGCTGGAAGTCCGACAGCTTCGAACGCGCCGCCGTCACATCCGGCTTGCGCGCGCCGAGCCGGCCGCTCAAGCGGTCCAGCTGAAAGCGCGCCTGCGACAGCGGGGCGCGGTTGGCGTGCGTCATCGCGGTCGACAGCGCCAGCAGCTTCAGGCGCTGCTGGCGGATCTGCGCGCCGGGGCTGAGCAGGCGCCGCGTGTAGTTGTCCAGGTTCTGCGACGCTTCGCCGACACTGCGCCGCATCGCGCGCCGCAGGTCGATGACGTCGGCGCGCAATGACGCCATCCAGTCCGCGCGCGGCGTGACGGCCAGTTCGGCGGCGGCGGTGGGTGTGGCCGCGCGCAGGTCGGCGGCGAAATCGCAGATCGTAAAGTCGGTCTCGTGGCCGACGCCGGAGATCACCGGCATGCGGCAGTTGGCGACGGCGTAGGCCACGTCTTCTTCGTTGAAGGACCACAGGTCCTCGATGCTGCCACCGCCACGGCAGACGATCAGCACATCGCAATCGTTGCGCAGCGAGGCGGTATCGATGGCGGCGGCGATCTTGTCGCCGGCGCCCTGGCCCTGCACCGGCGTTGGATACAGCACCACGTTCACGTGCGGGGCGCGCCGCTTCAGCGCGGTCAACACGTCGCGCAGCGCGGCCGCCTGCGGGCTGGTGACGATGCCCACCGTGCGCGGGAACAGTGGCAAGGCGCGCTTGCGCTCCGGGTGGAACAGGCCGGCCGCGTCCAGCTTCTCCTTGAGCCGCTGGAAGGCTTCAAACAGCGAGCCGACGCCGGCGCGGCGTATCGCTTCCACATTGATCTGGTAGTCGCCGCGCGCGCCGTACAGGGTGACCAGCGCCCGCACCTCGACCTTGTCGCCTTCACGCGGAATGAAACCGGCGTATTGGGCGCGGCCGCGGAACATCACCGCGCGCACTTGGGCCGCATCGTCCTTGAGCGTGAAATACCAGTGGCCGGAACTGGCCTTGGTGAAGTTGGACACCTCGCCCGAGATCCACGTCAGCGGGAAGCTGCGTTCCAGCAGCCGCGCGACGGCCTGATTGAGAGCGGTAACGCTGATGACAGGGGCTGCGGCGGGGGCGGTGTCGTTACGGTCGTCGAAGTTCATAAGTGTCAAAAATTGAAACTATCCACACTTTGTTATTTTTGTAACACAGCGGTCATAGAGCATCTAAAGCGGTAAGTATTATAGGTAGGTATATGATTTTAAAGGGTAAACATTTCTGCCGTATTTGCGTGCAACAAGGAAAAACCCTTACGGATCAAGCACTTTGCCGCAGCCACCAGCAGTTACGCACAAAGTTATCCACAAAAGATGTGTGAAACTTTTGTGATCGATAGCTATTTCCTTCTTGTTGATTTTATCATGCTTAAAATTTACGCAGAGAAAGTATATTGTGACAAATCAATGACTTAAGTAGTGATGCAGGGCATTACACACACTTTTATCCACAGAAGATGTGCAAAACTCCCGACTTGCCCCCAAGCGTAGCATGACGCCGAATGACGGCGCTGCCGGCTACCGCGCCGGTCGCCGGCCGGGCTGGGGATAAAAAATCGCTTGCTTCATTTTTGCGCAGGGCAATAAAAACGATATAAATCAACGACTTTGCCTGCACTGTGCAGCCTTGCTAACAATCTTATCCACACAAAATGTGCAGAAGTGTCCGCTTTCTGGCGATAGGCAGGCATTATCGGTAGCGAACGTGATGGGACCGGTGGAAAACTAGCTTTTAGCTATGAAAAGCGGTCAAAAACCGAGGTCTGCACTATTTTTACTCACGGCAAAAAATCCCTTATAAATCAACGCTCTTTAACTATGTGGAAGGCGTTGCTCACAATCTTATCCACATTAAGTGTGCAGAAGTCCACAGCCAAGTCGCCGCCGCTGGCCGGCGTTTTTGACGGTTTTCCTCTGCGCTTTTTTTACGCATGGTAAAAATATCCTTATGAATCAAGGACTTTGTATACAGTCGGGATCCTTGCTAACAATCTTATCCACATTATTTGTGCAGAACTCGGCCAGCTTCAGCCGTTAGCCACTTTTGGTGGCTGAAATTGGTGGAAAGGCAATGCATAGGGTGCGGATATGGCCATATGCCAGATTTTTACGCAAGGGGATAAGTTTGATTGAAATCAATGACTTGGATAGTCATGACGTGCCTTGCTCACAATCTTATCAACAGAATATGGGCATAACTGGGCATAACTTTTGCTGAGCAAAAAGCGGGCCTGAGGCCTTCCGCTGCGCTTTTTTTAAGCTTTGAAATCTTCTTCTTTAAAATCAAAGGCTTGGATGGGGCGGGTGGGTATTGCGCACACAATTGTCCACAGAAAATGTGCAGAACTTTCGAGCTTGTATGATGACTGCTTTGCGGGGGCGGTCCGGAAGTCATCCACCACTTGCCGAGGACGGCCCAACAAGATACATTGCGCCTTCGGGTGTTTATCTAGACAGGAGTTCCTTTTGCTCGCCATATTACAAGCTGCCGGTTGGCCCATCTGGTTGTTGCTGGTCGCATCGATCGTCGCGACAGCGCTGATCATCGAACGCTTGCTCTATCTGCGTCGCAGCAAGATCCTGCCGAAAAAGTTGCTGGATGAAGTGGTGCAGGTCTATCGTGGCGGCAATATCACGCCGGACGTCATCGACAAGCTGGAGAAAAGTTCGCCGCTGGGCGTGGTGCTGTCGGCCGCGCTGCGCAACATCGATGCGCCGCGCGATGTGATGAAGGAGTCCATTGAAGAGGCCGGCAGCGGGGTGGCCCACACGCTGGAACGCTTCCTGACGACGCTGGGCACGATCGCGACGCTGGCGCCGCTGATGGGCCTGTTCGGCACGGTGGTCGGCATGATCGAGATTTTTGGCGCGCAGAATGCGACCGGCTCCAATCCTGCGCAACTGGCGCACGGTATTTCGGTGGCCTTGTATAACACCGGCTTCGGCCTGGCGATCGCGATGCCGACGCTGGTCTTCTACCGTCACTTCCGCGCGCTGGTGGACAGCTTTGTCATCGAGATGGAACAGCTGGCGGTGAAGTTTGTCGATGTCGTGCATAGCAAGCGCAAGTAAGGACGCCGCATGAACTTCCGCAAAGGCCGGCACCGCGAGGACCCCGAGATCAACCTGATCCCCTTCATCGACGTGCTGCTGGTGATCCTGATCTTCCTGATGGTGAGCACCACCTACAGCAAGTTCACCGAACTGCAGATCACGCTGCCCACCGCCGACGCGCAGAAGGCGACCGACAAGCCGTTCGAGCTGAACGTGACGGTGGACGCCAAGGGCAACTACACGATCAACGGTGATCCGGTGTCGTTCCACGATGTGGCCGGCTTCGCGCAGGCCATGAAGAACGCCGCCGACAAGGGCGGGGCGGGCGGCAAGTCGCCGGTGGTGATCGTCAACGCCGACCAGTTCGCGATGCACCAGATGGTGATCAACGTGATGGAAGCGGCGCGCATCGCAGGCTATGAAAAGCTGACTTTTGCCGCGCAGACCAGTGCCGCAAAATAAGTGTCCACATCTTCCCCCTCCAAGTCGTCAGCGCTCGAAACGACGCTGACGCGTAACTGGCTGCGGCGCGGGCCGCTGGCCTGCGCCTTGTGGCCGGTGTCGCTGCTGTTCCGCGCGCTCAGCGGCCTGCGGGCGGCCATGTTCCGCGCCGGCCTGCTGACGTCCGCGCGGCTGCCGGTGCCGGTGGTGGTGGTGGGGAATATCTACATCGGCGGCACCGGCAAGACGCCGCTGACGATCTGGCTGGTGCAGGCGCTGCAGGCGGCCGGCATGACGCCCGGCGTGATCTCGCGCGGCCACGGCAGCGACGGCAGTGACGGCAGCGCCGCGCGCGAGGTGACCCAGGCGTCCACGCCGGCCCAGGTCGGCGACGAGCCGTTGCTGATCAAGCAGCGCACCGGCTGCCCGGTGATGGTCGGCCGCGACCGCGCCGCCACCGGCCGCGCGCTGCTGGCCGCCCATCCCGAGGTGAACATCCTGCTGACCGACGACGGCTTGCAGCATTACGCCCTGCAGCGCGACGTGGAAATCATCCTGTTCGACGGCCGCGGCGCCGGCAACGGCTGGCTGCTGCCGGCCGGTCCGCTGCGGGAGCCGGTCTCGCGCCGGCGTGACTTCACCGTCATCAACACCCCGCAGCTGACGGAGGAGCTGGCACGATCGGTCGGCTGCCAGATTGAGCCGAAAAGCCGCCCCCTAAGGTCGGGGTCGGACCCCGTACGGGGTCTGACCCCTGGCAGCCGCAGTGCGGGTTTGGGCGGGCGCCCGATACAGATGACGCTTGAGGGCCAGTTTGCTGAACAGCTCATCGACCGCTCGCAGCGCCGTTCGCTGTCAACCCTCGCGCAGTCCGACCTGCGGCTGGCCGCCGCCGCCGGCATCGGCAATCCGGCGCGCTTCTTCGGCATGCTGAAGGCCGCCGGCCTGCGCATCACGGAGCTGCCTTTGCCCGACCATCACGACTTCCAGGACCGCCCGTTTGCCGCGCTCGATGCGGACCTGATCTTGATGACCGAGAAGGATGCAGTAAAATGTGCGCAAATTGAAGAACTCAGAGACGACCCGCGACTATGGGTGGTCCCGGTGACGGCGCACCTCGACGGCGCGCTGGCCGAACAAATTGTGGAGAAATGTCGTGGACGCTCGATTGCTTGATATCCTGGTATGCCCGGTCTGCAAAGGCCCCCTGGAGTACGATAAAAAAGCCCAGGAAATGATATGCAAGGGCGACCGCCTGGCCTATCCGATCCGCGACGGCATCCCCATCATGTGGGCCGACGAGGCGCGCACCCTGCAGGACAAGGCGGAATAAGCGGTGTCCTCAGTGTCCCCGTTCATCGTCATCATTCCGGCCCGCCTGGCCTCGACCCGCTTGCCGAACAAGCCGCTGGCCGACCTGGGCGGCAAGCCCATGGTGGTGCGCGTGGCCGAGCGCGCGCAGCAGGCCGGCGCCAGCCGCATCATCGTCGCCACCGACCATGAAGACATCCGCGCCGCCTGCGAACAGCACGGCGTGGAAGTGTGCGTGACCCGCGCCGACCATCCGTCCGGCACCGACCGCATCGCCGAAGTGGCGCGCGCGCTGAACCTGCCGGCCGACGCCGTGGTCGTCAACCTGCAGGGCGACGAGCCGCTGATCGACCCGGCGCTGCTGCAGGCGGCCGCCGCGCGCATCAACGCCGAGGTGCCGATGTCCACCTGCGCCCACCCGCTGCACGACGCCGCCGACGCCTTCAACCCCAACGTGGTCAAGGTGGTGCTGGACAAGACCGGCCGGGCCCTGTATTTCTCGCGCGCGACCATACCCTGGAACCGCGACGCCTTTGCGCAGTCTAAATCAGCGCTGCCGGACGGTTACGTACCGCTCCGTCACATCGGACTGTACGCCTACCGCAACGATTTCCTGCAAGCCTACCCGGCGCTGGAGGTGTCGCCGCTGGAATCGATCGAAGCACTGGAGCAGTTGCGCGTGCTGTGGCACGGCTATTCCATCGCGGTCCATGTGACCGACTCGGCCCCGGCGGCCGGGGTGGACACGCCGGAAGACCTGGTGCGCGTCCGGCAGTTCTATTGATTTGTATCAAACGGCGCGTCAGCCAGTAGTCAGTTACGACTGATATAACGAAGACAACGGTGCGATATTCATACGGAATATCTCTCCGTACCCCGGTTTCGCCTGCTAAGAACGGTCCAAACCGTCACAAATTGGCGTTGAGACGAAGTTTTGTGGTAAGTTTCGTACGATCCGATACCAACTAACCCATCCATATCTGTTTTAGGAATTTTTCATGCGTCTTATTCTTTTAGGAGCACCAGGAGCCGGCAAGGGCACCCAGGCTAATTTCATCAAAGAAAAATATAACATCCCGCAAATCTCCACCGGCGACATGCTGCGCGCCGCGATCAAGGCGGGCACGGAAATGGGCCTGGCAGCCAAGAAGGTGATGGATGCTGGCGGTTTGGTATCGGATGACATCATTATCGGCCTGGTCAAGGACCGTCTGGCCGAGCCGGATTGCGCCAACGGCTACCTGTTCGACGGCTTCCCACGCACCGTGGCGCAAGCCGACGCGATGAAGGACAGCGGCGTGGCGGTGGACTACGTGCTGGAAATCGCCGTGCCGGACGAATCGATCATCGAGCGCATGGACGGCCGCCGTTGCCATCCGGGTTCGGGCCGCGTCTACCACGTCAAGTTCAATCCGCCTAAAGTCGAAGGCAAGGACGACGTCACCGGCGAGCCGCTGGTGCAGCGCGACGACGACAAGGCCGAGACCGTCAAGAAGCGCCTGGACGTCTATCACAACCAGACCGAAGTGCTGCTGAGCTACTACAACAACTGGGCGCAAACCGGTCAACCGGGTGCGCCGAAGTATCGCCGCATCGTCGGCGTCGGTCCGGTAGAGCAAATTCGCGACAGCGCGTTTGCCGCGCTCGCGGAATAAGCGTTAAAGTAGAGCGGACCGAGTGTCCGCTTTTTTTGCGCCCGAAATCGGCTGGATGCCATCCCGTTTTATGAAGTGTTGCAGTTCGCAGGTTTAGTTTGCTGCGCTTGCCTACCCGGCGGGCGTTGGTTTTCTGAAGTGTGGGTTTGTAGGCTCGATCAATAAAAATAAGGGGACACTATGGCAGCTAGTCTTTGGTTTGCAGTTGCGTGCGGCGTTATCGCCGTGATTTACGGTTTATGGTCACGAAGCTGGATTTTGCGCCAGGACGCGGGCAATGCCCGCATGCAGGAAATTGCACTGGCCATCCAGGAGGGCGCCGCCGCCTATCTGGCGCGCCAGTACCGCACCATCGCGATCGTCGGCGTGGTGCTGCTCATCCTCATTGCTGCCTTGCTCGACATGAAGACCGCGATCGGCTTCCTGATCGGCGCGGTGCTGTCCGGCGCCTGCGGCTTCATCGGCATGAACGTCTCGGTGCGCGCCAATGTGCGCACGGCGCAGGCGGCCACCAAGGGCATGAACGAGGCGCTCGACGTCGCCTTCAAGGGCGGCGCCATCACCGGCATGCTGGTGGTCGGCCTGGGCCTGCTGGGCGTGGTGCTGTTCTATATGTTCCTGACGGGGATGGCGCCGGGCGCGCCGAATCCGCCGCTCAATCCGCACGATGTGATCAAGCCGCTGATCGGCCTGGCCTTCGGCGCGTCGCTGATTTCGATCTTCGCCCGGCTGGGCGGCGGCATCTTCACCAAGGGCGCGGACGTTGGCGCGGATTTGGTGGGCAAGGTGGAGGCGGGCATCCCCGAGGATGATCCGCGCAATCCGGCGGTGATCGCCGATAACGTCGGCGACAACGTCGGCGATTGCGCCGGCATGGCGGCCGACCTGTTCGAAACCTATGTGGTGACCCTGATCGCCACCATGCTGCTGGGCGCCTTGCTGATCACCTCGGCGCCGACGTCGGCCATCGTTTATCCGCTGCTGCTGGGCGCGGTGTCCATCATCGCTTCCATCGTCGGCTGCTCGATGGTCAAGGCCAAGCCGGGCAAGAAAATCATGTCGGCGCTGTACACCGGCCTGTGGTGGGCGGCCGGCTTGTCGCTGCTCGGCTTCGCCGTGGTGACCTGGCAGGTCTGGCCGGACGAGGCCATGCGCATGAAGATGATGGGCTGCACCGTGGTCGGCATCGTGCTGACCGGGCTGATGGTCTACATCACCGAGTACTACACCGGCACCGATTTCGCGCCGGTCAAGCATATCGCCGAGGCATCGACCACCGGCCACGGCACCAACATCATCGCCGGCCTGGGCGTGTCGATGAAGTCCACCGCTTATCCGGTGCTGGCGGTGTGCGCGGCGATCCTGGTGTCGTATCAGCTGGGTCAGTTGTACGGCGTGGCGATCGCGGCGACCGCGATGCTGTCGATGGCCGGGATCATCGTGGCGCTGGATGCCTACGGTCCGATCACCGATAACGCCGGCGGCATCGCCGAAATGTCGGGCATGCCGGAATCGGTGCGCGCGATCACCGATCCGCTGGACGCCGTGGGCAACACCACCAAGGCCGTCACCAAGGGCTATGCGATCGGTTCGGCCGGCCTGGCCGCGCTGGTGCTGTTCGCCGACTACACGCACGCATTGGAATCGACCGGCAAGAGCATCACCTTCGACCTGTCGAACCCGATGGTGATCGTCGGCCTGATCATCGGCGGCCTGATCCCTTACCTGTTCGGCGCGATGGCGATGGAGGCCGTGGGCCGCGCCGCCGGCGCCGTGGTGGTGGAAGTGCGCCGCCAGTTCCGCGACATCAAGGGCATCATGGAAGGCACGGCCAAGCCGGAGTACGACAAGGCGGTCGACATGCTGACCGCGTCGGCGATCAAGGAAATGATCATCCCGTCGCTGTTGCCGGTGGTGGTGCCGATCGTGGTCGGCATGCTGCTGGGGGCGGCCGCGCTGGGCGGCATGCTGATGGGGACCATCGTGACCGGCCTGTTCGTGGCGATCTCGATGACCACCGGCGGCGGCGCCTGGGACAACGCCAAGAAATACATCGAAGACGGCCACTTCGGCGGCAAGGGTTCGGACGCGCACAAGGCGGCCGTCACCGGCGACACCGTGGGCGATCCGTACAAGGACACGGCCGGTCCGGCGGTCAACCCGCTGATCAAGATCATCAACATCGTGGCCTTGCTGTTGGTGCCGCTGCTGCCGGCCTCGGGTTGGCTGGCGGTGTCCGTGCCGGCGCCGGTCAGCGCGATCACCGCGCCGGCGCCGACGATGATGGTGGCGCCGGGCGCGGGCATGATGAGGCCGGCCGACGCTCCACCGCCACCACCGGCCGGAGCGCCGATGACCGAAGGCCCGCCACCAGGCCAGGGCGCGCCAGCCGATCAGCCGCCGCCAGCGGCGCCACCGTCCGGCAAGTAAGCGTTACCAATTGTTTCATTCGCTTCCCTCCGGTGCTACACCTGCTAATAATGAAGGTGTAGCACTTCGCGAGGTGATGCCATGAATATGTTGAAACCGGCGCTGACGCTGGCCTTCCTGCTGGGAGTGTTGGTCAGCCCCAACGCCTGGGCGCAGAGAGGCGGCCACGGAGGCGGCGGTCATAGCCATTTCCATGGAGGCGGTGGGCACGGCTATCATCACGGCCACGGCTACGTACGCGGCGGCATCTTTATCGGCGCGCCGCTGTATTGGCCGCGCTACGGCTACTACGGCCCTTACTACGACGGCTACTACTATCCGCCCGGCTACTACGCCGACGCGCCGCTGTACCTGCCGCCGCCTGATGCGGGGAGGTCGTCGCGGCGCTTGTATTACTGCGACAATCCGCGCGGCTACTATCCCAACATCACCTCTTGTCTGCTGCCGTGGCGCCTCATCAGGGCCGTCGTGGCGCCGCCGCCATGACGCCGCATACCGCGTTATGCCTGCTGCTGACACTGCCAGGCGCGCTGGCCGTCGCCCAGACGCCGGCGCCGGGCGCTGCCAAAGTCACAGCCGCCAGCGAGCCGGAATTACGCGAATACGCCAAGCTGCCGGTCTGTACGCTGAGTGCCGACGGTCTGCGGCTGGCCGTCGAGCCCTGCAGGACCGCACCGGCGCGCAAGCCGATGCCGCGCCGTCCGGTCCCGCAGATCATCCAGCACATGCCGGTCGTCAAGCAGGCGCCGCAAGTCGCGATGCCGACTGCACCGCCATCGCCTTCGCTGCAAACCTTGCTCAATCCGCCCAATGCGCCGAAGGCATTGAACAACTGCGGCCCCACCGGCTGCAACGACGCCAGTGGCGCGCGTATCAACAACGCCGGTCCCGGCACGGCAATTTCACCCTCCGGCAAGGTCTGCAATCGCAACGGCGTCTGGCTGCAATGCTAACTGACCGCCATGATGTGAGAATGTGAGTAACTTTTGTACCCTTCGATCAAGTATCCTGCGTGCTTGTCAATGAATACGGGCTTATCGCACATGAAGTTCAACCTCGCCAGCCTTGGCGCACTTGTGGTTTGCACATTGGTCGTTTCCCATGCCGCAGCCTATCGTGACGTAAGCCCTGTCACGGTCGCAGACAAATTCGTGGATGCGCTACAGCACCAGCGCTTCAAGGACGCGGCGGCGATGTTCGCGCCAGAGGCAACGCAAAATACCGGGACGACCGAGCGCGCCTTAAAGCGCGTCGACGATAGTCTGGGCGGTTTTTCGACGATACATCCTGTCGCGACGCTGCCTGATGGGAAAAGCATCAAGCTGGAAGTTCCTGTGCATAAAAACGTCCTGTTCAAAGTCCAGAAGTTTGTCCAAGTCCGCTACGCTTCCACCGCGAGAGATGGGCAGCCGGTGTTTTACGAATTGAACCTTTCCGACGACAACATGTCGGCTAAGGTCCTGTCGTTCAGGCTGCATTTCCCCGCAGCGGATGCTCAATCGACAAAGCGCGCGACTCAACTTGTAACAGTCATCAACCGTTGAAGTCGGCTTAGCCCAAAGGAAGTTTCATGGTCACCTGCTATCTTCGCTACGTCATCGACCCCTATAAAGTCAATGAATTCGAGCGCTACGGAAAGATGTGGATACCGCTGGTTGAAAAATTTGGTGGTCAGCATCATGGATACTTTCTGCCGTCAGAAGGTAGCAATAACGTCGCGCTTGCGATGTTCACGTTTCCATCCCTGGCATCGTACGAAGAGTACCGGACGCTGTCACTTCAAGACCCGGAATGCATGGCAGCATTCAAATACGCGGAGGAAACACGTTGCATCATTAGCTACGAACGTAGTTTTTTCCGTCCGGTCTTTGAATAGAGAGTTTCGGCCAGGAATATAAAATCCGGCTCTACGGCGCTAAGCGCTCGCGATCGCATGACGCGGCAGGACTTTTGACGACACCCAATTTCCGGCGTGGTTGAGGCCAATGGCCACGGCAACGATGACCATGGTCGAGATGAGCAGGTCCAGCAGGGTGTTGTGGATCGGGTGCATAAACAGGTAAGTGTGTATCAAGAAGATTTCCAGGAGATAATCCTCGAGTTTGGCGAGCCGTGAAAGGCCGTGCCAGCGGAAGTTGACGGCGCTTGCCAGCCAAACGCTGCAGGCGATGCTCGTCATGGCGATCAGCGCGGTATTGGCCCCCTTGAACCCGGCGCGGTTAGCCACCAGCAACGCGACGCACCCGAGTCCCGCGACCATGGCCGCCTGCCAGGCGCTCAGTCGCGGTTCGTGCGCGCCATATGCAACCCCGAGCACAAACCCAAGCGCTGTCAGCCAAAGCTCATGGCCGATGCGGGACTGGTCTTCGAGATACACGGCAATGACGGTGGCCCCCAGCGCGACCGCCAAGGCGCTTGGTTTCGACTGGCAGAGCCTGGCAAGCAATGGATAGACCAGGTAAAACATCAGCAACAGCGTGAAGAACCACAGGCCGCCGCCCAGCCCGCTGCGGTTCTGGATGCCCATCCAGTTCAACACCCCCGTCAATCCGAACAGATGCATCAGCGTGTGGCCGTGAAACAGCGTTCGGCCGCGGAGCGTGACCACCACGGCAAGGAAACCCAGGATGATCCAGTAGCGTATGCCCAGCCGTTCCAGCTTCCTTTTCCAAAACCGGCGTATGTCGAGATCCGGTCCGTATATGCGCGCGGTAAAGTATCCGGAGGAGCTGGCGAAGATAAACAGGCCGATCGTGACCGGTATCCACAAGATCGACGGCGAAAACCAGTGGCCGAGGAGAACGGTGAATATCGCGATGACCTTGGCAATGGAAAAGTTGAGGCTGACCCTGGCGTCCAGGGCGGTGCTGGCATTTTTCATATTTCCCCCTCTGCAGATGCCCGCAAACGGTAGCACGCTGGGGAAAGCACGATCTTGCGCTTTTTCCGTATCCATCGATGAAAAATTCGCTACAATTGCGAAGGTGACGTTTACGTAAACGTCAAATAAAAACGAGATAGGGACAGACATGCAAATTCAGAACAATGTATTCATCGTCACCGGCGGCGCGTCGGGTCTGGGCGCCGCTACCGCGCGCATGCTCGCCGAGCAGGGCGGCAAAGTCGTGCTGGCCGACGTGCAGGTGGAACCGGGCGAGGCGCTGGCCGCCGAGCTCAAGGCCGTCTTCGTCAAGTGCGACGTCACCTCCGAAGCCGACGGCAAGGCCGTGGTCGACGCCGCCGTCGCACTGGGCACGCTGCGCGGCCTGATCAACTGCGCCGGCGTGGCGCCCGCCATCAAAACCGTCGGCAAGGACGGCCCGCACCCGCTGGACATCTTCCAGCGCACCGTTAACATCAACCTGGTCGGCACCTTCAATATGGCCCGCCTGGCCGCCGACGCGATGGGCAAGACCGCCGCCACCGACAGCGGCGAACGCGGCGTGATCATCAACACCGCCTCGGTCGCGGCCTTCGACGGCCAGATCGGCCAGGCCGCCTACGCCGCCTCCAAGGCCGCCGTCGCCGGCCTGACCTTGCCGATGGCGCGCGACCTGTCGCGCAGCGCCATCCGCGTGATGACCATCGCCCCCGGCATTTTCGAAACGCCGATGCTGATGGGCATGCCGGAAGAAGTGCGCACCGCACTGGGCAATATGGTGCCGTTCCCGCCGCGCCTGGGCCGTCCGGACGAGTACGCCCACCTGGCCAAGGCCATCATCGAGAACACCATGCTGAACGGCGAAACCATCCGCCTGGACGGCGCCATCCGCATGCAGCCGAAGTAAACGGTTTACTCGATTTCGTGTAGGATGCCAGAGTGATCGGGCGCGCGGCCTTGGCCGCGCGCCTCTTATTTTGGAGAGTCCATGTTCCGCATGTCCCGCATTAAGCCTTTGGCGCTGAGCTTTGCGCTGTCCCTTCCGTTGCTGGCTGCGCTGCACGCACCAGCCTACGCACAACGCACCGGCGCCGAGGTGGCGCCCGAAATCGCCACCGGCTACGCCGAAAAAGCCGGCAAGTCGGCGCAAAAATTCATGGTGGCGGCGGCCAATCCGCTGGCCACCCAGGCCGGCTACCAGATGCTCAAGCAGGGTGGCAGCGCGATCGACGCCGCCATCGCCACCCAATTGGTGCTGACCCTGGTCGAGCCGCAATCGTCCGGCATCGGCGGCGGCTCCTTCCTGCTGTACTCCGACGGCAAGCGCGTGCAATCCTACGACGGCCGCGAAACCGCGCCCGCCTCGGCGGACGAACATCTGTTCCAGGACAAGGACGGCAAGGCCGTCTCGCGCGAAATCGGCGTGATCGGCGGCCGTTCGGTCGGCGCGCCCGGCGTGCTGCGCATGCTGGAGATGGCCCACAAGGAGCACGGCAAGCTGGCGTGGAAAGCGCTGTTCGCCCCGGCCATCAAGCTGGCCGAAGACGGCTTCAATGTCAGCCCGCGCCTGAACGCGCTGCTGTCGTATGACCGCTATCTGGCGCGCGACCCGGTCGCCAAGGCCTACTTCTTCGGCGAAGACGGCAAACCGCGTCCGGTCGGCTACCTGTTGAAGAACCCCGAACTGGCGCGCACGTTGCGCGAGATCGCCGACGGCGGCGCCGACGCCTTCTAT
The DNA here is from genome assembly GCF_040364205.1 of Duganella rhizosphaerae. Lineage (NCBI taxonomy): Bacteria > Pseudomonadati > Pseudomonadota > Betaproteobacteria > Burkholderiales > Oxalobacteraceae > Duganella > Duganella rhizosphaerae. The sequence continues at coordinate 28,075 of NZ_BPWK01000017.1, forward strand.
CAGGGCCGCATCGCCCGCGACATCGCCGCCAAGGTGGCCGCGCATCCGACCAATCCCGGCAAGCTGACCGCCGCCGACATCGCCGGCTACCAGGCCAGGGAGCGCGCACCGATCTGCAGCGACTACAAGGCGTGGACCGTGTGCGGCGCGCCGCCGCCTTCGTCCGGCGGCATCGCCATCGCGCAGATGCTGGGGATCCTGGAGGTGAAGGACATCAGCCCGTACAAACCCGTCGGCGGCGCGCTGACTGCCGAAGGCATCCACCTGTTCACCGAGGCCGGCCGCCTGGCCTACGCGGACCGCAACCGCTACGTCGCCGACACCGACTTCGTGCCGCTGCCCGGCAAGGGAGTGGCCGCGCTGCTGGACAAGGGCTACCTGAAACAGCGCGCGTCGCTGATCGGCGAGAAGTCCATGGGCCGCGCCAACTACGGCACGCCGGCCACCATGCAGGTCGCGTGGGGCACCGACACCGCCATCGACAAGCCATCCACCTCGCATCTGGTGGCGGTGGACGCCTTTGGCGGCGGCCTGTCGATGACCACCTCGGTGGAAGACGCGTTCGGCGCGCGCCAGATGGTCGACGGCTTCATGCTGAACAACCAGCTGACCGACTTCTCCTTCGATTCGCAGGACGAAAACGGCCCGATCGCCAACCGCGTGCAGGCCGGCAAACGCCCGCGCAGCGCCATGTCGCCGACGCTGGTGTTCGACAAGGGCACCCACCAGCTGGTGCTGGCCACCGGCTCGCCGGGCGGCTCGACCATCATCAACTACGTGGCCAAGGTGCTGGTCGGTACGCTGGACTGGAAGCTCGACGTGCAGCAGGCCATCAGCCTGCCCAACTTCGGTAGCCGCAACGGCCCGACCGAACTGGAAGCGGGGCGGGTCAGCCCGGCGGTGGTCGAGCAGCTCAAGGCGCGCGGCCACCAGGTGCGCGAGTTCGAGCTCAACTCCGGCTTGCAGGGCATCCAGCGCCGCACTGTCAACGGCAAGCCGGAGTGGTTCGGCGGCGCCGATCCCCGCCGCGAAGGTGTCGTATTAGGCGATTAATGGCTCTAAACTAGCCCGCAAACGCTCCCCAAACCCGGCAGACCCTGCTAATCTTGTCGTATGGGAATTCAAAAGAAAACAGGGTTGATCCTGACGGGCGGCGGCGCCCGCGCCGCCTACCAGGTGGGCGTGTTGCAGGCGATCTCGGAGATACTGTGGGAAGCGGGCTGGCCACCCGCGCGCAATCCGTTCGACATCATTTGCGGCACCTCGGCCGGCGCCATCAACGCCACCGCGCTGGCCTGCCGCGCCGACAACTTCGGCGAGGGCGTGCAGAAGCTGCTCGACGTCTGGCAGAACATCGAGGTCGAACAGGTCTACCGCGCCGATTCGCTGGGCGTGATCCGCTCCGGCGCGCGCTGGCTGTCGCTGCTGTCGTTCGGCTGGCTGCTGCGCAAATGGCGCGCCGCGCCGCCCGCCTCGCTGCTCGACAACACCCCGCTGGTCGGCCTGCTGCACCGCATGCTGGACCTGCCGCGCCTGGACGCGGTGCTGTCCGAAGGCCTGCTGCATGCGCTGGCCGTCACCGCCTCGTCCTACACCGCCGGCAACCACCTGACCTTTTACCAGACCGCCGCCGACATCGCGCCGTGGATACGCATGCAGCGCGTGGCTCTGCAGGACCAGATCGGCGTCGAGCACCTGCTGGCGTCGTCGGCGATCCCGTTCATCTTCCCGGCCACGCCGCTGTACATGGGCGGCCACCGCGAGTACTGCGGCGACGGGTCGATGCGCCAGCTGGCGCCGATCTCGCCGGCCATCCACCTGGGCGCCAGCAAGGTGCTGGTGGTCGGCGCCGGACGCCTGACCGAGCCGGCCCGCAGCGCCGCCGAAAAGAGCGCGGCGCGCTATCCCAGCCTGGCGCAGATCGCCGGCCACGCCATGTCGTCGATCTTCCTCGACAGCCTGGCGGTCGACATCGAACGGCTGGAGCGCATCAACAAGACGCTGTCCATGCTGCCGCCGGAGCTGCTGGAGAAGACGCCGCTCAAGCCGGTCCAGCTGCTGGTGATCGCGCCGTCCGAGCGGCTCGACGATATCGCCAGCCGCCACATCGCCAGTTTGCCGGCGCCGATACGCACCATGCTGTCGGGGATAGGCGCCACCGAAACCCGCGGCGCCGCACTCGCGTCGTACCTGTTGTTCGAATCGACATATACTTGCGAGTTGATCCGCCTCGGACAGCGCGACACGCAAGCGCGCAAGGACGATGTGCTGGCCTTTTTCGAGTCCTGAAGCGCAACCCCGAAACGATGGGGTCTGACCCCGCACGGGGTCAGACCCCTGCCTGTGGTGTGCGGGGTACACGATGCCCGCATACTTTTTTAACGAGATTTCCGTGACGTTTTTTTCACGCCTACTTTGCCGTTTGCTGCTGCCCGTCCTGCTGTTGTGGGGCCTGGGTGCGGCCGCTGCATGGGCGGGGGCGCCGCCGCGCACGCTGCGCTTCGAGCAGCTCAGCGTCGAACACGGGCTGGCGCAGGAATCGGTGCTGGCCATCGCCCAGGACAAGCAGGGCTTCATCTGGCTCGGCACCCAGGCCGGGCTGACCCGCTTCGACGGCTACCGCACCGTCACCTACAAGAGCGCCGTCTCCGATCCGCGCAGCCTGGCCGACAACTGGGTGCGCGTGCTGCACCTGGACCGCAGCGGCCAGCTGTGGGTGGGCACCGACGGCGGCCTGGATCGCTACGACGCCGCCACCAAAAGCTTCACCCACTACCTGCCGCACGAATCGCCGCAGCGCGGCAACGGCAACCGCCACGTGCGCGCCATCGCCGACGACGGCCACGGCGGCCTGTGGCTGGCCAGCGCCGACGGCCTGCATCACTTCGACCCGGCCAGCGGCCGCTTCACCAGCTGGCACCACGACCCGGCCGATGCCGGCAGCCTGGCCAACGACCAGGTCAACGCGCTGGCGCGCGACGCCGCCGGCCGCCTGTGGGTGGCCACCGCCACCGGCCTCGATATGCTGGCGCCGGGCGATTCGCGCTTCCAGCACTTCACGATAGACGCCAGCGGCGACAGCAAGTACAACGCGGTGCTGGCGCTGCAAGTGGACAGCGCGCAGACGCTGTGGGTGGGCACCTTGGGCGGCCTGGAACAATGGCGATTGCTGGGCAAGGAGCCGCAGCGCCGCCGCCTCGGCCCGCGCGAAGGCATGAAGCCGGGCATGAGCATCACCACGCTGTACGTCGACGCCGAAACCAACGTCTGGGTCGGCACCCAGGCCGACGGCCTGCTGCGCTGGTTGCCGTCGGAGAACCGGCTGGTGCAGTACATGCACCAGTTCAGCGACAGCCACAGCGTGGCGGACAACCAGATCTCGGCGCTGTTCCGCGACCGCGTCGGCACGTTCTGGGTCGGCACCTGGAACGACGGCGCCAGCCGGGTGGACCTGGGCAGCGGCGGCTTCGCCCGCATCGTGCGCCAGGCCGACATCCCCAACACGCTGTCGGACAACAAGGTGCGCGCCATCGTCGCCGAATCGCGCGGCCTGCTGTGGCTGGGCAGCAGCGGCGGCCTGAATCTGTACGATCCGGTCAGCGGCGAGGGCAAGGTGTGGCGCCACGATCCGCAGCGCGCCAACAGCTTGAGCGACGACCAGGTCACCGCGTTGTGGCGCGAGAAGAACGGCAATATGTGGATCGGCGGCCGCGCCGGCGTCAACCACCTGAACGTGGAGAGCGGCGCGATCAAGGCGCTGTCCTTCGTGCGCGGCGACCCGGCCAGCGACACCATCCGCAACATCGTCGGCGACCGCAGCGGCATCCTGTGGATCGCCTCGCGCGGCGGCCTGCACCGGCTCGATCCGCAGAGCATGGAAGTGCGCACCTTCCGCCACGATCCGTCCGACATCGGCAGCCTGGCCGACAACGTGGTGCGCCCCATCCTGGAAGACCGCAAGGGCCAGCTATGGATCGGCACCTTCAACGGCCTCGATCTGCTGGACCGCAAGACCGGCAAGTTCCGCCACTTCCGGCGCGACCCGGCCGACCCGTTCAGCCTCAGTCACGACGAGGTGCACTACCTGTACGAAGACGGCCGTGGCACCATCTGGGTCGGCACGGCGGCGGGCCTGAACAAGATGGAAGTGGCGGCCGACGGCGCCATCCGCTTCCGCCGCTACCTGCGCAAGGACGGCATCGCCGACGACGCCATCGCCTCCATCCTGCCAGACGACGCGGGCAATCTCTGGCTGAGCACCAACAGCGGCTTGTCGCGCCTGAACACGGCCACGGGGCTGGTGCGCAACTACAGCGGCGCCGACGGCACCATCGAGGGCGCCTACTTCGACGGCGCCGCGCTGCGCACGCCGGACGGCACGCTGTACTTCGGCGGCTTCAACGGCATCACCGCGTTCGCGCCGCCGGAAGTGCGCGAGAACAGCGTGGCGCCGACCGTCGCCATCACCGATTTCCAGATCTTCAACAAGTCGCTCAAGCCGGGGCAGGGCGAACATCCCGACGTGCTGAAGGTGGCGATCGAATACACCAACGCGTTGACGCTGCTCGAGAGCGATTCCGTGTTCTCGCTGGAGTTCGCGGCGCTGCACTACGCGGCGCCGCAGCGCAACCGCTTCGCCTACCAGCTGCAAGGCTTCGACGAGGACTGGGTGGTCACCGACTCCACCAAGCGCTTCGCCACCTACACCAATCTCGATCCGGGCCAGTACACCTTCCGCGTCAAGGCCGCCAACAAGGACGGCATCTGGAACGACAACGCCGCCACGCTGGAGATCACCATCCTGCCGCCGTTCTGGAAAACCTGGTGGTTCCGCGGCGTGATCGGCCTGGCCCTGCTGGGCGCGGCCTACGCCGCCTATGCCGCGCGCGTGCGCAGCCTGCACCACCAGCAGCAGCGGCTGGAGGAGCTGGTCGGCTCGCGCACGGCGGAAGTCGAGCAGAAGAACCTGCTGCTGCAACAGCAGAAGCAGGAACTGGAGCAGCGCCGCCTGGAGGCGGAAGCCCAGCGCGCCGAGGCCGAGCAACGCCGCGTCGACACCGAGCGGCAAAAAGAGGAAGTCGAGCGGCAGAAGGAAAACGTCGAACAGGCGCACCGCAACATCTCGGTGCTGAGCGAGCTTGGACGCGAGATGAGCGCCACGCTGGACATGGAAACCTCGATGCGCACGCTGTACCGCCACGTGCATCACCTGATGGACGCGCAGATCTTCGGCATCGGCTTCGTGCGCGAGGAGCAGGGCGTGATCGACTTCCCGTTCGCCATCGACGCCGGCGTGCGCACCTTGCCCTACCAGCGCCGCCTGGATCAGCCCAACCAGCTGGCCGTGTGGTGCCTGACGCAGCGCAAGCCGGTGTTCATCAACGACTTCCAGGCCGAGTTCCGCAACTACATGGACGAGTCGGGCCTGGACACGCTGGTGCCCTGTCTGCGCGAGGACGGCTTGCCGGCCGCCGTGGCGCAGTCGATGATGTATGCGCCGCTGGTGGCCAACGACAAGGTGGTCGGCCTGCTGTGCGTGCAGAGCGTCGAGAAGCACCGCTACCAGCAGGTGCACATGGACATGCTGCAAACGCTGGCCTCGCACGCCGCCGCCGGCCTGGAAAACGCGCGCGCCTACCAGCAGCTGGAAGAGACCTTGCAAACCCTGCGCCAGACCCAGGCCCAGTTGCTGCAACAGGAGCGCCAGGTGCGGCTGCACACCGAGGAGCTGGCGCTGGCCAACCGCGCCTTGCAGGAGAACGACGAGCGCCTTCGCCTGGCCAAGCAGAAGGCGGAAGACGCCACCCGCCAGAAATCCGAATTCCTGGCCAATATGAGCCACGAGATGCGCACTCCGCTGGCCGGCGTGATCGGCATGCTGGGCTTCGCGTTGCGCGACAGCCGGCTGGCGGTCAGCACGCGCGAGCAGATCCTGCGCGGCCAGGCCAGCGCGCAGTCGCTGCTGTCGATCATCAACGACCTGCTGGATTTCTCGAAGATCGAGGCCGGCAAGCTGACCATCGAGAATATCGACTTCTCGCTGTCGTCGGCGGTGGAGAACGTGGTCAGCCTGTTCGAGGAGCAAGCCGCCGCGCACAGCGTGCAATTTTGCCTGGAATTCGGCGAGGGCCTGCCGCAGTTCGTCGTCGGCGATCCGACCCGGCTGCGCCAGGTGCTGGTCAACCTGGTCGGCAACGCCTTCAAGTTCACCGAGCGCGGATCGGTAACGATGCGCGTCGAACGCGTGCCGCAGGAGGACGACCAGCGCGCCCGCGCCGGCTACAAGGGGGCGCTCAACCGCATCCGCTTCAGCGTCTCCGATACCGGCATCGGCATCGAGGCGGAGGCGATACCGCGCCTGTTTCAGCAGTTCGAGCAGGCCGACGCCTCCACCACGCGCCGCTACGGCGGCACCGGCCTGGGGCTGGCGATCTGCCGCCAGCTGGTCGAGCTGATGGGCGGCGGCATCAACGCCGTCAGCACGCCGGGCGAGGGCAGCACCTTCTCGTTCGAACTGCCGCTGGCCAACGGCGTGCCGCCGCCGATGGTGCCGCACGTGCCGCGCGAGCCGCACAGCCACCAGCTCAAGGTGCTGTGCGCGGAGGACTTCCCGACCAACCAGATCATCATCCGCATGATGCTGGAAGACCTGGGCCACAAGGTCGACATCGCGGCCAACGGCGCGCTGGCCGTCAAGGCCTGCTCGCTGACGCGCTATGACCTGATCCTGATGGACGGACGCATGCCGGAGATGGACGGCGCCAGCGCCACCCGCATGATACGGTCGGGCGGCACCGAGGCGGCGCCGGTGCGCGACCAGGAACTGATGATCATCGCGCTGACCGCCAACGCCAGCGAGGAAGACCGCAGCCGCTACCTGGCCGCCGGCATGGACGATTTCCTGACCAAGCCGATTGACGAGGACAAGCTGCACTTCCAGCTCAGCCGCGCGATCGAACGCCAGCTGCAGCGGGGCTTCCAGCTGCCGCGCATGGAGCCGCGCCACAACCCGGCGCTGGGCACGCCGGAGCTGGACTCGCTGTTCGGCGTGGCGCCGGCCGCCGAGGAACCGGCCCGGCTGGCGCAGCACAGCGGCGGCAGCGATCTGAAACTGCGCCTGCGCAGCGTCTTCCACCAGGATGCGCCGTTGCGGCTGGCGGAGCTGGAACGCGCCGTGGAGCGGAGCGACGCCGAAGTCGCCAGCCGCCTGCTGCACGGCATGAAGGGCAGCGCCGGCTATCTGGAGGAGCAGGAATTGCAGGCGCTGTGTGGGGAACTGGAGCTCGATGCGGACCACGGCAACTGGCCGCGCATCCTCGAAGCCATGCCCCAGCTGCGCGCGTTGCTGCTGCGGGCCGGCGCGGCTAGCACTTTGTAAGCTGAGGCAATTCGTATAAATCCTTATCTGTCCAGGACGTACAAGCCCGGTTTTTCATGTAATATCGTTGGAAAGTGCCGTACTGAGGTCACACTAAAGTAGTTGTCAAGGGCACAGGGAGTCTCATGAAAGTTCTGGTAGTCGACGACGATGTCGTCTCGCGCATGGTGTTGATGCACCTGATCGACAGCTGTGGCAAGTTCGATATCGTCGAAGCGGAAGACGGCGCCGACGCCTGGGAGCAGCTGGAAGCCGGCTTGCGTCCGGCGATCTGCTTCTGCGATCTGCGCATGCCGCGCCTGTCCGGCATGGAGCTGCTCCAGCGCGTGAAGGGGCATGCGGAAATCAACACCATGCCCTTCGTGCTGGTGACGTCGGCCAACGACAAGGATACCGTGCAGGAGGCCACCAATTCCGGCGCGGCCGGCTATATCGTCAAGCCATTCCAGGCCGAGCAGGTGCGCGTGCACCTGGTGGGGTTCCTCGACCAGGCGGCCAGCGGCTACGACCACCACGCCGAAGATCCCGCCACCACCATGCGCCGCCTGGGCATCAACGCCGAGCGGCTGTTGGTCTATCTGAGCGGTTTCCAGAACCAGCTGACCGCCGCCAGCGGCGATCTGGAAGTCTTGCTGGCCAAGGGCCAGCAGCCGGAGGCGCAGGCGCGCATCGACCGCCTGCACGCCGGTTGCGTCACGCTGGGGCTGGACGGCGCGGCCGTCGCGCTGAAGGGTTTCGATCCTGGCGGCCTGACCAACGAGGCCGTGCAAGCGGTGCTGGCCGACGTGGTGCGCGCCGTGATTCATCAATCCGGCTTGGTGCGGCAGGGCGTCTCCGCCTGAGCGATAGCACTTGATGTTGAGATAGTTTAGGTTTAAAGTATCTGCTGGGTGAGCAGCGGATACCGAACGACCTTCAACTTCAGGGCGACCATGACCAGACCGACAGCCAGTTCTGCCAGCGCTTCCGTGACCTACGGCGACAGCGCGCATACCGACCGCTTCGCGCGCGAGCACTTGCCGCCGCCGGAACAGTGGCCCGAGTTGCGCTTCGACCTGCCCGAGCTTCAATACCCGCCGCGCCTCAATTGCGTGGCGGAGCTGTTCGACGGCGCGCTGGCCGGCGGCGCCGCCGACCGCGTCGCGGTGCGCGGCGAGCAGCTCAGCTGGACCTACGCGCAATTGCTGGAACAGATCGACCGCATCGCCCACGTGCTGCGCGGCCCGCTGGGGCTGGAGGCGGGCAACCGCGTGCTGCTGCGCGGCGCCAACAACCCGATGATGGCGGCCTGCGTGCTGGCGGTGTTGAAGGCCGGCTGCATCGCTGTGCCGACCATGCCGCTGCTGCGCGCGCGCGAGCTGGGGACGATCGCCGGCAAGGCCGAGATCAACGCCGTGCTGTGCGCGGACGGCCTGCGCGCGGAAATGGAAGCGGTGGATTTGCCGGCCGCCGTGCGGGCGAAGACGCTGTGGTTCGGCGCCGCCGACGGCACGCTGGAAGCATTGATGGCGCAGCAGCCGGCCAGTTTCGACGCAGTGGACACGGCGGCCGACGATGTGTGCCTGATCAGCTTCACCTCCGGCACCACCGGCATCCCCAAGGGCACGATGCATTTCCATCGCGACGTGATGGCGATCTGCGACTGCTTCCCGCGCTCGGTGCTGGCTTCGCAGCGCAGCGACGTTTTCATCGGCACGCCGCCGCTGGCCTTTACCTTCGGCCTGGGCGGCTTGCTGCTGTTCCCGCTGCGGGTCGGCGCGACCGCCGTGCTGCTGGAGAAACTGACGCCGGAAACCCTGCTCAAGGCGATCGAACAGTACCGGGCCACGGTGTGCTTCACGGCGCCCACCTTCTACCGGCAGATGGCGCCGCTGGCCGACAAGTACGACATCGGCAGCCTGCTCAAGACCGTCTCCGCCGGCGAGGCGCTGCCGCTGGCGACGCGCGAGAGCTGGCGCCAGGCCACCGGGCTGGCGATGATAGACGGCATAGGCGCCACCGAGCTGCTGCACATTTTCATCTCGGCGGCGGGCGACCAGATACGGCCGGGCGCCACCGGCAAGCCGGTGCCGGGCTACCAGGCCTGCATCCTCGACTACGACGGCAATCCGGTGGGGCCGGGCGTGATCGGCCGGCTGGCGGTGAAAGGCCCGACCGGCTGCCGCTACCTGGCGGACGAGCGCCAGCGCGACTACGTGCTCAATGGCTGGAACCTGACCGGCGACGCCTACGAGATGGACGCCGACGGTTATTTCTACTATCGCTCGCGCACCGACGACATGATCATCTCGGCCGGCTACAACATCGCCGGCCCGGAAGTGGAGGACGCGCTGCTGCGCCATCCCGCCGTGGCCGAATGCGGCGTGATCGGCCGGGCGGACGAGGAGCGCGGGCAGATCGTCGAAGCGCACGTGGTGCTCAAGCCGGGCCACGAGGCGTCGCCGGAGTTGACGGCGCAGTTGCAGGAGTTCGTCAAAGGGCAGATCGCGCCGTACAAGTATCCGCGCGCGATCCGCTACCTGACCGCGCTGCCGCGCACCGAAACCGGCAAACTGCAGCGCTTCAAGCTGCGTACCGAATAAAGAGAATCGCATGAATATTGTCTGCATAGGCGGCGGTCCCGCCGGCCTGTATTTCAGCCTGTTGATGAAGAAGCAGGACCCGTCCCACCAGATCACGGTGGTGGAGCGCAACCGTCCCTACGATACCTTCGGCTGGGGCGTGGTGTTCTCCGACCAGACGCTGGGCAACCTGATGAACTCCGACGAGGCTACCGCGCGCGCGATCCTGCAATCGTTCAACCACTGGGACGATGTCGACGTCTTCTTCAAGGGCGAGAAGGTCACGTCCGGCGGCCACGGTTTCTGCGGCATCGGCCGCAAGCGCCTGCTCAACATCCTGCAGCAGCGCTGCGAGGAGCTGGGCGTGTCGCTGGTGTTCGAGACCGAGGTGATGGACGACCAGGAAATCGCCGCCCGCTACAACGCACAGCTGGTGATCGCCTCCGATGGTCTGAACAGCCGCACCCGCACGCGTTACGCCGACAGCTACCAGCCGCAGATCGAAGCGCGCCAGTGCCGCTTCGTGTGGCTGGGCACGCGCAAGAAGTTCGACGCCTTCACTTTCGCCTTCAAACAGACGGAGCACGGCTGGTTCCAGGCCCACATCTACCAATACGACGGCGATACCTCGACCTTCATCGTCGAGACGCCGGAAGCGGTGTGGCGCGCGGCGGGGCTGGAGGACATGAGCGCCGAGCAGTCGATCGCGTATTGCGAGCAGCTGTTCGCGGAGCAGCTGGACGGGCACGGGCTGATGTCCAATTCGGCGCACCTGCGCGGCTCCGGCATGTGGATCAAGTTCCCGCGCATCGTCTGCGGCCAGTGGGTGCATTGGAACGGCGATATTCCGGTGGTGCTGATGGGCGACGCCGCGCATTCGGCGCATTACTCGATCGGGTCCGGCACCAAGCTGGCGCTGGAGGATGCGATCGAACTGGCGCGCTGCTTCGGCCAGCATACGGATGCCAAGGCCGCGCTGGCGGCGTATCAATCGGCACGCGCGGTGGAAGTCATCAAGCTGCAAAGCGCCGCGCGCAATTCGATGGAGTGGTTCGAGAACGTCGACCGCTACACGGCGATGGAGGCGCCGCAGTTCGCCTATTCGATGCTGACCCGCAGCCAGCGCCTGTCGCACGAAAACCTGCGCCTGCGCGATGCGGCCTACGTGGCGGACTACGAGCGCTGGTTCGCCGCCCGCGCCGGCGAACAGGCCGGCCTGGCGCCGGCCAAGGCTGCGCCGCCGATGTTCACGCCCTTCAAGGTGCGCGACGTGGTCCTGAAGAACCGCATCGTCGTCTCGCCGATGGCGCAATACAGCGCGGTGGACGGCGTCGTCGGCGACTATCACCTGGCCCACCTGGGCGCGCGCGCGCTGGGCGGCGCGGCGATGGTGTTCGCCGAAATGACCTGCGTATCGGCCGACGCGCGCATCACGCCGGCCTGTCCCGGCATGTATGCGCCGGAGCACACGCAGGCCTGGAAGCGCATCGTCGATTTCGTCCACCAGCATAGCGACGCGAAGATCGCGCTGCAGCTGGGCCACGCCGGCGCCAAGGGCTCGACCCGCGCCATGTGGGATGGTATCGATCAGCCGCTGCCGAGTAGCCAAGATAACTGGCCGCTGGTCTCCGCCTCGCCGCAGCAGTACCTGGCCGGCGTATCGCAGACCGCGCGCGCCATGACGCTGGCCGACATGGATCGCATCGAGGCCGATTTCGTGCGCGCCACGCAGGCGGCCGACGCGGCGGGCTTCGACTGGCTGGAGCTGCACGGCGCGCACGGCTACCTGCTGTCGTCCTTCATCTCGCCGCTGACCAACGAGCGCGGCGACGAATACGGCGGCAGCCTGGAAAACCGCTGCCGCTACCCGCTGCGCGTGTTCGCCGCGATGCGCGCCGCCTGGCCGCAGCACAAGCCGATGAGCGTGCGCATCTCCGCGCACGACTGGGTCGACGGCGGCATCACGCCGGACGACGCGGTGCATATCGCCCGTCTGTTCAAGGCCGCCGGCGCCGACATGATCGACTGCTCGTCGGGCCAGGTCAGCAAGCTGGAAAAGCCGGTCTACGGCCGCATGTTCCAGACCCCGTTCGCGGACCGTATCCGCAACGAGGCGGGCATAGGCGCGATCGCGGTCGGCTCGATCTTCGAGGCCGACCACGCCAACGGCATCATCGCCGCCGGCCGCGCCGATCTGTGCGCCGTTGGCCGCCCGCACTTGGCCAATCCGGCGTGGACGCTGACGGAAGCGGCGAAGATCGGCTATTCCGCCATCGCCTGGCCCAAGCAGTATCTGCCCGCCAAGCAGCAGCTGGAACGCAATCTCGAACGCGAACGCAAGCTGGCGGCGGCCAATACCGGTCTCACACCGCAGCAGGTCGCGGCCAAGTTGCTGGAAGGGTGAACGTATGAGCGAGATAAACAAGACCGCAGCGCGTGACGCCTATCTGGCGCCGGGTTCCGCCTCGGCCGGCAGCGCCGGCGTGGCCGCGGTCACGGGCGCAGGCGCAGGCGGCCTGCCGTTGTCCGGCAAGCACGCGCTGGTGACGGGCGGCGCGCGCGGCATCGGCGCCGCCTGCGCGCAGGCCTTGCTGCTACGCGGCGCGCGCGTCACGCTGGCGGGCCGCGATGCGCAGGCGTTGCTGGCCGCCGTCGAATCCATGAGCGCCATCGCCCAGCCGCTGGGCGGCGCGGTCGCCATGCAGGCGCTGGACGTGACCGATGAGGAATCGGTGCGCAGCGGTTTTGCCGCCGCCGTCGCATGCTTCGGCCGCATCGACATCCTGGTCAACAACGCCGGCCAGGCCGCGTCCGCGCCGTTTGGCAAGACCGACGCCGCGTTGTGGCAGCGCATGCTGGACGTGAACCTGACCGGCACCTTCCACTGCACCCAGGCCGCGCTGCCCGGCATGCTGGAAGCGAAGTGGGGCCGCATCGTCAACGTCGCCTCGACGGCGGGGCTGGTCGGATATCGCTACGTGTCTGCCTACGTCGCCGCCAAGCACGGCGTGATCGGCCTGACGCGCGCGCTGGCGCTGGAAGTGGCGACCAAGGGCGTGACGGTCAACGCCGTCTGCCCCGGCTACACCGAAACCGATATCGTGCGCGAGGCGGTCGCCAACATCGTCGCCAGGACCGGCCGCAGCGAGGACCAGGCGCGCGCCGAACTGGCCGCCGGCAATCCGCAGAAGCGGCTGGTGCAAAGCGAGGAAGTGGCCAGCGCCGTGGCCTGGCTTTGCCTGCCCGAGGCGGGCGCCATGAATGGACAATCCGTCGCCGTCGCCGGCGGCGAAGTGATGTGAAGTACGAGGAAACTATGCCACCATTTTCAGATAACGAGAACGAGCAAAACCCCATTGAGGACCAGGGCGACGATGCGCCGGTGCTGGACCTGGCCAGCCGCCTGACGCAGGACCATCACCAGTCGCTCAAGCTGTGGCTGCGCATGCTGTCCTGCACCGTCAGGATCGAGAACGAGATCCGCAGCCGGCTGCGCGCCAGCTTCGGCATCACCTTGCCGCGCTTCGACCTGATGGCGCAGCTGGAGCGTTATCCGCAAGGCCTGCGCATGGGCGAACTGTCCAAGCGCATGATGGTCACCGGCGGGAACATCACCGGCATCACCGACCAGCTGGAGCAGGAGAAGCTGGTGGTGCGCGTGCCGGACCCGAAGGACGGCCGCGCCTACAGCGTCAAGCTGACGGCGGCCGGCCGCAAGGCCTTCGCCACCATGGCCGCCGAACACGAAGGCTGGATCGCCGAGCTGTTGCAGGATATCTCCGGCGCCGACAAGAGCCAGCTGATCGACCTGCTGTCGCAGATGAAGCAGCACCTGAACGCCTCGGACGAAAAATAAGGAACCACACCATGCGATATCTTCCCGGCGAAGCCCAGCAACTGCCCGGCAACCGCGCCGCGTTGGCCGATTACCAGGCCAGCCATTTTCTGTTTGAAGTCAGCGGCGGCGTCGCCACGCTGACGCTCAATCGCCCCGAGCGCAAGAATCCGCTGACCTTCGATTCCTACGCCGAGCTGCGCGACCTGTTCCGCGCGCTGGCCTATGCCGACGACGTCAAGGCCGTGGTCATCACCGGCGCCGGCGAAAACTTCTGCTCCGGCGGCGACGTCCACGACATCATCGGCCCGCTGACCAAGCTGGATATGCCCGGCCTGCTGGCCTTCACGCGCATGACGGGCGACCTGGTGAAAGCAATCCGCGCCTGTCCGCAGCCCATCGTGGCGGCGGTCGACGGCATCTGCGCCGGCGCCGGCGCGATCCTGGCGCTGGCCTCGGACATCCGTCTCGGCACGGCGCGCAGCAAGACCGCCTTCCTGTTCACGCGGGTGGGCCTGGCCGGCTGCGACATGGGCGCCTGCGCCTTGCTGCCGCGCGTGATCGGCCAGGGCCGCGCGGCCGAGCTGCTGTACACCGGCCGTTCGATGTCCGGCGCGGAGGCAGAGCGCTGGGGCTTTTTCAACAGCCTGCAGGAACCGGATGCGCTGCTGCCGGCGGCGCGCGCCTTCGCGCAAGGCCTGGCCGACGGCCCGACCTTCGCCCACGGCATGACCAAGAAGATGCTGCAGCAGGAATGGAACATGGGCGTCGACGAAGCCATCGAGGCGGAAGCGCAGGCGCAGGCGATCTGCATGGCGACCAACGATTTTCACCGTGCCTACCATGCCTTCGTGGCCAAGCAAAAACCTGAATTCGAAGGCGACTGATGAGCGATAAAACCTATCTGGAATGGCCGTTCTTCGAGAAGCGCCATGTGGTGCTGGAGCGCGAGCTTGACGCCTGGGCCGCGCAGCACATCGCGCAGCATCACGAGGCCGACGTCGATGGCGCCTGCCGCCGGCTGGTGCGCCAGTTGGGCGACGCCGGCTGGCTCCAGCACGCGATCGCCGGCGCGGCGGGCGAGAGCATCGATACCCGCGCCATCTGCCTGATCCGCGAAACGCTGGCGCGCCACAACGGCCTGGCCGATTTCGCCTTCGCCATGCAGGGGCTGGGCTCGGGCGCCATCAGCCTGCACGGCACGCCGGCGCAGCGCGAGGCCTACCTGCCGCGGGTGGCGCGCGGCGAGGCGATCGCCGCCTTCGCGCTGTCCGAGCCGCAGGCCGGTTCCGACGTCGCCGCCATGCAGTGCGCGGCGGTGCAGGATGGCGACCACTATGTGCTCAACGGTGAGAAGACCTGGATTTCCAACGGCGGCATCGCCGATTTCTACGTGCTGTTCGCCCGCACCGGCGAACAGCCGGGCGCGCGCGGCATCAGCGCCTTCATCGTCGATGCCGGCACGCCGGGCTTCGAGATCGCCGAGCGCATCCAGGTGATCGCCCCGCATCCGCTGGCGCGGCTGGTGTTGCGCGATTGCCGCGTGCCGGCCGCGCAGCGCATCGGCGCGGCGGGGCAGGGCTTCAAGGTGGCGATGTCCACGCTGGACGTGTTCCGCACCTCGGTGGCGGCGGCCGCGCTGGGCTTTGCGCGGCGCGCGCTGGACGAGGCCCTGGCGCACGCCATGCAGCGCAAGATGTTCGGCCAGATGCTGTCGGACTTCCAGATGACGCAGGCCAAGCTGGCGCAGATGGCGACCGGCATCGACGCCGCCGCGCTGCTGACCTACCGCGCCGCCTGGCAGCGCGACCAGGGACGCAATGTCACCAAGGAGGCGGCGATGGCCAAGCTGACCGCCACCGAAACGGCGCAGCAGGTGATCGACGCCGCGCTGCAGATGTTCGGCGGCCTGGGCGTGGTCAGCGAGCAGCCGGTCGAGCGGCTGTACCGCGAGATCCGCGCGCTGCGCATCTACGAGGGCGCCACCGAAGTACAGCAACTGATCATCGCGCGCGAACTGCTGCGCGCGGCCAACACTAAGGAACAATGATGGAATTTCTTCAACCGCCGGGCTGGGTGCGGCCGCGTGGCTATTCGAACGGCGTGGCCGCCAGCGGGCGCACGGTGTGCGTCAGCGGCATGATAGGGTGGGACGGGCAGGGCGTGTTCCACACCGACGACTTCGCCGGCCAGGTGCGCCAGGCGCTGCAGAATGTGGTCGAGGTGCTGGCCGAGGCCGGCGCGCGGCCCGAGCACATCGTGCGCATGACCTGGTATGTGCTCGACAAAAAGGAGTACGTTGGCGCCTACAAGGAGGTCGGCGCCGCCTACCGCGAGATCATCGGCCTGCATTTCCCGGCCATGACGGCGGTGCAGGTGGCCGGGCTGGTCGAGGACCGGGCGCGGGTGGAGATCGAGGTAACGGCCATCGTACCTTGATCAGCCGTGGGACTTCTGGGACCGCCCAGCGTGGTTTCTGCCGACAAGAACACGTGATAGTCGCCATGATGTGGTAAATTGGCAACCATTTTGGTTAGATAAGTTGCGGTCCCCAGGGCTGCTCTTTGATCCTCCTCCTCTTGAGCGGAATATCACGTGTTATTTAATACCTTTCCCTTTTTTCTGGTGTTTTTGCCTTTAGCGTTGACGGGCTATTTTTTTTCGTCACGCTTTTCACTGCGTCTTTCCGTCGTCTTTCTATTTTGCGCCTCGGTAGCGTTTTATAGCTATTGGGATGTCAAATTCCTGCCGGTTTTGGCGGTTTCCATTTTGACGAATTTTATGGCCGGCGGAAAGATATCGGATTGGCGCAGCCGGGGGCAAGCAGGTATTGCCAAGCGCTGGTTGATCGGCGGGCTTATATTTAACTTGTCACTGTTAATTTTCTTTAAATATTCTGATTTTTTATTGATGAATGTCGACTGGTTGCTTGGGCGCTCTCATCAATCATTGGCCTTAGCCTTGCCTATCGGGATATCGTTCTTCACCTTTACGCAAATTGCCTACCTTGTCGACGCTTACAGCGGCAAGGTGGCAGACTATCGGCCAGAAAGTTATGGCCTGTTCGTCACTTACTTCCCGCACTTGATCGCCGGCCCGATCCTGCACCATAAGGAGATGATGCCGCAATTTCAGGACCCCGCTACGCACGTCTACTCGCGTGGGAAAATAGTGCTGGGCATGATGTTTTTCTCGATTGGACTGTTCAAGAAGGTAGTCCTGGCAGACGGTGTTGCACGCTATGTCGGACCGGTATTCGATATTCATTACGCGCATCTGACCATGTTGGAGGCTTGGGCGGGTGCATTGGCGTACACCTTCCAGTTGTATTTCGATTTCTCTGCCTACTGCGACATGGCTTACGGGCTTTCCTACATGTTCGGTATCATATTGCCGATTAACTTTGACTCTCCATATAAGTCAACCTCCATTATTGAGTTCTGGCGCCGCTGGCACATCACACTTTCCACCTTTCTGCGCGACTATTTGTATATCGCATTGGGTGGAAATCGTCACGGCACGGTACGGCGATATCTCAATCTGGTCATCACTATGTTGCTTGGTGGACTCTGGCACGGCGCCAACTGGACCTTTGTGATGTGGGGGCTATTGCATGGCCTGTACTTGGTTTGCAATCACGGACTGCGTAGTCTGCTTGGCGATCGCCAAGGAAGACTGCTTAGCGCGCTTGGCGGAGCGGTAACGTTTTTGGCGGTGGTGGTTGGTTGGGTGCTGTTTCGTGCCAATAGCATGGCGTCAGCGGGCGCCATCCTGTACGCCATGGTGTCGCCGGCTACCGGATGGACCACAGCCGGGACTTTGCTGGGGATGAACCGCATCATGAATGTTGATTCCTGCCTGATTTGGCTGGTTTGCTGTGCCGCCATCGCGTTTCTGCTGCCGAACGCCTACCAGCTGCTGGGGAGGGGATCTCAACTGCAGCGTGAAGCCCGGCTGAGTACGGCCGGCGGCGGGCTGTTATTCGGCGCGCTGCTGATAATGAGCCTGCTTTGTCTGTTGGTAAGCGAGACCCGTGGCGTATCCGAATTTCTCTACTTTAACTTTTAATGGCTGCCATGCGTATTTTTTTTCCCATCATCCTGGGGGGGGTGCTGTCCCTGATCGGATTGGAAGCGATATTTCAATGTTTGCCGGTGGTGTCGGGGCTACGCCTGCAATCGACCACACAGGAGTTGCCTTTCAATCGGTATTTGCCCCGCTTGCCTTATACCTATTCGTATGGTTGGGCATTATCGAATGCGCGCCGTGGAGTGACCAATCAACAAGGCTTCAATAACTCGCCGGATTTCGCTGCCGGCGCGCGCGCCCTGGTGATCGGCGATAGCTTTGTCGAAGCGCTGATGCTGGATTATCCGCAGACGATACAGGGGAACTTGAATCGCCTGTCCGGAGGCGGCGTGTATGCGGGAGCTGCGTCGGGCAACGGATTGGCCGACACGCTGGAAATCGCACGCTTTTATATTCCTTTGATTCAACCGAAAAATCTGGTCATCGTGGTAGAGGAAGGGAATATGCTAAGCCTCGTCGAGCCTCCAGCGCGGGGACATAGCGGAATTCAGGAGCTCAATGGCAAGGTTCAGCTGGTCCATGCGCGCTACGAAGAATCGTCCAACAAGCAGCTGGTGTTGAAATCCGCGTTGGCGCGCTACATTTACTACAATCTGAAGGCGCGTGACTGGCTTTTGACGCCTGAGGCACATGCTGTGGTGCAGTTGCCGACCAAGCAGCAACTGACGCGGCGCGACCGCGCACTTGCCTACTATTTCCAACAGCTGCAACGGATAGCCGGGCAGAATACGCAGGTGATTTTTGTGGTCGATGGCGACAGGAAAGCCATCTATGATCCGCTGCATGCCAAGCAGATTTGGCGAGGGGATGACCGGGCGGCCTTCATCGATCGGGCGCGCAGCGTCGGATATCGCGTGGTCGACTTGCAACCGGTGTTTTCGCAACACTGGAACGTCTTGCACGAGCGCTTGGATTTCTTGCCCATGGATGGGCACTGGAACCAGGTTGCCCACCAGCTGGCTGCCCAACAAGTGTTGCCTTTATTGCAGTAGCAGCCGGAGCGGACCGGTACCTTGAGGATGGCAGGGCGCGGCCCGCCGCATTGTTTTTTTGCGAGCCTTTATGTCAACATGGTATATTTGAAATTACTTATCAATATCATTGAAGAGGTTCAAAATGAAAATGTATACCAATTTCGCGTCTGCCCTGACGGCGGTCGCCATGGTGTTTGGATTGGTGGGCAATGCGTATGCGGATGTGTCCTTGCTTACTCCGGCTGATGAAACGCAATTGGCCAACTGGCTGGGCAAAGCGACGATCAAGCTGACCAATATCTACAGCAAGGCCGCCGGCGATACGGCGGTGGACTTTCATCGGGCGGTCGACGGCAAAGGTGCAACCTTTTCGGTGATGGAAGCCACCAATGCTTCGGGCAGGACTTGGCTGATCGGTGGCTACAATCCTCAGAGCTGGGCGTCTGCGGGCGAGTACAACATGACCTACGACAATGCCCAGCGCACCTCGTTTCTGTTTAACCTCACTTCCTCCGAGATCCACCGTCAAACGCCCAAGGGTTATGTGTACGATTCCGTGGGCGCCTACCAGGCATACAACAACGCCAGCGTCGGCCCAACCTTCGGTCTGGGGCGCGATCTTTATGTGCCGTATAACCTGACGAGCGGCGGCGTGTCGTTGTTGTATTCCTATATCGATCCGGACACCGGTAATTTCTATAAAAGCATACTGGACGGTTCCACCTACTCGCAGCCGGACGTGACCTTCGGTGCGATTCAGGTGTTTCAGATCGGTGCGGTGCCGGAGCCGTCCACCTACCTGATGCTGGCGCTGGGTCTGGGCTTGGTCGCGGGCCTGCGTCTGACGCGGCGCACCCGCGCCTAAGTCAACAGCTTGCTGTAGACCGCCAATTCCTGGTTGATCCAGGCGTCGATGCCATAGGTGGCAACGATGTGTTCACGCGCCCGGGTGGCGACCGCCTGATAGTCGGCATAGCGATCACATACCATCAGCACGCAGCGCACGAAGTCGGCGACATCGTTGGCCTTGAAATAGCTGCCATGCAGCTCGGGCGTGGCGACTTGGCGGTGGCCTTCGATGTCGGACAGCACCACCGGTACCTCGCACGCCATCGCTTCGATCACGGCAGCCGGGCATCCTTCGTTATGGGACGCCTGAACGTAGATGTCGATGTCGGTATTGAGCAGCCCCGGGATGTCGCTGACCGGGCCGGTGAACCGCACATACTCGGCCACGCCCTCGGTCTGCGCCAGGGTCTCCAGCCCGGCGCGCAGCTGGCCGTCCCCCACCAAAATCAACTCGATGTCCCGGCGCTGATGCTCGCGCACCAGCAGGCCCATTCCTCGTATCATCAATTCGATATTCTTGACCGGATTGAAGCGGCCGACAAAGCCTAGTCGCATCCGCGTGCCGGGCGTGGCCGTGCCGATGCGGCGGAAACGGTGGATGTCGGTCGCGTTGGGGATCACGACAATACGCTCGGCGGGCACACCAAACCGCACCAGCATGGCGCCGATATGGGCGCCGACGCAGATCACTTTTTGCATCTGCGAGAGATCGAACACCCACTTGCGCTGCTTGATGCTGTCCAGATAGCGTCGCGTTCCGCGCGGCACCGGCGTGCTGCCGATGGTGCGAATGAATTTCGTCTGTGGGAAGAGCCGGGCGAGCTGGTTCAGCACGCGCGCGCCAGGATCGAAATACAGGTGGACGATGTCAAACCCGCCGTCGGCGATCAGGCGTCTGGCGGCGCGCAGATAGTGCAACAGCGCAAGAGGCCGGCGCAGCCCGAAAGCCGCCGGCAGGTTCAAATGCAGCTTGACATGGGGGGCGTAAGCCTGGGCGGCGGCGGCGGCGGCGGGCGTCTTCACGCCATCGAAGGCGATCTGCACCTCGTGACCGAGTTCGGCCAGACGCGCTGCCTGGGCCAACATCATCTGCTCCAGCGTGCTGAAGTTGTTGATCGGGTAGCCCATGAATCGCAAGATACGCATAGAGATCGAATTTCCATTCGCAAGTAGAGTGATGGCCTTCGGCAGCGATTGCCTTCAGATATGGTCCCCCCGACAAGAATCGAACTTGTATCCCACGCTTAGGAGGCATGTGCACTATCCATTGTGCTACGGGGAGGGCGGCATCGTGCGATGGCGCGTCGCGGACATGGACCGAACTGGCCCCATCGCAAAACGCCAGCAATTATAGCCGAGACTTTTACAACTTATGCGACCAATCGCGCCAGTATCGGTACAATGTTGACTCTATTCATTTTCACGACCGACTTTAGCGTCAATGCTCAGATCGTTCGCACAGCCCCCAAACAATTATGGCAGTTATTTCACTCTCCTCGGCGCAACTGGCGTTCGGCCACGTTGCACTTCTTGATCACGCAGAATTTTCCTTGGAAATAGGGGAGCGGGTCGGTCTGATCGGCCGCAACGGCACCGGCAAGTCCTCCTTGCTGAAGACGATTTCGGGACGCTTCAAGCTCGACGACGGCTTGTTGGTTATGCAACAAAACATCAAGATCGCCTATGTGGAGCAGGAGCCCGTGTTCGAGCCCACCATGCCGGTGTTCGACGCGGTGGCCTCGGGCATGGATCCGTTGCCGGCGCTGTTGAAGGAATATGATGCGCTGACCGGCCAGTTCGGGCTGGGGCGAGACGACGAAGTGATGGAGCGCATGCATGACATTCAGGTCCAGCTCGACGCGGCCGATGCGTGGAGTCTGACCAACAAGGTCGAGACCGTCCTCAACAAGCTGGACCTGCGCGGCGACATGTTGATGAGCACCTTGTCCGGCGGGATGCAAAAGCGGGTGGCGTTAGCCCGTGCGCTGGTTTCGGCGCCCGATGTGTTGCTGCTCGACGAGCCGACCAACCATTTGGACTTTACCTCTATCATGTGGCTGGAAGGGCTGCTGCGCGACTTCAAAGGCAGCGTGTTGTTCATTACACACGATCGCTCCTTCCTCGATAACGTCGCCACGCGCATTGTCGAGCTTGACCGTGGCCGCCTGTTGTCCTTCCCGGGAAATTTCACGGCGTATCAGGTGCGCAAGAGCGAGCAGCTGGAAATCGAGGAAGTGGAAAATGCGAAATTCGATAAATTCCTTGCTCAGGAAGAGGTCTGGATACGCAAGGGGGTCAAGGCGCGGCGGGTGCGCGACGAAGGGCGGGTGCGCCGGCTGGAGGCGCTGCGCCTGACTCGTTTGGCGCGGCGCGAGCAACAGGGCCAGGTCAAGCTGGAGGTGGGGGCTGGAGAGCGTTCGGGCAAGATTGTGGCGGAGCTGGAAAACGTGAGCAAGCGCTACGGCGACAAAGTCATCGTCAGCGACTTTAGCGGTACGATTTTACGCGGCGACAAGGTCGGATTGATCGGCGCCAACGGCGCGGGCAAGACGACGTTGTTGAAAATCATCCTCGGCGAAGAGCAGCCGTCGGGCGGCACCGCGCGCCTGGGGACCAAATTGCAGGTCGCCTATTTCGACCAGATGCGCACCCAGCTCAACGAAGAAGCCAGCCTGATGGATACCATCTCGCCGGGCAGTGACTGGGTCGAAGTCAATGGCCAGCGTCGCCATGTCATGACATACCTGAACGACTTCCTGTTCGCGCCGGAGCGCGCGCGCTCGCCGGTGAAGTCGCTTTCCGGCGGCGAACGCAATCGGCTGTTGCTGGCGCGCCTGTTCGCCAAGCCGGCCAATTGCCTGGTGCTGGATGAGCCCACCAACGACCTCGACATCGACACCCTTGAACTGCTGGAGGAGTTGCTGGAGGATTATCCGGGCACGGTGTTCCTGGTCAGCCACGATCGTACCTTCCTCGACAACGTCGTGACGCAGGTGATAGTGGCCGAGGGCGAAGGGCGCTGGCGCGAGTTTGTCGGCGGCTACAGCGATTGGGAGCGGGTGCGCGCGGTGCCAACGGCGGCGCCGGTGCGCCCGCCAGTGGCGGCGCCGACGCCGGCGCCGGTCGCCGGCGCCGCATCCAAGGGGAAAAAGCTGAGCTTTAAGGCGCAGCGCGAACTGGAGGAGTTGCCCGGACTGATCGCGGCGCTGGAAGACGAACAAGCCGCCCTCACGCTGCAACTGTCCGATCCCGACTTTTACAAGAAGAATGCCGCCGAAGCCAAGCGGGTCAACGCCCGGATTGTCACGATCGAGGCCGAATTGCTGGCGGCGCTGGAACGCTGGGAGGCAATCGAGGCCGGCGCGGGAAGCTGAGTGGCTGGGGGCGTGAATGTTGTTCAGTGTCGCGGCAATTTGTTGTAGTATGTGCACGGTTTCAGCCGGGCGGTGCCGCCGCCGCGCTTTCCCTTCCCCTTGCCGACAGGATGTTCGATGATAGTGCTTGCTTTGCCGCGACGCGCCGGCGTTGTTTCTGCGCCGCGTGGCCGCCATGCTTGACCGTGACGCGCGTGCGCGCGTGTTGCCGTTCATAATCTATATCGGCTTTATCATCGTGGCGGATGTTCTGGAACGCTGCGGGTGGACGGCGACGGAACTGCGTTGGCTGTACGGCGTCAAAATCAGTGCCGTGTTGGCGGCGCTGCTGTGGTACCGCCGCCACTATACGGAGCTCGCGCTGCCATTGCCGCGCGGCGGCGTGCTGGCGCTCTCGGTGCTGTGCGGCATCGCGGTATGGTGGTTGTGGATACGGCTCGATGCCCCGTGGATGGTGCTGGGCAATTCAGCCGGCTTCGATCCGCGCGACCAGCGCCAGATCGACTGGCTGCTGGTGGCGGTACGCCTGGCCGGGGCGGCACTGGTGGTGCCGGTCATGGAAGAGTTGTTCTGGCGCTCGTTTCTGATGCGGTTTCTCGATGCGCAGGCGTTTTTGCAGCACGATCCGGCACGGGTAAAAAACACAACCTTTATTATCACGGTGTTATTATTCGGCTTCGAGCACACGCTGTGGTTCGCCGGTGTCGTGGCGGGCGCGGTATATACGATCCTCTATATGCGCAGCCGTTCCTTGTGGGCTCCGGTCATCGCACACGGTGTCACCAACGGACTGCTGGGCGCATGGATAATTTCCACTGATCACTGGGCATACTGGTAACATAGATAACCAGCCTATTGATCTCTCTCAAAGATGAATGCCAATGTTGAGTTCTCAGCTAAAAAAAGATTCATTCCAGAATTATCGTAAAGTCACGCGCTTCCTGTCTTTGACCCGGCCGCTGGCCGTGCTGTTGGGCACGGCGGTGTGCTTGCCCGCTTCGGCCGCGTTGAGCGACACCGTCCACCCGTTTGCAGTCCTCACCTACAGCTACGAAGACAATTTGTTCCGCCTGCCCGACCAGGCGCCCGGGTTTGTCGGCAGCCGCTCCGACACCTTGTTGCAAACCGCCGTCGGCGCCTCGTTCGAACGGCCGCTGGGCCGCCAGGTGCTGACCGGGCAGGCGAAGATCAGCAATGTCAAGTTTTCCAAGTACGAGCAGTTGGACTATAACGGCAAGGATTTTTTGGCTGCATTGGAGTGGCATTTGGGCAATCATCTGGAGGGGCATGTCGGCGGAAAATATGCGCAGACCCTGACGCCCTTCACCGACTACCACAGCAATGAGCGCAACTTGCGGGTCCAGCGCCGCGAATACGTCGATGGCGCATGGCGTTTCCATCCCAGCTGGCAGTTGCGCGGCGGTTATTCGGAGGAGAAATTTACCTACGACCTGCTGGCGCAGCGCTACAACGATCACACCGAGGACGTGGCCTTCGGTGGCATCGATTTCCTGGCCGCCAGCGGCAGCCGGATCGGCGTGCAGCTGCGCCATCTGAAAGGGGCGTATCCCAATCACCGGCAGATCGGCAGCACGACGGTGGATGATGGCTATAGCCAGGATGAGTTGAAGGCCGACGTTAACTGGGCTTTCAGTGGCACCACGCAGCTGCAGATGCTGGTCGGATGGGCGCGGCGTGAGCATGTGTTTTTCTCCCAGCGTAACTCCAGCGGCGCCAACGGCAAGGGCAATCTCGTCTGGCGTCCGTTGGGCAAGCTGAGCTTTACCTTGTCCGGCTGGCGCGAGTTTTCCGCCGTGGAAAGTACTTTCATCAGCAACAGTTTCAACAAGGGCATGAGCGCGGCGGCAGGCTGGGACATTTCCGCGAAGCTGCGCGCCGATGCGTCGTGGCGCCGTGAGCGCCGCCAGTTCGACACCATCAACGGGGTGGTATTGCCCGGCGCCATAGAGGACTCCACCCGCAGCCTAAACGCCGGGCTGACCTATGCGCCCTTGCAGGCCGTGCAATTGAACGCGGGCGTGTTCCGTGAGTCCCGCACCGGCAGTCCCTTTGTCGGCACCAACAATTACCGCGCGAACGGCGCCTCCTTCAGCGTCAGCGCGCAGTTTTAAGATTTACTATGACGGTCAACGATATCCCTTTAATTTCCTTCTTTCAGCGCGTGGTCGATCCGCTGATTATCATGGGGTCCCTGTACCTGATCTCAGCGCTGCTGGGCGTGCCATTTACCGGCTATTCGCTGGTGTTGATGGTGCTGGCGTTCTTTATCTCGTCCGCAGTGTATCCGCATTTCGATCCCTACCGGACCTGGCGCAGCGGCCGCATGCTGGCGTTTTCCCGCGACATTTTCGTCGGCTGGATCGTCAGCGCCGCCCTGTTGTGGCTGCTCGGCGTAGCCAGCGGCCTGGCTTACCACTATGACGAAACAGTGGTATTGACTTGGTTCGTGCTGACCCCCTTTATCTTGCTTGGCATCCATCTGGCGGCGCGCAAGATGGGGGCGGGATCGCCTGCGGCGACGGAAGTAAGGTCGGTCGCCATCATCGGCGCCAACGATGTGGGCATTAAATTCGCCCGTACGATCGAAGCCAATCCCAATCTGTTCATGAGCGTGCATGGCTTTTTCGACGACCGCACCGAAGATCGTCGGCCGCCGTCGCTGAATCATCCGATGCTGGGCAGGATGGCGGACATTGCCGCCTTCGTCCGCGAGCACCATATCAAGATGATTTTCATTAGCCAGCCTATCTCTGCCCAGCCGCGGATACGCAAGCTGCTCGATGAGCTGCAGGATACGACCGCTTCGGTGTATTTTCTGCCCGATATCTACGTGTTCGACTTGATGCAGGCCCGCTTCGACAACGTCGGCGGCATGCCGGTGATCGCCATTTGCGAGAGTCCGTTTACCGGCCTCAACAGCATGATCAAGCGGATCAGCGACATCGTGCTGGCGCTGATCATCCAGTTGATGTTGCTGCCTGTTATGTTTGTCATCGCGCTGGCGGTGAAGTGCAGTTCATCCGGGCCGGTGATTTTCCGCCAGCGCCGCTATGGCCTGTATGGCGAGGAAATTATCGTCTACAAATTCCGTTCGATGACGGCCGTCGACGATGGCGACCATGTGGTGCAGGCAACCAAGAATGACCAGCGGGTGACGCGGGTGGGCGCCTTCTTGCGGCGCACCTCGCTCGATGAGTTGCCGCAGTTCATCAATGTGCTGCAGGGCAGAATGAGCATCGTCGGCCCACGCCCGCATGCGGTCGCCCATAACGAGCAATATCGAAAATTAATCAAGGGCTACATGCTGCGTCATAAGGTCAAGCCGGGCATCACCGGCTGGGCGCAGGTCAATGGCTTGCGCGGCGAAACGGAAACGCTGGATAAAATGGAAGCGCGTATCCGCTACGACTTGGACTATCTGCGCAGCTGGTCGCTGTGGCTCGATATCTGGATTATTTTACGCACGGTCAAAGTGGTGCTGGCGCGCGAAAACGCGCACTAGACGGGCGACATTAAGCGGGTCTTAATCAACAGTTGTTATAGTTGCATGGATCTGCGCCGGGCGGCAGCGGTGTTGCCGGTTTTTTCATCTCATTGGTATCATTGTCAATTATTAAAAATGACAATGTTTTTCCTCGGGAAGTAAATTTATAATATTGACAATCACCGACGTCCATCGCATACTTTTGACGAAAATCAGTTCAGTCCCTGCTGCGGGTCTTCGTTCCACGGCCGTGGGATGGCGCAGTGATTGCGTCCCGATCAAGGTAATAAATCTTAAAGGAAATATTTTGAAGCATCTTGATACCGCCAGCTCGATTCGCCCCCAATCTTCGCGCGCCTCCGGCCGCCTGCTGCGTGCCGGCGTGATGTTGACGGCGTTGGCCGCTTTGAGCGCATGCGGCGAGAAGGAAAAGAAGCCCGGGCAGGCACTGGCCAGTGTGAACGGCGAAGAAATTACAGTTTTGCAACTGAACGAAGAGTTGCAGCGCTCGGGCGTGCAGGCCGCGCAACAGGAACAAGCTAAACGGCAGCTGGTGGAGTCGCTGATCGACCGGCAGTTGCTGCTGAATGAAGCCGCCAAAGACAAACTCGACCGCGATCCGAAGGTGGTGCAGGCCGTTGAGCGGGCCAAGGCGCTGATCATCGCCCAGACCTACATGCAAAAACGTCTGGGCACGCCGGCCAAGCCGACTGCGGCGGAGGTGTCGGCGTATTTCGAGCAGCATCCGGAATTCTTCTCCCGCCGCAAGCAGCTCGACCTGCGGGAATTGGTGATTGCCACTGCCGACATGAACGACGACCTCAAAGCGGCCATGGACGCGGCCAAGTCGCTGGACGAGGTGGCGGCATGGCTCGATGCCCACAAAGTCAAGTTTAGCCGGACCCAGTTATCCAGGACGACGGCGGAGTTGCCGCCGGAATTGTCGGCGCGCTTGCTGGCGATGCCCAAGGGGCAATTGTTTATTATTAAGGAAGGTCAGCGCTCGTTGCTGATTTCGATTGCGGAGGTCCGTGACGCCGCCGTCACGTTGGAGCAGTCGACGGCGCAGATCGAACAATTCTTGTTCAATAAGAAGAACAAGGACGCTGCGGACGCCGAATTGGCCCGTTTGCGCGCTGCGGCCAAGATTGAATATCTGGACAAGACCTTGACACCGGTGAAGGCGGCGACGCCCGCGACGCCTGCGGCGGCCCCGGCCGCCCCGGCGGCCGCTGACGGCGCCGAGTCAGCCAACGCGCGCGGTGTGGCGGGGCTGAAATAACCCCGTCTGCGGTGCGAGGCGGATCAGGATAATTTTTACTATAAACGGGTAGCGTATGAAACGACTGATAGGTTGGACGATGGGTCTCTTGCTGGCTCTGGGTGTGGTTGGCGGCGCCATGGCTGCGGATATGTTGTTGGGGCCGGGGGATGCGATCAAGGTGTCGGTGTATGGCAGTCCCGACCTTGGGTTGGAAACCCGTGTCAGCGAGAGCGGCGCCATCACCTTCCCGCTGATCGGCGAAGTAGCGCTGGGCGGCCTGTCGGTCTCCAGTGCGGAAAAGAAGATTGCCGGCATGCTGGAAAGTGGCGGCTTCGTCCGCAAAGCCCAGGTCAACCTGGTCGTGACGTCGATCCAGAGCCAGCAAGTGTCGGTGCTGGGGCAGGTATTCCGCCCAGGCCGCTATCCGCTGGAAGGCAAGCGCAGCCTGGTCGATATGCTGGCGGTCGCTGGCGGGGTCAGCGCCGATGGCGGCGATACGCTGACGCTGATCCGCAAGCGCAATGGCAAAATTAGCAAGGATGTGGTCGACCTGGTCGAGATGCTGCGTAGCGGCGACCTGGAGCGGGATGTCGAGATGGCTGCCAATGACATTATTTATGTTGAGCGCGCGCCGCGCTTCTATATTTATGGCGAAGTGCAACGGCCCGGAACCTTCCGTCTGGAGCGGGCGATGACGGTGGTGCAGGCCCTGTCCACCGGGGGCGGATTGACCCCCCGCGGCACGGAACGCGGCATGGTGATTAAGCGCCGCGACGCCCAAGGCGTGGTCCAGGTCATCAATGCCAAACAAGACGATCTGCTCAAGGCCGATGACGTGGTGTATGTCAAAGAGAGCCTGTTTTGATTGCGTGCCAGCGATCCGCAGCAGCGCCACACCAGCCGTTTTAGCTTAGAAAGTGTATATATGAATTTCTCTCAATTTTTGTTGATATTGGGCGCACGCAAGAAGATCATCTTCTTTACGCTGCTGGCCACCGTCCTGGCGGCCTTGACCGTGAGTTTGCTTTTGCCTAAAACGTACAAGGCCACCAGCACCTTGCTCATGAATTACAAGGGCGTGGATCCGCTGACGGGACTGACCATGCCGGGGCAGTTGTTGCCCGGATACATGGCCACGCAAATCGATATTGTTTCCAGCAAAAAGGTCGCGCTGCTGGTTGTTGACCAGCTCAAGTTGGCCGCAAATCCGGCCGTGGTGGCGCAATATAACGACGTCACCGGCGGCGTTGGATCGGTGCGCGATTGGCTGGCCGAGCTGCTGCTGAAAAAGCTGGAAATCGTGCCGTCGCGCGAAAGCAGCGTGGTCGATATCAGTTTCAAGGGCTCCGATCCGCAGTTCGTGGCGGCGGTGGCCAATGCTTTTGCGGAAGAGTATCAGAAGGTCAGCATCCAGCTCAAGGTCGAGCCGATGAAGAAAGCCGCGCTGTACTTTGACGAGCAAACCAAGATGTTGCGCGACAATGTGGAGAAAACCCAGAGCCGGCTGTCCAAATACCAGCAGGAAAACGGCATCGTCAGCGTCGACAACCGTCTGGATGTCGAGTCGAACCGGCTCAACGACCTGTCGGCGCAGCTGGTGGGCGCGCAAGGGCAGCTGATGGAGGCGCTGTCGCGCCAGCGCATGGCCCAGGGCAGCTCGGCGGAATCGCCTGACGTGGCGTCCAATTCGCTGATCCAGAGCCTGAAGCTGGGCCTGGGAAATGCCGAGGCCAAGTTGTCCGAAATCGCCCAGCGCCTGGACCGCAACCATCCGCAATACCAGAGCGCCAAGGCGGAAGTCGATAAGCTGCGCCACGATCTCGACGAGCAGATCCGCATCGCCTCGCGCAGCGTCGGCAACAATGCCCAGATCCTGCAGCAGCGCGAAGCGGCCATCCGCGAAGCGCTGCAGACGCAGAAGAGCAAGGTGCTTGAGCTCAATCGCACCCGCGATGAAATGAACGTGCTGGCCAAGGATGTGGAAAGCGCGCAGCGCGCCTTTGACTCCGCTTCGCAGCGTTTCTCTCAAACCAAAATCGAAGGCCAGTCCGAGCAATCCGACATCGCCGTGCTGAACCCGGCCGTGCCGCCGATCGAGCCGGATGGTCCTAAAGTGGTCCGCAATATGTTGCTGTCGCTGTTCCTGGGCGTCTTCTTCGGCGTCGGCCTGGCGTTGGTGATGGAGCTGCTCAACCGCCGCGTGCGCTCGGACGCCGATTTGCGCGAGGCACTGGACATTCCGGTCTTCGGGGTGGTCGACTGGGCGCCGGCGCGCAGCCGGGGTGCCAAATTGAATTCGATATTGCCGCGCCGTTTGCGCCTTAATTAAGATGGAAGCCACGATCATGCAACCAGTGAACACCTTGGCCGCGCCGCCGCGCTCGGCCGACTCCAGCATCGGCGGTCTGCTGCTCGAGTCCGGAAAAATTACGCCGGAAAACGCTGAACGCGTCTTGCGCATGCAGAAAGAACTGGGCATACGCTTTGGCGAGGCGGCGCAACGGCTGGGATTGATTACCGAAGCCGATATCCAGCAAGTGTTGGCCCGTCAATTCGACTATCCCTACCTGCAACCCGGCGAGGGACGTTTTTCGCCGCTGCTGGTGGCGGCGTATCAACCGTTCAGCCATCAGGTCGAGGCGCTGCGCGCGGTCCGCAGCCAGCTGATGTTGCGCTGGTTCGCCCGCGGCAGGAAATCGCTGGTGGTGCTGGCGGTGGACCAGGGCGACGGCGCCAGTCTGTTTGCCGCCAATCTGGCGGTGGTGTTCTCGCAACTGGGCGAGCATACCCTGCTGGTCGACGCCAACTTGCGCCAGCCCAAACAGATGGAAATCTTCGACCTGCCCGCCAAACAAGGCTTGTCCGATGTGTTGGCCGGGCGCGCCGAACTGGACGCCATCGCCAAGGTGGACGCTTTTGTGGCGCTGTCGGTGCTGGGCGCCGGCACCTTGCCGCCCAATCCGGCCGAACTGCTGAGCCGCACCTCGTTTGCCGGCCTGAACGCGCAGCTCGAGTCGCGCTATGACGCCGTGCTGTACGACGTGCCGGCGTTTGCCGCCGGGTCGGACGCGCTGGCCGTGGCCTCGCGCGCCGGCGGCGTGTTGCTGATCGCGCGCAAGAACCAGACGCGGATGGCGAGCATCAGCAATATGGCCGAGCAGATGCGCCAGAACGGCGTCGAAGTGGTCGGTTCGGTCATGGTTGACTTTTGATGACCAGCCAAAGCCGCTGGGCGCCGCTGATGAGCCGCTTTGGTGACAGGTCGCTTTTGCCGTTGTGGTTGCCAATTGCGCTGGGTTTCCTGGTGCTGGCGGTGCCGACGCTGTACGGTCTGCTGAACGGCGTCTGGTCCACCGAGGAACAGGCCCACGGGCCGATTATTCTGGCGCTGTCGGTCTGGCTGATCTATCGCCAGTGGCCGGCGCTGCTGGCGGGCGGCGCCGGCCGCCCGGGCAGCCCGGTCGGCTGGGTGGTGTTGCTGCCGTCGTTGGCGATGTATGTACTGGGCCGCTCGCAGCAGATCATCTCGATGGAGATCCTGTCGCTGATCGGCGTGAGCGCCGCCATCGTCCTGCTGATGTGGGGCGGCAAGGGCTTGGCCACCGTCTGGTTCCCGTTTTTCTTCATGCTGTTTATGGTGCCGCTGCCGGGGCCGCTGGTCAGCCAGCTGACGATGCCGATGAAAATGGCGGTGTCCTACGCCACCGAGCATATCCTGTTCATGGCCGGCTTCCCGATCGCGCGCAACGGCGTCATCCTGCAGATCGGTCAATACCAGTTGCTGGTGGCCGACGCCTGCGCCGGCCTACAGACCTTGCTGACCCTGGAGGCGCTGGGCCTGTTCTACCTGAACGTGGTGCGCCACACGTCGCCGTTCCGCAACGTCACGCTGGCGCTGTTGATCATTCCGATTTCGTTCTCGGCCAATGTGATCCGGGTGATGGCGCTGACGCTGATTACGTATTTCTTCGGCGATGCGGCGGGGCAGGGCTTCCTGCATGGCTTTGCCGGCATGGTGTTGTTCATGACTGCGCTGATCCTGATCCTGAGCCTGGACACGATGCTGCAATGGATAGTTAAAAAACGCGCGGCAGCCGCCGCGTAACGAGGATTGGCGATGAAAAAAACTTTTACGGTCAGCCTGGTGCTGTGCCTGCTGATGGTCTCGTCGGCGGGCTTGACCCGGATCGTCACGCCGACCCGGAAAATGGCCGACAACCGGGAAAAGCTGCAGCTGGAGGCGATGATACCGCAGCGCTTTGGCGACTGGCAGATCGACACCTCGGTGGTGCCGTTGCAGGTCGATCCCGAGACCCAGGCGCGGCTGGACCGGATTTATAACCAGACCTTGTCGCGCACCTACATCAACCCGAACGGCGAGCGCGTCATGCTGTCGATGGCCTATGGCGGCGATCAGGGCGACAGCATGGGCGTGCACCGGCCGGAAGTGTGCTATGCGTCGCAGGGGTTCGAGATCAAGAAAGACCAGTTCGTCAATCTGGGCACCGACTATGGCGTGCTGCCGGTGAAACAGCTGCTGGCGGTGAGCGGCAACCGCAGCGAACCGATCACGTACTGGATCACGATCGGCGACAAGATGACGCGTCCCGATTTTGAACAACGCCTGCAGCGCCTGCGCTACGGGCTGGAAGGAACGGTGCCCGATGGCATGTTGGTGCGGGTGTCGACCATCGATACCGATCTGCCGCACGCCTACGGCGTGCAGACCCAGTTCGTCAAGGCCCTGCTCGACAGTCTCAACAAGAAAGACCGTGCGCGCCTGATCGGCACGTTCACGGGATAATGGCGCAATCGGCGGCTGCGCCTTGCTGGGAATCTATGGTGTTTGACTCGACTTATATGACGCGGCGCGGCGCCGCCCCGGTGCGGGCGGTTTTTTTTCCGGCGACCGGCGTCCGCTGCAGGCAGTACCGCGCATGAACGCGGGCAATGAACTCAAGCGCAAGAGCGTGGCGGCTGTCAAGTGGGCGGCGCTGGGGACGGTGGCGCGCTTTGCGCTGCAGCTCTGCACGCAGGTGATCCTGGCGCGGATGCTGGGGCCGGAAGTGTACGGCTTGTTCGCCATGGGGCTGGTGGTGATGACTTTCAGCAACTTCCTGGCGGATTTCGGGTTTTCGTGGGGCCTGATCCAGAACCAGGAGATCGACGAGCGCGATATCCGCTTTGCGTTCACGTGGCAGTTGCTGACCGGCGGCCTGGCCAGCGTCTTGCTGTTCGTGCTGGCGCCCACCGTGGCCGCTTATTTCCGCGAGCCGGCGGTGGCGCCCATCGTTCGCTGGCTGAGCCTGACGTGCGTGCTCAACGCCGTCACCGCGCCGGCCAGCAGCCTGTTGCGGCGGCAGATGGACTTTCGGGCGCTCAATATCATCCAGGTGGCCAGTTATATGATCGGCTACCTCGCGGTCGGCATTCCGTGCGCCTATCTGGGCGCCGGCGTGTGGGCGCTGGTGGCGGCCTGGCTGTCGCAGACCCTGGCGGCGCTCTTGCTCAGTCTGGCGCGCCATCCGCACTCGCTGCGTCCGCTGTTCTGGTATGCCGGCGCGCGCGCGTTCACCCAGATCGGCGGGACCGTTTTTGTGACCAATCTGTGCAACTGGTGCCTGAACAATCTGGACCGCATTTTCCTCGGCCGCTATCTGAATCCGCATGCGGTCGGGGTGTACAACGTGGCGTACAATTTGGCGAACACCCCCAATGCCTTGTTCCTCAGTGCGCTGCAACCGGCGTTCCTGGCGACCGGCGCGCGCCTGCAGGACGATATGGCGCGTCTGCGCGACACTTATCTGTCGGTATTGGCCGTGATCTGGATCGTGATCGGGCCGATGTTCGTCGCGCTGGCCCTGCTCGCGCCCGACCTGATCGCCACCGTGTATGGCGGCCGCTGGGCGGCGTCGGGGCCGATATTTGCGATACTGGCCTTGGCCATGCCGGCGTATATTACCTGGGGGCTGTCGACGCCGATCTTGTGGAATTCCGGCGGCAAACATCTGGAGAGCATGCTGCAATTGCCGCTGCTGCTGCTGATGGTGTACGCGTTGATGACGCTGGCGCCGCAGGGGCCGGTCATGGTCGCGACGATCGCGGCCTGCGCCTTGCTGGCACGCGCCGTGCTGATCGGCACGGTGGCCTGCCGCCGCGTCGGGGTCGGCGCGGCGGCGCTGGCGCCGCTGGCGTGGCGCGCCGCGCTGCTGATGGCGACGGCGGCGGTCGCGACCCAGGCCGGCTGTCTGGCCGGGCGCGCGCTGGGGACGGCGCCCGCGCTGGCCTTGCTGTGCGGCGCGTTTAGCGGCGCCGGCGTCACGGCGCTGCTGGCGTTGCGCATGCCGCGGTTGCTGGGCGTGCGCGTGGTGCAGATGCTCGCGCGTTTCAGCCCGCCGCTGCCGCCGCGCTTGATTAATCACATGAATGCGGCTTGCAATAAAGGATAAGAGAACAGAATGGATCTGATAATTTTTGGCGCGGTGGCCCTGCTGGCCGCCTTCGCGCTCATTCTTGGGGCTGCCTTCGTATTGCACCTTGGCCACAAGCACGAACAGGGGCTGTTGCCGTATATCTTCTATCCGGTGTTGCTGTCGATTGGCATCGGCGCTTTGTTGTCTGGACGCAATTTATTCTTTTTCGACGAAATGATGCTCGCGGCGCCGGCCTCCAAGCACGCGGCGGTGGCATGGGCCAGCCGGGTGGCGACGCTGATGCTGCTGCTGGTGCCGTTTGAGCGTATCGGTCATCATTTGCTGGCGGGGCGGCGCCGGCCTGCGGTGCCGATGGCGTTGCTGTTTGGCTTCCTGGCCTTCTTTGTGACCAATATCGTCACCAGCGCCTTCTTGTCCGCTCACCATTCCCTGGTCAAGGATTACTTCATGTTCGCCGGGGCCGGCGTGGCGGCGCTGCTGATGTCGCGCAGCGAGGCCGAGAGCGCGCTGCGTGTCTTCCGCAACGGCGTGCTGGTGTTCATGTTGATCGGCGCCATGGTCGCGCCGGTGCGGCCGGAACTGGTGATGAGCCATAACTATTTCGGCATTTTGCCCGGCGTGCACATTCGCTACGCCGGCCTGAGCTCCCATGCCAACAGTCTGGGGCCGCTGTCGGTGACGTTTCTGCTGTGCTTGTGGCGCAGTCCGTACGCCAACCGTCTGCTGAGCTGGTTTGCCTGGGGGCTCGGCCTGGCGACCCTGCTGCTGACGCAGTCCAAATCCAGCTATATTTCCTTCCTGCTGGGCATGGCCTGCCTGATGTACTTCCAGGGCGAGCAATCGCTGGTGCGGCGCTTGCTGGATCACCGCCGCCCGCATCTGCCGGTGGCCCTGATTCTCGGCGCGCTGGGCGTGCTGGCCGTGGTGTGCCTGGCGTTCATGTTTGGCGGCATGGGCGACCGCATCACCCGCTTCTTCGGCTCCAGCGCCGGCGCAGAGCTGGTCAGCCTGACCGGCCGCGATGAGGTCTGGCGGATCGCGCTGCAGGAGTGGCGCCGCAGCCCCGTGTTCGGCTACGGCTTGACGATTTTTGATGACGCCTACCGCTATCAGATCCGGATTCCCTATGCGTATCACGCGCACAGCCAGTTCTATCAAAGCCTGGCCAGCGCCGGCCTGGTGGGCTTTTTCGGCTTGATCGTTTATCTGGCGACCTTGCTCTGGTTTGCCGTGCGGACCGTGCGCGCTAGCGAGGGCTTGTCGCTGGCGCTGTTCCTGATGCTGCTGTCGCGCTCGGTGAGCGAGGTGCCGATGTCCTTGATCGGCTTTGGTACTGAACAGATGATGCAGCTGCTGTTGCTGATGGTGTTGGCGGGCTATATGCGGCGGCCGGCGGCCGCTGCGGCGGCGGGGACGCCGGCAGTTGTTGTTCCTGCGCAAAACCTGGCCTACGCGCGCGGGGTACGCTGATGTTGTGTTCCGTAATCATGCCTTTGTACAACAAAGCGGCATTTGTCGAGATGGCGATACGCTCGGTGTTGAGTCAGTCCCATGCGCAGCTCGAAGTGATCGTCGTCGACGACGGTTCGCGCGACCATGGCGCCGACGTGGTGGCGGCGATGAACGAGCCGCGCGTACGTCTGCTGCGCGTGGCCAACGGCGGCGTGTCGCTGGCCAGGAACCGCGGCATCGAGATCGCCCGCGGCGAGCTGATTTGTTTCCTCGATGCCGATGATTGGTATCAGCCGGGCTATCTGGCCGCGGTCGTCGCGATGGCCGAACGCCATCCCGAGGGCGCGTTTTATGCGACCGATTACCGCCGCATTCCGGATGGCAGTGCCGAGGCCCAAGTGGGGGCGGAGCAGGTGCCGGCCCCGTTCGAGGTCATCGAAGATGGGTTTTACCGTCTGCGTTTCGGTTCGCTGTTTTGCACCAACTCGGTGGCGGTGCGGCGTCGCGACCTGCTGCCGTTCGCACCGTATTTTCCTGTCGGCGAATCGTTGGGCGAGGATTTGGACCTGTGGTTCCGCTTGATGGAGCGGCTGACGCTGATTTACTGTCCCACGCCGCTGGTCGCTTATCGGGTGGCCGTCAGCGGCAGTCTGGTCGCCAGCAATGCGGTCACCGCGCTGCTGCCGGCGCTGCAGCGACTGGAGCAGCGCGTGCAGGCCGGTAGCGTGCCTGCGGCCATGGGCGAGGCGGCGCTATGGCTGGTCGCCGACGCCCGCATCAGTGTGGCCCGTCACGCCTGCCAGAGCGGCCGTCGGCGCGATGCGCTGCGCCAGCTGTTGGGTATCCGCCACGGTCTGCGCGCCAAGCGCTGGTGGACCACGCTCTTGATGTGCTTACCCGGCGGCCGCAGCCTGGTGCAGGTGGGGAAAAGCTGGCTTTGAGGAAAAAACAGCCGGTTTAGCGCAACAGATGTTGTATAGTGGAAGACAGCCGGATCACGCTGAAAGTATTGTTCTGGCGAAATTTTAATTTCGCAGGGAAATTTATTTGTGGCACAATCCTGTCTGTGCAGCTGATCCGCACAGCCTCGTGCGGGTTGCCATGATCTGCTCTTCTTGTTTTGTTCGCCGTTCTTCTCGACTCTGGAGAGTCCAATGACTTTCACTATCGCGCGCATTGCCCGTTTGGCAGTGCTGATCTCCGCATCCGTTGCCTGGGGCACCTGCCACGCGGACTGGGCCCAATCGACTGACCCGCTGGCGACACGTCCCTTGCCCGCCAACCTGGAAGTGCAGGCGCAAAATCCGCCGGCGTTCTCCTGGTCGCGGCACCCGACCAACCCGGCATCCTATGTGCTCGAAGTGACGGGGCCGACTGCGGCCAACGTCAGCACCTTGACTGTTCCCAAGAACTGGTATCTGCCGTCCAAGGCGATGACGGTGGGCACCTATTCGTGGCGGGTGCGGCCGGCGCTGACACAGGAGTGGTCGACCCCGCGCAGCTTCGTGCTCAATGGTACCTCGACGGTGTTCGAGGTGCCG
This sequence comes from Duganella rhizosphaerae, assembly GCF_040364205.1. Lineage (NCBI taxonomy): Bacteria > Pseudomonadati > Pseudomonadota > Betaproteobacteria > Burkholderiales > Oxalobacteraceae > Duganella > Duganella rhizosphaerae. The sequence goes on from NZ_BPWK01000017.1 coordinate 65,331, forward strand.
GACTCGAGCGTGCTGCGCGCGACCATCCTCAGCCGTCCTCGGCCGCGCGCCTTGCCTTCAGGCATCCCCGTGCGCAGCCTCTGGCCGGCCGGCATGGTCACCGAACGGGGCGGCGCGCTGACCCGCCTGATGGCGGACGTGCAGCGCGTGACCCTGTCCGAGCCCCCCGTCAAGGATTCCATGTGGCCGCTGGTCACCACCAAGGTCGTCACCGCCGATGTCAACGCGCAGTGGGCCAGCATCCGCACCCATGTGAACATCGTCCGCCGCCAGGTGGAAGCGGCCTCGCTGGTGTACCGCCTGACCGGCGACCCGGTGTATCTGAAAGAGGCGTTGCTGCGCGGCGATCAACTGGCGGCCTTGAGCCCGTCCGGACCGACCAGCTATGCCCAGTTCGATATCATCACCTTGCCGATTGCCGGCTCGCTGCTCAAGGCGGCCGACTTTCTGGCTGCCGACCTGGACGCCACCCGGCGCGCCGCGTGGATGAAGAGCGTGGCCCAGCGCGGCGCCGACGTGTATGCCGACCTGTCGAGCCGGAATGGTTGGCTGGACCAGACCCCGTTCGATGAGCACGGCGGCTCCAATTTCGGCTATCTGGCGATGGTCGCCACGCTGGCCTTGGGCGATGTGCCGGCGGCGGTCGACTGGTTCGATTTCTCCTTCCGCAACTACGTCAATTATATTTACCATTGGAGCGGCCCGGAGGGCGGCTACGCCAATGGCACCGCATATGGCCAGTATGCGATTGATGCGGCGTTGCAGGTTTGGCAGCCGATGAGCACGGCGTCCGGCCTGAATATCTTCGACAAGCCATGGGCCAAGGGCTTCCTGCAGTTCTTCATGCACTTCACGCCGCCCGGCACGCCGTCCCACACGTTTGGCGATGGCAACGAAGACGTGCCGGACCTGCGCTACATGAAGGCGCTGGCCTCGCGCATGAAATCGCCGCAAGCGGCCTGGTACTACAAAAACATCACCGGCGACGAGGATCCGCTGACGCAACTGCAGCTCGCCTACCCGATGCCGGTGCTGGCGGTGAGTACGGCGACGCCGCCTCCGAACTCGGGGCTGTATCCGAGTATCGGCTGGGCCGCCATCCACAGCGACATTGCGGACCGCGGGCGTACCTCGCTGTACTTCAAGTCCAGCCCCTATGGATCCTTCAACCACAGCCACGGCGATCAAAATGGCTTCACCCTGAACCGGGGCGGGCGCAAGTTGCTCATCGGTACCGGCTGGTATGACTGGTACAACTCGCCGATGTGGACCGACTGGTACCGCGCCACCAAGTCCAAGAATGCCGTGACGTTCGACGGCGGCCAGGGACAGCGGACGGAAGGCTACAGTGACCCCATGGTGCGCAACGGCAAGGTGGTTGGTTTCTCCAGCTCGACGACGATGGATTTCGTCGAGGGCGACGCCACGCCGGCGTTTGCCGGCGCGTTGACCAAGGCACGCCGCCAGATCTGGTATCTGCGTTCGCAAGACGCCTTCGTGGTGTACGACAAGCTGGCCTCGGCGACGGCGCGCACCTTTGAATGGAATCTGCACGCGCCGGTGCCGATGGTGGTCGATGCGGTCACCGGCGAGGCCAAGATCGTCAATGTCGACCAGTCGGTCTGCGTGACGCCGATTCCCAATAGCGCCGACCAGAAGTACAAAGCGATCGTCGGTCCGGCGCCGAAACCGGGAACGACCGAGTACCACGGCGCCTACGTGAAGACCGCAGCGCTCACGTCGGCCGAGTTCATCATGCTATTGGACGTGGGGTGCAAGCATCCTGTGGTATCCTTGACAAGCACTGGTGGAACGCGCGTGCTGAAGGTGGGAGCGCAGTCGATCACGCTTCAGCCATAGCACCGGGGCGGCGCTGCCGCCACCGCATGGCGCGCCGCGCCGCCAGTATCCATCCGGGAAGCGATTTTTATCGCTTCCTTTTTTTCGTCAGAGGCCAGCGTTGAATTCCCCCCCCCAGTTGAGAGTGTTGCAGTTTGTGCCAGAGCCCTTGCCCACCTTCCGGGCCGATGTCGCCGTCCTGTTCGGGCGCTATCTGCCCCGCTCCGGCGTGTCCTGCCATCTGGTCGGCCCGGCCGCCAGCGCGGCTTCCGTGACCGACGATGAGCAGGTGAGCCGGTCGTCCTACCACCGCAGTCGCTTGCGGCGCGAGTGGGCCTATCTATGCCTGTGCTGGCGGCTGTTGCGGCGCGCCCAGCGCGGCCGCTACGACGTGATCCAGGTGCGCGATATGGCGGCCATCGGCTGGCTGGCGTTGCAGGTGGCGCGCTGGAAGGGGATTCCGTTTGTCTACTGGATGTCGTTCATGATGTGCGACGGCCGGATCGGCAACGCGCGCGCCCAGCTCGCCGCCGGTGGCGGCTGGCGCGCGCGCGCGGTGCTGTGGAAGGGGCTGGCGGAGCGCTGGCTGTTGAACCGGGTGGTGCTGCCGGGCGCCAAGCACGTGTTTGTGCAGAGCGAGGCGATGTTGGACGCGGTGGCGGCGCAAGGGCTGGCCCGCGACAAGATGACGGCGGTGCCGATGGGCGTTGACACCGAGGTGCTGCATCCGCGCGGCATCGCCGCGCGCCGGCTGCCCGGATGGGACGGGGTGCCGGTGATTGCGTATTTGGGCACGCTGGACCGTCCGCGCTGCCTGCATGTGGTGGTCGACGCCCTGGCCCATGTGCGCCGCGCGCATCCGCAGGCGCGCCTGCTGTTGATCGGCGATGCCTCCAGCCGGCCCGACCTGGACGCGCTGCTGGCGCACGCGGCCGGCGCTGGGCTGGCGTCGGCCGTGCATGTGACCGGCTGGATGGCCGCCAGCCAGGCATGGCCGCTGCTGGCAGGCGCCGACCTGGCGGTCTCGTATCTGCCACGCGGCCCGTTGCTCGACACCAATTCTCCCACCAAGATCCTGGAATATCTGGCCTTGGGCCTGCCTTGCGTGGGCAATGATAATCCCGATCAGGCGGCGGTACTGGGCGCCAGCCAGGCCGGTTGGCTCAGCGGCAGTACGGCGCAGGAGTTGGCGCAAGGCATGTTGCAGATCCTGGCCGATCCGGGACAGGCGCGGCAGCGCGCGACCCGCGGGCCGGACTATATTGAGCGTCATCGCAGCTACCGCGTGTTGGCCGAAGATGTCGCCGGGCATTACCGCGTGCTGGTCGCGGCGGCGCCGGCCGTTGCCGCGTCGGCGTAGGGGGAGGGTGATGCTCACGCTATTTCGCCTCTCTGCGCTGCTGTACCGGCTGCGGGTGCCGTTGTTGCCGCGTTGCCTGTATCTGCTCAACCGCATCTTGTTTGCCGTGGTGTTGCCGCCGTCGGTTCGGGTCGGCAAAGGCGTCACCTTTGCCTATCAGGGCCTGGGCGTGGTGGTTCACGAGCGCGCCGTGCTGGGCAATAATCTGTATATCGGCGCCCAGGTCGTCATCGGTGGGCGCAGCGGGCAGCACGCCGTGCCGGTGATCCATGACGGCGCCTTCCTCGGCGTCGGCGCGAAAATTCTGGGGCCGGTGGTGATCGGCGCCGGCGCAACGGTGGCCGCCGGCGCCGTGGTGCTGAGCGATGTCGCCCCGGGCGCGCGCGTGGCCGGCGTGCCGGCCAGGCCGATGCGCGACGCTGCCGGCAGCGCGTAACGGCGCGGCCGTCACACGGCAGTCATCTTGTTCCCGAGATAACTTGGTAGAATGGCGGCGCCGTCCGTGCCGAGGCGCCGCAGGACCGTTTGCGCCGCCGCTTTAACTTGCAACGAGGAATTATGAAGAAAATAGTCATGCTGGGGACGCGCTTTGACACGATGGGCGGGATCGCCGCCGTCGTCAATGTGTACCGGGCCGCCGGCCTGTTCCAGCGCTTTCCGATCGTCTACCTGACCACCCATTGCGATGGCGGCGCGGGCGCCAAACTGCGGGTGCTGCTGCGCAGCTGGTGTCAGTTTTGCGGCCTGCTGCTGACCGGGCAAATCGGCTTGCTGCACGTCCACGTGTCGCGGCGTGCCAGTTTCTGGCGCAAGGCGCTGTTCTTTCTGCCGGCCTTCCTGTTCCGGGTGCCGGCGGTGCTGCATCTGCACAGCGGTGCGTTTCACGAGTTTTACGAGCGCGAGTGCGGCAGCGCCGGACGCTGGCTGGTGCGGTTGGTGTTTGACCGCGCAGCGCAGGTGATCGTGCTGTCGCAGACCTGGCGCCAGTGGGCCGCCACCATCACGTCCAACCCCAACGTCCATGCCATCTACAACCCGGTGCTGATGCCGGCCGCGCCGCCCGACTGGGGTAAGCGCATCGCCGGACAGACCTTGTTTTTTGGACGGCTGGGCAAGAACAAGGGCAGCTATGACCTGCTCGAGGCGGCATGTCAGCTCGCGCCGCGCTTCCCGCAACTGCTGCTGCGCATGGGCGGCGACGGCGAGTTGCCGCAGACGGCGGCGCGGGCGGGCGAATTGGGCATTGCCCAGCATGTCCAGCTGCTCGGCTGGGTGCGCGGCGCCGACAAGGAGCGTGCGCTGGCCAGCGCGACGCTGTACGTGCTGCCGTCCTACAGCGAGGGCTTGCCGATGAGCGTGCTGGAGGCGATGGCGGCCGGCTTGCCGGTGCTGACCACGCCGGTGGGTGGGATTCCGGAGGCTGTGGCCGACGGCGTCGAGGGCTTTCTGATCGCCCCGGGCGACGTCGCGGCGCTGGCCCGACGCTGGGAACAACTGTTGAACGATCCCGAACTGGCGCGCCGTATGGGCACGGCGGCGCGGCACAAGATCGCCACCACCTTTTCGGCCGAGGCAGTGCTGCCCAAGGTTGAACAGCTGTATCGCACTATGGGGTATGTACCGGAATGACTACGCTGGCTTGGAAAATAAACCGCCTCAAACTGATGGGCGCGGCGGAGGTCTGCTGGCGCGTCGGCCAGATCGCGCAAAAGAAGGCGGCCCGGCTGGGTCTGGGCTTGCGGCCGCTGCCGCCGCCTCCCGCCGCCGCCGCCGGCCGCTCCTTCCTGGCCGCAGGCGCGGCGCCGGCGGATGCCGCGGCGCTGTGCGCGGCGGCCGACGCCATCCTGGCCGGCCGCTGGAATGTGTTCGCGCTGCGCGGCGTCGCGCTGGGCTTCCCGCCGCAATGGAACCGCGACCCCAAGACCGGCACGGTCGCGCCGATGGGGCTGGGCAAGGCCATCGACTACCGCAGCGAACGGGTGGTGGGCGACATCAAATACCTGTGGGAACCCAGCCGCCACCTGGAACTGGTGACGCTGGCGCAGGCCTGGCGCGTCAGCGGCGAGCCGCGCTACGCCGACGGCGCGCGCGCGCTGCTGCAATCGTGGTTCGACCAGTGCCCCTATCCGCAGGGCGTGCATTGGACCAGTTCGCTTGAACTGGCGGTGCGCCTGCTGAACTGGGCCTTCGCCTGGGAACTGCTGGGCGGCGCCGCCTCGCCGCTGTTCGCCGGCGCCGACGGCCAGCGCTTCCAGCGCCAGTGGCTAGACAGCGTCTACCAGCACTGCCATTTCATCCAGGGCTATTTCTCGCGCCACTCGTCGGCCAACAACCACCTGTTCGGCGAGTACATGGGCCTGTTCGTCGCCAGCCTGGTGTGGCCGTGCTGGCCCGACTGCGCGCGCTGGCTGGCCTTGTCCAAGCGCGGCCTGGAAGTGGAGGCGCTCAAGCAAAACACGGCCGACGGCGTCAACAAGGAACAGGCGGTCTACTACCAGCACGAAGTGATGGACATGATGTTGCTGTGCCACCTGGTCGGGCAGGCGCACGGCGTGGCGTTCGCGCCGGCCTATCTGCAACGGCTGGAAAAGCTGGCCGACTTCCTGGCCGCGCTGCTGGACGCCGGCGGCCACATGCCGATGACCGGCGACGCCGACGACGCCCAGATGGTCAGGCTGGCGCATGAGGCGGACTGGTCGCCGTACCGTTCGCTGCTGGCCAGCTGCGCGTTGCTATTCGGCCGCGCCGACTTCAAGCGCAAGGCCGGCGCGCTGGACGACAAGACCCGCTGGCTGTTCGGCCACGCCGGCCAGCAGCGCTGGGACGGCCTGGCCGTCAGCGGCGCCGAACGGCCGGTGATGGCCTTCCCGCAAGGCGGCTACTACCTGCTGGGCCAGCGCTTCGGCGGCGCCGACGAGGTGCGCCTGGTGGCCGACTGCGCGCCGCTCGGTTATCTGTCGATCGCCGCCCACGGCCACGCCGACGCGCTGGCGTTCACGCTGTCGCTGGGCGGCGAGGAATTCCTGATCGATCCCGGCACCTACGCCTACCACACGCAAAAAGCCTGGCGCGACTATTTCCGCAGCACCGCGGCGCACAACACGGTGTGCGTGGATCACCGGGACCAGTCCGAAATCGGCGGCAACTTCATGTGGCTGCGCAAGGCCAACGCGCGCCTGATCGCGCACCAGCCGGACGGCGCGCTGCAGCGCTTCGAGGGCGAGCACGATGGCTACCAGTGCCTGGCCGATCCGGTCACGCATCGCCGGGTAGTCGAGTTCGATACGAACAGAAATACCCTCGTTGTCAAAGACATATTACAATGTCGGGGTTCGCACCATGTTGCACTGCACTGGCACCTGGCGGAAGGTTGCTGTAGTGAATTAAACGACGGCGTGGTGCGGGTGCTGGGCCGGCGCAGCGAGTTGCAGCTGCGCTGCGGCTTCGGCGCCGGCGCTGAATTGTTGCGTGGCAGCGACACGCCGATCGGCGGCTGGATTTCCCGCCGCTTCGACGAAAAAACCGCCATCGACACGCTAAGATGGCAAGGTACCGTGCACGGTACGACAGAAATAGTAACTGAGCTGCGGCTGCTGGTGAACACCACCGCGGACGCGGCCCAGGCAGGTAATAACGGTGGCATCGACAATTCATTGAGGAGCGTATTTTGAAAATCAGTATCTTTGGCCTGGGTTATGTGGGCGCAGTATCGGCCGGTTGTCTGGCCAGCGACGGCCACGAAGTGATCGGCGTCGATCCCAACCGCACCAAGGTCGACCTGATCAATCAGGGCACCACGCCCATCATTGAAAAAGACATCGGCGAAATGATCGCCGCGACCGTCAAGTCCGGCCACCTGCGCGCCACCGTCGACGTGCGCGACGCCGTCATGGGGTCCGACATGTCGCTGATCTGCGTCGGCACGCCGTCCCAGCTGAACGGCAACCTCGACCTGAGCCACGTGCGCAAGGTGTGCGAGCAGATCGGCGCCGCGATCAAGGAAAAGACCAGCTTCCACGTGGTGGTGGCGCGCAGCACCATGCTGCCGGGCTCGATGAGCAGCGTGGTCATCCCGACCCTGGAGGCGGCGTCCGGCAAGAAGGCCGGCGTTGATTTCGGCGTCTGCAACAACCCCGAATTCCTGCGCGAAGGCACGGCCGTCTATGATTACTACCATCCGCCGAAAACCGTGATCGGCGAGAGCGACGAGAAGGCCGGCGCCATGCTCGTCGAGCTGTACGCCAAGATGGACGCGCCGCTGGTGCGCACCAACGTCGAGACGGCCGAGATGGTCAAGTACACCGACAACACCTGGCACGCCGTCAAGGTGGCGTTCGCCAACGAGATCGGCAACATCTGCAAGGCGGTCGGCATCGACGGCCACAAGGTGATGGAGATCTTCTGCCAGGACACCAAGCTCAACCTGTCGTCCTACTACATGAAGCCCGGCTTCGCCTTCGGCGGCTCCTGCCTGCCGAAGGACGTGCGCGCGCTGACCTACAAGGCGCGCAGCCTGGACCTGGACCTGCCGCTGCTGAACTCGGTGCTGCCGTCGAACCAGAAGCAGGTCGAAAAAGGCTTGAAGATGATCATGGACAAGGGCGCGCGCAAGGTCGGCATCCTCGGCTTCTCGTTCAAGGCCGGCACCGACGACCTGCGCGAATCGCCGCTGGTCGACGTCATCGAGCACCTGCTGGGCAAGGGCTACGAGCTCAAGCTGTACGACAAGAACGTCAACCTGGCCGCGCTGACCGGCGCCAACCAGGACTACATCCTCAACCACATCCCGCACATCTCCAAGCTGATGGTCGAGTCGATGGACGAAGTGCTGGCCTTTGCCGACACCATCGTCATCGGCAACGGCGCGGCCGAATTCAAGACCGTGCCGGGCCTGCTGAAGCCGGGCCAGAACCTGGTCGATCTGGTGCGCATCAGCGCCGAGCAAAGCGGGGGACAGTACGATGGCATCTGCTGGTAAGCGCCGCGTCCTGATCCTGGTCGAGAACCTGCCGTCGCCGTTCGACCGCCGGGTCTGGCAAGAGGCCACCACGCTGCACGCCAACGGCTACCTGGTGTCGATCATCTGCCCGACCGGCAAGGGCTATGAAAGCCGCTACGAGGAAATCGACGGCATCCACATCCACCGCTACAGCCTGCCGCTCGAGGCGGAGGGCGCCAAGGGCTATCTGGTCGAGTATTCGCTGGCGCTGTTCCACACCTTCCGCCTGGCGTGGAAGGTGCATTTCGCGCGCGGCTTCGACGTCATCCACGCCTGCAATCCGCCCGACCTGCTGTTCCTGATCGGCGGCTTCTTCAAGCTGTTGATGGGCAAGAAGTTCCTGTTCGACCACCACGACATCAACCCGGAACTGTACGAGGCCAAGTTCGGCCGCCGCGACTTCTTCTACAAGCTGATGGTGCTGTTCGAGCGCTGGTCGTTCAAGACCGCCGACGTCTCGATCGCCACCAACGAGTCGTACAAGAAGATCGCCATCGAGCGCGGCGGCATGCCGGCCGACAAGTGCTACGTGGTGCGCAGCGGACCCAAGCTGGACCGCCTGCGCGTGTTGCCGCCGGTGCCGGCGCTCAAGCGCGGCCGCCAGTTCCTGGTCGGCTACGTCGGCGTGATGGGCGCGCAGGAAGGCATCGACCTGCTGCTGCAGGCCGCGCAATACCTGATCCAGACGCTGGGCCGCACCGATGTGCAGTTCGGCCTGGTCGGCGGCGGCACTTCGCTCGAGCAGATGAAGCAGATGGCGGCCGACCTGGGCATCGCCGACTACGTCACCTTCACCGGCCGCGTGCCGGACCAGCAACTGCTGGAAATGCTCAACACCGCCGACGTTTGCGTCAACCCCGACGTGGCCAACGACATGAACGACAAGTCGACCATGAACAAGATCATGGAGTACATGGCGCTGGGCAAGCCGATCGTGCAGTTTGACTTGGTCGAAGGCAAGGTGTCGGCGCAGCAAGCCTCGCTGTACGCGCTGAAGAACGACCCGGTCGACATGGCGCGCAAGATCGTCGAACTGCTCGATGATCCGGCCCAGCGCGAACGCATGGGCGCCTACGGCCGCCACCGCGTGGTCAACGAACTGGAATGGGAATACGAGGCGCCGAAACTGCTGGCCGCCTACGAGCGCCTGTACTCGGCCAACGCGCCGCTGCCGGGCGCTGTCTCCACGCTGCGAAAAGAGGGAAAATGAAGATATTAGTGACTGGCGGTATGGGCTACATCGGCTCGCATACCGTGGTGGAATTGCTGGCGGCCGGCCACGAGGTGGTGGCGCTGGACAACCTGTCCAACGCCAAGGCTTCGGTGCAGCAACGGGTCGAGCGCATCGCCGGCAAGAGCTTCACCTTTGTCGACGGCGACGTGCGCGACCGCGCCGCGGTGGAGGCGGTGTTCGCCGCCCACCGCATCGACTCGGTGATCCACTTCGCCGGCCTGAAGGCGGTCGGCGAGTCGGTCGAGCAGCCGCTGCGCTACTACGACAACAACGTCACCGGCAGCCTGGTGCTGTTCGAGTGCATGGACAAGGCTGGCGTCAAGTCGCTGGTGTTCAGTTCCTCGGCCACCGTGTACGGCGACCCGGCCTCGGTGCCCATCCTCGAACACTTCCCGCTGTCGGCGACCAACCCCTACGGTCGCAGCAAGCTGATGATCGAAGAAATGCTGCGCGACCTGCACAAGGCCGATCCGAGCTGGCGCATCGCGCTGCTGCGCTACTTCAACCCGGTGGGCGCCCATGCGAGCGGCCTGATCGGCGAAGAGCCGAACGGCATCCCCAACAACCTGGTGCCTTACATCGCCCAGGTGGCGGACGGCCGCCGCGAACGCCTGTCGGTGTACGGCGGCGATTATCCGACCCCGGACGGCACCGGCCTGCGCGACTACATCCACGTGGTCGACCTGGCGCTGGGCCACCTGGCCACGCTGTCCAAGCTGGCGACCGGTGCCGGCATCTTCACGTACAATCTGGGGACCGGCCGCGGCAACAGCGTGCTGGAGATGGTGCGCGCGTTTGAAGCGGCCAGCGGACGCGCCGTGCCTTACCAGGTGGTGGCGCGCCGCGCCGGCGATATCGCCGCCTGCTACGCCGACGCCAGCCTGGCCGAACGCGAGCTGGGTTGGAAGGCGCAGCGCAACGTCGAACAAATGTGCGCCGACTCCTGGCGCTGGCAGACCACGCCTACTGATTAGGAGTTACGCATGAAAGCAATGATACTTGCGGCAGGCAAGGGCACCCGCGTGCGCCCCTTGACGTACGATTTACCCAAACCCATGATCCCCATCCTGGGCAAACCGGTGATGGCTTATCTGATCGAGCATCTGCACAAGTATGGCGTGACGGAGATCATGGTCAACGTCAGTTATTTGCACGAGAAGATAGAGGAGTACTTCGGCGAAGGCCACCAGTACGACGTGCAGATCGGCTATTCGTTCGAAGGCTACACCACCGACGACGGCGAAGTCGTGCCGCAGCCGCTGGGCTCGGCCGGCGGCATGAAGAAGATCCAGGAGTTCGGCGGCTTCTTCGACGACACCACCATCGTGCTGTGCGGCGACGCGCTGATCGACCTCGACATCAAGTCGGCCCTGTTTGAGCACCGCCGCAAGGGCGCGCTGGCCTCGGTCATCACCAAGGAAGTGCCGTGGGACAAGGTCTCCAACTACGGCGTGGTGGTCACCGACGACAACGGCCGCATCACCGAGTTCCAGGAAAAGCCTAGCCAGCAGGAAGCCAAGTCCAACTTCGTCAGCACCGGCATCTACATCTTCGAGCCGGAGGTGATCGACCTGATCCCGTCGGGCCAGACCTTCGACATCGGCTCCCAGCTGTTTCCGCTGCTGGCCGAGAAGGGCATGCCGTTCTACGCGCAGACCCGCAACTACAACTGGATCGACATCGGCAGCGTCACCGACTACTGGGAAACCTGCCAGAGCGTCTTGATGGGCGAAGTGGCCCACCTGCACATGCCCGGCATCCAGATCAACGACGGCCTGTGGGTCGGCCTGAACACCAGCATCGACTGGGACGGCACCACCATCGAGGGCCCGGTCTACATCGGCTCCGGCACCCGCATCGAGGCCGGCGTGCACATCGTCGGCCCGACCTGGATTGGCCACGGCAGCCACATCTGCGCCGGCGCCAAGGTCGTGCGCAGCGTGCTGTTCGAGTACACACGGGTGTTACCGAATGTTTCATTAAATGAAATGATCGTGTTTAAGGACTATAGTGTCGACCGCGCCGGCGAGATGAAACATGTGTCCGAGACCGATCCCGACTCGTGGGCCAACGCCCGCGACCGCCGCAGCAAGCGCCGGACTGAACACAGCAATGAACTAACAGATAAGAGAATCAGAGCATGAAAATTTACCCAGTGATCCTGTCGGGCGGTTCCGGCACCCGTTTGTGGCCGTTGTCGCGCGCCGTGCTGCCCAAGCAGCTGCTGCCGCTGGTCTCGGACCGCACCATGTTGCAGGACACCGCGCTGCGCCTGCACGGCCGACCGCAGATGATGGCGCCGCTGGTGGTGTGCGGCAATGAGCACCGCTTCCTGGTCGCCGAGCAGATGCGCGAGATCGGCATCGCGCCGCTGGGCATCCTGCTCGAGCCGGTCGGCCGCAACACCGCGCCGGCGGTGGCCGCCGCCGCCCACTACCTGCGCGCCATCGACGCCGACGCCGTCATGCTGGTGCTGCCGGCCGACCACGTGATCGAGAACGTCGACGCCTTCTACGCCGCCATCGAGCACGCCGCCGCCATGGTCGACGGCGGGGCGCTGGCCACCTTCGGCATCGTGCCGACCGCGCCGGAAACCGGCTACGGCTACATCCAGAGCGGCCAGCCGGCCGCCGCCGCGCACTGCTACGGCGTCGACCGCTTTGTCGAGAAGCCGGACCGCGCCACCGCCGAAGGCTTCGTCGCCGCCGGCAATTACTACTGGAACAGCGGCATGTTCCTGTTCCGCGCCGACAGCTACCTGAAGGAATTACAGGAGTTCGCGCCGGCCATCGCCAACGCCACCGAGTCGGCCGTCAACAAGGATTACCGCGACCTCGACTTCTGCCGCCTGGACGAAGCCTCGTTCACCTCCTGCCCGTCCGACTCGATCGACTACGCGGTGATGGAGCACACCCGCCACGCCATCGTGGTGCCGGCCGACATCGGCTGGAGCGACGTCGGCTCGTGGTCGGCGCTGTGGGAAGTGCAGCCGCAGGACGCCCGCGGCAACGCCGTCCGCGGCGACGTCTACCTGGACGACGTCAGCGGTTCGCTGGTGCGCGCCGAGAGCCGCATCGTGGCCGTGGTCGGCGTCCAGGACGTGGTGGTGGTGGAAACCAACGACGCCGTGCTGGTCTGCCACAAGGACCAGGTGCAGCGCGTCAAGAACATCGTCGAGCACCTGAAGACCAAGCAGCGCACCGAGCACCTGCACCACACCAAGGTCTACCGCCCGTGGGGCTGCTACGAAGGCATCGACATCGGCGAGCGCTTCCAGGTCAAGCGCATCACCGTCAATCCGGGCGGCAAGCTGTCGCTGCAGATGCACCATCACCGCGCCGAGCACTGGATCGTGGTCAGCGGCACCGCCCGCGTGACCTGCGGCGACCAGGTGACCCTGCTGACCGAGAACGAATCGACCTACATCCCGATCGGCACCACCCACCGCCTGGAAAATCCGGGCAAGCTGCCGCTGCACCTGATCGAAGTCCAGTCCGGCAGCTACCTGGGCGAGGACGACATCGTGCGCCTGGAAGACGTCTACCAGCGCGCCTGATCCTCAACGGCGGCCACGGCTGACAAAGCGTGACCGCCTTTTTCCCGTCTTGGCGTAGGTGCCTGCCTACGTCGTCCGCAACACCGCCCTCCATCCCCGTTTTTCCCTCTCAGCGCCGGCGCTGGGCAGTTGTGCCCGCTTGGCGGGGCCGGCTGCGCGCGATTGCCGTCGGCCGCTTGCCGCCACCGGCGCCAATGCTAGGATAAATCCGCAGTATTCATTTATCCATCGGCGGCCGCGCGGGCCGCAGCCGCCTTTTTTGAAGGAGGTGATCTATGAAGCGTACACAAACAGTCGTGGCGGCGCTGCTGCTGGCGGCAGCCGCCGGGCTGCCGCTGGCGCGGGCAGCCGATATCAGCCAGGGCGCGCAGACCCTGGACCTGAGCAGCGGGAGCGCGGTGCTCAAGCATGAATTTGGCGCCGGCAACGCCGGCAACACGTTCAGCGACCGCTACAACTTCAGTGCCAGCGGTGGCCAGTTGCTCGGCGCCCTGGTCAGCAGCCTGGACTTGCCGGGCCTGGGCGGCGCCGGCTTCGACAGCTTCAAGCTGTTCAACTCGGCCGGCTTCTCGCTCGACGGCACCCGTCAGTCGGCGCCGGGCGCGGCGGCCGAAGTGTGGACCCTGAACGCCCCCAACCTGGCGGCCGGCAACTACTACCTGCTGGTCAGCGGCACCGTGCGCAACGGCGCTGCGGGCAACTATGTCGGCTCGGTGGCCGTCAGCCCGGTGCCCGAGCCGGCCACCTATGGCATGCTGCTGGGCGGCGCCGGCATCGTCGGCTGGCTGGCACGACGTCGCAAAGCCTGACAATGGCGCTATAATTCCAACGGAAGCCGCCGCTTCCGTTTTTTTTTGCCACCACCCACAGCGATCGACTCACTTGCGACCTCATTTGCGACTTTTTCTATTTATCCTTGCCGCCATGCTGGCGCTGTGCGGCGCAGCCCGCGCGCAAAACGTCCCGCGCATCGGCCTCGGCGCCGCCCAGCTGGCGGTGGTCGTCAACGACGACGAACCCAATAGCGTGGAAATCGGCGAGTACTACCGCAAGGCGCGCGCCATTCCGGCCGCCAACATGGTGCATGTGCGCATCCCGCACCGGCCGCACAAGCTCGACGCCGAGCAGTTCGAGGCGCTGAAGGCGCAGATCGACGCCCAGTTAGGCCCCGACATCCAGGCCGTGCTGATGGTGTGGACCGCGCCCTATGCGGTCGAGTGCAATTCGCTGACGGCGGCCTACACGCTGGGCCTGGATAGCAGCCTGTGCGCCAAGACCTGCGCTCCGAGCAAGCCCAGCGGCTACTACAATTCGCCCTCGGCCAAGCCCTACACCGATCACCAGATGCGCCTGTCCATGTTGTTGCCGATCGAATCGGTGGAGGCGTCGAAGGCGCTGATCGAGCGCGGCGTGCTGGCTGGCTTCGCCATGCCGACCGCCACCGCCTATTTCCTCAACACCAGCGACCTCGCGCGCAGCAGCCGCGCGCGCTTCTTCCCGCGCTCGATGAGCGTGCCGTCGAAGAAGCTGACCATCAAGACCCTGCAGGCCGACAGCATCGAGCAGGTCAGCGACATCATCGTCTACGAGACCGGCCTGGTCCAGGTGCCCAAGCTGAACACGCTGAAGTTCCTGCCGGGCGCGCTGGCCGATCACCTGACCTCGTTCGGCGGCGACTTGCTGGCCGAGGGCGGGCAGATGAGCAGCCTGCGCTGGCTGGACGCGGGCGCCACGGCCAGTTATGGCACGGTCAACGAGCCATGCAACCACTGGCAAAAATTCCCCAACCCGACGGTGCTGTTGTCGCAGTACCTGCGCGGCTACAGCGCGATCGAAGCCTACTGGAAAAGCGTGGCCTGGCCGGCCCAGGGCGTGTTCGTCGGCGAGCCGCTGGCCGCCCCTTACCGCCGTTGAGTCCGGCGGCGGGGGGGGGAGGGCTGGTAGTGAGGAAAGGTTTAGTCCGAACGGACTAAAGGCATGTCATCAAGGCGTCAATCCGGCCGTCTAATATGCAAAATGCAATGTTTGAAATCATTTTGTTAAGACCGCCGCGCCGACCTTTTCTCTTCACCAGGATCCACTCATGAAAAAAACTTCCCACACGCCGAACGCCCAGGCTGCCTCCACGCCGGGCCGGCGCACCATCATCGCCGCAGCCCTGATGGCGGGCTTGTCGGCGTCGGCCCACGCCGATTCGCCGGTCGTGATCAGCCAGGTGTACGGCGGCGGTGGCAACTCCGGCGCCACCATCAAGAACGATTTCATCGAGCTGTTCAACCGCGGCACGCAACCGGTCAACCTGACCGGCTGGAGCGTGCAATACGCCAGCGCCGCCGGCGCCTCGTGGCAGGTGACCAAGATCAGCGGCACGCCGGTGCTGCAACCGGGCCAGTACTACCTGGTGCAGGAGGCGGCCGGCACCGGCGCCGGTTCCCTGCTGACCCCGGACAGCACCGGCACCATCCCGATGAGCGGCACCGCCGGCAAGGTCGCGCTGGTGAACGACAGCAACGCCTTGTCGGGCGCCGCCCCGTCCAGCGCCACCCTGGTGGACCTGCTGGGCTTTAACGCCGGCTTCTTCGAGGGCACCAACGGCCCGGGCCTGAGCAACACCACCGCCGCGCTGCGCGCCAACGGCGGCTGCACCGACACCGACAACAACGGCAGCGACTTCGCCACCGGCGCGCCGACGCCGCGCAACACCGCCAGCCCGCTGCATTCGTGCAGCGCGCCGCCGGCGCCGCCGATCGTCGCCAGCTGCCCGGCCAACCTGGCCATGGCGGTCGGCTACGCCGGCGTGGCCGACCTGAGCGCGACCGATGCCGACGGCGTCGTCAACAACGCCGTCATCACCTCGACCACCGTGCCGGGCATCAGCCTGGTGAACTTCCTGGCCGCCTCGGCCGCCGGCGCCAACGCCACGGTCAGCCTCAACGTGGCGGCCGGCGTGCCGCAGGGCAGCTACCCGGTGGTGGTGCGCTTCGACAACGACCAGGCCCAGCAGACCAGCTGCACCATCAACGTCAGCGTGGCCGTGCCGGCCGCCGTCACCCACAGCATTCCGCAAATCCAGGGCCCGGGCGAGACCAGCCCTTACGCCGGCACCGTGCAGACCACCGAAGGCGTGGTCACGGCCAAGGTCGGCTCGGGCTTCTTCATCCAGGACGCGGCCGGCGACGGCAATCCGCAGACCTCGGACGGCATCTTCGTCTACACCACCGCCGCCAACACCGGCACCGTGCAGGTCGGCGACCAGGTGCGCGTCACCGGCACCGTCAGCGATTACGCGCCGGTGGCCGGCGGCCACGCCTACACCGAGCTGCAAACCATCAGCGCCATCGTCAAGACCGGCAGCGGCATCGCCGTCACCCCGACCAACATCGCGCTGCCATACGCCAACCTGGGCCAGGTCGAAGGCATGCTGGTGCGCTTCACCAACGCGCTGACCGTGTCGCAGCTGGAGTTCCTGGGCGACCGCGGCGAAGTGACGCTGTCGTCCGGCCGCCTGGAAGCGCCGACCAACCACTACCGCGCCGGCTCGGACGAGGCCAAGGCGCTGGCGCTGGCCAACGCCGGCAACCAGATCGTGCTGGACGACGGCATCTTCGTCACCCCGACCACCATCCCTTACCTGGGCGCGGACGGTTCGCTGCGCGCCGGCGACACCGTCTCCGGCCTGACCGGCGTGGTCGACTTCGGCGCCAAGGGCGGTGGCGGCGCCGGCTTCAAGCTGCAGCCGACCGTGGCGCCGGTGTTCTCGCAGGATAATCCGCGCAGCGCGCCGCCAGCCCTGGTGGCCGGCAACATCAAGGTCGCCAGCGCCAACGTGCTGAACTACTTCACCACCTTCACCAACGGCACCGACGTCGAAGGCCGCACCGGCCAGGGTTGCTCGCTGGGCGCCAGCATCAGCAAGTCCAACTGCCGCGGCGCCGACAACCTGAACGAGTTCAACCGCCAGACCGCCAAGATCGTCGGCGAACTGAAGGCCATCGACGCCGACGTCTTCGGCCTGATGGAAATCCAGAACAGCGGCGAATACACGGTCGGCTACCTGGTCAAGGCGCTCAACGAGGCGATCTCGCCGGGCACGGGCTTCCAGACCTACGCGGTGGTGCCGAAACCGGCCGCCACCGGCACCGACGCCATCCGCGTCGCCATGATCTACAAGCCGGCCACGCTGACCATGGTGGGCTCGGCATTGTCCGACGCCGACAGCGTCAACAACCGTCCGCCGATGGCGCAGACCTTCGCCGCCGCCAACGGCGCCAGGTTCTCGCTGATCGTCAACCACCTGAAATCGAAGGGCAGCTGCCCGACCGGTTCCGGCGCCGACGCCGACAGCGGCGACGGCCAGAGCTGCTGGAACGCCACCCGCGTCAACCAGGCCAACCGCCTGGTCAACGTGTTCGCGCCGCAGGTGGCGGCCGCCGCCGGCGACGCCAAGGTGCTGATGATCGGCGACTTCAATTCCTACGGCATGGAAGATCCGATCAAGGCCATCACCGACAAGGGCTACGTCAACCAGTTGGAGCGCTTCGTGCGCGCCGGCGGCGGCATGCCTTACTCCTTCGTCTTCAACGGCGAGGCGGGCTACCTGGACCACGCGCTGACCAACGCCGCGATGAGCGCCTCGGTGGTGGACGCGGCCGAGTGGCATAACAACGCCGACGAGCCGACCGTGGTCGACTACAACACCGACGGCAAGCCGGAAGACAAGTACACCGCCGCACCGTACCGCGCCTCCGACCACGACCCGGTCGTCATCAGCCTGAACCTGGCCGCGCCGTACAGCGACGTCAGCGCCAGCGTCAAGGCCAGCGGCACCGGCCTGGTGTTCAACCGCGCCACCGGCAAGTACAGCTCGACGTACTCGGTCACCAACACCGGCGCCGCCGCGCTGAGCGGCCCGTTCCAGGTCGAGTTCGACGGCCTGCCGGCCGGCATCACGCTGAGCAACGCCAGCGGCAGCCACGCCGGCGCGCCTTACATCACCGTCAACGCCGCCACGCTGGCGCCGGGCGCCACCGTCTCGTTCGCGCTGAGCTTCAGCAAGACCGGCACGGCCAATATCAGCTACACCACCAAAGTCTACAGCGGCACTTTCTAAGGATACGACCATGTTCAAACCTAACTTCTCCCTGACCCTGCGCCATGCCGCGATGGCGCTGGCGCTGAGCGCATGCGCCGGCCTGGCCTCGGCCCAGACCCTGCACGTGGAACTGAACACCGCGTCGCTGGGCGGCAGCGGCTTCCTGGACCTGCAGTTCAATCCGGAACAGGTGCCGGCCAGCTTCGCCAGCGCCACCATCAGCCACCTGTCCGGCTTCGGCGACCTGAGCGGCGTCAGCGTGCTGGGCGACGTCCACGCCAACAGCGGCGGCTTCGTGTTCGGCAACACCACCGACTACAACGACCTGTTCCAGGCCATGTCCTTCGGCGGCAAGGTCAGCTTCGACGTCACCTTCGGCGGCCTGTCCGATCCATCGCCGGTCGCACTCCAGAGCAAGTTCGCCGTGTCGCTGTTCGGCGCCAACGGCACGACCGCGCTGGGCCACTTCAACCCGCAGGACAGCAGCCTGATGTCGATCACCTGGCAGCCGACCGCCGGCGCCGGCGCGCTGTCGTCGGACATCACCGATCACGCGATCGGCAGCATCAGCGCGGTGCCGGAGCCATCGACCTGGGCCATGCTGGGCGCCGGCCTGGCGCTGGTCGGTTTTGCGCGCCGCCGCAAGCTCGCCGCCTAAGCTTCGTTCTTGCAAAAAACGACATGTGCGCTTGCGACGCTCAAGATCGTCGCAATGCCACATGTTGTTTTTTCGTTTAGACGGTACCTTCTAAATGGCAAGTCGTGCAGGCGGGCACTAGATCTCCACTGGATATATATCGCGAAACTCTAAATCCCGGTTGGAAATCATATTAGTAATGCCAGATTGCTTGTTGCATAGTTCTTCCTTTACACGGATTTGCCATGCGACCCGCCCATATCCTTGTCATTGAAAACGAGCCTGCGATCCAGGAACTCATCGCCCTCAACCTGAGCATGGCCGGGCACGAAGTGCGCCGCGCGCGCGACGCCGAAAGCGCGCTGCTGATGCTGGAAGACAGCCTGCCGGCGATGGTCATGCTGGACTGGAACCTGCCCGGCCAGTCCGGCCTGTCGCTGATACGCCGGCTGCGCGCGCAGCCGCGCACGCGCGACCTGCCGATCATCATGGTGACCGCCCGCTGCGGCGAGCCGGACAAGATCATGGCGCTGGAAAGCGGCGCCGACGACTACATGACCAAACCCTTCAGCCCGCGCGAGATGGTGGCGCGCGTGCACGCGCTGCTGCGCCGCCTGCAGCCGCCGGCCCAGCCGCAAGCGGCGGACGCGGTGCAGATGGCCGGCCTGCGGCTCGATCCGCACACGCTGCGGGTGACGGCCGGCGCCCGCGAGCTGGCCATGGGCCGGGTCGAATTCAAGCTGCTGAACTTCCTGATGAACCACCCGGAGCGGGTCCACACCCGCGCCCAGCTGCTCGACCAGGTGTGGGGCAACGCCGTCTACCTCGACGAGCGCACCGTCGACGCCCACGTCGGCCGCCTGCGCAGCGCGCTCCAGCCCAGCGGCCACCAGGAGCACATCGAAACCGTGCGCGGCAGCGGCTACCGCTTCGTCGCCTGGGAGCAGGGCGCCAGGGCGGTGCGCGAGGCCGCCAGAATTTAAAGATGGAACACTGATGATGGAACAACTGGTCATCTTGAGCAAGCTGGAGCAGGAATACCTGCTGCACGCGATCGAAGCGGTGCTGCCGGTGCGGCAGGCGCGCCAGCTGTGCCTGTGGACCCAGGGCCAGTTCCAGGCGCTGCTGCCGCACCGCATCATGGTCTGCCTGCAATTCGGCGCGCAGGACGAGCTGCAGCACGTCGAGTGCATGCACAGCACGGTGCTGGACGCCGGCCTGCTGGCCCGCCTGGGCGACAAGGCCGACGGCCTGGCGCTGCGGCTGGCGCGCCACTGCCGCGACGGCCTGCGGCTGCCGGCCATGCTGGACGCTACCGCCACCGGGTTGGCGGACACGCCGCGCCAGCCGCTGGCGCCGTTCCTGGACGAGCTGCGCGCGCTGGGCCTGGACAACCTGCTGCTGCACGGCACCGAGCGCCTGCCGGGTGGCTCGACCTTCTTCGTGCTGTTCGGCCTGCCGCACCGGCCGCGTCCGCGCCATGCCTACTTCTTCGAACTGCTGCTGCCGCATCTGCACCTGGCGCTGCAGCGGGTCGGCCAGCAGCAGCGCCAGGCGCGCGCCGGCGCGCTGGCGCGGCCGGTCAGCGCGCGCGAGATGGAAATCCTGCACTGGGTGCGCGAGGGCAAAAGCAACGAGGAAATCGGCCTGATCCTCGGCATCAGCGGCCTGACGGTGAAGAACCACCTGCAGCGGACCTACCGCCTGCTGGGCGTGTCCAACCGGGCGCACGCGATCGCGCGCGGCATGGCCTTGCACTTGTTCGAACAGCCGCCGGCGCCGCTGGCGTACGCCGCCTGAGCAAAAAAAAGCGCCGGGCCTCGCGGCCCGGCGCCATTCACCGCATCGACAGCTTA
This sequence comes from Duganella rhizosphaerae, assembly GCF_040364205.1. Lineage (NCBI taxonomy): Bacteria > Pseudomonadati > Pseudomonadota > Betaproteobacteria > Burkholderiales > Oxalobacteraceae > Duganella > Duganella rhizosphaerae. Next base: position 85,904 of record NZ_BPWK01000017.1, read on the forward strand.
CTGGGCGCCGACGCCGCGTGCGATCCGGTCTGGCTGCGCCAATGGCACCGGATTATTGGTTTCCACTTTCAGCACCGTGGTGGCGGCGACGCCACCGTCGAGACCGAGGTACTGGATGCCGCCGTAGTAGCGGGTGCCGGCCGCCAGGCCGGACCAGCTGGCGCTGACCGACGCCGTGCTGGCCGCATACACCTGGCTCGGCACGGCGACACGCAGCGCGCCACCGGTGTCGCCGCGGGTCACCACGGCCGACGACAGCTTGAAGTCGGTCGCGCTGCCGTTGGCGGCGGCGTAGCCGATCACGCACACGCTATAGCTGCCGGCGTCCGGCGAGGTCAGGATCACCGACTCGTTGGCGCCGCCGTGTCCGCTGTAGCCGACGATGTTACCGCCGCTCAGCACCGCGAGGTCGAGATCGTCGCCGCCGTTGCCGGAGCTGGTGTCGGCGTTGAACAGTTCGAACGCCGCCACCACCGTGTTGGCGGCGATGCTGACCGGCACCACGCTGGTGCCGGCGGCGCCGCTGTTGCAGGCGGCCTTCACCTGATCGAGCGTGTCGACCGAACCGGTGGCCGCCTCGGCCACCGTCATGGTGGCGCTCTTGGTGACTGCCTTCATGCCGCCGCTGGCGGCGTTCATGCGGCCCGAGAAGCCGGTGCCGACGGTCAGCGAGGCGTTGCCGGTGACCTTGGTGCTGGCCAGCAGCGCCGGCGCGGTGACCGGCTTGCCGCTGCGGGCCGTGACCGGGATGCGCACGATGTGGCTGCCATCGGTCCAGGTCAGCGAACCGTACTGCCAGACGTTGTCGGCGGCGTTGGTGCGGGTCAGCTTGACGGTGAAGCTGCCGGTCGCGCCCGGCGCCAGGCTCAGCGACGACGGCGTTACCACCGCCGTGTAGCCGCTGATGCTGGTGCTGGCGTTGTAGGTCGCCTGCGCCGTGCCGACGTTGGTGACGTTGCGGCTGACGGTGACGCTGCCCAGCACATTGCCCAGCGTGATCGACGGCAGGTTCAGGTTGTAGCCGGCCAGGGTGCCGCTGCTGCACTGGCTGGTGACGCCGGCGCCGCACAGGTATTTCTTGTAGTCGGTCGCGCCGGCGTCGTACACCAGGCCCGGATCGGTGGCGCCGCTCGGGTTGTAGGACTTGCCGTCGGCCGGACGCAGCATGGTGCCGAACGGATTGATGTGGCCCGCGCCCTGTGCCCATGGCAGGATGCCCTGCTGGGTGCCAGCCAGGCCGTCGCTGAAGGTCGGCGTGGCGGTGGTCATCAGCGCCGACTTGATCGCCGCTGGCGACCAGCCCGGATGCTGCTGGCGCAACAGCGCGGCCACGCCGGCCACGTGCGGCGCGGCCATCGAGGTGCCCTGGTACAGCGCCCAGGCGGCCTGCGGCGGCAGGGTGCCGGTGTTGAGCGAGGCTTGCTGCGCTGGCGTCAGTTCCGGCGTCACGCCGGCCAGGATGTCGACGCCGGGCGCCGCCATGTCAGGCTTGAGCACGTTGCCGTCGCTGAGGTTGGGGCCGCGCGACGAGAAGCTGGCGATCACCGGCGCCGGCGACGAGCCGACCGCGTTGACGAAGTGGGTCAGCGCGGCGGTGCTGTTGGCCAGCTGGGCGTAGGTTTTGACCAGCGCGCCATCGGCGGCCGACAGGTGGACCGTCGGCACCGAGTGCACTTCGGCCACCAGGCCGGCGCCGTTGTCGACCATCACCATGCCGACGCCGCCGGCTTCCTTGACGGCCAGGCTCTTGTCGACGCGGGCGTTGGTGCCGCGCACGCAGGTGACGATCTTGCCGGCCACCTTCGCATGGTCGAGCACGGCCACGCCGCCGTTCGAGCCGGCGCTGTAGCACAGCTTGACGAGGTTGGCGTCGGCGCCGGCCACGGCCGCGTCTTCCGACCGGATGATCGGGGTGCCGGCCGGCAGCGCGTCGATGTTGAGCGAGGCGCCGCTGTAGCTGGCGCCGCTGCCCAGCTTGACGTCGGCTTTGAGGAAGCGGTTGTGGCTGGCGGCGGCGATGGTCGACAGCCACGGTCCGATGTGGTTGACCGTTTGCGCCGGGCCGTCGTTGCCGGCCGAGGCCGAAACGAACACGCCGGCGTTGGTGGCGCGCAGGAAGGCCTGCTCGACCGCGTCGTTCGGCGTGGTGCCGCCGCTGATCGAATAGTTGATGACGTGGACGCCGTCCTGCACGGCGCGGTCGATCGCGGCCACGCTGTCGTCGGTCCAGCAGCTGTTCTTGCCGCCGGTGGCGTCGGTGGCGTCGTTGTAGGTCCAGCACACCTTGTACATGGCGATGCGGGCGCGCGGCGCCATGCCCGACACGGCGCCCATCGGGATGCCGTTCAGGACCGAGGGCACGCCGTTGTTGCCGCCTGCCGTGCTCGACGTGTGGGTGCCGTGGCCGCCATGGCCGACGGTGCCGCCGATCGAGTCGCGCGGCGAGACGAATTCGGTCCAGTGCAGCGATTTGCCGGTGGCGTCGAAGCCGCTCTTGAAGTAGCGCGCGCCGATCAGCTTGTTGTTGCAGGAGGCCACGGTGAAGCCCTCGCCGGTCTGGCAGGTGCCGTTCCAGTTGGCCGGCGCGCTGTAGGCGATGCTGCCGCCCTGGTCGAAGGTCGGCACGCCGTTGCTGTCGACGCGGTCCGCGTAGGAGGGATTTTCCGGCCAGATGCCGCCGTCGACCACGCCGATGACGATGTTCTCGCCCGCGTGCTCCTTGCCGCCCAGCTGCGCCCACAGGCCGTTCGGGCCGTCCAGGCCGAGGAAGGTCGGGGTGTAGTTGGTCAGCAGGTGGTTTTCCGTGTTGGCGGTGATGGTCGACACGGCGCTGTTCGCTTGCAGGGTGCGCACTTCATTGTCGGTCAGCATGGCCGAGAAGCCGTTCAGCACCACCTTGTAGTCGTGGTTGATCGGCGCGTTCGGCACCAGCGCCTTGACGTCGGCCTGCTTCTGGTCCAGGTAGTCCATGTACAGCTGCACCGTTTGCGCGGTCATCTGCAGGCGCGAGCCGGGCGCCGGCTGGGTGGCGGCCAGGCCGGCCACTTCGCCGTTGTAGGCGGCGACCGGCTTGTCGGCCAGTTGCACGATGTAGGAGCGGCGGGTGTCGTCGGCGTGGGCCAGCGACGCGGCGCCGGCCAGCAGCAGCGCGACGGCTGCGGCGACAGGATTGAGTTTCATCATTGTTTTATCCTTGAACGTGAGGGGGCTTCAGACTTTGCGGCGGCGGGCGGCGGCTGCCAGGCCCAGCAGGCCGGCGCCGAGCATCATCCAGCTCGACGGCTCGGGCACGGCGCTCACGGCCGAGGTGACGATGTTGTCGATCGCGAACTGGCCGCGGTCGCTGTTGAACACGGTGCAGGAGCCGCCGGCGTTGCAGGCGTAGCCGTAGACATAGAACTCGGAGAACAGCGTGGTGCTGAAGCTGCCGCTGGTGCTGTAATTGGCGAACTCGAAGCCGTTGGGACCCGGGGCGCCGAGGTTGAAGGTGGCGGTCTGGGAGCCGGACGCGCCGTTGGCCTGAATCTTCAGCAAGCCGGTCACGCTGGGATTGGTCGGGTCGACCGGTCCCAGGAAGGCGGCCTGGAACGACTTGATCATGAAGCTCTGATGGTCCTGATCGCGGGTGGCGTACATCACGCTGTCGTTGACGGCGGCCAGGTAGGGGGTGTTGGTGATCGGGCACTGCAGGCTCAGCGCGCACTGGTTGGCCCCGTCGTCGACGATCATGCCGACGTAGTCGCCGGGCTGGGCAAAGCCGGAGTTGGAGAAGTTTTCAATGTAAAAGCCATTGTTCACGTACGACGTTTCACCGTTGTACATCGCCGCGCCGGTGAGGTTGTTGAAGTCGATGGTGGTGGTGGCATGGGCGGCTGGCAGGATAGCCAGCGCCAGCGAGCCGGCCAGTGCCGCTTTGATATAGCGGGACAGCACGCGGTGCAGCGGTGACTGCACGGCGGTAGAGACGAAATCATCTTGCATGGAAAAACCCCTTTGATGTTTTAATTTATTGACAACACCCACAACCCTGACTGCTCATTGATCAGGTTGCTGTCGAGTATAGGCATAATTACAATTGGAGTAGGCAATTGGTTAACGATTTTTATACTTGTTAAAGGCCGTTTTTCCGCGCTTAGTTTTGTTTTGACAATGACAGTTGGATGACGGGATTCTTATAGTTTTATTTTGGAAACGTGATGAAAGAACCACAAATTGCCAGAAAGGAAAAGATGGAAGACTTGCTATTTTCGTGCCGTCGTGTCGACTTTCAAGAAAAGATTGTCCGGTATGCAAACCGCATGGTAGCCTCTGACTTCGTGCCGGTAGGCGTGGCGAATTAAGGAGTCGTTCGGATGGAAGTTGCAAAGAATCACCGTCAAACCGCAGCCCACAAGGCTGGTGGTTTTACCTTGCTGGAATTGCTGGTCGTCATCGTGATCATCGGTTTGCTGGCGGCCTATGTCGGTCCCAAGTATTTCGCCCAGCTGGGCAAGTCGGAAGTGACCATCGCCAAGGCGCAGATCGAAGCGTTCGAGAAATCGCTCGACACCTACCGCCTCGACGTCGGCCGCTACCCGACCACCGACGAGGGCCTGGCCGCGTTGCTGGTCGCGCCGGCCACGGCGGGCGCCAAGTGGAACGGCCCCTACCTGAAGAAGGGCGTGCCGCCCGATCCGTGGGGCCATCCTTACCAGTACAAGGCGCCGGGCAGCAAGTCCGAGTTTGAAATCACTTCGCTGGGCCGCGACGGTCAGCCCGGCGGTACCGGCGAAGACGCCGACATCACTTCCCAATAAGTCTCGCCGTCACGGAAAGTAGTTTTCGCCATGCAGTTCGATGTCCGCACCTTGTCGGCCGATATGGCCATCTCCCATCTGGTGATCGATGGCCGCGATGAGGCCGACGCGCGCCGTCAGGTGGAGGCGCGCGGCCTGTACGTCAGCGCCATCGCCCCGGCGCGGGGCGGGCTGGGCCTGCGCGGCGGCAAGGCGCGCGGCAAGGGCCTCTCGCTGGTGCTGTTCAGCCAGGAACTGCTGGCGCTGCTGACCGCCGGCCTCGGCATCGTCGAAGGCCTGGAGGCGCTGCTGGAAAAGGAAACCAGCCCCGTCACGCGCAGCGTGCTCGAGCGCCTGCTGGCCGGCCTGCGCGAAGGCCAGCGCTTTTCCGCCGTGCTGGCCGAGCAGCCGGAACTGTTCCCGCCGCTGTACATCGGCATCGTCAAGGCCGCCGAGGGCACCTCGGACCTGCCGCGTTCCCTGTCCCGTTTCATCGACTACCAGCAGCGCATCGACCTGGTGCGCGGCAAGCTGGTGTCGGCCGCGATCTATCCATGCATCCTGCTGCTGGTCGGCGGCGGCGTCAGCCTGTTCCTGATCGGCTACGTCGTGCCGCGCTTTGCCGAGGTCTACCAGGGCGCCGGCCGCAACCTGCCGTGGCTGTCGCAGCAGATGCTGAACTGGGGCCAGTTCGCCGGCGCCCACACCACCTTGCTGCTGGGCGGCATCGCCGCCGTGCTGGGCGCGCTGGTGCTGGGCGCGCGCCAGCTGATGGGCAACGGCGGCTTCGCCCGCCTGATGGGGCGCCTGCCCGGCATCGGCGAGCGGGTGCGCATCTACGAATTGTCGCGGCTGTACCTGACCTTGGGCATGCTCAGCGAAGGCGGCATCACCATCGTGCACGCGATCGAGACCGTGCAGGGCATGGTCTCGGCCGGCATCCGCCAGAACCTGCAGACGGCGCGCGCCGACATCGAATCGGGCCTGCCGCTGTCGACCGCCTTCGAGGCCAGCCATCTGACCACGCCGATCTCGCTGCGCATGCTGCGCGTGGGCGAGCGCACCGGCGACATGGGCCCGATGCTGACCCAATCCGCGGCCTTCTACGACGGCGAAATCAGCCGCTGGATAGAGCGCTTCACCCGCACCTTTGAACCGCTGCTGATGGCCGCGATCGGCCTGGTGGTCGGCGCCATCGTGGTGCTGCTGTATATGCCGATTTTCGATCTGGCCGGAGACATGTCATGACGGCCCAGGCCACCCCGCACCTTGTCGCCGCTACGCCGGCGTTGGACATGGCCCTGGTCGCGCGCGCGCGCCACCTGCGCAAGCAATCGAAGCGCACGCTGGTCGAGGAACTGGTCGCGCTGACCGACATGGAGCCGCGCCTGGTGGTGCAGGCGCTGGCGCAGCCGTTCGGCATGGCGGTGCTGGAGACCATCGACATGCTGGGCTACACGCCGGCCTTCGACCTGCTGCCGCTGTCGCAGGCGTTGGCGCGTCACTGCGTGCTGCTGCGCGCGCACGACGGCACGGTGGTCGGCGTGATCGCCGACCCCTTCGACCTCGATCTGCAAACCTGGCTGGGCACGCAGGCGCGCGCCACGCCGCACGCGCCGCTGCACACCCGTCTTGCGCTGCAGGCCGACATCCAGGCCTACCTGTCGAAGCAAGAGGAATCGGCGCGCGCCACCGACACGCTGCTGCCCGGCGCCAGCGAAGGCCGGCGTGACGGCAAGACCGCCGCCGTGCTGTCGTTCGCCTCGGTGTCGGAAGCGGCCAGTCCCGCCGTCCGCCTGGTCAACTCGACCCTGTACGACGCCTTGAAGGCGGGCGCCTCCGACATCCACCTGGAAAGCACCGCCGGCGGCCTGGCCGTCAAATACCGCGTGGACGGCGTGCTCGATCACGCCACCTCGGTCAACGGCATCGACGTGGCCGAGCAGATCATCTCGCGCCTGAAGGTGCTGGCGGAGCTGGACATCGCCGAACGCCGCGTGCCGCAGGACGGCAGCTTCCGCGTCGAAGCCAATTCGCGCGAGATCGACCTGCGCGTCTCCATCATGCCGAGCATCCACGGCGAGGACGCGGTGATTCGTATTCTCGACAAGCGCGCCATGATCGAGGCCTACGGCTCGCTGACCTTGGAAGCGCTGGGCTTCGACGCGCCGTCGCTGGCCACGTTGCGCGTGCTGGCGCAGGAAGCCTACGGCATGCTGCTGGTGACCGGGCCCACCGGCTCCGGCAAGACCACCACGCTGTACGCGGCGCTGACCGAGATCCACAACGGCCGCGAGAAGATCATCACCATCGAAGACCCGGTCGAGTACCAGCTGCCGGGCATCCTGCAGATCCCGGTCAACGAGAAGAAGGGCCTGACCTTCGCCAAGGGCCTGCGTTCCATCCTGCGGCACGACCCGGACAAGATCATGGTCGGCGAGATCCGCGACCGCGAGACGGCGGAAATCGCCGTGCAGTCCGCGCTGACGGGCCACCTGGTGCTGACCACCGTCCACGCCAACAACGTGTTCGACGTGTTCGGCCGCTTCACCCACATGGGCATCGATCCGTATGCGTTCGTGTCGGCCTTGAACGGCATCTGGGCGCAGCGCCTGGTGCGCATCAACTGCCCGCACTGCGCGGCGCAGTACACGCCGGATGACCACGAGCTGGCCAGCGTGGGCCTGGCGCGCGCCGACGTCTACGACTACCGCTTCATGCAGGGCAAGGGTTGCGGCGACTGCCGCGGCACCGGCTACAAGGGCCGCCGTTCGATCGCCGAGATCCTGACCCTGAACGACGAGATCCGCGAGCTGATCGTCGACAAGCGGCCGATCCGCCAGATCAAGCAGGCGGCCTACGAGAACGGCACGCGCAGCCTGCGCCTGGCGGCGCTGGAACTGGTCAAACGGGGCGGCACCACGCTGTCCGAAATCAAACGAGTAACCTTGCATGCGTAGAGCAATTGGACAATCCCTGCGCATCGGCGTCTCCGGCTTCGCCGTCAGCCTGCTGCGCACCAGCCGCTGGCGCGGCGAACCAGTGACGGTGCTGGCCGAACATGCGTTCGCGCCGTCGGGCGAACATCCGTTCGACGCCATCGCCAACGCCTTGCGCGCGCTGCTGGGCGAGCAAATGGGCGATAAAAGCGTGGCCGGCTGGCCGGTCAGCATCGTGCTGGCCGACGACCTGACGCGCTTGTGGCGCGTCACGCCGCCGCCCGAAGCGGCGCGCCTGGCCGACATCGAAGCGGCGGCGGGCTTCCGCTTCCAGGCACTGTATGGCGAAGCGCCTGCGGCATGGCAGATCTCCGGAGACTGGAACGCCTCGCAGCCGTTCTTCGCCGCCGCCGTGCCGCGCGCCTTGCTGGCCGTGCTGCGGCTGGTGGCGCAGGAATTCAAGCTGCACGTGGTCGGCATCGAACCGCATTTCATCAGCGCCTACAACCGTTGGCGGCGCGGCGTGAAGCCGGGCGCGTGGTTCGGCCTGGTGCACGACAACTTGCTGACCTTGGCCGCCATCGAGGCCGACGGCCAGAGCATCCGCGCCATCCGCGCGCTGCCGATGCCGGCCGGGCAGGGCGCCGATCAATACTGGCTGGGCCAGACGCTGAAGCGCGAAGCGCTGCTGCTGGACATGCCCGAACCGGAACTGCTGCAAGTATGCGGCGCCGCGCCGGCCGTGTGGAGCAAGCCGGTGAGCAATCCCGCGCACATCGCCTGCGCCGTGTTGGACCAGGTGCAGCAGGCGTCCAGCGGCGGCCTGTCGACGATGGCGCTGCTGGCGCGCGGCGGGAGCGTGGCATGAGGGTCACGAACAAGCATATGAATATCGATTTCGCGCCGCGCAGCCTGCGCCGCACCCTGTTCCACACGCATCCGGCGGTGCTGGCGCTGGCCGGCGCCGGTTTGTTGTTGTGCGTGGCCGCTGCGCTGGGCGGCTGGAAGCTGGTGGAGCAGAAGCGCCTGCGCGAGCATGAGCTGCGACACCTGCAGGAACGCGCGGCGGCCATCTCGGCGCGGCCGGTGGAAGTGGCGCAGGTGGCGATACCGGAAGGGCAGGCCGCCTTCGTCAACGGCGCCATCCTGCAACTGAACCTGCCGTGGCGCGAGCTGCAAGACGCCGTGGCCGCAGCCACGCCGCGCAACGTCGCACTGGTGGCGATGGAACCGGACCCGCGCAAGCAGGTGCTGAAGATCACCGCCGAAACCAGGAACAGCGACGACATGGTGGCCTACGTGGCGGAGTTGAAGCAGCAGGAGCTGTTCAGCGGCGTGATGCTGACCCGTCATGAAATCAATGAGCAGGATCCCAACCGGCCCTTGCGCTTCCAGCTGGAGGCGACATGGATAGCCCGATGAAGAAAGTTAATGTGGCCGCCATTGCGTTGCGCGCGCGGCTGGCGTTGACGCGCCTGGGCGCGCCGGCGTGCATCGCCATTGCGCTGTGCGTGGCCGGCGCCGCTGCGTGGGCGTGGCTGCTGCCGCAACGCGCGGCGCAGGCGCAACTGATGGCGCGCCCCTTGCCGACGCCGGCCTCGCTGGTGACCGCTCCGCCGCCGCCGTCGGCCAACCAGAACCTGGCCGGCTTCTACGAAGTGCTGGGCGAGAAGCGCTACGCCGAGCAGCAGGTCAAAGTGCTGTTCGACCTGGCGGCCAAGAACAACCTGTCGCTGAGCCAGGGCGAGTACAAGGCCGGCTACGACAAGGCCAGCCGCGTCAGCACCTATCAGATCCTGTTGCCGGTGAAGGGGCCGTATCAATCGATCTGGCAGTTCGCCATGCAGGGCCTGCGCGACATGCCGTTTGCGTCGCTGGACGAAGTCGGCTTCCGCCGCGAAGCCATCGCCGAACCCACGGTGGAGGCGCGTTTGCGCTTCACCCTGTACCTGAAGGACGGCGAGCCATGAAGCCTTATCAAATCGCGATGGGTCTCGCGCTGGCCGTCGCCGGCGGCCTGGTGCTGTTCGGCGATAACTCGCCGGCGGGCGACATCGCCGAACCGGTGACGCGCAGCCGTTCCGCGGCGTCGACCGCGCCGACCGCCTCGCCGGCCGCCATGGCGGCCGCCCCGGCGCCGCGCGCCGGCAAGGATGCCAAGCCGCAGGCCGAAGTGGCGATCCTGCGCCTGACGCCACGCGCCATGCTGGTCGGCGAATCCGGCGAGGCCACCTTCGCCTCGGGCGAGGGTGTGTTCCAGGGCCAGAACTGGAATCCGCCGCCGCCACCGCCGCCGCCCGCATCGAACGCGCCGCCGCCAGCGCCGGTGGCGCCGCCGATGCCGTTCACCGTGATCGGCAAGGCCGTCGCCGACGGCGCCTGGGAAGTCTACCTGGCGCGCGGCGACAAGACTTACGTGGTTAAAAATCAAACCGTCATCGAAGGCACCTACCGCGTCGACAGGATCGCGCCGCCGCTGATGTCGGTGACTTACCTGCCTTTGAACCAGGTACAACAGATCAATATTGGAGTCCTCGACTGATGGCTAGTCATCTGAAGAATTTGGGCCGCCGCGCCGCGCTGCCTGCCATGCTGGCGATCGCCCTGGGCGGTTGCGCCGGACAAATGGCCTACCGCGATGGCCGCGACCTGATCGCCAAGGACCAGCTGGAAGCGGGCCTGCTCAAGTACCAGGAGGCCGTGAAGGCCGAACCGGGCAACGCCGAATACCGCTCGGCCTATCTGCTGGCGCGCGACCGCGCCACGCTGCGTTTCCTCGACCAGGCCGAGCGACAGCAGTCGGAAGGGCAGCTGGCGCTGGCGGAGCAGGGCTTCCGCCGCGTGCAGGCGCTGGATCCGCTCAACGAGCGCGCCCGCGCCGGCCTGCGCGCGCTGGAGCGCGACGACCGCCAGACCAGGCAGATGGCCGCCGCCGCCGAACATGTGAACAAGGGCGAGTACGAACTGGCCAAACAAAAGCTCAACGCGGTGCTGACGGAGAATCCCGCCAACGAGAAAGCGCGCCTGATGCTGCGCGAGGTCAGCGACAAGATCGCGCCGCCGGTGGCCGAAGCCGGCCTGGCGAAAACCTACAAGCAGCCGATCTCGATCGAGTTCCGCGACGCGCCGCTCAAGCAGGTGTTCGAGGTGATCTCGCGCCGCTCGGGCCTGAACTTCGTGTTCGACAAGGACGTCAAGACCGACCAGCGCACCACCGTGCTGCTGAAGAACAGCACCGTCGAATCGGCGATCTACTTCCTGCTGCTGACCAATCAGCTGGAGCAGCAGGTGATGGACGCCAACACCATCCTGATCTACCCGAACGTGGCGGCCAAGCTGAAGGAATACCAGGAGATGACGGTCAAGACCTTCTTCCTGGCCAACGCCGAAGCCAAGCTGGTGGCCAATACTCTCAAGACCATCCTCAAATCGCGCGACGTGGTGGTCGATGAAAAGCTCAACCTGCTGATCGTGCGCGACAGCCCGGAGGCGATCCGCCTGGCCGAGAAGCTGGTGGCCCTGCAGGACGCGCCGGAAGCGGAGGTGATGCTGGAGGTGGAGATCCTGGAAGTGAAGCGGGGCAGCGTGATGGACCTGGGCGTGGTGTGGCCGACCGGCGTCGGCCTGACGCCGCTGTCGACTTCTGGCGGCACCAGCATCACCATCCGTGATCTGAATAACCTGAACCAGCGCACCATCGGCGTGACCGGCATCGCGCTCGGCGTCAACGCCAACAAGAACGATACCGATTCCAACCTGCTGGCCAATCCGCGCATCCGCGTGCGCAACAAGGAAAAAGCCAAGATCGTCATCGGCGACAAGCTGCCGGTGATCACCACCACCGTGTCATCCGGCGTGGGCGGCTTCGCCAGCGACAACGTGACCTACGTCGATGTCGGCCTGACGCTCAACGTCGAGCCGACGGTCTACCTGAACAACGAGGTGGCGATCCGCGTGCAGCTGGAAGTGAGCAACCTGACCGGCACCATCACCACCAAGAGCGGCGGCACCGCCTACCAGATCGGCACGCGCCAGGCCACCACCATGTTGCAGTTGAAGGATGGCGAGAATCAGGTGCTGGCGGGCCTGATCAACAACGAAGAGCGCGGCACCGCCAACCACGTGCCGGGCGCGGGCGACCTGCCGATCGTCGGCCGCCTGTTCGGCAGCAAGCGTGACGACAGCCAGAAGACCGAGATCGTGCTGTCGATCACGCCGCACCTGATCCGCAACGTGCAGCGGCCGGAAGCCTCCGCGTCGGAATTCTCGGCCGGCACGGAGGCGAGCTTCCGCCGCCGCCCGGACCTGAGCGCGCGCCCCAACGTGGCGATGCCGCCGTCGCCGGGCGCCTTGCCGCCGCCGGCGGGTGCGTTGACCGCGCCGGTGCGTCCGCCGCTGCCGGTCCAGGCCATGCCGATCTCGCAGGGACAGCCGGCGCCGCTGCCGCCTAGCCAGGGACAACAGCCGCAGCCGGTGCTGCCGCCGCCTGAGCCGGAGCCGCAGCAGCAGCAACCGCCGCAGCAACAACCGGTGCAGCAGTAAACAACGCATGATGAAAAGCGCATCATGAAACGCGGCCTCGGGTTCACGCTGATCGAGTTGCTGGTGACGCTGGCCATCCTCGGCCTGCTCAGCGCCCTGGTGGTGCCGACCGCGCAAGTGGTGGTGCAGCGCCGCCAGGAGCAGGAGCTGCGCGAGGCGCTGCACCAGATCCGCGCCGCGCTGGACGCCTACAAGCTGGCCTACGACCAGGGCCGGGTCGCCAAGACGCTGGCCGCGACCGGCTATCCGAAGACGCTGGACCTGCTGGTGGAGGGCGTGCCGGATCTGCAGAACCCCAAGCACATCAAGATGTATTTCCTGCGCCGGGTGCCGCGCGATCCGTTTAACCAGGACGCCACGCTGAGCGAGTCGCAAACCTGGGGCAAGCGCAGCTACGCCAGCGACGCCGACCAGCCGAAGGAGGGCGAGGATGTCTACGACGTCTACAGCTTGAGCGACAAGACCGGCCTGAACGGCGTACCCTATAAAAAATGGTGACCATGAAAACCAAAGGATTCACGCTGATCGAGCTGCTGGTGGTGCTGGGCATCGTGGCGCTGATGCTGACGCTGGCCGTGCCGCGCTACTTCCCCAGCATCGACAAGTCGAAGGAGGTGGTGCTGGCCGATAACCTGCGCAATGTGCGCCAGGTGCTGGACCAATACTACGGCGACACCGGCCGCTATCCCGACTCGCTGGAACAGCTGGTGGAAAAAAAATACCTGCGCGCGATGCCGGTCGATCCGATCACCGACAGCGACACCACGTGGATCGTGGTGCCGCCGGAAGACACCGGCAAGGGCGGCGTCTACAACATCAAGAGCGGCGCCCCCGGCAACGACCGCAGCGGCAAACCCTACTCCGACTGGTGATGGCTGCGCGACGCCGGAGCCGCAGCGGCGGCTTTACCTACCTGAGCCTGATCATCCTGCTGGCGATCATCGGGCTGGTGACGGCGTCGGCGCTGAAGCTGGGCTCGGTGATACAACGCAGCCGGGCGGAGCAGGAATTGCTGGATATCGGCGCCGCCTTCAGCGACGCCCTGAAAAGCTATGCCGACGCCACACCCGCCGGGCAGGCGCCACAGCCGCCTTCGCTGAAGGAATTATTGAAGGACCCGCGCTTTCCCGGCACGCGCCGGCATTTGCGCAAACTGTTCGTCGATCCCATGACGGGCAAGGCGGAGTGGGGCATCGCCTATCTCGGCGACAAGGTCGGCGTGTTGGCGGTGTACAGCCTGTCCTCGGATAAACCGGTGAAAATCGGAAACTTTCCAGCGCGCTATTCCGGATTTGAAAGTAAGAGTCATATTTCCGACTGGAAGTTTGCGATGGCGCAGGCGGGGCCGGAGCCAACCTTGATGACCGGGCCACCGCCGCAAGTCGCCGCCAAGGTGGCCGAACCACCGACGGCCAGCCCGCCGGCGCCGGCTGCGCCTAGCCCTGCCGTGCCGCCACAGCCGCCCGTCGAAATGCCGCCCGCGCCAGTGCCGCCAGAAGAGCCACAACTGCCGAAAGAGCCGGATACGCCCGAGCCGCCTCCGGTACCGCAAGAATAGGGGTTTGCAACTGTGTTAGACAAACAACAAAATATTGTTGCGTTTGCACGCGAATCATTCCGATATGTGCGCCATGAGCAAGAGAAGTGGTGAAAGGTTGCGCAGCTTGCATAAAGCAAGCACAAAACATGTTGCATCACAACATAATTTTTGCACTATGAAATAAGTTGCTCTAAGTAAAACTAAAATGGAAAATTTACAATGATAAACCGTGCTGTTATGCTATTATTTGTCCCGTAGCACTTCTACACTCCTATTAACACTACGGTGGTTGGCGAAAGCGCAGCCACAATTCGTTTGATTAAGGAAAATCACATGAAATTGAAATCTTTCGTTGCTGGCGCGCTGCTGGCCGCCGCTTCGGTTAGCGCATTTGCAGCTGATCAAATCGTCACGCTGGATCTGACTGACGTTGTATCGTTCACCGCAACCTCGCCGATTCTGCAAGGCGGCGACGACGTCATCACTTTTGGCGGCGTAACTGCTGGCCACAAGTATGACATCAGCGTGACCATCAGCTCGCAGAACATCACCTGGAACCAGGCGTTGACCAAGCTGAACGGCGTTACCGGCACCTATTCGGGCGGCAAACTGCAGTTCATCGACGTTGAATACACCGGCTTGGCGCCATTCGCGCTGACCCTGGTCGGCGGCGTAACCAACGCTAGCAAAGCCTATGGTTACTCGGGTGACGTGTCGGTGACGGCCGTACCAGAACCAGAAACCTACGGCATGCTGCTGGGCGGCCTGGCTCTGATGGGTGTTGTTGCTCGTCGCAAAGCAAAAAAAGCAGCTTAAGTTTAGCTGTGACGTAAAAAAACCCGCCTTGGCGGGTTTTTTTACGTCTGGCGCTTCAGTTCATCGGGCGGTGCGCTTGACGTCGCGCAGGCGGAATCCCATGGCAAACAGCGCCGCGAAGTACACCGCGCCGCACAGGCCGATCAACAGCATCAGCGCGCCGATCCGCAGCAGCGTGTGGTGCTGCATGCCCAGCCAGTCCACCTGCTGTCCGCCGAACCACGCGGCCACGCCCATCAGCACGCAGGCCACGGCCAATTTGGCGCAGAACAGCGGCCAGCCCGGCTTGGGTGTGTAAATGCCGCGCTTGCGCAGGCCGGCGTACAGGAAGCTGGCGTTGATGCAGGCGCCCAGGCCGATCGACAGCGCCAGGCCGGACACTTTCAGGTATGGCACGAATATCCAGTTCATCAGCTGCGTCGCGATCAGCACGCCGATGGCGATCCTGACCGGGGTGCGGATGTCCTGGCGCGCGTAAAACGCCGGCGCCAGGGTCTTGACCAGGATGATGCCCAGCAGGCCGGCGCTGTAGGCGATCAGCGGATAGGACGACTGCGTGGCCGCCTCGTCGGTGAATTTACCGTAGTGGAACAGGGTGGCGATCAGCGGCTTGGCCAGCGCCGCCATGCCCACCGCCGCCGGCAGCGCCAGCAGGAAGGTCAGGCGCAGGCCCCAGTCCAGCAGGTCGGAATATTCCTGGCTATCGCCGTCGGCCTTGGCCTTCGACAGGCTGGGCAGCAAAATCGTGCCCAGCGCCACGCCCAGCAGCGCCGTCGGGAATTCCATCAGGCGGTCGGCGTAGGACAGCCAGGAAATGCTGCCCTCGGCCAGGCGCGAGGCGATGCTGGTGTTGATCATCAGGCTGATCTGCGCGGCCGAGACGGCGAACACGGCCGGCCCCATCTTCTTCAGCACGCGGCGCACGCCCGGATCGCCGAGGCCGGCCGCCGGATTCCACGACAGGCGCGGCAGCATGCCGATCTTGACCAGCGCTGGGATCTGTATCGCCACCTGCAAGATGCCGCCGACGAACACGGCGATCGCCATCGCGTAGATCGGCTGCTCCAGGTGCGATTGCAGGAACAGCGAGGCGGCGATGAAGGAGACATTCAGCAGCACCGGCGTGAAGGCCGGGATCTTGAACTCGCGCCAGGTGTTGAGCACGCCGCCGGCCATGGCGACAAAAGCCATGAAGCTAATATAAGGGAACATCAGCCGGGTCATCCAGACGGCGGCGTCGAAGGCGCCCGGTTGCTTGTCCAGGCCGGTGGCGATGAGGTAAACAAACAGCGGCGCGCCTATAATACCGAGCGCGCTGACGAACAAGGTCGACCACACCAGCGTGTTGGCCACATGGTCGGCCAGCGTCTTGCTGGCTTCCTGGCCGTGCTGGTTCTTGTACTCGGAGAGTATCGGCACGAACGCTTGCGAGAAGGCCCCCTCGGCAAACAGGCGGCGCAGCAGGTTGGGAATGCGAAACGCGACGATGAAAGCGTCCGTGTAGGCGCCGGCGCCGAAGGCCCGGGCAAACAAGGTTTCACGCAATAATCCGGTGACGCGGGACAGCATGGTCATGCTGGAGATGGCGGCTAGAGTTTTAAGCAAGTTCATGGGGCATGATTATAGTTGCTCCTGACAGAAAACATCGCTATAATCGCAGGCTGTACAGAATTCTGTTACGCAGACACTAATGTTTGGCAGGCAGTAGTTTGACTCACATGGTTCGGCAGACGCACTGAACGCACCTGTTTGGCAAACAATAATGTTTGCAAACGCACCTTTACCCTGTTTTAGGAAATTCCATGGCAAATACCGCACAAGCGCGCAAGCGCGCTCGTCAAGCAGTCAAGCAAAACGCTCACAACTCGTCCCAGCGTTCGACCCTGCGCACCGCTATCAAAGCAGTACGCAAAGCGATCCAAGGCGGCGACAAAGCTGCTGCGACGGCAATCTTCCAATCGTCCGTGTCGACCATCGACAGCATCGCGGACAAGAAGATCATCCACAAAAACAAGGCAGCTCGTCATAAGAGCCGTCTGGCAGCTGCCCTGAAGGCACTGTCCGCTTAATTCCCCTCGCTGGGATTTAAAGCAAGAACCCGCCTGGCCTCTGGCCAGCGCGGGTTTTTTCGCATGTGCGGACGAAAGAAAGGACGTAAAAAAGCCGGCCCGAGGCCGGCTTGCTGGGATGGCAGCGATTACTTGGCTGGCATCGAGGCCGAGGCCGAAGCTTCAGCCGAGGCGGCTTTCTTGTGTTTGGCTTTCTTGGCTTTCGGTGCCGATGCGGCGGCGGAGGCCGAAGCGGAAGGAGCCGATGCCATCGGGGCCGAAGCGGCGGCCGAAGCGGATGCCGACGCCGATGGGGCGGCAGCGAAAGCGGAAGCGGCAAACAGGGAGGCAACCAGGGCAGCGATGATCTTGGACATGATGAGTTCCTTTGGCAGTTGATTAAACCAGCTGAAAAAAACGAAGATTCATATGAATCTATCTCATTAACGCCGCTCGAAAATTTCCAGTTGACACAAAAAAGCGTAAAAAGCAGAATTTTATTTGCTGCAACGCATCAATCTAGCCGGCCAGGTCCTTGGCCGGCACCTCCATCCATTCGCCCGGCATTAAGGGGTGGGTCGCCAGCGAAATGGCGCCGATGGCGCTGCGCACCAGCCGCAAGGTCGGCAGGCCGACCGCCGCCGTCATGCGCCGCACCTGGCGGTTCTTGCCTTCCTGTAAAGTAATCGCCAGCCAGCTGGTCGGCTGCCCGGCGCGGCTGCGGATGGGCGGATTGCGCGGCCACAGCCACGCCGGCTCGGCGATGTGCACCGCCTTGCACGGTTTGGTGACAAAGTCGCCCAGGTCCAGCGGCGCTTGCAGCCTGGCAAGGCTGGCGGCGTCCGGCACGCCGTCGACCTGCACCAGGTAAATCTTCGCTTCCTTGTGGTCCGGGTGGGCGATGCTGTGTTGCAGCTTGCCGTCGTCGGTCAGCAGCATCAGGCCTTCGCTGTCGGCGTCGAGGCGGCCGGCGGGGTAGATGTTGGGGATCTTCAGGTGGTCGGCCAGGGTGGCGCGGCCGTCTTGCGGCGAGAACTGGCACAGCACCTGGAAAGGTTTATTAAATAGAATGAGGGACATACTTCTCTTAAGATGATTTTGGTGTAGGCTTGACGGCCGGTGGAGGAAAACCGTGGCGCCTACTAAAATACTGGTGCATAATGTGAAACAGTGTCTTATGTCTTATAGAAGACTTGGGATAAGTGTACTAACCGGCAACAAATTCATGCCACTTCGGAGAACACGATGTATCAGCATATCAAAGTACCTGCCGACGGCCAAAAAATCACCGTCAACGCCGATTTTTCCCTGAATGTACCAGATAACCCGATCATTCCCTACATCGAGGGTGACGGCACCGGCGTCGATATCACCCCGGTCATGATCAAGGTGATCGATGCGGCGGTGGCCAAGTCCTACGGTGGCAAGCGCAAGATCAGCTGGATGGAAATCTTCGCCGGCGAGAAATCGACCACCGTGTACGGCCCGGACGTGTGGCTGCCGGAAGAAACCCTGAGCGTGCTGAAGGACTACGTGGTCTCGATCAAGGGACCGCTGACCACGCCGGTCGGCGGCGGCATCCGTTCGCTGAACGTGGCCCTGCGCCAGCAGCTGGACCTGTACGTCTGCCTGCGCCCGGTGCGCTACTTCACCGGCGTGCCTTCGCCGGTCAAAGAGCCGGAGAAGACCAATATGGTCATCTTCCGCGAGAACTCGGAAGACATCTACGCCGGCATCGAATACCAGCAAGGTTCGGAAGGCGCCAAGAAGCTGCTGGACTTCCTGGTCAAGGAAATGGGCGTCACCAAGATCCGCTTCCCGGAAACCTCGGGCCTGGGCATCAAGCCGGTGTCGATCGAAGGCACGCAGCGCCTGGTGCGCAAGGCGATCCAGTACGCCATCGACAACGACAAGCCGTCGGTGACCATCGTCCACAAGGGCAACATCATGAAGTACACCGAAGGTGGCTTCCGTGACTGGGCCTACGAACTGGCGCAAAAAGAATTCGGCGCCGAGCTGATCGACGGCGGCCCATGGTGCAAGTTCAAGAATCCGAAGACCGGCCGCGACATCATCATCAAGGATTCGATCGCCGACGCCTTCCTGCAACAGATCCTGCTGCGTCCTATCGAGTACAGCGTGATCGCCACCCTGAACCTGAACGGCGACTACATTTCCGACGCGCTGGCGGCGCAGGTGGGTGGCATCGGCATCGCGCCGGGCGCCAACCTGTCGGACTCGGTGGCGATGTTCGAAGCCACCCACGGCACCGCGCCTAAGTACGCCGGCAAGGACTATGTGAACCCGGGTTCGCTGATCCTGTCCGCCGAAATGATGCTGCGCCACATGGGCTGGATCGAAGCGGCCGACCTGATCATCAAATCGATGGAGAAGGCGATCGACTCGAAGAAGGTCACCTACGACTTCGCCCGCCTGATGGAGGGCGCGACCCAGGTGTCGTGCTCCGGCTTCGGCGACGTGATGATCGAACAGATGTAATCCAACCACCCGCACCCGTCAGCCCCGCTTCCGCGAAGGAGTGGGGCTTTTTTTTGACAGGAATTACGATGACGCCTTCCGATGCGCCGCCGGCGCCCACCCTCTGGCAAGCCTTCCGCTTCTGGCTCAAGCTGGGCTGCATCAGCTTTGGCGGGCCGGCGGGCCAGATCGCCATCATGCACCAGGAGCTGGTCGAGCGCCGGCGCTGGATTTCCGAGCGCCGCTTCCTGCATGCGCTGAACTACTGCATGCTGCTGCCCGGCCCCGAAGCGCAACAGCTGGCCACCTACATCGGCTGGCTGCTGCATCGCACGCGTGGCGGCATCATCGCCGGCGCCTTGTTCGTGCTGCCGTCGCTGCTGTTGCTGGTGCTGTTGTCGTGGGTGTACATGGCGTTTGGCCAGCAGCCGCTGGTGGCGGGCCTGTTCTACGGCATCAAGCCGGCGGTGACGGCCATCGTGCTGCAGGCCGCGCACCGGATCGGCACGCGCGCCTTGCGCAACGGCTGGCTGTGGGCCATCGCCGGCGCCGCCTTTGTGGCGATCTTCGCTTTGCAGCTGCCGTTCCCGCTGATCGTCGCCGGCGCCGCGCTGGCCGGTTATGCCGGCGGCCGCTTTTTACCGCAGGCCTTCAAGACCGGCGGCGGACATGGCGCTGCCAAGGCCTCGTACGGGGCCGCCGTCATCGACGACGCCACGCCGCCGCCGCCGCACGCCCGCTTCCGCTGGAGCCGGCTGGCGCTGGTGTGCGGCTGCGGCGCGCTGCTGTGGCTGGCGCCGATGGCGCTGCTGGTGCTGACCGCCGGCTGGCACCACACCTACACGCAGATGGCCTGGTTCTTCACCAAGGCCGCCTTGCTGACCTTTGGCGGCGCCTACGCGGTGCTGCCGTATGTGTACCAGGGCGCGGTGGTCAACTTCGGCTGGCTGACCCCGCCGCAAATGATGGACGGCCTGGCGCTGGGCGAAACCACGCCGGGCCCGCTGATCATGGTGGTGGCGTTTGTCGGCTTTGTCGGTGGCTGGGGGCAGGCGCCGTTCGGCGCGGCGCAACTGCCGCTGGCCGGCGCCGTGGCGGCCGTGCTGGTGACCTGGTTCACCTTCCTGCCGTCGTTTGTGTTCATCCTGGCCGGCGGCCCGCTGGTCGAGGCCACGCGCGACGATATCAGCTTCACCGCGCCGCTGACCGGCATCACGGCGGCCGTGGTCGGCGTGATCCTCAACCTGGCGCTGTTCTTTGCGTGGCACGTCATCTGGCCGGCCGGCTTGGCCGGTTCGCCCGACTGGGCGGCGGCGCTGATCGCGGTGGGGGCGGCGGTGGCGCTGCTGCGCTACGGGCAGAAGGTGCCGCGTGTGATCGCGGTCTGCGCCGGGATGGGGCTGCTGCTCAAGCTGCTTGTGCCGGCACTTTGATTGACGGGCAGCGCCGCTGGCGCTGGCCGTCAACGCAGGCCAGGCTTAGCCGCCGCAGGACTCTTCGCAGGCGTCGCGCTCGGCTACGCATTGGTCGACTGGCTCGCCGGCTTTAATGCATGCCTTGTATTCGACGACACAGTAGTAGGTGCAGCTGGCCAGGACAGGCGCCGATGCAGCGCCGATGCCGATTGCAAACAAAAACAGCTTCAGTTTCTTGTTCATATAGATCTTCTCCAAGTGGCTGGACGTGGATGATGCCTGCAACCGTGCCGTCCATGTACACGGCCCCCAATCCGGGTGGCGCTTAGCGGCTGGACGCGGGCTTCAGCTGTTCGAGCGCGGTTTCGATGACGGGCAGCTTGAAGCCGGTGATGCGCCGGTTGCCGATCAGTATCACCGGCACGGTGGTCTCGCCGAAGCTGCGATAGTCCTGCTGGCCTTTGCCGCCTGCGCCGATGTCGACATCGGCAAAGGGGATGTGGTGCGCGCTCAGGTAGGCACGCGTTTGCTGGCAGTAGGGGCAGGTCTTGGTGCCGTACAACACCACCTTGGTGGCGGCGTCGGGATAGTAGGATTGGAAGTTGCCTTCGACGTAGGCCGGCGTCAGCCACTGCGGCACCTTGGATGCCACCCGGCCCACGGCCAGGCCCAGTCCGAGTATCGCCGCATAGATCAGGACGGTTTTGATTTTTTTGATGTGTATGCTATTCATATGGCCCTTGGTAAGAGACGAACGGCGATTCAGGTACGTGCCTGATAGGCACTATTACCTTAACTCAAAAGATTATGCATTTTTCAATTTTGGCAATTCTATTCAATTGTCACGCGCTGGCGTCGTTGTCGGACTTCTGCAACACTTGCCGATGGGGTAGGGACGAAAAAAAACCCCGCGTCGCGAGGTTTTTCACATCTGCTGCTTAAAAAATTAAGCGGATTGGATGTTGGAAGCTTGCTTGCCTTTAGGGCCTTGCGTGACTTCGAATTGAACTTTTTGACCTTCTTTGAGGGTCTTGAAACCGTTCATGTTGATTGCGGAGAAGTGAGCGAACAAATCCTCGCCGCCGTCATCTGGAGTGATGAAGCCAAAACCTTTGGAATCATTGAACCACTTAACTGTACCTGTTGCCATAAAAAGAACTTTCAAAATTAAAACGGATCACACGAGCCATAAAAGCAAGAAGCTTCTTGCCCCCTCCTCACGCCTCACTTCTTATCACCTTGTACATTTCTGCACGCAGCCGATAACGCATTGTTAGCGGACCAAATTCTAAAGTCAAGCAGATTTGTATGCATTTTGCTACTTTTAAGCCAATTGGTGAAAAAGCAACTCTTGATTTTAGCGAATGGGGCGCCATCTGCGTCAAGTTCAGAAAACGCGTAAGATGGAAAACAATTGAATGTGTATAGTGAAATGCACATTGCATCAACCTCGAAAGCATTAGAATATAAGCGTATGGCAACCAAGCATGACACCGAAACCCTCTTGGAGCGGCAAGCGCTGAAACCGCCACCTCTGTACCAGGTGGCGTTGCTCAATGATGACTACACGCCGATGGAGTTTGTGGTCGCCATCATCCAGGAGTATTTCAACAAAGACCGTGAAACGGCCACGCAGATAATGCTCAGTGTTCATCGCTACGGCAAAGGAGTGTGCGGCGTGTTCTCAAAAGATATAGCCTGTACCAAAGTGGAGTTCGTTTTAACGCATGCGCGCAAGGCGGGGCATCCCCTGCAATGCGTGATGGAGGAAGTATGATTGCGCAGGAATTAGAAGTAAGTTTGCACATGGCGTTTGTCGAAGCTCGGCAGGCACGGCACGAATTCATCACGGTGGAGCACTTGCTGCTGGCCTTGCTTGACAATCCTTCGGCTGCCGAAGTGTTGCGTGCTTGCGCCGTCAACATCGAAGACCTGCGTAAAACGCTGACCAACTTCATCGGCGACAACACGCCGACCGTGCCCGGCACGGGCGAAGTCGACACCCAGCCTACGCTTGGCTTCCAGCGCGTGATCCAGCGCGCCATCATGCACGTGCAGTCCGCCTCCAACGGCAAGAAGGAAGTCACCGGCGCCAACGTGCTGGTGGCCATCTTCGGCGAGAAGGACTCGCACGCGGTCTACTACCTGCACCAGCAGGGCGTGACCCGCCTGGACGTGGTCAACTTCATTTCGCACGGCGTGCGCAAGGACCAGCAGACCGATGCCGCCAAGGCTTCGGAAGGCGTGGAGGAGGGCGCACCGGGCGGCGAAGGCCAGACCAAGGAAAGCCCGCTCGACCAGTTCACGCAAAACCTGAACAAGGCCGCCGCCGAAGGCAAGATCGATCCGCTGATCGGCCGCGAGGACGAAGTGGACCGCGTGATCCAGATCCTGTGCCGCCGCCGCAAGAACAACCCGCTGCTGGTGGGCGAAGCCGGCGTGGGCAAGACCGCCATCGCCGAAGGCCTGGCCTACCGCATCACCCAGAACGACGTGCCGGAAATCCTGTCGAATGCCGTCGTGTATTCGCTGGACATGGGCGCGCTGCTGGCCGGCACCAAGTACCGCGGCGATTTCGAGCAGCGCCTGAAGGCCGTCCTCAAGCAACTGAAGGACAATCCGAACGGCATTCTGTTCATCGACGAGATCCACACCATCATCGGCGCCGGTTCGGCCTCGGGCGGCACGCTGGACGCGTCCAACCTGCTCAAGCCAGCGTTGGCCAACGGCCAGCTGAAATGCATCGGTGCGACGACCTACACCGAGTTCCGCGGCGTGTTTGAAAAAGACCACGCGCTGAGCCGCCGCTTCCAGAAAGTGGACGTCAACGAGCCTACCGTCGAGCAGACCGTGCAGATCCTGCGCGGCCTGAAGTCGCGCTTCGAAGAACACCACGGCGTCAAGTACTCGTCGTCGGCGCTGTCGACCGCTGCGGAACTGGCGGCCCGCTTCATCAACGACCGCCACCTGCCCGACAAGGCCATCGACGTCATCGACGAAGCCGGTGCAGCCCAGCGCATCCTGCCGAAATCGAAGCAGAAGAAGACCATCGGCAAGACCGAGATCGAGGACATCATCGCCAAGATCGCGCGCATCCCGCCGCAGACCGTCAACCAGGACGACCGCAGCAAGCTGCAGACCATCGACCGCGACCTGCGCAACGTGGTGTTCGGCCAGGATCCGGCGATCGAAGCGCTGGCGTCGGCGATCAAGATGGCGCGCGCCGGCCTGGGCAAGACCGACAAGCCGATCGGCTCCTTCCTGTTCTCCGGTCCTACCGGCGTCGGCAAGACCGAGGTGGCCAAGCAGTTGGCCTTCATCCTGGGCATCGAGCTGATCCGCTTCGACATGTCCGAGTACATGGAGCGTCACGCCGTGTCGCGCCTGATCGGCGCGCCGCCGGGCTACGTTGGTTTCGACCAGGGCGGCCTGCTGACCGAAGCCATCACCAAGAAACCGCACGCGGTGCTGCTGCTGGACGAGATTGAAAAAGCCCATCCGGACATTTTCAACATCCTGCTGCAGGTGATGGACCACGGCACGCTGACCGACAACAACGGACGCAAGGCCGACTTCCGCAACGTGATCATCATCATGACCACCAATGCGGGCGCCGAGAGCTTGCAGAAGGCCACGATCGGCTTCACCAATTCCAAGCAGGCAGGCGACGAGATGGCCGACATCAAGCGCATGTTCACGCCGGAGTTCCGCAACCGCATCGACGCCACCATCAGCTTCCGCGCGCTGGACGAGGAAATCATCCTGCGCGTGGTCGACAAGTTCCTGATGCAGCTGGAAGAGCAGCTGCACGAGAAGAAAGTCGAATCGATCTTCAGCGAGAAACTGCGCAAGTTCCTGGCGAAGAAAGGTTTCGATCCGCTGATGGGCGCACGTCCGATGGCGCGCCTGATCCAGGACATGATCCGCAAGGCGCTGGCCGACGAGCTGCTGTTCGGCCGCCTGGTCACCGGCGGCCGCGTGACGGTCGACCTGGACGACAAGGACCAGGTCAAGCTGGAGTTCCCGGAACCGCCGGACGCCGCACCGACGACGCCACCGGAAACCGTCGAAGTCGAATAAGTCACTCAGGCTTCATAAAAAAACCGCCCACGCAAGTGGCGCGGTTTTTTTTTACCCCGCAGCGCCAAGCGGGGTCAGACCCCGTACGGGGTCTGACCCCTAAGCCGCGCGGCATGCGTATCACTAAAAGCACGCGGGGTTAGAAGCTTTTTTCTTTTAGACCTAAAGCTGTGCCAGAATTGTCGTTCCATTTGACAAACATTGAAACTGTCCCATGATCCCGACTTCTCTCCGCCTCCGTCCTCTCGCCCTGATGTTCCTGTCCGCCGGCCTGCTGTCCGGCACCGCCTCCGCCGCCAACGCCTACTACCGCTATCCCGCCATCCGTGGCGACTCCGTGGTCTTCACCGCCGAGGGCGACCTGTGGAAGACCGGCGCCCACGGCGGCGCCGCGCAGCGCCTGACCACCCATCCGGCCGCCGAAACCAACGCCGCCATCTCGCACGACGGCAAATGGATCGCCTTCTCGGCCTCCTACGAAGGCGGGCAGGAAGCCTACGTGATGCCGGTGGCAGGCGGCCTGCCCAAGCGCATCACCTTTGAGAACAGCGCAGTGAATGTGCTGGGCTGGACCGCGCAGGGCGAAGTGCTGGTCACCACGCTCGATAGCAAAGGACCGTCGCGCAACAACGTCATCGCGGCGGTCAAGCCGGGCGACCTGCAACGCCGCGTGTTCGCCGTGGCCGACGCCAACGACGCGGTGCTCGACGACGCCGGCAAGACGCTGTACTTCACCCGCAACGGCCTGGCCCTGACCAACGACAACGTCAAGCGCTATCGCGGCGGCGCCCACGCGCAGCTGTGGCGCTACGACCTGACAGGAACCACCGAAGCCGCGCCGCTGCTGGCCTCCGACGCCGGCAACAACAAACGGCCCATGTGGTGGCAGGGCCGCGTCTACTTCATCAGCGACCGTGGCGGCTCCGACAACCTGTGGTCGATGGCGGCCGACGGCGGCGATCCGCGCCAGTTGACCAACCACACCGACTGGGACGTGCGCAACGCCGCGCTGGGCGACGGCCGCATCGTCTACCAGCTGGGCGCCGACCTGCACGTGCTGGACCTGGCTGCGGCCAAGGATGAACAGCTGGCCATTAGCCTCGTCTCCGACTTCGACCAGCAACGCGCCCGCCAGATCCGCTCGCCGCTGGAGAACCTGACCAACGTGCAAATCTCCGGCAAGGACGAACGCCTGGTGCTGACCGCGCGCGGCCGGGTCAGCGTGGCCGGCACCGGTTCGCAGCGCCGCGTGGAGATCGCGGTGCCGGAAGGCGCGCGCGCCCGTGAGGCCGTGTTCAGCCACGACGACAAGTGGGTCTACGCCATCGTCGACAGCACCGGCGAAAACGAAATCTGGAAATTCGCCGCGGACGGTTCCGGCAAGGGCGAACAGCTGACCAAGGATGGCAACAACCACCGCTGGCAGCTGTACCCGTCGCCGGACGGCCGCTGGCTGGCCCACACCGACAAGAAAGGCCGCCTGTGGATGCTGGACCTGGCCACCAAGGCCAACGCCGTCATCGACGACGGCAGCAAGGTCGGCTCGGACCGTCATGATGAAATCCTGTGGTCCGGCGACAGCAAGAACCTGGTGCTGGTGCGCGCCGCCAGCACCGAGCAGCGCAACCAGATCGGCCTGTACAACATCGAATCGAAGCAGCTGGCCTTTGTCACCGGCGACCGTTACAACTCACGCTCGCCGGCGTTCTCGCCGGATGGCAAATGGCTGTACTTCCTCTCGGCCCGCAATTTCCAGCTGGCGAACGGCTCGCCTTGGGGCGACCGCAATATGGGGCCGGTGTTCGACAAGCGCACCGGCGTGTATGCGCTGGCGCTCCAGCCGGGCAACCGCTTCCCGTTCAAGCCTGACGATGAGCTGAACAAACCGGGCGACAAGCCGGCCGAAGGCGCGGCCGAAAAAGCCGTCGAGCAGGCCGCCGAGAAGGCGGTGGAAAAAGCCGTGGCCAAAGCCGTGCCGGAGAAAAAATCCGGCAAGGCGCTGCCGGCCATTGTCTACGCCGGCCTGGCGGAGCGCCTGTTCGAAGTGCCGCTGGCGGCCGGTAATTACCGCAACCTGCAAATCGACGACAAGCGCCTGTACTTCCTCGACGCCGACGGCAGCGACGGCAAGGCCAACCTGAAAACGCTGGCGATCGCCGCCAACAGCCCGCAGCCGGAAGTCTTCGCCAGCGGCGTGCGCGAATACGACCTGGCGTTCGACAAGAAGCACCTGTACTACCGCAGTTTCGCCACCAACGGCGCCGGCGACATGCTGGTGGTGGAGGCGGGCGCCAAGGCGCCGACGGACGTCTCCAAAGCCAAGGTCAAGGTGGACGACTGGACCTTCACCTCCAACCCGCGCCTGGAATGGACGCAAATGTTCAACGACGCCTGGCGCATGCACCGCGACTTCCTGTACGACGCCAAGATGCGCGGTGTGAATTGGACCGGCGTGCGCGCCAAGTACGCGCCGCTGGTCGAGCGAGTGACCGACCGCGCGGAGTTGAACGACGTGCTGGGCATGATGATCAGCGAAGTGGGCGCGCTGCACTCGCAGATCGCGCCGGGCGAGTTGCGTCGGCCGGCGCCGGAAGGTTCGCCGGCTGGCTTGGGCGCGCTGCTCACGCGCGGCGCAGAAGGCTACCGCGTTGACCACATCTACCGCAGCGAACCGGAGCTGCCGTCCGAACGCGGCCCGCTGCTGCAACCGGACGTGGACGTGAAGGAGGGCGACGTCATCACCGCCGTCAACGGCAAGCCGGTGCTGGAAGCGCGCGACATCGCCGACCTGCTGCTGAATCAGGCGGACAAGCAGATGCTGCTGCAAGTGAAGCGTAAAGAGGGCGGCACACGCTCAGTGATCGTCACCCCGGTCAACATGGCGAAGCAGGCCGGCCTGCGCTACAGCGACTGGGAACAGAGCCGCGCGCGCCAGGTGGAGGACGCATCCAAGGGACGTATCGGCTACCTGCACCTGCGCGCCATGGGCCCGCGCGACATCGCCTCGTTCGCGCGCGACTTCTACGCCAACGTCAACCGCGAGGGCCTGATCATCGACGTGCGCCGCAACAACGGCGGCAACATCGACAGCTGGGTGATCGAGAAGCTGCTGCGCAAGGCGTGGGCCTTCTGGTCGTCGCCGGGCGCGCTGCCCGCGCCAAATATGCAGAACACCTTCCGCGGCCACCTGGTGGTGCTGGTGGACGAATACACCTACTCGGACGGCGAGACCTTCGCGGCCGGCATCAAGGCGCTGGGACTGGCGCCGCTGGTCGGCAAGCGCACGGCGGGCGCCGGCGTCTGGCTCAGCGATAACAACCGCCTGAGCGACAACGGCATGGCGCGCGTGGCCGAAAACGGCCAGTTCAACACGGCCGACGGCCAGTGGCTGATCGAAGGCGTGGGCGTATCGCCGGACGTGGAAGTGGACAACCTGCCGCACGCCACGTATCAAGGCCAGGACCGCCAGCTGGAAGTGGCGCTGGACCTGCTGGACAAGAAGCTGAAGGCGCAGCCGATCAAGGCCTATCAGCCGCAAGCCATCCCCGCGCTTAAATAAGGAGACACGATGAAACGTATCCTGTCAACCGCCGTCGCCGCCGCGCTGCTGGCCATGAGCCACGGCGCGCTGGCGCTACCCAGCACCAGCGACACGCGCATGCTGACCGAGCCAGCGTTGTCGGCGCAGCATCTGGCCTTTATCTACGCCGGCGACGTCTGGCTGGCGAACCGCGACGGCTCGTCGCCGCGCCGCCTGACTGCCGATCCTGGCGAGAAATCGAACCCGGTGTTTTCACCGGACGGCAAATCGATCGCCTACAGCGCGCAAGTCGACGGCAATATCGATGTCTACCTGCTGCCGGTTGAAGGCGGCGTGCCGAAGCGGCTGACCTATCATCCCGGCGCGGACGTCGCGCAAGGCTTCACGCCCGACGGCAAGGCCGTGATGTTCACGTCGCCGCGCGCAGCGTTCAACAACCGCTATCGCAAGCTGTTCACGGTGCCGGTAACCGGCGGCGTGGAGACCGAGCTGGAAGTGCCGAACGCCGCGCGCGCGGGCTGGTCGCCGGACGGCAAGCAGATCGCCTACAACCCGTTCTCGCCGGCCTTCATGCAGTGGAAGCACTATCGCGGCGGCACCAACTCCATCCTGTGGCTGTTCAACCGCGCCGATAAATCGGTGCAGCAGATTCCGCAGCCTGCCACGCACTCGAACGATGTCGATCCGGTATGGATAGGCGACACCGTCTACTTCCGCTCCGACCGCGACGGCGAATTCAATCTGTACGCCTACGACGTCAAGACCAAGGCCGTGCGCGCACTGACCCGCCATACAGACTTCCCGGTGCTGAACATCGCGGCCAACGGCGGCGGCATCGTCTACGAGCAGGCCGGCTATCTGCATGCGCTGGACTTGGCCAGCGGGCAGTCGCGCAAGCTGACCATCGGCGTCAACAGCGACCTGGGGGCTTCGCGCCCGCGTTGGGTCAGCGGCGCCAAGTACATCCGCGGTGCTTCCATCTCGCCTTCGGGCGCGCGCGTGGCGTACGAGTTCCGCGGCGAGATCGTCACCATCCCGGCCGACAAGGGCGATGTCCGCAACCTGACGCAAACCCCAGCCGCGCATGAACGCTCGCCGGCCTGGTCGCCGGACGGCCGCTCCGTCGCCTACTTCTCGGACGAATCGGGCGAATACGCGCTGCACATCCGCGCACAGGACGGCAAGGGCGAGCCGCGCAAATTCAAACTCACCGGCGCCGGCTTCTACGACAACGCGGTGTGGTCGCCCGACAGCAAAAAGATCGCTTACACAGACAACGCGTGGACGCTGTATGTGCTGGACGTGGCGACGGGCGCGATCAGGAAGATCGCCAGCGAACCGCTGTACGGCGTGAACAAGACACTGCGCGCCGCGTGGGCGCCCGATTCGCGCTGGATCGCCTACGCGCTCAATTCGATGACCTACACCCGCAGCGCCTACATTTACTCGCTGGAGCAGAACAAATCGTGGCCGGTGACGGATGGCTTGTCCGACGTCGTCGATCCGGTGTTCGACAAGAGCGGCAAGTACCTGTACTTCTTCGCTTCGACCAACGCCGGGCCTAGCAACAACTGGTTCTCGCAGCAGAACGAAGACAACCGCGTGACGCGCACCGTCTGGATGGCGGTGTTGCGGCGCGACTTGCCGTCGCCGTTGATCAAGGAGAGCGACGAGGAGAAGAGCGCCGCGTCGTCCGCGCCGGCCGTCGCCAAGGACGCGGCCAAGCCGGAACCGGCCAAGGTCGATCCGAAGACCGGCCGCGACGATCCCAAAGTGACGGTCGCGCCGGTGGCGCCGATCTCGATCGACTTCGACGGCATCGAAACCCGCATCGTCGACCTGCCTATCCCTGCCGCCGCCTTGTCCGACCTGGGCACCGGCGAAGCAGGGCAGATCTTCTTCCTGCGCGAGAACGACGGCAAGAAAGCCATCCAGCGCTTCGACCTGAAAGACCGCAAGGCCGAAACCCTGCTGGCGGAAGCCGACGATTTTGAAGTCTCGGCGGACGGCAAGAAGATCCTGTACCGGGCCAAGGAAGCCTGGGCCATGGGCAGCGCCACCGCCAAGACGCTGACGCCGGGCGAAGGCAAGATCAAGGTCGAAGCGATCGAAGTGCACGCCGAGCCGCGCGCCGAGTGGACGCAGATCTTCAACGAAGCCTGGCGCATCAATCGCGACTTCTTCTACGACCCCGGCATGCACGGCGCCGACTGGAACAAGATGCGCGCCAAGTACGCGCAGTTCCTGCCCGAGCTGTCCAGCCGCGGCGACCTGAATCGCCTGATCCAGTGGCTGTGCAGCGAGATCGGCGTGGGCCACCATCGCGGTGGCGGAGGTGACTTCTTCACCGACGCCAAGGCGGTGCCTGGCGGCTTGTTGGGCGCGGACTATGAGGTCAGCGACGGCCACTATCGCTTCAAGAAAGTCTACGGCGGCTTGAACTGGAACCCGGCGTTGCGCGCGCCGCTGACCGAGCCGGGCCTGAACGTCAAGGCCGGCGAATACCTGCTGGCGGTGGAAGGGCGTCCGCTGCTGGCGCCGACGAACCTGTACAGCGCCTTCGAGAACACCGCCAACAAGGCCATCGACATCACCGTCGGCCCGAACGCGGACGGCAGCAAGTCGCGCACCATCACCGTGGTGCCGGTAGCGACCGAAGACGCCTTGCGCAACCGCGACTGGATCGAAGGGAACATCCGCAAGGTGAACGCGGCCACCGGTGGAAAAGTCGCGTATGTGTACGTGCCGAACACCGCGACACTGGGCCACACCTACTTCAAGCGTTACTTCTTCCCGCAGGCCGACAAGGACGCGGTCATCATCGACGAACGCTTCAACGGGGGCGGCAGCGTGGCCGACTACTACCTGGAGATTTTGCAGAAGAAGGAAATCGCCTGGTGGACCATGCGCTACGGCGCCGACATGAAAACCCCGTCGGCCTCGATCCAGGGACCGCGCGCGATGCTGATCGACGAGACGGCAGGTTCGGGCGGCGACCTGTTGCCGTGGATGTTCCGCAAAAACCAGATGGGACCATTGATCGGCAAGCGCACCTGGGGCGGCCTGGTGGGCGTCCTCGGCTTCCCGACGTTGATGGATGGCGGCGGCATCACCGCGCCCAACCTGGCCTTCTGGACTCGCGATGGCGGCTGGGGCGTGGAAAACGAGGGCGTCGCGCCGGATATCGAGATCGACCAGAATCCGGCCGACGTCATCGCCGGCCGCGATCCCCAGCTGGAAAAGGCGATTGAAGTCATCAAGGCCGAACTGGCGAAGAACCCGCCGGTGCGGCCTGTGCATCCGGCCTTCCCGATCAAGGCGAAGTAAGGCAAAGTGTTCGGAAGTGAACAGCCATAACGTTCACTTCCGGACATCGGCCGACCGAATGCGGCCGCAGAAGCGCCAGAACAACCGTGGCATGGATGTTGCAAACGCTATGGGTTTTCCCCACCACGGATTTTCAATCACATGAAGCTAAGAGACTTTCGCATCGGCTGGCGCGCGCTGGTACAGGAGCCGGCCTACACGCTGGCGGTGGTGCTGGGTTTGGGCGTCGGCCTGGCCGCGTGCCTGCTGCTGCTTGGCTTTGTGCGCTATTCGATGGAGTACGACGCCCACTTCCCGGACGTGGACAAGGTCTACGTCGTCAAGCAGCATTTCAACGTCGATCCCGCGTCGCCCCTGCAGGAAGTGGTGCCGATGTTCCTGCGAGAGCCTGCGCTGAAGACGCCAGGCATTGCCGGCGCCGCCGTCTACATTCCGGCGCGGCCGGAGATCACGCCGCTGACGGTACGCATCAACCGCGGCATATTCACGGTGCGCGGCTTGACCGTCATGCCGGGCTTTACCGAGATGCTTGGACTGCGCGCGGTGCACGGCAACCTGGCGGATGCACTGGACAAGCCTGATCGCTTTGTCGTCACCGAGGCCGGCGCGCTGCGCTTGTTCGGCACGGTCAATGCGGTGGGCCGCACGATGCTGGCGGAAGGGAACACCGTGCAGGTAGGCGCCGTGGTGCCTACGCCTCCGGGCAATACGACGATACCGTTCGAGCTGCTTTTCGGCGTCAACTCGGTGGTGGCGGGGCCGGATATCCGGCACGAGATGATGACCGGCGAGCATGGCTGGATGGGCAAGATGCTGCTGCGCGTCCAGCCTGGCGCCTCGCTGCCAGCGATCATCGACAGCTTGCAGAAAGTGGTGGACACGGCGCCGAGCATGCAGAATTTCTCGCCGGAGGTGCGGGCCCGCCTCGGCAAGCGCAAGGCGATAGAACTCACCATGTCGCCGCTGCGCGATGCCTACTTCGACTACAAGATGCAGAACAGTTTCGTGTCGGCGCCCGGCGACCGCGCCAACCCGGTACTGGTGGCGGGCCTGGCGGCGCTTGCGTTGCTGATCCTGGTCATGGCGGCGATCAACTACGTCAACCTGAGCATGGTGCGCGTGCTGCGGCGCCAGCGCGAGGTGGCGATGCGGAAGGTACTGGGCGCCGGCGTGGGGCAGCTCATGCTGCTGTTCCTGCTCGAATCGTTGCTGGTGGCGCTGACCGCCACCGCGCTTGGATTGATGCTGGCGTGGCTGGCGTTGCCGGTCTTCTCGCAGCTGGTCAACCGTCAGCTGGAAGGCTTGTTCTCGTTGCAGAATATCGTCGCCGCCTTTGGCCTGGGCGGCATGCTGGGGGGGCTGACAGCGATCTACCCGGCATGGGTCGCGCTGCGCGTGCATCCGACGCAGGTGCTGGCCGGCCGTCCCGACACGGAATCCCGCGCCAGCATGCAATGGCGGCGCGCGTTGACGGTGTTGCAGGTATCGGTCGCGATGGGTTTCGCCAGCGTGACGATCGCCGTGGCGTGGCAGACCCATTATGCAATGCACGCCTCGCCCGGCTTCGATCCGATGCCGTTCGTGATTGTCGACATGCCCGAGCGGGTCAAGGACAGCGAGAAGGCGCGGCGCTTCTATTCGACCCTGGCGGCGCAGCCGGGCGTGGCCGGCGTGGCGATATCGGAAGATCCGGTGGGCCGGCTCGATTGGGCTTGGACCCATGACATGACGCGTCCCGGTGGGCAGAGCGCGGGGATGGAAATGAAATCGGTCAGCGCGAATTTCTTCGAGCTTTACGGCATCGCGCCACTGGCAGGGCGCTTGTTCCAGGCTGCTGTGGACAAGGAGGATGACCGGGTGCCGGTGGTGCTGAACGCGGTCGCGGCGCGCGAGCTGGGTTTTGCCAGCGCCGAGGAGGCAATTGGTCAAACCTTGCTGTTCAAGGGTTTCGACAATAAGGTGATTTACAAGCGCATCGTCGGCATCGCTCCAGAGTTGAGATTCCATTCGCTGCGCGATGCACCGATTGCGACGGCCTACGAACTGTGGACGGCGGGGACGGTGTTAAGCGTGCGCGCGTCAAGCGATCCGGCGGCCGTCGAGCGCAATGTGCGGGCGCTGTGGCCCAGCTTTTTCCCGGATGCGATCCCCAAGATCGTCCGCGCCAGCGATGTACTGGCTGCCAATTATGCCGACGATGCGCGTCTGGCCAAGCTGATGTCGGTCGCCACCGGCATTGCGCTGGCGATCGCCGCCTTCGGCACGTATGTGCTGTCGGCGAACACGGTGCAGCGGCGTGCCAGGGAGATCGTCATGCGCAAGCTGCACGGCGCGCGCGGCGCCGACATCGGCCTGCTGGTGGTGCGGGAAATCGGCGCGCTGGTCCTGGCTGCGGCGGTGATCGCCTTGCCGGTGGCGGTGATAGCGATTCGCCGCTACCTGTCGCGCTATGTCGAACACGCGCCGATAGGCTATTGGACCTTGCTGTTCGCCCTGTCGCTGACGCTGGTCATCGCCCTCATCGCTATCGCCCGCCACACCTGGATCGCCATGCGCATGGTGCCTGCCGAGGCACTGCGCACGTAGCGCATAACCCGGGGTCAGGTCCTAATGCCGCTAAGTTAAGCCCTTAGCGGCATTAGGACCTGACCCCGGATTTTTAGAGGCTGGCCAGACTTTTGAACTGGGCGGCGCGGCGGCGGGAGACTTCGACTTCGAGGTCGTCGCGCAGCAGCAGATCGAGGCCGCCGGCGTCGTTGGGCGTGACCTGGTCGACGTAGTCCAGGTTGACGATGTGGCGGCGGCTGGCGCGGAAGAAGCGTTGCGGGTCCAGTCTTTCCTCCAGCTGGTTCAATGAACGCAGCATCAGCGGCTTGTGGTTGTCGAAGTAGACGCGCGTGTAGTTGCCGTCCGATTCGAACAGCCGCACATCCTGCAAGCCGACAAACCAGCATCGCTCACCATCCTTGATGAACAGCTTCTTGGCCGCCGTCGGCGCCACGGCAGGGATGCCTGCCGCCGCGTAGGCCAGCGCGCGGCTGTGACGCAACGAGCAGCGCTGCAAGGCCGCCGCCATGCGCGCCGCCTGGATCGGCTTTTGCAGATAGTCCAGCGCATTGACTTCGAATGCCTGCAGCGCATACTGGTCGAACGCCGTGGTGAAGATCACCTCCGGCGCTTCCTCCAGCGCGGCCAGCATATCGAAACCGCTACCGCCCGGCATCTGCACGTCGAGGAACACCAGGTCCGGCTTGAGCGCGGTGATCTGCTGGATGCCATCGGCCGCGTTGACGGCCTCGCCGACGATTTCCACTTCCGGGTGCGCCGCCAGCAAACGGCGCAGCTCTGCGCGCGCCAGGCGTTCGTCGTCGATCAGCAATGCGCGCATCAGGCGGCCTCCGGTAAAGTCATCGTGGCGCGTACCCAACCACTGTTTTCAGTCAGATCCAGGCTGGCGTTGGAACCCAGCGCCAGCGCCAGGCGCTTGCGGGTGTTGACCAGGCCAACCTTGGTGGAATTTGCAAACGGCAGGATCGCGCCCAGGTTGGCGATCTCGATATGGATCTTGCCGTCGTCCATGCGCTGCGCGCGGATGCGGATCTCGCTGCCGGTGGGGCTGGTCTCGACGCCGTACTTGACCGCGTTTTCCACCAGCGTCTGCAAGGCCATCGGCGGTATGCGCACCTGGTCCAGTCCCAGTCCGATTTCCACGCTGACCCGCATGCGTTCTTCGAAGCGGATTTTTTCAATCGCCAGGTAGGCCTGCACGGCTTCGATCTCCGCCGCCAGCGGCACTGTGTCGTGCTGGCCCGATTGCAGCGCGTAGCGCATCACGCTGGCCAGTTGATCGATCATCTGCGCGGCGGAGTCCTGGTCTTCGTAAATCAGGGCGCGCACGCTGTTCATGCTGTTGAAGAAAAAATGCGGATTGACCTGCGCCTGCAAGGCGCGCAGCTCGGCGTCCTTGGCGCTGATCTCCAGCCGCAGCGCCTCCTGCTCGAAGCGGTTGGCGCGGCGCAGCGACAGCACCGCCATGTAGAAGGTGTTCCACACCAGATAAACTCCCCACCAGAACATCAGCACGCCCGGCACCCAGGCCAGGTTGTGCACTTCACCGAAAGGCTTGATGACCACATAGCCGACCGTCTGCACACCGGCATGGATGGTCCCCAGGATCAGGATGGCCACCGTCATCATCTTCCAGCTGACCCGCACGCCGTTGCGGATTTGGCGCTTGAGCAGCCGGTGCCAGGTATCCGAGATCAACAGGCCGGCCACCACGCCCCAGAACGAGATGGCGATCATGCGCCCGGTGTGGGTGGCGCCGGGCGTCATGAGCAGCAGCAGCAGCGGCAGGAAGTTCCAGCCCGCCAGCTGGAACAGCCAGTACCAGTTCAGGCGCGCGAGCAGTGGACGGTCGTTGGTCATGATGGGTTTATTTTAAAAAGTTGTCGATGCGATCATACATCCAAGCCGGATCGTCGTACATGATGAAATGGCGGGCGTTGTCGGCCAGCTCCACTTTCACGTTGGGCAGCTGCTGGTACTGGCTCTTGTACAGCTGTTCGAACATCGGCTTGGTGCCATAGTCCTTGTAGGCGATCCAGGAGCCCAGCACCAGCGTCGGCGCCTTGATGCGGCTCACTTCAGGGCGCAGATCTTCGCTCATCATCTCGACCATCGCGTTGGTGACGGTGGCAGGGTCGGACTGCTTGCCCCAGCCGGCGGCGCGATCGATATCCTCCTGCTTGGTGATCATGGCGTGCAGGGTTTTCATCTGGTTGCTACGTTTGGTTTCCGCGTCCAAGGATTCCATGCGGGTCTTTATGCCTGCCGCCATTTCCTTCATCTGCGGGCCGGTAATGCTGGGCATCTGGATCGCTGCCAGCGCCGGCAGGGTGTCGACGATGACCAGACGGCCTACCTGGTCGGGATGGTCCGCAGCCAGCTTCATGCCGAGGAAGCCGCCCAGGCTATGGCCGATGACGATGGGATGGTTGAATTTGTTGGCGGCGATGTAGTCGCTCAGCTGCTGTTCCACGGCCGGCAGCAGCGGGCCTTCGATGGCGGGCACGCCGGCGAATCCAGCCAGGGTAACGACGTGGCACTGGCGGCTGCCGCAGTAGTGGGCGACGGTGCCGTTCCATACTTCGCCGGAGGAGGCCAGGCCGGGAATCAGGATCACAGGCTCGCCCTTGCCGGTCACTTCGACCTTGAAGGCGGGATGCGCGGCGGATGCGGCGACGGCAGGTGCTGCGGCGTAAGCCAGCGCCAGGCTGGCGGCAATGGTGGCGATACGTTGGATGAGCGAACGTTGCATGGTGACCTCCTTGGTTGTGACGTTGTGTCAAATAAGTGAGGCCATGCTATCGAACCGGCTTGGCACCGGCGATGACTACTGGATGAACGGTTTTTTGAAAGGATGAGCGGTAGTTGGGCAGTGCCGCCCACCTAGCCAGCTTCGGCGCGAAGTTTGCGCCAGAGCGTGGTGCGGCTGATGCCGAGGTAGTCTGCGGCGGCATCGCGGCGGCCGCCAAAGCGGGCCAGCACATCGGTCGCACTTTCGGTGGATGCGCGGGGCGCTGGAAGTGGCGGTGGTGGCGCGCCCGCGGCGCCAGGCAGGGCGGTGGTGTGCGCCGCCAGCTCCGGCGCCACGCTGAGGACGAAAGCCGGTGTCAATGCCTGCAAAGGTTCGGCCGCCAGGAACAGCGCCAGGCGCTCGGTCAGGTTGCGCAGTTCGCGCACGTTGCCCGGCCAGTCGTAGCGTTGCAGCAGCGGCGCGCAGGTCGCCATCTCGGCGTGCAGGTTGGGATGCGGGCGCGCGCCCAGCGAGGCCAATGCGTTCTTCAGCGACCATTCGGCCAGCGTCATCACATCCTCAGGCCGCGCGCGCAGCGGCGGCAGCGACAGGCGCAGCACCGCCAGCCGGTAGAACAGGTCGGCGCGGAAGCGGCCTTCGCGCACGCGCTGCTCCAGATCGCAGTGGGTGGCGCTGATGATGCGCACGTTGACGGCGATCGGCCGCGTGCCGCCCACCCGCACCACCTCGCGCTCCTCCAGCACGCGCAGCAGGCGGGTTTGCAGTGTCAGCGGCATTTCGCCTATCTCGTCGAGGAACAGCGTGCCGCGATTGGCCGCTTCGAACAGGCCCGCATGGCCGCCGCGCCGCGCACCGGTGAAGGCGCCTTCCTCGTGGCCGAACAGCTCGGACTCCAGCAGCGATTCCGCAATCGCGCCGCAATTGACGGCGACGAAGGGCCGGTTCTGGCCCAGCGTGCGCGGGCTCTCGCGGTGGATGGCCTGCGCCACCAGTTCCTTGCCGCAGCCGGTTTCGCCTTGTATCAGCACGGTCGCCGGGGATTTTGCATACAGCACCACGGACTGGCGCAGCGCCTCCATCGCGTCGGAATCGCCGCGCAGGTCGTTAATGCCGTGCTTGGCGCGCAGCGTGTCCGCCACCACGGCGCCGCGGTTGCGGCTGCGGTTCGATTCGAGCTGCGTCAGCCGCGCCATCTCCAGCGCGTCGTCGAAGGCGTGGCGGATCGAGGCGGCCGAGTAGACGAATACGCCGGTCAGTCCCGCTTCCTCGGCCAGGTCGGTAATCAGGCCGGCGCCGACGATGGCCTTGATGCCGGCCGCTTTCAAGTCGTTGATCTGGGCGCGCGCGTCTTCCTCCGTCGCGTAGGTGCGCTGTTCGACGTCGAAGCCGAAGGTGCCGGCGAATTCGGCCAGTTCAGGCAGGCGCTCCTGGTAGGTGACGATGCCGATGCGGTCCGACACACGGCGCGCCCGCGCCAACGCCTGCATCACGTCGAAGCCGCTGAACTTGGCGATTACCACCGGCACCGATAGCCGGCCTTTCAGGTAGGCCGCGTTGGAACCGGCGGCGATGACGGCGTCGCAGCGCTCGGTGGCCATGCGTTCGCGGATATGGCGCGCCGCTTCGTCGAAGCCGAGGTTGATCGGTTCGATGGTGGCCAGGTCGTCGTATTCCAGCGTGATGTCGCGGAACAGGTCGTACAGGCGCGAGACGGACACCGTCCAGATCACCGGTTTGTCGTTGGCGTCGAAGGGCAGGGGGGTGGAATGGCGCATGTTTCAATTGTAGTTCATATGTTTCGTCGTTTCAAATTGAAACGCTAGTGAAACATGGAAAATACGTAAGTTATTGATTTATATAGGGTGGCAATCTGGCACGCCCCTTGCACTAGATACCCCAACTTCACTGCAACATTGAAAGGTCACAACATGAGTCAATACTCCGCAGGCGCCGCGTTCCGCAAAGCCGTCCAGGAAGAATCCCCATTGCAGGTGGTCGGCGCGATCAACGCCAACCATGCCCTGCTGGCCAAGCGCGCCGGCTTCAAGGCGATCTACCTGTCGGGTGGCGGCGTGGCGGCGGGTTCGCTCGGCCTGCCGGACCTGGGTATCTCCAGCCTGGACGACGTGTTGACCGACGTGCGCCGCATCACCGACGTGTGCGACCTGCCGCTGCTGGTCGACGTCGACACCGGCTTCGGCGCCTCCGCCTTCAACGTGGCGCGCACCGTCAAGTCCATGATCAAGTTCGGCGCCGCCGCGATGCACATCGAAGACCAGGTCGGCGCCAAGCGCTGCGGCCACCGTCCGGGCAAGGAGATCGTCTCCAAGCAGGAGATGGTCGACCGCATCGCCGCCGCAGTCGATGCGCGCACCGACGAAAACTTCGTCATCATGGCCCGCACCGATGCGCTGGCCGTCGAAGGCCTGGACGCCGCGATCGAACGCGCCGTGGCCTGCGTTGAAGCCGGCGCAGACATGATCTTCCCGGAAGCGATGATCAGCCTCGATATGTACAAAAAATTCGCCGCCGCCGTCAAGGTGCCGGTGCTGGCCAACATCACCGAATTCGGCTCGACGCCGCTGTTCACGGTGGATGAACTGCGCAGCGCCGATGTGGGCCTGGTGCTGTATCCGTTGTCCGCCTTCCGCGCGATGAACAAGGCTGCGGAAAACGTCTACGGCGCGATCCGCCGCGACGGCACGCAGCAGAACGTGGTCGACACCATGCAAACCCGCGCCGAACTGTATGAGCGCATCAACTACCACAGCTTCGAGCAGAAGCTGGATGCCTTGTTCGCCGCACAGAAAAAATAATCAGGAGACCTATAAAATGACCGAAGCTACTTTCAAACCAAAAAAATCCGTCGCCCTGTCCGGCGTCACCGCTGGTAATACCGCACTGTGCTCCGTCGGCAAAACCGGCAACGATCTGCACTACCGCGGCTACGATATCCTGGACGTCGCCAGCACCTGCGAGTTCGAAGAAATCGCCTACCTGCTGGTGCACGGCAAACTGCCGACCGCCGCCGAACTGAAAGGCTACAAGACCAAACTGCGTTCGCTGCGCGGCCTGCCTGCGTCGTTGAAAGCCGCGCTGGAAGCACTGCCAGCATCGGCCCACCCGATGGACGTGATGCGCACCGGCGTCTCGGTACTGGGCTGCACGCTGCCGGAAAAGGACGACCACAACGTGCCGGGCGCGCGCGACATCGCCGACCGCCTGATGGCTTCCTTCGGTTCGATGCTGCTGTACTGGTACCACTTCAGCCACAACGGCAAGCGCATCGACGTTGAAACCGACGACGACTCCATCGGCGGCCACTTCCTGCACCTGCTGCACGGCGAGAAGCCGTCCGAAAGCTGGGTGCAGGCGATGCACACTTCGCTGATCCTGTACGCGGAACACGAGTTCAACGCCTCCACCTTCACCAGCCGCGTCATCGCCGGCACGGGTTCGGACATCCACTCCGCCATCACCGGCGCGATCGGCGCGCTGCGCGGCCCTAAACACGGCGGCGCCAACGAATTCGCCTTCGAGATTCAGAAACGCTACGAAAACGCCGACGAAGCCGAAGCGGACATCCGCAACCGCGTCGCCAACAAGGAAGTCGTGATCGGCTTCGGCCATCCGGTGTACACCATCTCCGATCCGCGCAACGTCGTCATCAAGGAAGTGGCGCGCAAGCTGTCGCAGGAAGCCGGCTCGATGAAGATGTTCGACATCGCCGAACGCCTGGAAACCGTCATGTGGGACATCAAGAAGATGTTCCCGAACCTGGACTGGTTCTCGGCCGTGTCGTACCACATGATGGGCGTGCCGACCGCGATGTTCACGCCGCTGTTCGTCATCTCGCGCACCTCCGGCTGGGCTGCGCACATCATCGAGCAGCGCATCGACAACAAGATCATTCGTCCAAGCGCGAACTATGTCGGTCCTGAAGACCTGAAGTTCGTCCCGATCAAGGACCGCAAATAATGAACACCCAATTCCGCAAACCCCTGCCGGGCACCAAGCTCGATTACTTCGACGCGCGCGCCGCTGTCGACGCGATCCAGCCAGGCGCCTGGGCCAAGCTGCCTTACACCTCGCGCGTACTGGCCGAAAACCTGGTGCGCCGCTGCGATCCGGCGACGCTTAACGCCTCGCTGTCGCAGCTGATCGAACGCAAGCGCGACCTGGACTTCCCATGGTTCCCCGCGCGCGTGGTGTGCCACGACATTCTCGGCCAGACCGCGCTGGTCGACCTGGCCGGCCTGCGCGACGCGATCGCGCTGCAAGGCGGCGATCCTGCGCTGGTTAATCCGGTGGTGCCGACCCAGCTGGTGGTCGACCACTCGCTGGCGGTGGAATGCGGCGGCTTCGATCCCGATGCCTTCGACAAGAACCGCGCCATCGAAGACCGCCGCAACGAAGACCGTTTCGACTTCATCAACTGGACCAAGAAGGCGTTCAAGAACGTCGACGTGATCCCGCCGGGTAACGGCATCCTGCACCAGATCAATCTGGAGCGCATGTCGCCTGTCATTCAAGCGGTGGACGGCGTGGCCTTCCCGGATACGCTGGTCGGCACCGACTCGCACACCCCGATGGTCGATGCGCTGGGCGTGATCGCCATCGGCGTCGGCGGGCTGGAAGCGGAGAGCGTGATGCTGGGCCGCGCATCGTGGATGCGTCTTCCGGACATCATCGGCGTCGAGCTGACGGGCAAGCCGCAAGCCGGCATCACCGCCACCGACACTGTGCTGGCGCTGACCGAATTCCTGCGCAAGCAGAAGGTCGTTTCGTCGTACCTGGAGTTCTTCGGCGAAGGCGCTTCGCACCTGACCTTGGGCGACCGCGCGACCATCTCCAACATGGCGCCGGAATACGGCTCCACCGCCGCGATGTTCTACATCGACGAGCAAACCATCAAATACCTCAAGCTGACCGGCCGCGATGATGAACTGGTCAAGCTGGTGGAGACCTACGCGAAGGAAACCGGCCTGTGGGGCGAAGCACTGAAGACCGCGGAATACGAGCGCGTGCTGAAGTTCGACCTGTCGTCGGTGGTGCGTACCATCGCCGGTCCGTCGAATCCGCACAACCGCGTGCCGACCTCCGAGCTGGCCGCACGCGGCATCAGCGGCGTGGTGGAGAACGAGCCTGGCCTGATGCCTGACGGCGCCGTCATCATCGCGGCCATCACCAGCTGCACCAACACCAACAACCCGCGCAACATGGTCGCCGCAGGCCTGCTGGCCCGCAACGCCAACGCGCGCGGCCTGACCCGCAAGCCTTGGGTGAAAAGCTCGCTGGCGCCCGGCTCCAAGACCGTGACGCTGTACCTGGAAGAAGCGGGCCTGATGCCCGAGCTGGAGCAGCTGGGCTTTGGCGTGGTCGCTTACGCTTGCACCACCTGCAACGGCATGTCCGGTGCGCTCGATCCGGCGATCCAGAAGGAAGTGATCGACCGCGACCTGTACGCCACCGCTGTGTTGTCGGGTAACCGCAACTTCGATGGCCGCATCCACCCATACGCCAAGCAGGCCTTCCTGGCTTCGCCGCCGCTGGTGGTGGCCTACGCCATCGCCGGCACGATCCGCTTCGACATCGAGAAGGACGTTCTCGGCCTCGACGCCAACGGCCAGCCGGTCACGCTGAAGGACATCTGGCCGACCGACGAAGAGATCGATGCGCTGGTCGCGTCCAGCGTCAAGCCGGCGCAGTTCAACAAGGTCTACATCCCGATGTTCGCCAAGCAGGAAGACGACGGCATCAAAGTGAAGCCGCTGTACGACTGGCGTCCGCAGACCACCTACATCCGCCGTCCGCCGTACTGGGAAGGGGCGCTGGCTGGCGCTCGCCCACTGAAAGGCATGCTGCCGCTGGCGGTCCTGGGCGATAACATCACCACCGACCACCTGTCGCCGTCGAACGCGATCATGCTCAATAGCGCTGCCGGCGAATACCTGGCGAAAATGGGCCTGCCGGAAGAGGACTTCAATTCCTACGCCACCCACCGCGGCGACCACCTGACCGCGCAACGCGCCACCTTCGCCAATCCGACGTTGAAGAACGAAATGGTGCGCGACGCCGACGGCAAGGTCAAAGCCGGTTCGCTGGCACGCGTGGAGCCGGAAGGCAAGGTCACCCGCATGTGGGAAGCCATCGAGACCTACATGGAGCGCAAGCAGTCGCTGATCGTGATCGCCGGCGCCGACTACGGCCAAGGCTCGTCGCGCGACTGGGCGGCCAAGGGCGTGCGTCTGGCGGGCGTTGAAGCGATCGTGGCCGAAGGCTTCGAGCGCATCCACCGCACCAACCTGGTCGGCATGGGCGTGCTGCCGCTGGAGTTCCAGCCCGGCGTGAACCGCCTGACGCTGGCGCTGGACGGCACCGAGAGCTACGACGTGATCGGCGAGCGCACCCCGCGTTCGACGCTGACGCTGGTGGTCAACCGCCGCAACGGTGAGCGCGTCGAAGTGCCGGTGATCTGCCGCCTCGATACTGCGGAAGAAGTGTCGATCTACGAAGCGGGCGGCGTGCTGCAACGCTTCGCCCAGGACTTTCTTGAATCCGTAAAGGCTGCCTGATCATGGCTCACACACCTCAAATCAAGATCCCCGCCACGTATATGCGTGGCGGCACCAGCAAGGGCGTGTTCTTCCGCTTGCAGGATCTGCCGGCTGCCGCACAACAGCCGGGCGCCGCGCGCGACGCCTTGCTGCTGCGCGTGATCGGCAGCCCGGACCCATACGGCAAGCAGATCGACGGCATGGGCGGCGCCACCTCCAGCACCAGCAAGTCGGTGATCCTGGCCAAGAGCAGCAAGCCCGATCACGATGTCGACTACCTGTTCGG
Organism: Duganella rhizosphaerae; assembly: GCF_040364205.1. Lineage (NCBI taxonomy): Bacteria > Pseudomonadati > Pseudomonadota > Betaproteobacteria > Burkholderiales > Oxalobacteraceae > Duganella > Duganella rhizosphaerae. The sequence goes on from NZ_BPWK01000017.1 coordinate 129,568, forward strand.
CCAGGTCTCCATCGACAAGGCCTTCATCGACTGGAGCGGCAACTGCGGCAACCTGTCCGCAGCCGTTGGCGCCTTCGCCATCAGCGGCGGCCTGGTGGACGCGGACCGCATTCCGCCCGACGGCATGGCCGTGGTGCGCGTATGGCAAGCCAACATCGGCAAGACCATCATCGCCCACGTGCCGATCACCAACGGCGAAGTGCAGGAGACCGGCGACTTTGAGCTCGACGGCGTAACCTTCCCCGCAGCCGAAGTCCAACTGGAATTCATGGACCCGGCGGCGGAAGAGGAGGGCGCGGGCGGCTCGATGTTCCCGACCGGCCAACTGGTCGACGAGCTGGAAGTGCCAGGCGTCGGCACCATGAAGGCGACCATGATCAACGCCGGCATCCCGACCATCTTCGTCAACGCGGAAGACATCGGCTACCTCGGCACAGAACTGCAGGACGCCATCAACAGCGATCCGAAGGCGCTGGCACGCTTCGAGCTGATACGCGCGCACGGTGCGCTGCGCATGGGCCTCATTCACCATATCGACGACGCGGCCACGCGCCAGCATACGCCCAAGGTGGCCTTCGTCGCCAAGCCGGCGCCGTACACCTCGTCCAGCGGCAAGCAGGTCGCCGCGACCGACGTTGACCTGTTGGTGCGCGCCATGTCGATGGGGAAGCTGCACCACGCGATGATGGGCACCGCCGCTGTGGCCATCGGCACCGCTGCGGCGATACCGGGCACGCTGGTGAACCTGGCGGCCGGCGGCGGCGCGCGCACGGCGGTGCGTTTCGGCCATCCATCCGGCACGCTGCGGGTGGGCGCGGAAGCGACGCAGCAGAACGGCGAGTGGAGCGTGACCAAGGCGGTCATGAGCCGCAGCGCACGCGTGTTGATGGAAGGTTGGGTACGCATCCCCGGCGACACGTTCTAAGCTGAACACACCATAACGGAGGAGACATGAATTACGCTGATTTTTATCAGCGCTCTATCGTCACGCCTGAACAATTCTGGCAGGACGAATCAGCGCTCATCGACTGGAACGCCCCATGCACGAAAGTGCTGGATTATTCTCATCCTCCGTTCGCCAAGTGGTTCGTCGGCGGGCAGACCAATCTGTGCCACAACGCCGTGGACCGCTGGTGCGCCAGTCAGGGCGACCAGCCCGCGCTGATCGCCATCTCCACCGAAACCAATACGGAACGCAGCTACTCCTTCAACGAACTGCGCATCGAGGTCGAACGCTGCGCCGCGATAATGCAGGCGTTGGGCGTCGGCAGGGGCGACCGCGTGCTGATCTACATGCCGATGATCGCCGAAGCGGCATTCGCGATGCTGGCCTGCGCCCGCATCGGCGCGATACACTCGGTGGTGTTCGGCGGGTTTGCCGCCAACAGCCTGGCCAGCCGCATCGACGATGCGCGGCCTGTGCTGATCATTTCGGCCGATGCCGGTTCGCGCAACGGCAAGGCCATCCCCTACAAGCATTTGCTGGACGAGGCAATCGAACTGTCGTCCGCCAAGCCGGCCAAGGTGCTGCTGGTGGACCGCAAGCTGGCGCCGATGGCGCTGGTGGCCGGCCGCGACGAAGACTGGGCCAGCCTGCGCGCCGCCCACATGGACGCGCGCGTACCGGTGACCTGGCTGGAGTCGAACGAGCCGTCCTACATCCTGTACACCTCCGGCACCACCGGCAAGCCGAAAGGCGTGCAGCGCGACGTCGGCGGCTACGCGGTGGCGCTGGCCTCGTCGATGAAGTACAACTTCTGCGGCAAGGCCGGCGAGACCTTCTTCGCCACCTCCGATATCGGCTGGGTGGTCGGTCATTCCTACATCGTCTACGGCCCGCTGATCGCCGGCATGGCGACCATCATGTACGAAGGCTTGCCCATCTGTCCGGACGCCGGCATCTGGTGGAGCATCGTCGAGAAGTACAAGGTCACGCGCATGTTCTCGGCGCCGACGGCGATCCGCGTGCTGCGCAAGCAACCGCCGGAATTCATGCGGAAGTACGACCTGTCGTCGCTGCGCGCGCTGTACCTGGCCGGCGAACCGCTCGACGAAACCACGTCGCAATGGATACACGATGAGCTGGGCGTGCCCATCATCGACAACTACTGGCAGACCGAAACCGGCTGGCCCATCCTGTCGATCGCCAAGGGCGTCGAAGACAATCCGACGCGCCTGGGCAGCCCCGGCGTGGCGATGTACGGCTACAAGGTCAAGCTGCTCAACGAATCGACCGGCGAGGAGTGCGCCGCCAACGAGAAGGGCGTGGTGGTGATCGATGGCCCGCTGCCACCGGGCTGCATGCAGACCGTGTACGGCGACGACCAGCGATTTGTCGATACCTACTGGTCCACCTTCGACGGCCAGCAGGTGTATTCGACCTTCGACTGGGGCGTGCGCGATGAAGACGGCTACTACTTCATCCTTGGCCGCACCGACGACGTGATCAACGTCGCCGGCCACCGTCTCGGCACGCGCGAGATCGAGGAATCCATCTCCAGCCACGCCAACGTTTCCGAGGTGGCGGTGGTGGGCGTGGAGGACAAGCTCAAAGGCCAGGTGGCGGTTGCCTTCGTCATCGTCAAGGACGTGACGCGTGTCGCCAGCGAGGAAGGCTGTGCGGCGCAGGAGCGCGAAATTCTCGGCGTGGTCGATCATCAGCTGGGCGCTGTCGCGCGGCCGTCGCGCGTGTATTTCGTGCCGCAGTTGCCGAAGACCCGCTCCGGAAAATTGTTGCGCCGTTCGATCCAGGCCATCTGCGAAGGACGCAATCCTGGCGACCTGACGGCGATCGAAGATCCGGCTTCGCTCCAGCAGATACAACGTGTTCTGCAGGCGGGTGTGGCGAAATAGTGTGCGCGTAAGGGACCGGTAAGTCTCGCTGTCTATTGTGGTTACAAACAACACAGGAGACACGCAATGCATGACGATCTGGTTCAAAAAATAAAGCGGGACCCCAACTACCATCAGCTGGTCAGGGCCCGCTCCCGTTTCGGCTGGGTGCTGACGGCGGTAATGATGTTGGTCTATTACGGCTACATCCTGTTGATCGCTTTCGACAAGGAACTGCTGGCGTCGAAGACCGGCGCCGGCGTGATGACGTGGGGGATGCCGATCGGCCTGTTTGTGATCGTGTTCACGGTGCTGGTGACCGGCCTGTATGTACGCCGCGCCAACAAGCAGTTCGACGACCTGACCCACGCCATTCAAGAACGGGTGCGGGCATGAGCGCCGCCCAACGCATGCTGCGCGGGCTCGCCGCGTTGACGCTGCTGGGCGCCAGCGGTGCGGTGCTGGCGGCCGGAGCGGATCTCGGCCAGGCGGTGAAGCAGCCGGTTAACTGGACCGCGATCACCATGTTCGGCGCGTTCGTCATCTTCACGCTGTTCGTGACCAAATGGGCGGCGGCCAAGACCAAGTCGGCATCCGACTTCTACACAGCCGGCGGCGGCATCACCGGCTTCCAGAATGGCCTGGCCATCGCCGGCGACTACATGTCGGCGGCGTCCTTCCTCGGCATCTCCGCAGCCGTGTTCCTCAACGGTTACGATGGTTTGATCTACGCCATCGGTTTCCTGGTCGGCTGGCCGGTGATCACCTTCCTGATGGCGGAGCGCCTGCGCAACCTGGGCCGCTTCACCTTTGCCGATGTCGCCGCCTACCGCTTCAAGCAGGCGCCGATCCGCATCTTCTCCGCTTCCGGCACGCTGGTGGTGGTGGCGTTCTACCTGATCGCGCAGATGGTCGGCGCGGGGCAGTTGATCAAACTGCTGTTCGGTCTCGAATACTGGATCGCGGTGGTGCTGGTCGGTTCGCTGATGATGATCTACGTGCTGTTCGGCGGCATGACCGCCACCACCTGGGTGCAGATCATCAAGGCGGTGATGCTGCTGGGCGGCGCCACCTTCATGGCCTTCGTGGTGATGGCGCAGTTTAACTTCAGCCCCGAGGCGCTGTTCGCCAAATCGGTCGAGATCCACGCCAAGAAGGACGCCATCATGGGCCCCGGCACCTTCATCAAGGATCCGGTGTCGGCGATCTCGTTTGGCATGGCGCTGATGTTCGGCACCGCCGGTCTGCCGCACATCCTGATGCGCTTCTTCACCGTGCCGAGCGCGAAGGAAGCGCGCAAGTCGGTGTTCTGGGCCACCAGCTGGATCGCCTACTTCTACGTGCTGACCTTCATCATCGGTTTCGGCGCCATCGTTTTGGTGAGCACCAATCCCGAGTTCAAGGACGCCGCCGGCAAACTGCTGGGCGGGAACAACATGGCGGCGATCCACCTGGCCAAGGCCGTGGGCGGCAATGTCTTCCTCGGCTTTATCTCGGCCGTGGCTTTCGCCACCATCCTGGCGGTGGTGGCCGGCCTGACGCTGTCCGGCGCCTCGGCGGTATCGCACGACCTGTACGCCACCGTGATCAAGAAGGGCAAGGCCACTAGCGCCAAGGAACTGCATGTGTCGCGCCTGACCACCGTCGCGCTGGGTGTCGTCGCCGTCGTACTGGGCATCGTGTTCGAGAAGCAGAACATCGCGTTCATGGTGTCGCTGGCGTTCGCCATCGCTGCCTCGGCCAACTTCCCGGTATTGTTCATGTCGGTGTTGTGGAAGGACTGCACCACCCGCGGCGCCACCGTGGGCGGCTTCATCGGCCTGACCACCGCCGTGGTGCTGACCGTGGTGTCGAAATCGGTGTGGGTCGATGTGCTGGGCCATGCCGACGCGCTGTTCCCGTACGCGTCGCCGGCTATCTTCTCGATACCTGCGGCCTTCGCCAGCATCTGGCTGTTCTCGGTGCTGGACAAGAGTCCGCGTGCACGCATCGACCGTGCCGGCTACGAGGCGCAGGAAATGCGCTCGGAGACCGGTATCGGCGCTGCGGGAGCCGCCGCTCACTGATGTAATTGACAAGTGGTCAGATGACGACAATGCCCGGCTCTCCGGGCATTGTCGTTTTTAGGGGCGTCGCTCAGTACGCGCGATGGCTAATGCGCCCAATGTGGTTTATGATCTGCCAACTATGCTGCCGGTAAGTAACGGGCGAGGTGGCATCTTTTATTGGGTGCCATTGGTGTACATGAATCGAGTTTCGACCAATCCTGATTTCGTAGCTGACGCGCTGGCGCTGATCGGCGTTCCCGCGTGCGCCTATGGCACCGATGGCGTGGTGCTGGCTGCCAATCCGGAGCTGGTGGAATTGCTGGGTTTCGATCCCGGCGGCCGGCCGATGGCCGACCTGTTCGCGCGCCACGTGCGCGGCGCCAGCGTCGAAGCGCTCGAGGCGGCGCTGGAGGGCTCCAATGCGGGCCGGCGCTGGGACAGCTGCCTGACCTGCGCCAATGGTCAATACCTGTCGGTGCAGGCGTGGAGCAAGCCGCTGCCGGCCAGTTCGGCGGTGCAGGGCGCCACCATCGTCTTCCACGACATCAGCGCGGTGGAGCGCGACCAGCGCTCCCTGCGCAAGACGCTGCTGGAGCAGCAGGCCATCCTGGAGAACGCCGCCGTCGGCATCCTGTTCAGCAAGGACGGGGTTATCCAGGAGTGCAATATCCGCTGCGCCGAAATGCTGGGCTACAGCCGCCAGGAACTGGAGGGCGTGGCCAGCGTCACCGTCTATCCGAGCGAAGCGGACTTCGTCGACCTGGGCCGCAAGGCCAGCCCGCCGCTGTCGCAGGGACTGTCCTTCATGCAGGAGGCGCAGTTGCGCCGCAAGGACGGCTCGCTGTTCTGGGCCCGCCTGTTCGGCCGCGCCATCGATCCTATCCACACCGCCGAAGGCACGGTATGGATCATGGAAGACATCAACGAGCACCGTATCGACGAAGAGAAGCTGCGCCGCGCGCTGCTGGAGATGCAGGCCATCATGGACAGCGCGCCGCTGGCGATCGGCTTCCAGCGCGATAACCGCATCCTGCGCTACAACCACCGCTTCGCCGAATTCTTCGGCTTCAACGACGACGGCGGCGTCGGCCAGCTGACGTCGACGCTGTATCCGTCGCAGGAAGCGTTCGACGCGGTGGTGCGCAAGGCACGGCCGCTGCTTGCGCGCGGCAAGCCGTACCAGGCCGAGATGGAGATGCGGCGCCAGGACGGCTCGACCTTCTGGGCGCACGCCTTCGGCTACGTGATCAATCCGGGCCGCACGCAGCAGGACACCATCTGGATCTTCGACGATCGCAGCGCGCAGAAACAGCATGAAGAGGCGACTCGCCAGCTGCTGCTGGAGCAGAAGGCGATCCTGGACAATGCGTCGGTCGGCATCCTGTTCAGCAAGGCGCAGGTCATGTTGAGCTGTAATCCGCGCATGGCGGAGATGTTCGGCTACGACATCGACGAAATGGTGGGACAGCCGTCGGCCATGGTGTTCCCGTCGCAGGAGCGCTACGAGGAATTCGGCCGCGAGGCTGCGCCGCTGCTGGGCACCGGCCAGCCGTTCGAGAAAAAGGAATACGAGTTCAAACGCAAGGACGGCAGCGTGTTCTGGTGCCGCGTGCGCGCCAAGGCGGTGGACGATGCGCACAGCGAAGGCGGCACCATCTGGATCCTGGAGGACGTGACCGGCACGCGCCAGACGCAGATGGAGGTCGAGGCCATCATGACCAACGCCTCGATGAGCATCCTGTTCACCAAGAACCGCGTCATCACGCGCTACAACCGCGGCTTCGCCGAGATGTTCCGCTACGAGGGCGACGCCGGCCTGGGCCTGCCCGGCCGCGCGCTGTATCCGTCGCAGGAATCCTACGACAAGCTGGGCGCGCAGGCCTATCCCTTCCTGTCGATCGGCAAGCCGTTCCAGATCGAGATGGAGATGCGCCGCTCCGACGATACCTTGATGTGGGCGCAGCTGATCGGCTACGTGGTCAATCCCGAAGATCCGACCCAGGGCACGATCTGGGTGATCGAGGACCGCACCGAGCAAAAGCGCGCCGAGGAATCGCTGCGCAACGCGCTGCTGGAAAACCAGGCCATCCTGGACAGCGCGGTGCTGGGCATCTCGGTGGTGGAGCAGGGCCGCAACCTGCGCTGCAACGCCAAGATGGAGGAGTTGTTCGGCTACGCGCCCGGCGAGATGAACCAGCTGAGCGTGCAGGCCTTCTATGCCGACAAGGATGCATGGGAAGCGGCGCGCGCCGCCACCGCCGACGACTTCCACGCCGGCCGCGTGCACGCCTCCGAATACCAGCTGGTGCGCAAGGACGGCAGCACGTTCTGGGGGCGGCTGTCCGGCCGTCCGTTCGACCTGGCGCAGGCCACCGGGCGTTCGGTGTGGCTGGTGGACGACATCACCGAGCGGCGCGAGGCGGCCGAAGCGGTCAGCCGCGCGCGCGACGACCTGGAAGTGCGGGTGCTGGAACGCACCGCCGAACTGGCCGGCGCCAACGCGCTGCTGCAAGGCGAGATCGTCGAGCGCCGCCAGGCCGAGGCGCGCGTGCACCACATGGCCTACCACGACAGCCTGACCGGCCTGCCGAACCGCGCGCTGCTGTCGGACCGGCTGGACCGCGCCATGCTGGCGGCGCAGCGTTCCGAGCGCCGGCTGGCGGTGATGTTCATCGACCTTGACCGCTTCAAGACCATCAACGATTCGCTCGGCCACATGACCGGCGACCAGCTGCTGAAGGAAGTGGCGAGCCGCCTGTGCCGCGCGGTGCGCGCCAGCGACACCGTGGCCCGCCTGGGCGGCGACGAGTTCGTGGTGCTGGTGCCTGGCATCCGCTCGTCGGAAGAGGCCAGCCACGTGGCGGAGAAGATCATCGAGGCGCTGTCGGACAGCTTCCCGCTCGAGGGCCGCAACCTGCACATCACGCCGTCGATCGGCATCTGCGTGTATCCGGACGACGGCGGCGACGTCGAGACGCTGATGCGCCACGCCGACGCCGCCATGTACCACGCCAAGGCCAGCGGCAGGAACAACTACCAGTACTTCAAGGAGGCGATGAACCAGACGGCGGCTGCGCACTTCGAGCTGGAGTCCAGCCTGCGCGGCGCGCTGGCGCAGGACGAGTTCGAGCTGCACTTTCAGCCGATCATGGACATCGGCACGCGCCGCCTGCACACCATGGAGGTGCTGCTGCGCTGGCGCCGCGGCGGCGGCGCGCTGGTGCTGCCGGACCACTTCATCCCCATCATCGAGGAGAACGGCCTGATCGTGCCGATCGGCGAGTGGGTGATACGCCAGGCCTGCGAGCAAAGCATGGCCTGGCTGCGCGCCGGCCTGGCGCCGGTGCCGCTGGCGGTGAACCTGTCGCCGCGCCAGTTCATGCATCGTGGGTTGATTGAGTCGATCCGCGCCATCCTCGATGAAACCGGCATCGATCCGTCGCTGATCGAATTCGAGATTACCGAGACGGCGCTGATGCAGCACGGCGAGCAGACGCTGGACATCCTGGGCCAGATCAACGCCATGGGCATCCGTCTGTCGATCGACGATTTCGGCACCGGCTATTCGAGCCTGGCCTACCTGAAGCGTTTCCCGGTCAAGAAGATCAAGATCGACCGCGCCTTCATCAAGGAATTGGAAGAGAGCGCGGAAGACCGCGCGATTGTGGCGGCGATCATCGCGCTGTCGGACAGCCTGCAGCTGTCGGTGGTGGCGGAGGGCGTGGAGACCGAGGGCCAGTACGCGCTATTGCAGCGCAACGGCTGCCAGTATGCGCAGGGCTATCTGTTCTCGCAGCCGGTGCCGCACGCGACGGCCCAGCTGCTGCTGCCAAGGCTCTAGCCTAGTCCAGCGTGGCGATCACGGGAGCGTGGTCGGACGGCTGCTCCCACTTGCGCGGTGCGCGGTCGATCACGCAGGCGCTGCAACGGGCCACCAGCGCCGGCGACAGCAGGATGTGATCGATGCGCAGGCCTTTGTTGAGGCGGAAGCCCAGCGCGCGGTAGTCCCACCAGCTGAACGATTTTTCCGGCTGTTCGAACAGGCGGTAGGAATCGGTCAGGCCGATGTCGAGCAAACGGGTGAGGGCGGCGCGCTCCTTGTCGGATACCAGCACCTGGCCGGCCCACGCGGCCGGATCGTGGACGTCGCGGTCTTCCGGCGCGATGTTGTAGTCGCCCAGCACCGCCAGTTGCGGATGCAGCGCGGCTTCTTCCTTGATCCAGTCGTGGAACGACGACAGCCAGCCCAGTTTGTACTCGTATTTGTCGGAGTCGACGCTTTGGCCGTTGGGCACGTAGGCGCACACCACGCGCACGCCATCGATGGTGGCGGCCAGGATGCGCTGCTGCGGGTCTTCGTAGCGCGGATTGTTCTTGATCACGTCGGCGATCGGCAGTTTGGACAGGATGGCGACGCCATTGTAGGTTTTCTGGCCGCTGTAGGCGACCTGATAGCCGGCGGCCTCGATGGCGGCTACCGGAAACTTGTCGTCCGTTAATTTTGTTTCTTGAATGCAGAGGACATCGATGGGGTTCTCCTCTAGCCATTTCAAGACGTGCGTCAGGCGAACGTTGAGTGAGTTAACATTCCATGTGGCTATTTTCATCTGAATCAGTGTCCTTGCGGGGTTTGGGGGAGGCGTTAGCCTGCATCACCGAATCTTACAGCATCTTGATTTAACACATAGGATTGTTAATTTGACGATTTTTATAAAAAAACATGAAAAAGTCTTTCGTGCGGGCACTGCCAGCGCCTAAAATGTTGCAAAATGTGTGAAATTAAAAAAAAATTGCTAGGAATGTCTCCTTGTTGTCAAAATAGAACGGTAAATAAAGACAAAATAAGCAAAAGAGAAATATACTGATACAAATTGGGTGGAAAACTTGTGTTTCCGTCGAGCAATCAAAAATAGTAGTGTCCAGGGTTCATTTTTGTGTTGTACATCAACAAGAAATGGTACTATAGGGAAATTACTTGTGGTTTTAACAGTGAATTGCGCGTAGCGCATTTACAAAGGAATTAAAATGCGAGCTGCATTCGAGACGTGGGCGCAGAAAGACGGTCACATCGTCCGACGCCGGGAAGACAAACCAGAGGAGTACCTGGTTTTTGAAACGCAACGCCGCTGGGTCATCTGGCAAGCTGCGTTGGAGCACGGCAAAACGCCGGGCGGCCGCAAGACGGCTGCGCAAAAGGAAGCCGCCGCGCTGGAAAAGGCCAAGGCTGCCGTTCAACGTCCGCCGGTCATCAATTCCGACGAGGCTGCGGTGCGCAACCAGGTGCTGAACGAAGTGCTGGACGCGTTCTCCACCCTGGGCGGCGAACGTGGCATGGACGATATCCTGAAAGTGGTACAGGGTCTGAAGAAGAAGCAGCAGGAGCAGGCGGAAGAGCGCATTGCTGCGGCTGAGCCGGTACGGCATAACGCCTGACCCGGATGCGCTTCAGGCACTACAAAGGGGGCCTCTACGAGCTGGTATGCGAGGCCACCCTGGAATCCGATCTGAGTACCATGATCGTTTATCGCGCCGCGAACGGATCCATCTGGACCCGGCCGAAAAACGTGTTTTTTGAAATAATCGACGTCGATGGCGTAAAAGTGCAACGCTTTACGCCTCTTGATTGAGCATATACAACCGCTCGCGGGCTGCTACACTGGTCTGACCCACTAACCCTGAGGCAGACCATGTATTTCCGTCCCGTTGCAGCCGCCGTTGCCAGCGCTTCCGCGCTGCTGTCCCTGTTGGCCGGCTGTGCTTCCCTGACTGAATCCACCCAACAAAACGTGCTGGTGCAGACCGTGCTCGATCATCGCGAGATCGCCGGCGTCGGCTGCGTGCTGTACAACGATGTTGGCAAATGGTTCGTGACCACGCCGGCGCGCGTTACGCTGCGCAAGAGCGCGGGCGCGCTGCGCATCGATTGCCAGAAAGAGGGCGCGGGCTGGGCCTACGAAAAGGTCGACTCCAAGGTGGACGGGAATCTGTGGGGGAATCTGGCGCTGACGGCGGGTGTCGGCTATTTCATCGACAAGAATACCGGCGCGGCCTATGACTATCCGGCCACGCTGACGGTGGTGATGCAGCCGGCGGTGGAGCGCGATGCGCTGCCGCCGCCGGCTGCGGGTGTTACCTTGTACTGATTACGTGCGCGTTTATGCCCGGTTAATCAGGAAGTTCGACAGCAGCGGTACCGGACGGCCGGTCGCACCTTTGGCGCCGCCCGATTTCCATGCGGTGCCGGCGATGTCCAGGTGGGCCCAGGTGTACTTGCGGGTGAAGTTCTCCAGGAAGGCCGCGGCGGTGCACGACGCGCCGCCCGGCGTGCCGATGTTGGCCAGGTCGGCGAAGTTGGACTTGAGCTGCTCGTTGTACTCTTCGCCGATCGGCAGGCGCCATGCGGTGTCGCCGGCGGCTTTGCCCGCGGCCATGATCTCGTCGGCCAGCTTGTTGTGGGTGTCGTCGTCGCGCGTGAACAGGCCGCTCTTGTGGTGGCCCAGGGCGACGATGCAGGCGCCGGTCAGCGTGGCGATGTCGATCACGGCGGCCGGGTTGAAGCGCTCGGCGTAGGCCAGCGCATCGCACAGCACCAGGCGGCCTTCGGCGTCGGTGTTGAGGATTTCGATGGTCAGGCCGTTCATCGAGGTGACGATGTCGCCCGGCTTGGTGGCGCGGCCGGAAGGCATGTTCTCGCAGGCGGCGATCACGCCGATCACGTTCAGCTTCAGGTTCATCTCGCCGATGGCGCGGAAGGTGCCGAGGACAGACGCCGCCCCACCCATATCGTACTTCATCTCGTCCATGCCTGGACCGGCCTTGAGCGAAATGCCGCCGGTGTCGAAGGTGATGCCTTTACCGACCAGCACCACCGGCGCGTCCTTGGGTTTGCCGCCCATGTGCTTGAGGATGATGAACTTCGGCGGTTGCTCGCTGCCGTTGGTCACGGACAGGAAGCTGTTCATCTTCAGTGCTTCCAGCTGTTTGCGGTCCAGCACTTCAACGTCGAACTTGTAGTCCTTGCCCAGCTTCTTGGCGGTGTTGGCCAAGTAGGTCGGGGTGCAGATGTTGGCCGACAGGTTGCCCAGTTCCTTGGTCAGGTCCATGCCGTTGGCGATCGCCTCGGCCTGGGCCAGCGCCAGCTTGGTGGCGGCGGTGTTCGGCACGGCCAGCGCGATTTTCTTCACGCCGGTCGGCGCCGGATCCTTCTTGCTCTTCTGGCCGTCGGTGCGGAACACGCTTTCGTGCGCGCTTTGCACCACGCAGCGGATCGCCCAATTGACGTCGCGCTCTTTCACTTCGGTCATCGGCAGTGCGATAATAGCGTCGCTCGCGCCCAGCGCGGAGAAAGCCTTCAGTACCGCGGACACGCCGCTGGCGAAATTCTTCTCGCTGACGCCATCGTCGCTACCCAGGCCGACCAGCAGCACGCGTTCGGCGCTCGCGCCTTTCACGCCGCGCAGCAGCAGGGTGGTGCCGGCTTTGCCGGAGATGTCGCCGGACTTCAGCGCAGCCGTGATTTCACCGGAGCCGTCGAGCGCCTTGGCGGCCTGCGACAGCTTCTTGTTCTCAAAGACCGCGACGGCGACGACGCCGGCTTTGGCCGAAGCGATGGTGTTTTTTGTGTCGAATGCTTTTATGCTAAAGTCCATTTGATTCTCCGTGTCGTGTACGAATTGCCAGCCTGTTTGCCAGGCTGTTATTTAACTTGTGGCCCTGTGAGGCCCTTAACTACCGAATTATAACTTTCGAATGATCTTTCAACGCGCCCTAAGACGTGAAATGGCAAGTGCCGCCGGCGCCACCTTCACCGTGCTGTTCAGCATATGCGTTACCTGGACCCTGATCGCCGTGTTGGGCCGGGCCGCAGGCGGCAAGGTCGCCTCCAGTGACGTCATCGCGCTGATCGCATTCGCAACGCTGAATTATCTGCCAACTATCCTCATCCTCACCAGCTTTATTTCAGTGCTGATGGTGGTCACGCGCAGCTACCGCGATTCCGAGATGGTGGTGTGGTTCGCCTCGGGCCTGAGCCTGACCAAATGGATAGCGCCGGTGCTGACCTTCGGCCTGCCGATGGTGCTGCTGACGGGCGCCCTGAGTTTCGTCGCCACGCCGTGGGCCAAGCAGAAAAGCTCGGAATACGTGGAGCGCTTCGAAAAACGCGAAGACCTGCAAAAGGTCTCGCCGGGCCAGTTCAAGGAATCGGCGTCGGCCAACCGCATCTTCTTCGTCGAAGGCGTGGCCGGCAAGACGGCCGTGGTGCAGAATGTGTTCGTCAACACGGTCGACGAACACGGCACCGCCGTCATCGTCGCGCGCGAGGGCGTGATCAACACCGGCGCCAAGGGCGAACGCTATCTGGTGTTGAAGAACGGCCGCCGTTACCAGGGCACGCCGGGCCAGTCGGACTTCCAGACCATGGAGTTCGAGAGCTACAGCATGCGCGTGACCAGCCAGACCCAGGACCTGGAGTCCGAGCGCAACACCGACGCCGAACCTATCATGGCGCTGCTGTCCGACACCACGGCCTTCGGCCGCGCGGAACTGTTGTGGCGCATCTCGTCGCCGGCCACCTGCCTGATCCTGATCCTGCTGGCGGTGCCGCTGGGCTTTGTCAATCCGCGCGCCGGCAGTTCGGCCAACCTGATCATCGCGCTGCTGATCTTCTTCAGCTACAGCAACGTGGTCAAGCTGGTCGAGGCCAGTGTCAAGCAGGGCAAGTCGTCGTTCGCGCTGTCCTGGTGGCCGCTGCACCTGGTCGCGGTGCTGCTGGTGTTCGCGCTGTTTGCCTGGCGCCTGAACCTTAACCATCGCTACCATCCGCTGGCATTGCTGGCGGCGCTGAAGCGCTCGCGCGCAGCCGGCAAGAAAGCTGTCACGCCATGAAAATCCTGCAACGCTATTTCGCCGTCTCGATCCTGAAGGCGGTGGCCTTCGTGCTGGTCGGCTTCCTCGGACTGCAAGCCTTCATGGACCTGACGGGCGAGCTGCCTTCGGTCGGCAAGAACGGCTATGCCATCCAGTACGCCTTCCTGTATGTGCTGGTGCAGCTGCCGGCCCACGTGTATGAAGTGATGCCGCTGGCGGCGCTGATCGGCACTATCATCACCATGGCGCAGTTCGCGGCGACGTCGGAATTCACCATCATGCGCGCCTCCAGCATGTCGACCGGGATGGTGGCGTGGATGCTGGCCAAGATCGGCTTCGTGCTGGTGATCGTCACCTTCATCTTCGGCGAGCTGATTGCGCCGCGCACCGCGCCGCTGGCCGAGAAGATCAAGCTGAGCGCGCGTGGCGCCGCGATCTCGTCGGAGTTCCGCTCCGGCCTGTGGACCAAGGATATCGTCAAGTCCGACGGCATGACCGGCACCGTGACCGGCTCGCGCTTCTTCAACGTGCGCCAGGTGAAGCCGGACGGCACGCTGGTCGACGTCAAGCTGTACGAGTTCGACACCAGCTTCCGCCTGCGCTCGATCACGCTGGCCAAGATCGGCACCTTCAAGGGCAGTAACAACTGGCAGCTGTCGGATGTGACGGAAAATATCTTCACTAATCCGGCGCTGCTCAAACCGGGCAGCGAGGCCAACCTGGCCAACAACTTCGCCCAGGGCACCAGCCTGATCGAGACCCGCCACAGCGCCACCAAGGACCTGCTGTCCGAAGTGACGCCGAAGATCCTGTCGGTGGCCGGCTCCGATCCGGAGCGCATGTCGGCCAATGAACTGGCGGTCTACACCCGCCACCTGCAGGAGAACAAGCAGGAGACCGAGCGCTTCAAGATCGCGTTCTGGAAGAAGCTGTTCGACCCGCTGGCGATCTTCGTGCTGATGGCGCTGGCGCTGCCGTTCGGCTACCTGCACACGCGCAGCGGCGGCGTGAGTCTGAAGATTTTTGTCGGTATCATGATCGGTGTCAGCTTCCAGTTGGTGAACACGCTGTTCTCGCATCTGGGCCTGCTGAGCACCTGGCCGGCGGTGGTCACGGCGATCGCCCCGAGCCTGTTATTCCTGCTGCTGGCGCTGGGCGCCTTGTGGTGGGTGGAGCGACACTAGATGAGCAAGCAAGCACTGGTTCTATTTGCGCACGGCGCCCGCGCCGCATCCTGGGCGGCGCCGTTCGAGCGGCTGCGCGACCTGACGCAGGCGCGTACGCCTGAGATACGCGTGTCGCTGGCTTTCCTCGAGCTGATGACGCCGCGCCTGCCGGAGCTGGTGGCCGATCTGACCGCCGACGGCGTCACGCAGATCACCGTGGTGCCGGTGTTCCTGGGGCAGGGCGGCCATGTGCTGCGCGACCTGCCGCTGATGGTCGAGCAATTGCGCATCGATCATCCGCAGGCGACCATCAACGTGGTCGAAGCGGCCGGCGAGAACGCGGCCGTGCTCAACGCCTTGTCCGACTACTGCGTGGCCTCGCTGTCAGCGCAGGCGGCGCCAGACTGACAGCGGAATTTGCCCGTCCGGCCTGGCCGGCACGCGGTAGCTGAGTTCATCCCCGTTCAATTCGTAGCTGCGTTTCTGCTGCGTTCCCTCCCAGTTTGAAAAGGCCGCGCTGGCGATGCTGAAGGTCAGCGTATGCGCCTCGCTGTCGATGGCGATGGTGCCGAAGTGCGTGCTCGAGCCGAAGACGGCGGCCTCGAATTCGGCCGGCGTGCCGCTTTTCTTGTCGCCGCCGGTGAAGCGCGGCCGGTCGGCGCGGTAGATCTGCACGCTGTAGCGGCCCTGTCGATCGATCATCATCAGTCCGGCGGGGGCGTCGCCGTAGTCGCGCACGCGGGTGCCGTCGGGTAGTATGCGGTCGGCGGCGACCAGCGTCCAGGTACCTGCCAGCGGAAAGTCTGGCGCGCCGGCGCCGGCCTGGGTGGCAGGCACCCACATGGCGAGGAAAAATAATCGGTTCAGCAGTTTCATGGGGATCTCCCTGGTGACGATGCTGTCACGATAGCGGCAAAACCACTTGAACGAAATTGGCGAAATTCGCCCGGGATATGTGCATAATTGCACAATGAACCAACCAGACTGGGATCACCTGCGTTATTTCCTCGCGCTGCACGACGCCGGCACCTTAAGCGGCGCCGCGCGCGCAGCCGGCGTCGAACACACCACTGTGGCGCGGCGCATCGATGCGCTGGAGTCGGCGTTGGCGGTGAAGCTGTTCGACCGTTTTCCCAAAGGCTGGTCGCTGACGGCGGCCGGCAAGGCGCTGGTGCCGCATGCGCGCATGATGGAAGAGAGCTTGCACGGCCTGATGCGGGCTGCCAGTGGCGCCGCCACCCTGAATGGCAAGGTGCTGGTGTCGGCGCCGCCGGCGCTGACTGCATATCTGCTGGCGCCGCGTCTGAGGCCGGCGCTGTTACGCCTGCCCGGCATCGAGCTGGATTTGCGTGGCGAGGCCCGCGAGACGGACTTGATGCGGCGCGAATCGGATATCGCGCTGCGCTTCAAGCGCCCAGAGGCGCCGGGGCTGGCGGTGCGGGCGCTGACGACGGTGGGGTATCGGCTGTATGCCAGCGCAGCCTATCTCGCCGCGCGCACGCCGCAGCAATGGGAGTTTGTCGGCTACGATGAGCTGATGAAGGATACGCCGCAGCAGCAGTGGCTGGACAAGATACGGAACGGCCGCCGCTACTGTCTGCGCTCCAATGACCTGGGCACGCTGTACCAGTCGGTGGCGGCCGGTTGCGGCGTGGCGGTGTTGCCGGAGTATCTGTTCAACATGCGGCTGGGCGACCTGGTCGCCATCGACACGCCGGCCTGCCCGGTCAGGCGCAAGCTGTGGATCGTCATGCACGAGGATGTGCGGCGCGCCGCGCCGGTGCGCGCGGTGGCCGACGAGTTGATCGCGCTATTTACTTCCTAGGTACGATCTTGATCTCGTACAGCTTGGGCCACAGCTTGCCGGTGACGAACAGGCGCTTCTTCTCGGCGTCCCAGGCGATGCCGTTCATGACGTTTTCGCCGTTGAGCCCTTTGCCGGCGTCCGGGTACAGCTTGCCCAGGTCGATCCAGCCGGTGATCTTGCCGTTGGCCGGATCGATGCGGGCGATGGTGTTGGTGTGCCACAGGTTGGCGTAGATTTCGTCGCCCACCACTTCCAGCTCGTTGACCTGGTTGACCGGAATGCCGTCCGCCGTCACCTTCACGCGGCGCACTTCGAGGAAGGTCTTGGGATCGAGGAAGCGCAGCGTGGCCGTGCCGTCGCTCATGATCAGTTCCTTGCCGTTCTGTGTCAGGCCCCAGCCTTCGCCGGGGTAGGCGAACTGGCTGCGCATCTCGAAGGTGGCGAGGTCGAACACGAAGCCGGTCTGGGTCTGCCAGGTCAGGCCGACCAGCGTATCCTTCCATACCGTCAGGCCTTCGCCGAAATACTGCGGCGGGATGTCTTTGCTCTGCAGGACCTTGCCGGTCTCCAGGTTCACCTTGCGGATCGACGATTTGCCATTCAGGCCGGTGCTCTCGTACAGGAAGCCGTCGCGGTACAACAGGCCTTCGGTGAAGGCTTGCGGATCGTGCGGGTAGGCGTGGACGACCTTGAAATCGTAGGTCGGGATGGCGGCGGGAGCGCTGGCGGCGGCCGGCAGCAGAAGTATTGCGGGAATGAGCAGGGTGTGGGCGTAGTTCGTTTTCACTATTCGGTCGCTGATGAGTTTTCGAGTTCGATCATGGCGTCGAGCGTCGTGCCGGGGGCGTCGAGTTCGGCCTGGACGCAGGCGCGCGCTTCCGGCGACTGCACCAGCGTCACCGCCTGGCCGCGCGCCGCTTCCGCCGCAGCAGTATCGCCGCAGCCGGTCAGCAAGTCCAGCACCAGCGCCAGTTCGTTGACATAGTTGTACACCTCGGCCAGCAGGGCGGACATGCCGGCGGTGGTCAGCACGTTAAAGCCGGCGCGCCGCTCGTTGAGCAGGGCCGCCGCCTGCGCCAGGTGCTGCATCGGCTGCGGCAGGTGGCGGCTGGCCAGCGCGTAGTCGCCGCAGGCCATGATCGACGGCAGTGCGGAGCGGGCGCATTGCTGTGCCAGCGCTTGCGGCAGCTGCTGGAACAGATGGTAGGTGTTTTGCAGGTCGCCCAGCTTGTCGTTGATGGCGCGGATGTCGTTGAACAGGGCCTCGGCGGCGTCGCTGTCGGCCTGGGCCAGCAGGCGCTGGCTGTCGCGGTCGCGCAGCTCGACCAGTGCGCGGCGCGCCGGCAAGTGTTCTTCGGCCAGCTTGGCCCAGGCGCTCAGCACGTAGGACAGGCGCAGCGGCGCGGTTTCCGCGTCGGCGGCGCTGGCGTCGAACAACCAGATGTAGTCATTGAGCGCGCTATCGAAGGCGCCCTCGGAGTGGGCCTTCCATGCGCGTTCCAGCACTTCGTGAACAGTGTCCATTACTACCTCGTTTGGTTTGAATGGACATTCTATTACGGATCAGGCGCTCAGTTGCTGTACTGCTGAAGGGAGTTGTGCATCGTCGCTGTGCTGGTGGGCGCGGGTTTTCATCGCGTCGCCCAGCATCACCAGCACCGGGCCGTGGGCCGCGCCCAGGCCTTGCGCCAGCGAGGCGATGGTCAGGCGGCGGATATGCTGGTCCGGGCGGCTGCAGTTTTCGATCACGACCACCGGCGTGTCCGGCCGGCGGCCCTGCGCCAACAGGCGCTCCGCCGTGGCGATGGCTTCGCGGCCGCCCATGTACTGCACCAGCGTGTCGGTGTCGGGAATGGCGTCGTGGTCGGCGTGTTCCGGCGCGGTGGAGGAGGTGAAGAAGGCGACGCTGCGCGCGACGCCGCGTTTGGTCAGTGGCTGCTTGCTGGCGGCCGCTGCGGCCAATGCGGTGGTGATGCCGGGGACGACTTCCACCTCGATGCCTGCTTCTTCCAGCGCGCGCAGTTCCTCGTCGGCGCGGCCGAACAGCATCGGATCGCCGCCCTTGAGGCGCACCACCAGCTGGAACTTGTGAGCGTTGTCGACCATTTGCTTGTTGATGAACTGCTGCGCGGTCGACAGCTGGCCGCAGCGCTTGCCGACCAGGATTTT
Source organism: Duganella rhizosphaerae (assembly GCF_040364205.1). Classification (NCBI taxonomy): domain Bacteria; kingdom Pseudomonadati; phylum Pseudomonadota; class Betaproteobacteria; order Burkholderiales; family Oxalobacteraceae; genus Duganella; species Duganella rhizosphaerae. The sequence goes on from NZ_BPWK01000017.1 coordinate 148,458, forward strand.
CTCGGCTTGAGGGCACAGCTCCAGCATCTCTTCGGTCACCAGGGCGTCGTGCAGCACCACGTCGGCTTGCGCCAGCAGGCGCGCGCCACGCAGGGTGATCAGGTCCTGGGCGCCGGGGCCGGCGCCGATCAGGTAGACTTTTCCAAGGGATGCCATCGCTGTTTCCTCTTACTTTATTCGCCGAGGCGGATCATGCCCGCTGCGACGGTCTGGTGCGTGACTTCATCGATCAGGATGAAGGCGCCGGTCGCGCGGATGTCGGCGTAGGCGTCGGCCGCCAGCGGCTGCTGCACGGTCAGGCCGATACGGGCGATGTCGTTCAGCTTCAGGCCTTCGGCGCTGTGGCGCTGCTGGGTGTTGATGTCCAACAGCGAGTCGATGCCGGTGATCTTGGCCGAGGTCTGCTTGGTGCCGTGCTTGATCCAGTACTTGCGGCGCTGGTCCAACGGCTCGTCGGACATCCAGCAGACGTCCGCCTTCAGCTGCTTGAGCAGGGTCGCAGGCTGGTCGGCGCCGGCCAGCAGGTCGCCGCGCGAGATGTCCAGGTATTCGTTCAGCAGCAGCGTGATCGACTGACCGACCACCGCCGATTGATGCGAACCTTCCAGCGTGACGATATCCTTGACGGTCGCGCTCTGGCCGGACGGCTGCACCACCAGCTTGTCGCCGACCGAAACCTTGCCGGCTTCAATGCGGCCCATGTAGCCGCGGAAGTCGTTGGCTTCGTGGCCGTTGTGGCGCGCCACCAGCTGCACCGGGAAGCGGAACGGCGCGTTGTGCGATTCGTCGTACACCGACAGCGATTCCAGCAGCTCGATCAGCGTCGGGCCCTTGTACCAGCTCAGTTTTTCGCTGGCGGCAACCACGTTGTCGCCGGTCAGGGCGGACAGCGGAATCGGCGTGATGTCCTTCAGGCCCAGCGTCTCGGCGAACTCGCGGTAGGCTTTGACGATGCGGTCGTAGATCGCCTGTTCGTAGTTCACCAGGTCCATCTTGTTGACGGCGACCACCACGTGCTCGATTTGCAGCAGGTGGGCGATGGTCGAATGGCGCTTGGTCTGGATCAGCAGGTCCACGCGGCCGTCTTCGTGCAGCTTCACTTTCGAGACGTCGATCAGGATGATGACTGCATCGGCGGTCGAGGCGCCGGTCACCATGTTGCGGGTGTACTGCTCGTGGCCCGGCGTATCGGCGATGATGAACTTGCGCTTCGGCGTGGCGAAGTAGCGGTAGGCCACGTCGATGGTGATGCCTTGTTCGCGTTCGGCTTCCAGGCCGTCGGTCAGCAGCGACAGGTCGACGGCGTCGCCGACGGTGCGCTTGTGCTTGGAGCGCGACATGGCGTCCAGCTGGTCGGCGAAGATGCCTTTGCTGTCGAACAGCAGGCGGCCGATCAGGGTGGACTTGCCGTCGTCGACGGAGCCGGCGGTGATGAAGCGCAGCAGTCCTCGCTCGATCAGTTGTTCGTTGTTGTCAATGCGAGCGTTCATCAGAAGTATCCTGCTTTCTTACGTTTTTCCATCGAAGCCTCGGAGGTCTGGTCGTCCATCCGGGTGGCGCCGCGTTCGGTGATTTGCGTGACTGCGGTTTCGGCGATGATCTGCTCCACCGTGGCAGCATCCGACGACACCGGGCAGGTGCAGGAGATGTCGCCGACGGTGCGGAAGCGCACCACTTGTGTTTCGACGGTCTCGCCTTCGCGTGCCGGGGTCAGATCGGTCAGCGGCACCAGCAGGCCGTTGCGCGGGATGACCTGGCGTTCGTGGGCGAAGTAGATCGGCGGCAGTTCCAGCTTTTCGCGGGCGATGTACATCCACACATCGAGTTCGGTCCAGTTCGAGATCGGGAACACGCGCATGTTCTCGCCCGGATGAACGCGGGTGTTATACAGGTCCCACAGTTCCGGGCGCTGCGATTTCGGATCCCATTGGCCGAATTCGTCGCGGAAGGAGAAGATGCGCTCCTTGGCGCGGGCCTTCTCTTCGTCGCGGCGGGCGCCGCCGATGCAGGCGTCGAAGCCGTGTTCGGCGATGGTTTCCAGCAGCGTGACCGCCTGCGCGGCGTTGCGCGAATCGGTCAGCGGATTACGCAGGCGCACCGTGCCTTTTTTGATCGACTCTTCGACCGAGCCGACGATCAGGCGTTCGCCCAGTTCGGCCACGCGCTTGTCGCGGAAGGTGATCACTTCGGCGAAGTTATGGCCGGTGTCGACGTGCACCAGCGGGAACGGGAATTTGCCGGGACGGAAAGCCTTCTCCGCGATGCGCAGCAGGACCACCGAGTCTTTACCGCCCGAGAACAGCAAGGCGGGGTTGCTGCACTCGGCCGCGACTTCGCGCATGATGTGGATCGCTTCCGATTCCAAAGCGTCGAGGTGGCGCGAATTCACGTGCGCGGCGTGGTTTTCAACTAGAGCGTTCATGGACTATGCCTATTCTTTTGTGTGGCGTGCTTATGCCGCCACGGATTTAATGCGTATCAGTTTGCCGTCGACCATGTGCAGGCCGCACTCTTTCGAATCCGGGTTCTCCCACCACCAGCGGCCGGCGCGGACGTCTTCACCCGGTTCGATGGCGCGCGTGCAGGGTGCGCAGCCGATCGATGGATAGCCCTGGTCGTGCAGCGCGTTGTACGGCACGCCGTTGTCGCGGATGTAGTTCCAGATGTCCGCCTCCGACCAGTCGGCCAGTGGATTGAACTTGGTCATGAGGTGGGCCGGATCGTCTTCTTCCACCATCAGCGAGGTGCGGGTGGCCGACTGCGCGCGGCGCTGGCCGGTGACCCAGGCCTTGTTGCCGGCCAGGGCACGGCCCAGCGGCTCGACCTTGCGGATGCGGCAGCACTCGCGGCGCATCTCGACGCTGTCGTAGAAGGCGTTCAGTCCGTTCTGGGCGACGTAGGCGTCGACCGCTTCGGTCTGCGGCTTGTACAGCGCGATCTCGTAGCCGTCGTAGTGCTCCTTGACGCGGTCCAGCATGGCCAGCGTTTCTGGATGCAGGCGTCCGGTCTCCAGCGAGAAGATGCCGATATCCAGTTTGGCTTTGAGGATCAAGTCGGTCAGCACCATGTCTTCGGCCGCCAGGCTGGAGGCGAAGACCGCCGGGCTGTGGTCCTTGACGATGCGCGCCAGCGTGGCGTTGGTGTCCGCAATCAGCTTATTCAGTTCACTCATGGCGGCTCCGATCAGATGCCGTAGCCGGCGTCGCCGGTGTTGACGCCGACGTTGCGGGCGTGGCGGCGGAACAGCGGTACTTTCTGGTCCACCGACGCCTGGTAGGTTTCGGAGAAATCGGACAGGCCTTTGAGCGCATCGTGGATGTTGCGGTCCGGGCGCGTGGCGTAGGCGTCGAAGCCGACGCGCTGCATCGAGAACAGCTGGTCGCGCAGCACGTCGCCGATGGCGCGCAGTTCGCCGGTCCAGCCCAGGCGGGTGCGCAGGTTGTAGGCGATCGAGTAGCCGCGGCCATCGGTAAATTTAGGGAAGTCGACGGCGACCACGGCGACTTGGGACAGGTCGTCCTTCAGCGTTTCCGGGCGTTCGTCGCTGGCGATCCAGACGCCGATCTCGCCGGCGGCGGCGCGCGCAGCCAGCAGCTCGCGCTGCACCAGCCAGAGGCTCAGCGGCACGATGAATTTGCCCGCCGGGACGGCGACGGTGGCCGGGTCGTGTTTCGGCGCACCGTCGACCGGTTCGGCCAGGCGCAGCACCTGCCAGTCGTCTTCGACGACTTCACGGCCCTTGATGATCAGGTTTTTCACGGCTTCAGACATATTCATCCTCTCCAACCAGGCGACCGGCTTCGATCGGCGTGGCGTACACAAATTCCTTGAACGGCGCGACGCCCAGGCGTTGCGCGCAGTCGGCGAACGATTCGTCTTCGTAGCGTTCGCGCACATACACTTGCAGCAGGCGGCCTATCACTTCCGGCATTTGCAGCGCGGAGAACGATGGTCCGATGATCTTGCCGATGGCTGCGTTGTTGCCCTGCGAGCCGCCGATCGACACCTGGTACCATTCGCTGCCGTCCTTGTCGACGCCCAGCACGCCGATGCTGCCGACGTGGTGGTGGCCGCAGGCGTTGATGCAGCCGGAGATATTGAGTTCGATCTCGCCGATGTCGTGCTGGAAGTCGATGTTGTCGAAGCGCTCGGCGATGGCGGCGGCGATTGGCAGCGATTTGGCGTTGGCCAGCGAGCAGAAGTCGCCGCCGGGGCAGCAGATCATGTCGGTCAGCAGGCCGATGTTAGGCGTCGCCAGGCCCTTGGCCTTGACTTGCTCCCACAGCGCGAACAACTGCGACTGCTCGACGTCGGCCAGCACGATGTTCTGCTCGTGCGTGACGCGCAGTTCGCCGAAGCTGTGGCGGTCCGCCAGGTCGGCCATGAAGTCCATCTGCTCGGCGGTGGCGTCGCCCGGCGGCACGCCGGTCTTCTTCAGCGACAGCACCACGGCGGCGTAGCCCGGCTGCTTGTGCGGCTTGACGTTGCGGTTGACCCAATTGGCGAAGGCCTTGTTGCCGGCCTGCGCCGCGACCACGTCGCTGTCGTCCAGCTGCTTGTAGGCCGGCGGCTGGAAGTAGTCGATCACGCGCTGCATCTCTTCGACGGTCAGCGTTTCCGGACCGTCTTTCAGGTCGGCCCATTCGGCTTCGACCTGGCGGGTGAATTCTTCGACGCCGATGGCCTTCAGCAGGATCTTGATGCGGGCCTTGTACTTGTTGTCGCGGCGGCCATGCTGGTTATACACGCGCATCACGGCTTCGGTGTAGGTCAGCAGGTGCTGCCACGGCAGGAAGTCGCGGATCACGCTGCCCAGGATAGGGGTGCGGCCCATGCCGCCGCCGGCCATGAACTTGAAGCCGATCTCGCCGGCGTCGTTGCGCACCACGGTCAGGCCGATGTCGTGCACGGCGATGGCGGCGCGGTCTTCGACGGCGCCGTTGATGGCGACCTTGAACTTGCGCGGCAGGGCGATGAATTCAGGGTGGAAGGTCGACCACTGGCGCAGCACCTCGGCGTACGGACGCGGATCGATGATCTCGTCGGCGGCGACGCCGGCGTAAGGATCGGAGGTGGTGTTGCGGATGCAGTTGCCCGAGGTCTGGATGGCGTGCATCTCCACCGAGGCCAAGTCGGCCAGGATGTCCGGGGTCTGTTCCAGCTCGATCCAGTTAAACTGGATGTTCTGGCGGGTGGTGAAGTGGCCATAGCCGCGGTCATACTTGCGGGCGATGTGCGCAAACATGCGCATTTGCTTGGATGCCAGCAAGCCGTACGGCACGGCGATGCGCAGCATGTAGGCGTGACGCTGCATATACAGGCCATTTTGCAGGCGCAGCGGCAGGAATTCGGCTTCGGTCAGCTCATCGGACAGGCGACGGCGCACTTGATCCCGGTATTGGGCGATGCGTTCGCGGACGATGAGATGGTCATATTGGTCGTATTGATACATATTCTTCCTAGATAGTCGCTTGCTAGAACCCCCAAACTAGCGCTAATAGTAATAAACTTCGTCTTTATTCCATACGACTTAGTCTTTATTTGCTTATATACGTATTGGGTATAAGCATGGACGTTCAATTTATGATGAGCCTGGACCCGCAATGAACCTTCACCAACTGCGCTTCGTGCGCGAAGCTGTACGCCAGAACTACAACCTGACCGATGCCGCCAAGGCGCTGTTTACGTCGCAGCCGGGCGTGTCCAAGGCGATTATCGAGCTGGAGGAGGAGCTGGGCGTCGATATCTTCACCCGGCACGGCAAGCGTATCCGTGGCCTGACCGAGCCAGGGCGGCTGGTGCTGGAATCGGTGGAGTTAATTATGCAGGAAATTGACAGCCTCAAGCGCATCGGCAAGGAATATGCGGCCCAGGACAGCGGCAGTTTTACCATCGCCACCACACACACGCAGGCGCGCTACACGTTGCCGAAAGTGGTACAGGCCTTCATGCTGAAGTTCCCCAAGGTGCGCTTGTCTTTATTGCAAGGCAATCCGCAGCAGATCGCCGAAATGGTCCAGCGCGACCAGGCCGACCTGGCCATCGCCACCGAATCCATCGCCGGCGTGACCGGTTTGATAACTTTGCCATGTTATCAATGGGAGCACGTGGTGGTGGTGGCGCCGGACCATCCATTGCTTAAATCTAAGCAGGTTACGCTGGAAGAAATTGCCGCTTTCCCGATTATCACTTACGATGGCGCCTTTGCCGGCCGCAGCAAGATCGACCACGCCTTTTCCCTGCGCGGCCTGAAGCTGGACGTGTTGCTGGAAGCCATAGATGCCGACGTGATCAAGACTTATGTGGAGTTGGGCATGGGGATTGGTATCATAGCGGGCATGGCCTTCGATGCCGAGCGCGACAAATCGCTGCGCGCCATTCCTGTGGGCCACCTGTTCGGCATGAATGTGTCGCGGGTGGCGGTCAAGCAGGGGGCTTATCTGCGCAGCTATATCTACACCTTTATCGAACTGCTGGCGCCTACGCTCAACCGTAAATTGATCGAGCAGGCCATGAGCGGTGCAAAAGAACACTACGAACTGTAAATTAGAAAGTAAGACATGATTACCAACCAGTTGGCACAATTTTATGCCGTCAACGCCGATAACTATGACCAGGTCTACGCGCGGGAAGAGCGCTTCGACGATCTGGATGACTTGCAGGAAATGGTCGCCGAGCTGTTCCAGGGCCACAAGGTGCTGGAACTGGCCTGCGGCACCGCGTACTGGACCGACCTGATCGCCGAAGTGGCGGAATCGGTGCACGCCACCGACCTGGTGCCGGAAATGATCGCACTGGCCGAAACCCGCGGCTTGGACGAGGACGTCGTGACCTTCGGCGTGATGGACGCGTTCAACCTGCCGGACGGCCTGGAAGGCAAGTACACGGCGGTGTTTGCGGCCGGCCTGTGGACCCACGTCAAGCGCGAAGACCAGGAGAAATACCTGAAGACCTTGCGTGCCAAGCTGGGCAAGGACGTGCTGCTGGTGCTGCTGGACGAGACTTATGTCGATGGCGATAGCATGGTGTTCGCCCGCACCGATCTGGAAGGCAACACTTTCCAGATCCTGACCGCCGACGACGGCCAGCGCTACGAAGTGATGAAGAACTACCTGACCGACAGCACGCTGCGCAAGCGTTTCGCGACGTCGGCGCGGCAGATCCGCATCGAGCGGATGGAGTACTACTACCTGCTCAGCTGCCGGTTGAAATAAATAAAAACCTCTCCCAAAGCCGCGTTTCGCGGCTTTTTTCATGGTGATGCTGATTTACAACAAATGGCCGATGTCACATTGTTGAAGTAATTGATAGGCATGATTCGCCCCGTAGATTGATTACATGCAGTTACTTCTTCCAACCTTCAGTAGAGAACATCAAGTGAAAAAACTTACTCTGGTAGCAATGATCATCGGCGGTTTCGCAGCTCAAGCTCAAGCTCAATCGAATGTCACGATCTATGGCCTGGTCGACGCAGGCTTGGTCGGCGAGCGCGGCGGCGCGGCAGGCAGCGTGACCAAAGTCACCAGCGGTATCGGTGGCCAGTCGCGTTTGGGCTTCCGCGGCACCGAAGACCTGGGCAACGGCCTGTCGGCCATCTTCACCCTGGAAACCGGCGTGAAAGTGGATGACGGCGCGCTGGACAACGCCAACAGCGCCCTGTTCAATCGCCAAGCGTTCGTCGGCCTGAAAAGCAAGGAAGCCGGCACGCTGACCATCGGTCGCCAATACACCATGCTGTACAACGCCATGAGCCAGGTTGCCGACCCATTCGGCGCCGGCTACGCAGGCAGCATCAAGAACTTGTTCCCGGCAGCCGGCGCGAATACCCGCGCCAGCAACGCCCTGGTCTACTCGACCCCGGTGATGGAAGGCTTCAGCGCCGACGGCCTGTACTCGCTGGGCGAGCAGGCTGGCAGCTCGACCGCCGGCCGCCAGTTCGGCTTCGGCCTGAACTTCGCCAACGGCCCGCTGAACGCGCGCCTGGTGTACAACAACCGCAACAACGACACCGCCGCCGTCGGCGCCACCCCGGCCAAGCTGCAGGACAGCGGCCGCAACACCCTGTTCGCGATCAACTACGATTTCCAGGTTGTCAAAGCTTTCTTCGCCTACGGCGCGGACAAGGGCGTGAACAGCGCGGCCCTGCCGGTGGCGAATGCTTACGGCTACACCGTGGCGCCTAAGGCCAGCCTGGACAGCAACGACCTGCTGATCGGCGTGCAAGTGCCGGTCGCTCCTAGCGGCACCATCATGGCTTCGTACATCCGCAAGAACGACAAGACCGTCAACAACCAGGACGCCGATCAGTGGGCGCTGGGCTACCTGTACTCGGTATCGAAGCGTACCGGCCTGTATGTTGCCTACGCCAAGATCAAGAACAAGAACGGCGCCGGCTATACCGTTGGTAACAACAACGAAGCTGGTAGCGGCGACAAAGCCTTCAACGTCGGCATGCGTCACGCGTTCTAAGCAGGATCAGGCGACGTTTTCCTGAGGTGGCAGCGGTAGCCGGATCATGATCCGGGTGCCGCCGTCGCTGACGATGGAAATGTCGCCATGCAGTGCCCAGACCCGTTCGCGCATCCCGATCAGACCGAAGGATGAAGCTTTGTCCATGTCCTTTTCGGCGATGCCGCGGCCGTCGTCATGGATGGTGATTTGCAGCAGACCGTCGGTGCGATACAGCGACAGCAAGACATTGCGCGCTTCGGCGTGGCGGGTGATGTTGGTCAGCGCTTCCTGCGCAATGCGGAAGATGGCCGTGCTGTAGGCGTCGTCCAGTATCAAATCTTCTTCATTGGCGTCCAGCGTGCAGGCGATGCCGTAGCGTGAGACGAATTCCTGGCGCAAGCTCTCCAGCGCAAAATACAAGCCTCCTTCATCGAGCGCGCGCGGCCGCAGGTTGCTGGCGATGCGCCGCAGCGACGTGATCGCCGACATCAGCAGTTCATCCATGCCCGCCTGGAGTTTGCGCGCGGCCACGTCATTGCTGTGCTGTTGCTGCAGCAGCGCCAGGTCCACCCGCAGCGTCGCCAGCAGCTGGCCGAGGTCGTCATGCAGCTCGCGGGCGATGTGCTTGCGCTCCTCTTCCCGTATCGTTTGCAGCGCGGCCGACAGTTCCCGCAGCTGGGAGTAGGACTGTTCCAGCTGCTCCTGCACTTGCTTGCGTTCGGTAATGTCGCGCAGGATGATGGTGTAGATTTGGTGGCCGTTTTCGGATAGCGACGAGATCGATCCTTCGAGCGGGAAGTGCTGGCCGCTGGCTTTCAAGCCGGTCACGGCATAGTCGCTGGCGCGGCGGCCTTTCATGCGCAGCCGGATGCCGGTGTCGCCGAAATAGCGGGTGCTGGCCGGCTCGTTGCTCAGGCGCTGGTCGCGCGGGATGAATTGCTGCAAGGGCGAACCCTCCATGGCCTGCACCGTGGTGCCGAACATGGTGGCGGCCGAAGGGTTGGCTTGCAGGATGTGCTGATGCTCGTCAGTGGAGATGATGGCGTCGCTGGCATGCTGGATGATGCCGCGGCTGCGCTTGTGCGCGGCGGCCGTGCGCGCACATTGCCAGCCCATGCGCCAGGAAAGGCGGCTGGCCAGCGCGACGGCGCCGGTGAGCAACAGCAATGATCGGATACGGGCCATGCGCTTCCCCATGCGGCAGGGGGCCGCGTGGGTACACACTAAAGTATGCGCAGGGCAGGAGTTTGATGTGCCTCAGACGCGCTCGGCGTCTGAGGTGGATTACATCTGTTTGAACAGGTGCAGGAAGCTGCGGCTCACTTCCAGCTTGTCCGGCTTGCCCTTGATCATGACCAGGTGGCGGCCGCGGATGTCGCGCGTCACGCCTTCGATGGCGTTGACGTTGACCAGCGTGGCGCGGTGGATCTGCCAGAACAACGCGGGATCGAGTTCTTCCGCCAGGTCGCGCACCGGTTTGCGGATCAGCGCTTCGTAGCGCTCGGTCTGTACGCAGGTGTATTTTTCGTCGGAGCGGAAGAACAGGATTTCCTCGACCGGGATCATGCGCAGGTCCTGGCCGATGCTGGCCTGTATCCATTGCAGATAGGCTGGTTTCGGCGTCGCGATCTTTTCCGCCAGTTGCGACAGCATCGCCGTCACGCTGGCGTTGACGTCGGCGGCCGCAGCCGGCTTGCTCAGGCGGGTCTTGAGGCGGTCGACCGTGATTTGCAGGCGTTCCTGCTCGGGCGGTTTGAGGACGTAGTCGACCGCGCCGCGCTCGAAGGCTTCCACCGCGTAGGCGTCGTAGGCGGTCACGAACACGATGTGGCTCTTGTTGCCGATCACGGAAGCGGCTTCCATGCCGGTTTTGCCGGGCATGCGGATATCGAGGAAGGTGAAGTCCGGCTTGAGCTGGTCGACCAGTTCGATCGCTTCGTCGCCGTTCTTGGCTTCGCCAATAATTTCCAACTCGGGCCAGACCTGGCCCAAGCGCATGCGCAGTTGGTCGCGCATCAGTCTTTCGTCGTCGGCAATAATCGCAGTAGGCATCGTGGTAGGGTGTGTGGTGTTAATTATTTAGTTAGTTATTGAAAGGATTATTCAACGAATCGCCGTAATAATCAATCGTTCTTATTTGGACAGCTGGTACGGGACTTCGATCGTGGCGATCACACCGCTCGGGCTGTTGGCGGCGATCAGCAGCTGGCCTTGGTCGCCGTGCAGCAATTTCAAGCGTTCGCGGATGGTCATCAGGCCCAGGCCGGTGCCGTCACTGGGCACGGCGCCGAAGCCGAGGCCGTTGTCGGTGACGATCACGCGCAGCTTGTTGTGGGCCACGTCGGCGCGCACTTTCAGCGTGCCGCCTTCGGGCTTGGCTTCCAGGCCGTGCTTGATGGCGTTTTCCACCATCGATTGCAGCATCATCGGCGGGAAGGCGGCGGTGCGCAGGCCGTCGGGGATGTCGAAGTCCACGGTCAGGCGCTCTTCCATGCGCATTTTCAGCAGGTTCAGGTAGGCCAGCACCATGTCGGCTTCGCGGCCGAGGTTGGTGATCAGGGCGTTGTCGCGCATCTGCGGCAGCACCGCGCGCAGGTATTTGATCAGGCTGCGCTGCATGGCGGAGGCGCGCGGTGGGTCGGTTTCGATCAGGTGCTCGACCGAGGCCAGGGTGTTGAACAGGAAGTGCGGCTCGACCTGGGCTTGCATCATCTGCATCTTCGCCTCGCTGAGCTGGCGCTGCATGGATTCGCGTTCGACGGCGGCGTTGGCGGTCAGGGTTTCTGCTTCGGCGCGTTTTTTGCCGCCCATCAGGGCCTTGGTGCCGAACAGCGCGAGCACCAGTAGCGAGACAAAGCTCTTGAACCAGGTCGAGGCCTGACGATGGTAGCGGGTGACTTTTTGCTCGGCGGCGTCGTCGACGGCTTCTTCAATCGCGTTCGACAGTTCTTCGCCGATTTGCGGCGGCAGGTCGATATGGACTTCTTCGCCCGGCAAGGTGGGGAGGGCGGGGACGGAGGCTGCCGACGGTTTGCCTGGCTTGCCCGCCTTGCTTGCAGGGGCGGCTGGTTCGGCGGGGTGCGCAGGTTCGGCAGGCTGGGCTGGTTCGGCCGGCGGAGCAACGGGAACGTCCTTGTTGTCGTCGCTGCTGTCGGTTTTGTCGGCATCCTTGTTGCGGATCTTGCCTCGCGGGTTGAAATGGATGCCGCTATCGTCGATCAAAATATTGGTGTCGCCGTTTTTGCGTTTGGGATGCTTGTCGTTCTTGATCACGACTTCTTCGTCCGGGCTGGATGAAAACAGCTCGTCCTGCAGGATCGAGCCGGCGATCAGTGTCAACACCGCGAAGACCAGGAACTTCCACCACGACAGCTGAGTGACCCACGTTGCGGTCGAGTCAAAGCCTCGGTGCAGCCAGGCGCCGGCGGTTTTCAGGGTGTCTTGCGTTTTAGGCATCGGAAACATGTGAGGCTTTCGTTCTGTATTGTCATGCAAGCGGCAAGTGTAGCCTAACGGTCAACTGTCCAGCTTCCATATTGCTTTGAATGACAATGCTATTGGGACGATGCAACTGTAAGGGATAGCGGTCGCGGGAGCCAACGGCATGCGACAGTCTGCAGAAAACCGGGGATGAGAGGCGAAGAGAGGGGAAGGGGCGCATGCCGACGCTTGCGGAATTCATTCTCGTTTGCTATAGTTCGCCCCCTCGCAGAACACAGCGCATGTTGCTGAGTGAAGCGAGAAAAAGTAGGGGTTGACGAAACGATCTAAACGCTTCATACTCTTTCTTCTTCGCTGACGGACACAACGCTCCGCAGCAAACGCAGTACCGAATAAGTTCTTTAAAAATTTACAGTCGATAAGTGTGGACGTTTGATGAAAGTGCACACGTTGCTTAGGCAGCGTGAAACTTAAAATATCAAATGTTCACAAGAAGTAATGAAATAGGCGCTACGAAAGTAGTGGCCTGTCAGTATTTTGAGTGAGCGACCCCTTAGCAATAAGGGTGCTACGAGAGTAGCAAAAGTAACAGAGATTAAACTGAAGAGTTTGATCCTGGCTCAGATTGAA
>NZ_BPWK01000018.1:0-129691 GCF_040364205.1 Duganella rhizosphaerae
GGCGGCCAGGCGGGCTTCGATTTCACCGAGCTCAATGCGGAAGCCGCGGATCTTGACCTGGAAGTCGTTACGGCCCAGGTATTCGATGCTGCCGTCGGCCAGGTAGCGGCCGAGGTCGCCGGTCTGGTACAGGCGGGCGTCGGGACTGGCGCCATAAGGGTCGGCGATGAAGCGTTCGGCGCTCAGCTCTGGCCGGTTCAGATAGCCGCGGGCGACACCGGCGCCACCGATGTAGAGCTGGCCCGTAGCGCCGATCGGTACCGGTTGCAGCGCGCGGTCGAGTAGATAGATGCGGGTGTTGGCGATTGGGCGGCCGATCGCTTCAAAGGCGGCGCCGGGCTCGCTTGCTCCGGCGCGCTGACAGCTCGACCAGATGGTTGTTTCGGTTGGACCGTACAGGTTCCAGACGGCATCGACCCGTGCCGCCAGTTGCGCCGCCAGCGCGGCCGGCAGGGCCTCGCCGCCGCACAGCGCGGTTAAGCCGGCGGCGCCCTGCCAGCCGCGGGCGAGCAATAAGCGCCAGGTGGCGGGTGTGGCTTGCATGCGGGTGATCCGGTGTTGCGTCAGCGCTGCGGCCAGCAGTTCGCCATCGGCCACTTCGGCCTGGTCGGCGATGACGAGCTGGGCACCGCTGATGAGCGGCAGGAACAGTTCCAGCGCGGCGATATCGAAGGACAGCGTGGTGACGGCCAGCAGCTTGTCGTGCTGCCCCATGCCGGGCGCCTGGGCCATCGCAGTCAGGAAATTGACCACTGAACGGTGCTCCACCATCACGCCCTTGGGCTGCCCGGTGGAGCCGGAGGTGTAGATCACATAGGCCAGCTGGGTGCTGCGCATGCCCAGGGCGGCGGCGTCGGGATTGCTGTCCGGCTCGGCCGCAATGAGCTCGGCGTCAGTGTCCAGGCACAGTGCCGGCAGGTCGTCGGCGGCCAGACGCGGCAGCAGTGCTGCGGCCGTCACCAGCCCCACCGGGGTGCTGTCGGCCAGCATATACGCCAGCCTGGACGGCGGCAGCGCCGGATCGAGCGGCACGTAGCAGGCCCCGGACTTGAGGATGCCGAGCACGCCGATCAGCATGTCCAGGCCGCGCTCGACGCACAGCGCCACCCGTTGGTCCGGTCGTACGCCGCGCGCCAGCAGCGCGTGGGCCAGCTGGTTGGCGCGGCGGTTCAGCTGTTCATAGTTCAGTTGCAGCGCGCTGAAGCGCGCCGCTGGGCGCGCCGGATAGGCTGCGCACTGCGCCTCGAACAGTTGATGGATTAGGCTGTGCGCGGGGAAGTCTGCGGCGGTGGCGTTGAAGTCGACGCGCAGCTGACGCCGCTGTACCGGCGACATCAGCTGCACCTGGCTGACAGGCTGCTGGTCGTCCGCCAACATGCTGCCCAGTACGTTGAGCAAATAGTCCACATGGCGTTCCATGCTGGTCCGGTCGTACAGGTCGGTCGCGTAGTTCAGCACGCCGGCCAAGGTGTCGCCGGCGCCGGCCAGCACCAGCGACAGGTCGAACGGCGTATGGTGGTTGTCCGCGCTGTGGTGCGACAGGCGCAGGCCGGGCAGTTCCAGCTCGCCGTCGTACGGAGTGTTGTCGAGTGTCAGCATGGCCTGGAACACGGTGCTGTGGCCGGGGCTGCGTTGCGGCTGCAGTAGTTCCACTACCTGTTCGAACGGCAGGTCCTGGTGGCTGTAAGCGCCCAGCGTGGTGGCCTTGACTTGGGCCAGCAACTGGGCCACGGTGTGGGCATCGTCGAGCCGCACGCGTAACGCCAGCGTGTTGACAAAAAAGCCGATCAGCGGCTCCACCTCGGGCCGCGCGCGGTTAGCCACCGGCGTGCCAATGACGACCTGGTCTTGTCCCGCCATGCGCGACAACAGCACCGACCACGCCGCCAACAAGGTCATGAACAGCGTGGTGTTGTGGCGCTGGGCCAATGTGCGCAGGCGGGCCGTGAGCGCCGCCGGCAGCCGTAGGGCGACGCTGTCGGACCGGTAGCTGGGCGTTGCCGGGCGCGGCCGGTCGGTGGGGTAGGCCAGCAGTGCCGGCGCACCGGCCAGTTGCGCCTGCCAGAACGCACCTTGGTCGCGCAGCAGCGCGCCGCTCAGCCACTGGCGCTGCCACAGCGCATAGTCGGCGTACTGGATCGCCAGCGGCGGCAGCGGATCGGTCTGGCCGCGGCTGAACGCGCCATACAGCAGCTGCAATTCCCGCATCAGCACGCCCATCGACCAGCCGTCGGAAATGATGTGGTGCTGCACCACGCGCAGCAGGTATTCGTGCTGCTCCAGGCGGACCAGCCGGCCGCGGATCAGCGGACCGTTGGCCAGGTCGAACGGGCTGTCGGCGTCGGCGTCGGCCTGTTCGGCAGCCAGCTCGGCCGGCGTGGCGCCGCGCAGATCGCATTCGCTCAGCGCGAAGCCGGTGCCGATGCTGGCGATGCGCTGGCACGGCCCGTCACCATCGTCAGGAAAGCTGGTGCGCAAGCTCTCATGCCGCGCCACGATGCGGGCCAGCGCGGCGTGCAGCGCCTGCACGTCCAGCTTGCCGCTCAGGCGCAGCGTGAACCGCATGTGATACGCCGCTGCCGTGGCTGGATCGAACTGGCTCAGGAACCACAGTCGCTGCTGCGCCCAGGACAGTGGCAAGCGTTCGCCGCGCGGCGCGGCGACCAGCGCCCCGGCCGGCGCCGTGCCGGCGCGGTGTGCATCTTCTAGCAATACGGGCGCGCGGGCGTTCAGGTTCGCATCATTCATTGTGGGCATCTCGGCGATGGCGCTCACGGCGGGCAACAACCCCCGTGGCAGGAAGGGGAATGTTGTTTTTATAGAAAGTCGACGAGCATATATGCGAGATCACTTTTTAAGAAAACTACAACAGGTTGCGGATAGTACAGGAGTGTTCTTTTTTATACAATAAGATGCAATGTTGTTGTTTTTTTACATGTTCCCGCGTGAAAAAAAACCGAATTATGCTGGACTGCGGCGGTAAAAGTTGCAAATAATAGTTGCCAATAGTATTTACATATCTATTAATTGTTTCCTTTTATCTGGGCTTGACTTACTATTTGCCGAGTTGAAAAGATTGTAATTTTAAAATTGAAGATTGATACATCTTGTCAATCGCGCAAGTATAAAAGAGAAGCCAGTGTTTCGTTCGAGCCCGTTGCTGTTGCGTTTTATCTTGTTCCTGTTGCTGCCGATCGCCGTGCTGAGCTGGTGCGGCGCTCGCTATCTGCGCGCCAGCCAGCCGCGGGTGAGCGGCCAGCTGCAGGCGGCCGGTCTGGATGGCGCCGTGAATATCGCGCGCGACCGGCAGGGCGCGGCCCATATCAGCGCCACCACCGAGCACGACGTCTATTTCGCCATGGGCTACGCGCACGCGCAGGATCGGCTGTGGCAACTGGAGCTGCATCGCCGCATTGCGCAGGGCCGCTTGAGCGAGGTGCTCGGTCGCCAGGCCCTGCAACAGGATGTGTGGTTCCGGACGCTGGGTCTGTACCAGTCAGCCGCCAGCGCTTGGCCGGCGCTCAGCACGGAGGCCCAGGCGTCGCTGACAGCGTACGCCGCCGGCGTCAACGCCTGGCTCGCCAGCGACCCGGTGCTGCCGCCAGAATTCCTGCTGCTTGGTATCCGCCCGGCGCCGTGGGCGCCGCTCGATTCGCTGGCGCTGGTGAAAATCTTCGCGCTGAACCTCGCAGGCAATCTGAACCAGGAGGTCGAGCACCTGGTCGCCGGCCAGGTGCTGGATCGCGATCAGATGCAGTCGCTGTATCCCGCCTATCCGTCGACGGCGCCGGTGACGACGCGGCCGGGCGCCATGGCGCCGCCCGCGTTGGCCGCGCTGCTGCCGCTTCAACAGCAGATTGAACGGCAGTTGCAGATCGGCGGCCGTTATGTCGGCAGCAACGCGTGGGTGGTCGCTGGCCGCCTGAGCCAGGATGGCAAGGCGTTGCTGGCCAACGATCCCCACATGAGTCTGGAGATGCCGTCGTTGTGGTACGCGGTCAGTCAGCGCGGCGGCGCGCTAAGCGCCCGGGGCATGAGCCTGGTTGGTCTGCCGGTGGTGGTCTTTGGCGCCAACGAGCGCATCGGCTGGGGCGGCACCAGCATGATGGCCGACGTTCAGGACCTGTATTTTGAGCAAGTCGACGCGCTCGACCCGCGCCGCTACCGTTCCGGCAACCAGTGGAAAGCCTTCGCTTCGCACAAGGAATGGATCACGGTCAAGCCGGATTTCCCGGCCATGTTGCGTGAGAAGCCGGCGCCGGTCGCGATCGAGATCCGCCAGACCGAACGCGGGCCGCTGCTCAGCGACGTCGTGGGTGCGTTCAACCAGCCGGTCTCGCTGCGCTGGACCGCACTCGATGACGGCGACACCAGCTATGAGGCGTTTTTTCGCCTGTCGTACGCCGGCGACTGGAGCGCGTTCCAGGTCGCCATGGCCAAGCTGGTGGCGCCTGCGCTGAACATGCTTTACGTCGACCGCGCCGACAACATCGGCTATCTGGGCGCCGGCCGCGTGCCGCTGCGCAGCCGTGGCAGCGGCGACGCGCCGGTCAACGGCTGGAGCGGCGAGTACCGCTGGATCGGCCAAATCCCG
Organism: Duganella rhizosphaerae; assembly: GCF_040364205.1. Lineage (NCBI taxonomy): Bacteria > Pseudomonadati > Pseudomonadota > Betaproteobacteria > Burkholderiales > Oxalobacteraceae > Duganella > Duganella rhizosphaerae. The sequence continues at coordinate 4,595 of NZ_BPWK01000018.1, forward strand.
GCGGCGGAGATGCCGCGCAGTTTGAACCCGCCCGAAGGCTACATCGTCTCGGCCAACAACAAGGTGGTGGGGGCCGACTATCCCTACTTTATCTCCAACGACTGGGCGCCGCCGGCGCGCGCCGAGCGAATCGAGCAGATGTTGCGCCAGCAGATCGACGCTGGCCAGCGGCTCACGCCGGCGTACACCCAGGCTATGCAGAACGATGTGCTGGACCTGGAGGCGCGCCGCATGCTGCCTTTGCTGACCGCGCTGACGCCGCGCACGCCGCGCCAGCGCCAGGCGCTGGACTACCTGCGCTCCTGGAACGGCGAGATGGCGACGGGCAGCCAGGCTGCGGCGATCTACGCGGTTTGGATGCCGCAGCTGCGGCGCGCCCTGTTCGCGCGCCAGATGACGGCCTACTGGAATCGGCCGGAGCAGGGCGGCTACCTGGACGCGGTGGCGCTCAACACCTCGACCGAAGTGCTGTACCAGGCGCTGCACGCGCAGCGCGGCGGCTGGTGCGGCCGCAGCGGCGCGGGCGACTGCGCCACGATCATGCTCAATTCGCTTGACGACAGCCTGGCCGAACTGGACCGGCTGGCCGGCGCCGAAATGGGGGGCTGGACCTGGGGCGGCCTGCACCAGATCCGCTACCAGCACACGCCGTTCAGCGCGGTGCGGCCGCTGCGGCCCTGGTTTAGCCGGCATCTCGCGAGCGGCGGCACGCCGTCCACGGTCAACGCCGCCAGCGCGGTGCCCGGCGGCGCCGATGGCTACACGCAGAATTTCGGCGCCGCGTTCCGCCAGGTGATCCGGCTGGGTGACGGCGGCTATTGGTACATCAACTCCACCGGCCAGTCCGGCCATCCGTTCAGTCCGCATTTCGATGACATGATCGCGCCTTACGCCAGCGGCCGCTATTTCACGCTGGATGCGGCCGCCGCTGCGGCGTCCACGCTGACGCTGACGCCGCTCCGCTAACGAGGAACCCGCATGAAACTGTTTGCCGCATTCAGCGCCGAGGCGCCCAACAAGGTGTTTTTCTCGATCGTGCTGGGCGCGCTGGCCGGGGTGGCGTACGCGTTGTTGATCCCGCTGGTGCTGGCCAGTCTGACGGTCGAGGTGGAGCGCGGCGCGCCGCCGACGCCGTATATGTTCGCGACGTTTGCGGTGTCGCAGCACCGCTTCGCCGCAGTGTTTTTCTTCACCTGCGTCTTCATTCTGGTGGCCCGCTCGCTGTCGCAGATCATGTTGCTGCGGGTCTCGATGGACATGACGACGGCGTTGCGGATACGGCTCTACCACCGCATCGTGCGCGCCCCGGTAGCCTACCTGGAGCGCGTGGGCTCATCCAGGTTGATCAATGTGCTGACAGGCGACGTCAACCGGATCGTGATGGGCGCGCGCTTGTTGCCGGACTTGTTGATCAGCATAGTCACGCTGCTCGGCATGCTGGGCTTCCTGTTGTATACCAACAGTGCAGTGTTCTGGTTCGTGCTTGGCGCCATCGCCGTCGGCGCCGTCACCTACCAGTTGCCGATGTATCTGGGCAATCGTCATTTCACCCGCTCGCGCCAGACGGTGGACCACCTGCTGGAAGCGATCAACGGCCTGATCCAGGGTGCCAAGGAACTCAAGCTCAACGAGGAAAAGCGCGCGCACTTCTTCCGCGACATGCTGGTCGCCAACGAGCACCATATCCTGCGCAGCGACAAGCGTGGTTACACCTTGCACCGGGCCGCCATGAATTATGGCGACTTGATCAGCTTTTTCGTGATCGGCATCATGGCCTTCGTGTTCGTCAACTACCATGTGATCAGCAACCCCGAACTGGTGGGCGTGATCATGGCGCTGTTGTACGTCACCGGCCCGGTCAACGCGATTCTGAATTTCGTGCCGCAGGTGCTAGTGGCCCGCATCTCGCTGCGACACCTCAACGTGGTGCTGCGTGAACTGCCCGAGGAAGCGGCTGAGGTTGCGGTCGAACTGGCGCCGTGGCAGCTGCTGCGCTTTGAGCAAGTGGCCTACCGCTACCAGGGCGAGGAGGGCAGCGGGTTTGCGGTTGGCCCGCTGAGCTTTGAGATCGCGCGCGGCCAAATCACGTTTGTGGTGGGCGGCAACGGCTCGGGCAAGTCCACCTTGAGCAAGCTGATCACGCTGCACTACCTGCCGGCGGCCGGCAGTATCTGCTTCGGCGCCGGCCAGGTGGACGACGGCAATCGCCATGCCTACCGCCAGCAGATCTGCGCGATCTACACCGACTACTACCTGTTCGACAGGCTGTGGGACCACGCCGACGAGGCTGGGCGGCAGCGCATCAACGATTACCTGGTGGCGCTGCGGCTGCAACACAAGGTCAGCGTGAGCGATGGCCGCTTCTCGACGCTGGCGTTGTCGGACGGGCAAAAGAAACGGCTGGCGCTGCTGGTGGCGCTGCTGGAAGACCGCCAGCTGTACCTGTTCGACGAGTGGGCCGCAGACCAGGACTCAACCTTCAAGGAAGTGTTTTACAACAAGCTGCTGCCGGAGCTCAAGGCTCGCAACAAGGCGGTGGTGGTGATCAGCCACGACGAGCGTTATTTCTGCGTGGCCGACAAGTTGCTGATTATGGAGGAGGGCCGGTTAGCACGCGTCGAGGGCGGTCAGGGCTGTGCCGCGCCGCCGCTGCGGCATGGCGCGGCGCCGGCCGCGCGCACGCTGGAACAGGCCTGACGACGACCGCTCACCTTTCGATACCACGACCATGACCATGACCATTCGCCCCGCCTTTCCGCTGACGCTGACCCAGGCCGACATCTATTTCGACCAGGCGCGCCACCCCGCGCTGCCGCTGTACAACGTCGGCGGCTACATCGAGCTGGGCAACATCGACCCGGTGCGGCTGGCGCAGGCCCATGGCAGGCTGGTGGGCGGCCACGACGCCTTCGGGATCCGCATCTGCGACGCCGGCCCCGAGGTGATGCAATCGATCAGCGACGAACGCGACACCGAACTGGCCCTGCACGACTTCAGCGCTGCGGCGGCGCCAGAGCAGGCTGCGCGCGCCTGGCTCGACGCGCTGTTCCAGACGCCGCTGCCGCTGCACCGGGCCGAGCTGTTCCGCGCTTACCTGCTCAAGCTGGCGCCGCAGCGGTACTGGTATGTGGGACTGGCGCACCACCTGGCCATGGACGGCTGGGGCTTTGCCAACTGGGCGCGCCAACTGGGCTGCTGCTATCACGAGCGCGCCGATGACGGCGGCCAGACCTATGCCGACGCGCCGCAGGCCTGGCGCGCGGTGGTCGAGGCCGACCAGCGATACCTGGCCGGGCCGCGCTGCACGGCGGATCGCGACTACTGGCGCGCCAGCCTGGCGCGGATGCCGGAACCGCTGCTGGCGCCGCTGGCCTTGGCCCGCCAGAGCGCCCCTGGCGCCAGCCGGCGCAGCAGCATCAGCCTGAACGCGGAACGCATGGCTGGCCTGCGCCAGCTGGCGCAGGCGGCCGGCGTTGGCTTGCCGCAGGCGCTGGCCGGCCTGCTGTCGGTCTACCTGCGCGCCGTCTGCGGCAGCGAGCAACTGGTGCTGGGCATGCCGGTGCACAACCGCGCCGGCGCCGCGCAAAAACAGATGGTCGGGGTGTTCACCAGCGTCAGCCCGTTGCTGGTGGAAATGGCGCCGGGGCTGCGCGTCGGCCAGCTGTTGCGGGGACTGGCCGAGCGTCAGCGCGCCAACCTGCGCCACCAGCGCTATCCGCTGGGGCGCATGTTGCGCGACCTGGGGCGCCAGGCGGACGAGCCACTGTACGATGTCGGTTTCAGCTATCTTAAGCTCGACAGCGAGTTCGTGGTGGGCGGCGAGGCTGCCCAGCTGGTGTACCTGAGCCATGACCACGAGGCGAGGCCGTTGATGCTCACCGTGTGGGAATATGGCCAGCAGGCGGCGCAACTGCAGTTCGATTGCAATCTGGGCTATTTCAGCGCGGCGGACATCGCCTTGCTGACGGCCCGCTTCGCGCATATGCTCGACCAGTGCGGTGGCTGGGCGGAGCGCACGCTGGACGGGTTGGATATTCTGCCGCCTGCCGAGCGCAGCCGCCTTGTGGAAGAATTCAACCGCAACAGCGGCGCGCCGGCGCAGGCCGCCTATCTGCACGCGGCGTTCGAGGCGCAAGCGCGCGCCACCCCGGCCGCGCCGGCCGTGTGGGCAGGTGGCGCCACGTTGGACTACCGCCAGCTCAACGAGCGCGCCAACCAGATCGCACACCGCCTGCGCGCGGCCGGCGCCGGACCTGGTACGCTGGTCGGCGTGTGCCTGGAGCGTAACGCCGACATGATTGCCAGCCTGCTGGGCGTGCTCAAGGCCGGCGCTGCCTACGTGCCGCTCGATCCGCGCTATCCGCCGGCGCGCCTGCAGGCCATCGTCGACGACAGCGCGCTGCACATCGTGCTGAGCCAGGAGACGCTGCGGCATGCTCTGCCACCCGGCGTCGAGGTGCTAGCTGTCGACCTGGCCGACACGCTGGCTGGCCAGCCGCACAGCGATCCCGACGCCGCGGCCGGCGCCACCCCCGAACAGTTGGCCTACGTGATCTACACTTCCGGCTCGACCGGCAAGCCGAAGGGCGTGGCTATCCGCCACCGCAACGCCGCCGCGCTGGTGCAATGGGCCGGCGAATGCTACACTGCCGACGAGCTGCGCAGTGTGCTAGCCAGCACCTCGCTGAATTTCGACCTGTCGGTGTTCGAGCTGTTCGTGCCGCTCAGTTTTGGCCACCGTTGCGTGCTGGTGGACGATGCGTTGGCGCTGCTGGAGCATGACCACGACGTCAGCCTGGTCAACACCGTGCCGTCGGCGATGCGGCTGCTGCTGGAACGCGACGCCGTCCCGGCCTCGGCGCGGGTGATCAACCTGGCCGGCGAACCGTTGCCGCGCCAGCTGCTTAACGACCTGCTGGCACGCGATCCGCGCCGCAAAGTGTTCAACCTGTACGGGCCGTCGGAGGACACCACCTACACCACCTGCGCGCTGTTTACCGCGCCGGTGGCGGGCGCGCCCGGCATCGGCCGCGGCATCGCCAACACCCGGCTGTACGTGCTGTCGCCGGCGGGCGCGCTGCTGCCGCTGGGCGCGGTGGGCGAATTGTACATCGGCGGCGCCGGTGTGGCGCAAGGTTATCTGCACCAACCGGCACTGACGCGCCAGCGGTTTGTGGCCGATCCCTGGGACCCGGCGCCGGACGCCCGCTTGTATCGCACCGGCGACCTGGTGCGCTGGCAGCACGATGGGACGCTGTCCTTCATCGGCCGCACTGACGAGCAGCTCAAGGTGCGTGGTTTCCGCGTCGAACCGGGCGAGATCGAAGCCTTGCTGATGGTTGACCCGGCCGTGCGCGACGCCGTGGTGGTGGCCGCCGGCCCGGTCGAGGCCCGCTATCTGGCGGCCTATGTGGTTGCCCGCGACGTCGGCGCCGACCGGGACGCGCTGATGGTGCGCCTGCGCGCCGCGCTTGCTGCGACGCTGCCGCCGCACCTGGTACCGGGCGTGCTGGTGCCGCTGGAACGCCTGCCGCTGTCGGCCAACGGCAAGGTGGACAAGCGCGCTCTGCCGGCGCCGCCGCGCAACGACGAGCGGCCCCACGCCGCGCCGTCCACGCCGGCCGAGCTGGTGCTGGCGCGCATCTGGTGCGCCTTGCTGGAGCGGCCGCAGGTCGGCGTCGACGACGATTTTTTTGCGCTGGGCGGTCATTCGCTGCTGCTGATGCGGATGCTGCACGCGGCACGTGCGGACGGTCTGGTGCTGAGCGTGGCGCAGGTATTCCAGTGGCCCACGCTGGGCGCGCTCGCGCGCGCGGCCCAAGCGCAGCCATCCGGCGCGGCGGTGGGCCTGGTGGCGACGCCGCCGGCGGCCGCACTGGCGCTGTCGTGCGCGCAGCAGCGTGTCTGGCTGGCTGCCACTCTGAGCGGCGGCGCGGCCAGCGACAGCAATATCGTCGGGCGCGCCACGCTGGCGCGCTCGCTGGACGCCGATCGCCTGCGCGCCGCGCTGGCGCGGCTGGGTGCGCGTCACGAGGTGCTGCGCACCCATCTGGTGCTGGCAGACGGCTTGCCGCAGCAGGTGGTGGTGGCTGAGGCGCCGGTCGCGCTGGCATGCCACGACCTGTCCGCGCTGGCGCCCGCCGCGCGCGCGGCTGCGGTCGAGACGCTGCTGGCCGAGCATGCGGAAGCGGCCTTTGACCTGGCATGCTTGCCACTGTTCTCGTTGGTGATGCTGCAATTGGCGCCGGCACAGACCCTGTTGCAGATCAGCATACATCACCTGATCGCCGATGGCTGGTCGGTGGTGCTGTTCTTCGATGCTCTGCTGGCCGCGTACGATGACACCGCCGCCCCCCATTTCCCGCCTGCCGCGGCGGCTCTGCAGTACCGCGATTACGTGGCTTGGCAGCGCGACTTCCTGCTGGGCGAGGTGGCCGAGGCGCAGCGGGCATTCTGGCGCGACTACCTGCGCGGCGCCAGCGAACAGCTAATGCTGCCGTTCCAGGCCCCGACGCCGAGCCGGCAGGGCCCCCCAGGCCAGTTGCTGCGCCTGGTCGTGCCGGCCACGCTGGCGGGCGCGCTGCGCACCTTGGCGCGCCAGGCGCGCGGCTCGCTGTTCAATGTGGTGCACGCGGCGCTGGCACTGCTGCTGGGCCGGCTTAGCGGCGAGACCGACTTGAATATCGGCGTGCCGGTCAGCGGGCGCCATCTGCCCGGTAGCGAAGAGGTGCTGGGCATGTTCCTCAACAACCTGCCGCTGCGCAGCCGTATCGACCTCGCCCAGCCCTTCGACGCGTTCCTGCTCGCTCAGGTCGCGAATGCGGCATCCGCGTTGTCGCACCAGGACCTGCCGTTCGAGCATATCCTGGCGCTCAGCGCGATCGGACGGGCGGCCGATAGCACGCCGCTGTTCCAGGTCTTCCTCAACATGCTCAGCCTGCCGCGCGCGCGTGACGGTCGCGACCTGTTTGCCGACGCCTTCGCCCACATGCCGGCGCTGAACAACAAATTCAACCTGAGCCTGTATGTCAGCGAGGGCGAGGCCGACGGCGCGGTCGGTCTGTACTGCACCTACAACCATCGGCTGCTGGCACGTGCCGATGTCGAACTGATGCTGGAACAATACCTGGTGCTGCTGGCACAGGTGGCGGCCGACGCCGGACGCCGCTGCGGCGACTATGCGTTACGCGCCGGCACTGCCGGTAGCGATGGTCTGGCCCTGCCGCGGCTGGCGGCGGCCAAGCTGCCCGATTACCTGGCGTCGCTGGCGCTGGAGTGGCTGGGACCGGTCCAGTGCCAATTCGACGCAGTGGCGCAACGCTGGCCGGCGCGGCGCGCGCTTGAATGCGGGCCGCGCGACTGGACCTATGCCGAATTGCGCTGCATGGCCGACGGCTACGCGGAGCGCTTGCGCGCGCTGGGCGTGCGTCCGGGCGACGTGGTCGCCGTGCTGACAGAGCGCCAGGATGCCCTGGTGATCGCCACCTTGGCCATCCTCAAGGCGGGCGCGGCGTTCATGATGCTGTCGCGCACCGTGCCCGAGGCGCGAGTGCTGCTGCAGGTCGAGACGGTGCCGCCGCGCTGCCTGGTCGTGTTCGACGTCGGCGCGGTTGGGGCGGCGCTGGGCGAGCGCCTCGACCAGATTGGTTGCGCACGCTTGGTGGTGGCGGCAGATCGCGCGCTGCTGGCGGTATTCGCAGTCGGGGTGCCGGCCGCGCCGTCGGTGGCCAGCGACGCCGCCGACCTGGCGTATATCGCTTTCACCTCGGGCACCGAGGGCCGGCCGAAGGCGATCCGCGGCCGCCACAGCTCGCTGTCGGCGTTTATGCCGTGGATGAACCGGCAATTCGGTCTGAGCCCGGAGGACCGCTTTGGCATGCTGTCCGGGCTGGTGCACGATCCGCTGCAGCGCGATATGTTCACGCCGCTGTGTCTGGGGGCGACGCTGTCGGTGCCGCTCGAACAGGATCTGCAGTTCGACCGCCTGAATGACTGGCTGTTGGCGCGGCGATTGACGGTGCTGCACCTGACGCCGAGTCTGGGCAGCTTCCTGTCGAACGCGTGCGCGCGGCCGCTGCCGTCGTTGCGGCTCGGTCTGTTCGTCGGCGAGATCATCACCACCGCCCACCTGGAGCAATTCCGGCCCGCCGCGCCGTTCATGCGGGTGGTCAATATCTACGGTGCCACCGAGACCGGGCGCGCGATCAGCTACCACGACGTCGCCGCTTACGCCGATGCGGCCGACTATTGTACCGACGTGCTGCCGATCGGGGTCGGCATCGGCCACGTGCAGCTGTTGGTGGTCAATGCCTGCATGACGCCGTGCGGGGTTGGCGAAATCGGCCAGATCGCCACCCGCAGCCATCACATGGCGCTGGGATACCACGACGATCCACGCCTGACGGCGCAGAAATTCGTGCGCAATCCATACGGTGACGATCCCGCTGACCTGCTGTACCTGACCGGCGACACCGGGCGCTACCGGCGCGACGGCGTGGTCGAGTGCCTCGGCCGCAGCGACCGCCAGATCAAAGTGCGCGGCTTCCGAGTGGAGCTGCCCGAGATCCAGGTGTGCCTGAGCGCGCATCCTGCGCTGCGGCAGGTGGCCGTCATCAGTCGCCTCAGCGCGACGCGGGAGACTGAGATCGTCGCCTATGTGGTGCCGCATCAGGCCGGCGCGCCCGAGGCTGGCGCCTTGGTGCTGCGCGACTTTCTGGCCGCGCGCCTGCCGGACTACATGCTGCCTGCCGAGCTGATCTTCCTGGAGCAACTGCCGCTCAATGAAAATGGCAAGCTCGACGCGGCGCGCCTGCCGGCCGGCGCACCGCGTCTGGACGACGGTGCGCTGGCGGCGCCGGCTTCGCCGCTCGAGCAGCAGTTGCTGGAGCTGTGGCGCGCGCTGCTGGCGCGCGAACAGATCGGCGTCGACCAGGACTTTTTCCGCCTCGGCGGCCATTCGCTGCTGGCCACCCAGCTGCTGGCGCGGATCGAGCGGCAATTCGGGCTGGTGCTCAGGCACGGCGATTTCTTCAAGGACAATTCAATCCGGGCCGTGGCGCAACGTATCGGGCAAGCGCGCCTGGTGCAGGGCGTGCGGCGCAGTGGCGCGGCGCGGCGGCAGATGCGGCTGTAGGCCGGCGGCCCAGCTGGACGGCGACCGAAAGGATGGGATGGAAGGAAATATGGAAAACAACGGTTTTTATTCGCAGCGCTTCCGACAACTGGCCGAGTTGTGGCGGCAGGATCCGGCCATGTGCCGCCACCGCCTGCAGCTCGACGGTGCCGACGTCTCGGCCGCCATGCGCGACTACCCGTATGCACTGTCGGCGTGGCCGGTGATTATCTCGCGCGAGCGCGTCGCCGAGTTCCAGCGCTTTATCGACGACCTGCCGCGTCTGTGTTTCAAGGCGGTCCAGTGCATGTTTGGCGACGACGCAGCAGCCTTTGCGCGTTATCTGAATGTGTCCGAAATCGAGCACGCGGTGCTGCGCGAACATGGCCTGGACCTGGTGCAGATGCTCAACCGCCACGATATCGTGTTTGTCGACGGCGTCCTCAAGCTGATCGAGGTCAACGCCGGTTCGACCATCGGCGGCTGGCAGCCCGGCTTGCTCGAACCGCAGCTGCGCCAGGTGCTCGGCGCGTATGCCGGCACCGCGCAGTGGGCGCTGCACCACCGCCAGGTGCTGAAGGGGATGCTGGTCGCGGTGCGCGACGCGGTGCTGCGTTGCAAGCCGGGCCGTGCCAGCGGCAACCTGCTGGTGCTGATCGACGACGGCCGGCTGGTGGAGGCGGAGATGCGCGCGCTGTACCAGGCCGTGTTTCGCGAGCGCGGCGGCCCCCTGGCCGGCGGCACGCTGCACTTCGCCACCGACTGTTCGACGCTGAGCTTTGCCGCCGACGGCGCGCCGCAGGTGGCCGGCGCGCCGATCGACGCCGTACTGATGGCGCTGCCGGAAGGACGGCCGATTCCGCAGCACATCCATATGCGGATGATCGCTGCGCAGCTGACGGGCCACATCGTCATGCCCGACAGCCCGCGCTACACCTGGTTCGGCAACAAGCTGCTGATGGCGCTGCTGCACGAGCCCGGGCTGCAGCCGCAGTTGAGCGAGCTTGAGCGCGCGGTGGTGGCGCGCCATATCCCCTTCACCATGACCATGACCGAAGCGCCGCAGCACTGGCGCGGCGCCGTGTGGGACAAGCGGGAGCTGTTGCTGGCCCATCGCGCGCAGTTCGTCATCAAGAAATCGCACTCGCTGCGCGGCCAGGACGTGTTTGTCGGCCGTTTTTGTACGCAGGAGCAGTGGGCCGGGGTGGTGGCTGCGCAGTTGGGTCAGGCTGACTGGCTGGCCCAGCAATATTGCCCGGCCGACCTGGCGCTGGCGCCCGGCGCCGACGGCCAGTTGATCGAGTACGCCCTGATCTGGGGCGTGTTTGACCTGGCCGGCCGCTACGGCGGCGCGTTCGTGCGCGGCATGCCGCGCGGCGCCGGCGGCGGCGTGGTCAATTCCGCCAACGGCGCCACTGAGTTCGCGGTGCTGGAGGAGACCGCGCGCCAGCACCGCATGACGCTGTGAGGGCGCCGGTCTGGACAGAAACATCAATCGATCAATTACTGACTGAAATGGACGGGACCCCAGGATGAGTGTGGAACAATTGCTGGCGCAGTGCCAGGCGCAGGGCGTCGAACTCGATGTGAGCGACGGCGCGCTGGAAGTGTATTTCGACGAGTCGCCGCCGGCCGAATTGCTGGCGGCGCTGCGGCAGCACAAGGCCGAGGTACTGGCGTTTCTGCTGGCGCAGGGGGCGCTCGCCGCCAGCGTGCCGGCGCCGCTGGCGGCGCCCCACGGCGCGCCGGCGCCGCTGTCGTTTGGCCAGCAGCGGCTGTGGCTGCTGGATCAGATGGACGGCGGCAGCGAGCAGTATCACCTGTGTAACGCACTGGCGTTCAGCGGCCGCTTCGACACCGGGCTGGCGCAGCAGGTGTTCGCGGCGCTGATCGCGCGCCACGCGCCGCTGCGCACCGCCATCCGTGCCGAGGCCGGCAGCGCCTACCAGCATGTGCTGGCGGCGGACGCGGCGCCGTTTGCGCTGCTCAGCCAGGACATCGGCGTGCTGGACGAGGCCGCGCGCGCGCAGTGCATCGCCGACACCATGGCGGCCGAGGCGCGCGAACCCTTTGACCTGGCGGCCGGGCGCATGCTGCGCGCGCTGTGCCTGCACACCGGCAGCGGGCAGGGGATATTGATGCTGACAGTGCATCATGTGGCGGCGGATGGCTGGTCGATCAATCTGTTGATCGGCGAGTTCGTCCAGCTTTACGCTGCGCTGGCGGCCGGGCAGCCCGATCCGCTGCCGCCGCTCTCGCTGAGCTACGCCGACTACGCCCGCTGGCAGCAGGGCCAGCTGGATGGCGAGGCGCTGCGGCGCCAGGCCGACTACTGGGCCGGACAGCTCAAGGGGCTGGCGCCGGTGCACGGCCTGCCCCTCGACCAGCCGCGCGGCGCGCGCGAGAATTTCAGCGGCGCCCAGCATAGCGTGACGCTCGGCCCGGACAGCCTGCAGGCGTTCAAGGCGCTGGCCCGGGCGCAAGGGGCGACGCTGTTCATGGCGCTGCATGCGGCGTTTTCGGTGCTGCTGGCGCGCCATGCCGGCGAGCGCGATATCGTCATCGGCACCCCGGTGGCCAATCGCCGCCGCCAGGAGTTCGAGCCGCTGGTCGGCTATTTCGCCAACACGTTGGTGCTGCGCGCCGACATCGACGACGCGTTGCCGTTCACGGCGCACTTGGCGAAGATTCGGGAGGTGAACCTGGCGGCCCAGGAACATCAGGATGCGCCGTTCGAACTGCTGGTCGAGCGCGTCAATCCGATCCGCAGCCAGGCCCATAGTCCGCTGTTCCAGATCATGTTGTCGCTGCAGCCGGCGCTGCCGGCCGCGCTGGCGCTGCCGGGTCTGAGCCTGCGAGCGCTGCCATTGCCGCCGGAGGCCTTGCTGGCCAAGTTCGAGCTGACGCTGCACGCCGCCGAGAACGATGACGGCCTGGCGCTGCGCTTCGAATACCGCCGCAGCCTGTTCGCGCCGACCACGGTGGCGCGCATGGCGCGCCAGCTGGTGGCGCTGATCGGGCAAGTGATCGCGCATCCGCAGCGGCCATTGCGCGAACTGGACCTGCTCGACGCAGGCGAACGCGCGCACCTGCTGGCGGCCTTGCGGGCGCCGGCGCCAGCGCCGATGGCCCGTGAGACGATCCAGCAGGCGTTCGAACGGCGCGCCGCGCTGACGCCGGACGCGGTGGCCATCGTCTGCGGCGAGCGGCACATCAGTTATGCGCAGCTCAACGCCCAGGCCAACCGCCAGGCCCGCCACTGGCAGGCGCTGGGCGTGGGCCCCGAGACGCTGGTCGGTGTCTGCATGGCGCGCTCGATCGAGATGGTGGTGGCGCTGCTGTCGGTGCTCAAGGCGGGCGGCGCTTACGTGCCGCTGGACCCGGCGTACCCGGCCGCGCGGCTGGCGCACATGCTGGCCGACAGCGGCACCGCGCTGGTGCTGACGCTGGAGGCGCAGCTGGCCGGGCTGCCGGCGAGCGACGGCGCGGTGGTCTGCGTCGACCAGCCGCCGCATGCCGAGATGATTGCCCGCTACAGCGCCGACAACCTGGCGCCGCTGCCGGACGCGCAGCTGGCGTATGTGATCTACACCTCCGGCTCGAGTGGGCGCCCCAAGGGGGTAATGGTCGAACATGGCAGCGTGCTGGCGTTCCTGGAGGCGATGGGCGAGGTGACGGGCGGCCAGGACGCTGTCTGGCTGGGGCTGACGGCGATCTCGTTCGATATTTCAGTGTTGGAAATCTTCGGAGCGTTGCTGGCCGGCGCGCGCCTGGTGCTGGCGCCCGAGCAGGGCTTGGCGACGGTGCGCGTGCCGAGCCAGCACCGGGCCGCCGCGCGGGCGCCCGATTTCAGCCTGTTCTATTTCGCCAGCACGGCGCCGGACGACGGCGACCTCTACCGACTGCTGCTGGAGGGCGCGCGCTTTGCCGACCAGAACGGCTTCACGGCGGTCTGGACGCCCGAGCGTCACTTCTCGGCCTTCGGCGGGGTCTACCCTAATCCGGCAGTGACGGGCGCGGCGGTGGCCGCCGTCACCAGCCGGATCCAGATCCGCGCCGGCAGTTGCGTGCTGCCGCTTAACGATCCGCTCAGGGTGGCGGAGGACTGGTCGGTGATCGACAATCTGTCGCGGGGACGGGCTGGCCTGGCGTTCGCGGCCGGCTGGAACCCGAACGACTTCGCGCTGGCGCCCGAGCACTTTGCCCGGCGCCACCAGGTGCTCGAGGAGAGCCTGCAGACCTTCCAGCGCTTCTGGCGCGGCGAGGCGGTGGAGCGGCCCAACGGCGTCGGCCATCCGGTGGCGTTGCGGCTCCATCCGGCGCCGCAACAAGACATGCCGCCGCTGTGGTTGACGGCGGCCGGCGGCGAGCAGACATTCCGCCGGGCGGGCGAACTCGGCCTCAACGTGCTGACCCACCTGCTTGGCCAGACCGTCGGCGAACTGGCGGACAAGATCGCCCTCTACCGGCAGGCATGGCGCGCCGCCGGACATGCCGGTGAAGGCCAGGTCACGCTGATGCTGCACACCTTCGTCGCCGATTCCGACGCGGCGGCGCTGGCGGTGGTCGAGCGGCCGTTCAAGGGTTATCTGGCCGGTTCGCTGGCGCTGATGCAGCAAATGCGGACCGAGCTTTCCGGGACCGCCGCGGTCGACGCGGGACTCGACCAGGACGCCGTGCTGGAGCACGCGTTCCAGCGCTATGTCAAGACCGCCGCGCTGATCGGCTCGCCGCAGCGGTGCGCCGCGCTGGCGCGCGAGCTGCTGGCGCTCGGCGTGACCGAGTTCGCCTGCTTGATCGACTTCGGGGTGGCGCCCCAGCTGGTGCTGGACAGCCTGCCGCGCCTGGCGGCGCTGAAGGAGGCGCTGACGGCGGCACAGCCGGCGGCTGCCACTGTCAGCCAGCTGATCGCGCGCCACGGCGTCACCCATGTGCAGTGCACGCCGTCCTATGCCGCATTTCTGCTGGCCGATGAGGCCGAGCGGGCCGCACTACGCAGGCTGCGGGCGTTGCTGGTGGGCGGGGAGATGTGTCCGTTGCCGCTGGCCCGCCAACTGACGGCCGCCACCGACGGCGCCGTGTGGAATATGTACGGCCCGACGGAGGCGACGGTGTGGGCCAGCCGGCAGCTCCTGCAGCCCGGTCTGCAGGAGGTGGCGATCGGCACCGCGCTTGCGCATTACGGGCTGTATGTGGTCGACCAGCATCTGCAGCTGGTGCCGCCCGGCATGGCCGGCGAGCTGCTGATCACCGGCGCGGGGCTGGCCCGCGGTTACTGGCGTCAGCCGGGCCTGACCGCGGAGCGTTTCGTCGGCTTCGCGCCGGACGCCGGCGCGCCGGTGCGGGCCTATCGCACCGGCGATCGCGTCCGCTGGCTAGCCGACGGCACCCTGCAGTTCCTGGGGCGCATCGATGCGCAGGTCAAGCTGCGCGGTTTCCGTATCGAACCCGGCGAGATCGAAGCGCAGTTGCTGCTGCACCCCGATGTGAAATCGGCCGCGTGCGTGGCGCGTCCGCTGGCCGGTGGCGACTTGGCGCTGGTGGCCTACGTCGCCGCCTTTGCCGGCATGGGCGCCTCGCCCAAGCAGTTGAGCGCAGAGTTGCGCGATATGCTGGAGCTGGTGCTGCCGGAGTATATGGTGCCGGCTGCCATCATGGTGCTCGATGCGTTGCCGGTGATGGCGAATGGCAAGCTCGATCGCCATGGCTTGCCGGCGCCGGAGCTGGCGCAGGGTGAGGCGTCCCTGGCCGAGTATGTGGCGCCGGCCACTGCAACCGAATGCGCGCTGGCGGAACTCTGGGCCACGCTGTTGCGCAACGACGGCGGGCAGATCGGACTGAAATCCAATTTCTTCGATCTCGGCGGGCATTCGTTGCTGTTGATGCGGCTGGTCAGCGAGATCAAGTCGCGCTTCCAGGTTGACTTGTCGCTGCGCGAGGTATTCGAGTTATCCACGCTGGGCCGGTTGGCGCAGCGGGTAGATGAACGTCGTTCACCGGCCGATGCTGGCGTCGTCGTCTAAAGCATTGCCCGGCCGCGCTGCAGTTGGGTCTCATTCACGTAATAGATAGGGTACAGTATGGAGCACACGCCAGACCACCAGCCGGCCACCCGGCCGACATTTCAAAAGATCGACCATATCGCCATCGCTGTCAGGGACCTGGACGCCGGCGTGGATTTCTTTGTCCATGTGCTAGGCTTTACATTGCTCCGCCGCCGCCGCGTGCAGGGCACGCGCACGGGCATGGTGTCGGCTGAGATGGAGCATAACGGCATGAAGTTCGTGCTGTGCCAAGGCACCGAGCCGGAGTCGCAGGTGTCCCGCCTGATCGAAAATTTCGGGCCGGGTGTGGCCCACATTGCGCTGGCCGTCAACGACGCTGAGCACACTGCCAGCGAGTTGCGCGGTCACGGTCTGGCGTTCGATACCTCGGTAATCGAGGGCGCCGGCTTACGCCAGGTGTTTTCCCGCCGCGATGCCAACACCGGCCTGAGTTTCGAGTTCATCGAGCGCGGCGGCGAAGAAGGATTTTTGGAAGAAAATGTCAACGAACTGTTCGCGCAATTGGAACAGTCGGGCGCCTACTGATACTCCGACGAGGTTAGATATGCAAAAGCTATGCAGCATGAGCGGCTCAACTGCGACGCCGGTGGCGGCCGACGGCTCCCGTCTGGATGTCATGAATTTTCTGAACGAGATCGCCAGCCATTATCCCGCTGCGGTGTCGTTCGCATCCGGCCGGCCGGCGGAGCAATTTTTCCGCCTGGACGACTGGCTGCACTGTGTGCCGGCGTACGTGCGGCATGAGGCACAGCAGCGTCAGTGCGGCGTGGCTGAGGCCTTCAACACGCTGGCGCAATACGGCCGCACCAATGGCATTATCAACGGACTGATCGCGCGGCAGATTGCGTTGGACGAGGGCATTGAGTGCCCGTCCGGACAGATACTGGTCACCGGCGGTTGCCAGGAAGCCCTGGACCTGCTGCTGACTGGTCTCTGCCAGCACGAGGACGATGTTGTCCTGGTGCGCAGCCCCTGTTATATCGGTCTGACTGGTGTGGCCGACATGAACCGGATCGAACTGGCGCCGTTTTCCTGCGCCGATACAGCCGTTGCCGCCACGCTGCGGCAGACGGTGGCCGCGGTCGAGGCCAGGGGAAAGCGTCCCCGCCTGTTATATCTGGTGCCGGACTTCGACAATCCGACGGGCGCGGTGCTGACGCGCGGGGTGCGGGAAGAGATCATCGCCTTCTGCGCCGCCAAGCACATCGTGATCGTGGAGGACAACCCCTACGGCATGTTCCGTTACGAGGGCGAGCGCGTGCCGACCATGTACGCACTGGACCTGCACGGTTGTGTGATTTATCTCGGCACTTACTCCAAGACGATTTGCCCGGCGCTGCGGGTCGGCTTCGCCGCCGTGCCGGCAAGGATGTTTGGCGATGCCGATGCTGGTAAGGTGTTGATCGATCGCTTATCGCAGGCGAAAAGCTTTGTTTCGGTTAACACCAGTCAGCTGACCCAGGCGGTCGTCGGCGGTTTGTTGCTGAGCCAGGATGGCAGCCTGAGCCGATTGGTCGCCGGGCCACGTGAGTTCTATCGGCGCAATCGCGATTTGATGCTGACCCATCTTGCGGCAGCGTTTGCTGATTTGAGCGGTCAGATCAGCTGGAATCGGCCGGAAGGCGGCTTCTTTCTGACGCTGACCCTGCCGTTTCCTTTCCGGCGGCGCGAGGCGGAGATCTGCGCCAGTGACTATGGGGTGCTGGTAATGCCATTATCTTTCTTTGCGTTGGGAACTGAAGAGGATTACCGCGTACGGCTCGCATTCAGCAACGCCACGCCGGAACTTATCGCCGATGGGGTGGTGCGTCTCGCCCGCTTTGTGCGCGATGCGCTACAGCGGCAAACTTCTTCTCCGACGTAGATGCGGCCGGCCTTTGCAAGGGCGGTTGGCGACTTGCTTTGTTTAGTCATCGTCGTCCGAGTCATCTTTCAGTAATTGTCGGTCGACTTGGAATCCTTGCCGCTGAAATATTTGCGCTAATAAAAGCAAAGTGATGGGCGACGCGGTCTCGCTTACGACCGAATCCAGGGATTTCAGAGGTCCCCGACCTACGGGCGGTGCGCTGCGCCAGATTGCGCGGAATTTTCCTTTGTACCAGCTAGCTAGAATGGCAGATCACTGCCGTCACGTTACCGTGGCGACAAAAAATGCCCTTTCTCAAGCGAAGTCCCCAGTCTAAACAAGGTAGTGGACTTATCTCGAATGCAATTATTGGAGAGTGTTCCGCCACATTCGACGCTGGCACATTCGCGACCAGTCTTCTTTAGAGAAATATCCAGACGCCTACCCGGCGGCGGAACTGGACATGTTCTACTGCACACCGGCGCTCTCGTTGCAAACGGGCGCGGGCATTCCTCAGACGGAGTACCAACAACCCATCTTCGGCGAAGTATTCCAACGTTGGTCCCACCATCGCGCAAGCCAAGTGTGGTCGCCCACGGGCGACTCGGTGGTTACCCATCTGGGGGGGAGGAATCGTTGCAGCGTGAGGTGGTCCAATGATGCCACTTGCAAGTCTGTCGCTGTCTGGACGGCAGCACGCTACTGTCAAGGCACATCTTTTTCCTGGCGACGGAAAGGAGGCTGCGGCAATATTGCTGTGCTCGCGCATCGTAGGGATTCGCCTTAAGATGCTGGTGCGTGACTTCATACTGGTTGCGCACGACGCGTGCGATCGATACCCTGACTTTCTGAGCTGGCCGGGTGACTACATTGAGCAAGCGCTGGATGTGGCGGAACAGGACGATCTCTCGCTTGTCCTGCTGTACTCTCATCCAGGTGGGCTGTTCGATTTCTCTGGCGCTGATCGTGCATCTGACAATCAGGTGATGCCGGCTATTCCTGGAATTCGGTCCGTTGTGACGCACCGTCTCCAGATGATTGAGGAAACCGTGTTGGCGACTATATTTGTTTGGAATAGCGCCTGTCTAGCGCGTTGCCGGCGCGAGTTCGATGACTTCCGTGGTCGCCTTGTCGATCGCCGCGCGGCTGTACAGCATCGGGAAGTAGCCGCCCCGCGCCCACAGCAGCGCCAGATCGCGGTAGTGCGCGCTGTCCGGGTTGCCCGACTGGCCCGGCGCATTGACGATGCGCGAACCGTCCCAGTTGCCGACATCCAGCACCATGCGCACCGAAGCGCCAAAGGTCAGTTCAAAGTCGCTGGCGCGGTAGGCGGCCGCCATCGGCGTGTAGGACGAACCGCCCATCGGACCTGCCTCCACGTTCATGCGCCTGGCGGTAGCCGCATCGTACAGCTGGTCCATCGGATGATGGAAGACTGCTTTGTGCAGGGCGCCCCATTGCCAGGTTTTCGTGTCGGGGCCGAGCAGGCGCGCCGTTTCCGTCATGGCGGCCTTGAGCGAACTGCCGAGGACCTCGTCGCGCAGCGCCGGCGTGAGCCAGCCGGACGGCGCCGCCAGTGCTTCGAGCACGCGCGCCTGGTCGCCCGGTGCGGCCAGGCTAGCCCCGTCTTTGCCCAGCATGGCGGCCAGCGCGGCCGGGCGCAGATATTTCGACATCCACACTTCGTACAGCGCCGCCGCCGCACTGTCGGCGGACTCGCTGCCATCCCAGCCGCGCAGCAATGCCAGCGCCGCGTCGCGGACGGCGTCGCCGTTGGCTGGCAGATCCTTGAGCAGCGCGATGGACTGGCGCGCGGGCGTCGACACGACATCGTTCTGCCATGCCTGCGCCTGCGCCACGCTGACTTTGGGCTGGGCCGCCAGCAGGGGATTGAGCCGCCGCGCACGCGCACCGTCGCTCCACTCGTAGCCGATGCCGAGCTTCGCGGCCGGGTGGCCGGGCGGGATGCCGTTCTCGTTGGCCGTCACGACAAAACCGGCAGCCGGATTGAGCACCGTCGGCAACTCGTCCATCGAGCGGTAGCCGGCCCATTCGTAGCGCCCATCGCCGGGCACCGGCGTCAGCCCGTCCCAGTTGGGCCGGATGGGCGTCAGGCCGACCGGATGCCAGCCGATATTGCCGCGCCGGTCGGCGTACACCATGTTCAGGCCGGGGGCGCCCCAGCGATTCAGCGCGCCGTTGAATTGGTCCCAGGTGTGCGCGCGCATCATGGCGACCGCGCCGAAGTAAGGCGCCATACCCACATCCAGCCAGGCGGCACGCAGCGCAAAGGCGCGGCCGTCCGCCGCGTGCAGCACCGGGCCGTGGCGCGTATAGTCGATCGTGACCGTGCGCGGCGTGGCTTCGCCCTTGACGCTGATAGCTTCCGTCACACGCTGCATGGGTTCCCAGCGGCCCTGATAGCGGTATTCGCGCGCGTCGGCAGGATTGGTCTCGTACACATACAGGTCTTCCTGGTCGATATAGAAGCGCGTCAGGCCAAAGCCGGCCTCCTCGTTGTGTCCGAGCGAAATGCCGGGCAGGAAAGGCTCGCCGGCGCCGATCACCGACAGTCCCGGCGCGTCCAGGTGCACGATGTAGCGCAGCGACGGCGCACCGTGCGCGCGATGCGGGTCGTTGGCCAGGATAGGGCGGCCGGTGCTGGTGCGCGACGGCGCAACCACCCAGCTGTTCGAACCGGTGCTACGCATGTTCTCGCCGTCGGCCGGCTCCAGCGCATACAGCTCGGCCGCTGCCGGGGTGCCCGCCAGTTGCGCCGCGAACGCCTCTTTCGGAAAGCGCGCCACCGCCGTGGCCAGGCCGTAGGCCTTCTCGATGGCTGCCACGGGAATGTCGCACGGGTCGAGACCTTGGGCCAGTTGCGGTGTCACCGGCGGATCGAGCTCGCGGCGCAGCCAGTCGGCACGCTCGCCGTCGGCCTTGCCCTTGCAGCGGGCTTGCGCGCGCATCGCCTCGCCGAGGAAGTTGAGGGTCAGGCCGTGGTGACGGATGCGCACGATGTCGTCCGCCTTCCAGGTGCCAGGGCGATAATCGAGGCGTTTGAATTCTGGCGGCAGCAGCGCCGGCTCGCGCTCGGTCAGGTGCACATAGGCGTTCACGCCGGCGACAAAGGCCTCGGCCACGCGCTTGGCGTCGTCGCCATAGGCGATCCATTCGCGGTACATATCGCCGCGAAACAGGACCGCGCGCGCCATGCGGTCGCCCTCGGCGTAAGCGGGACCGAAGTCCTTGGCCATTTCACCGAGACCGCGCTTGCGCCACAGGTCCATCTGCCACAACCGGTCGCGCGCGGCCATGAAGCCCTGTGCATAGAACGCGTCATACAGGCGCACGGCGTAAATGTGCGGCACGCCCCAGGTGTCGACCTGTATGCGCACCGGCGCTTCGAGGCCTTCGAGCGAGTAACGCATCGCGCGCGGCGCCTCGGCGTGGGCGCTCAGTGCTGCGCATAGGGACATGGCGAGTGCAATGCGGGTGCCGGCGACAGCCATCGGGATACCTCTAGGAGTAGGGCCACACCGAATGGCGAGGCGTTGCGTCGATGCTAGCACCCGTAACCGTGGCAAACAAGACAATACTTTTTTCAACTACGGCGCGACCTGAGTAAGCCAGGTGCCACGGCGGTGCTACACTGATTTACATCGGAGAGATCACAATGCCTAAGCTCAGTACACGGAAATCTTCTATAGGCCAGTTCCAGACGAAACGGTCCGCAACTGAAGAGTTGGCCACATTTCGCTCAGTCGTGACAACACTCAAAAGTCACTCAGAAAAACTACGAAGTGTTGTCACCAAAGCGGGAATCACTACCCCCTCTGGCAACCTGAGAAAAGCGTACAAGGGTGGATGACAGCACTGACATAGCTCATCCGCGGCGTGCTTAAACAGCGCTACGCTTGCTTATCGCATTCCGATAAAACGACATACAATATAGCTATCCTGTCCTTCAGGTGCAAGCAGACCAAAAAGCTGTTTGAAGGAAAGTCCGTCCCCCGATTCGCAAACTTCCGGTCCAGTGCGGAACGGAAGCTCCAGCTACTGGACAGCGCAGCCCCCTTGGATTTCTTGCGCTCTCGGCCCGGAAATCACCTGGACGCGCTTAGCGGCGAGTGCCAAGGCGAGTACAGCATTCGAGTGAATGCGCAGTTCAGAATCTGCTTCGTCTGGACAGCGAACGGGCCGAAAGACGTGGAAATCATTGATTATCACTAACTGATCAAGGCTGTGAAATGATGAAGAATGAAATGCGGCCCATCCACCCCGGTGAGATATTGCGGGAGGAGTTTCTTGCCCCGTTAGGGATGACGCCACATGCGCTGTCGAAGGCGCTTCATGTGACATCGTCCCGTGTCAATGACATCGTCAACGAAAAACGTGGAGTAAGCGCAGATACCGCGCTGCGGCTCGCGCGTTACTTCGGCGGCGATCCGCAGTCATGGCTGAACCTGCAACAAGCTTATGATCTGAAAATGGCTACCAGATTGGCAATGCAAAAAATTATCGATGAGGTCGAGCCGCGTAAGCCCGGCCGCGACAACAACCATGCATTGGCGGCGTGAAGAGCTAGCCACTCACTATCTCCAACTCACCCAGCAGCGCCAGGCAGGCCCGCGCGGCCGCGTTGTCCTGGTCCTTTTCCTCGTGCCAGGCCGACACCGATACCGCGACGATGTCGGGCCCGCGCAGCGAGCGGAATAGCGCCGCCATGTCGTCGTAGTTCGGCCCCGATTTGACGTGGTATTTCAGCGCCGGCATTTCCGCTTCCGCGTCCATCACGTCGCTGTCGAAATGCAGGTAGAGGCGCTCGCCCGGCTTCACGTGCTCGCCGATCTGCGCGATGCTGCAGCAGGTGATGCCGGAGCTTCTCACCGCTTCCAGCTCACCCGGGTCGAGGTCGCGCGCATCGGAAAGGATCACCTGCCGCTCGGGGAACGGCGCGACGCCGATGGTCGCCGCCATCGAGCCGATGCTGTCGCGGCTTTGCTTGCGGCGGTCGCCACGTCCCACCAGGATCGCCAGCGGCATGCCGCCGAGATATTTGGTCTGCGAGGTTTCCCAGGTATGGAAATCGCCATGGGCGTCGAGCCACAGGATGCGGTCCGGCGGGCGTCCGCTGCGCTGCAGGCCGCCCAGCATGCCGAGCGTGGACATGCAGTCGCCGGCGATGCTGACCGGGACCTTGCCCGCCTCGACGATCCGGTGCACGCGCTCCGCCATGCCGGCGTAGATCTTGCCCATCCTGCGCAGCTTCTCGTTGGGATCGCTCAGCGCGACGTCGGTAAATTCAGGGATGTCGACAACGTCCCAGTCATGGCGGTCGAGGTCAGTGACGCGGCGCAGGCCGTCGCGGCGCTGCCCGATCAGGAAGGGCACCAGCAAGTGGTTGTTCATGTCCAGGTCTCCGGATGCATCGTGTAGCCCAGCTGCTCCATCATCGCCCGCACCGGCCGGCGCTGGCCCATCTCCAGCAAAAGCTGCTCGCGCTTGCGCCAGCGCAGCGCGCTGGGAGCATCGGTGGCCATCGTGACGGGAAGCCGCGCGGGCAGCGCCAGATTGGACAAGCCAAGCAAGTCGCCGATGCGCTGCAACTGCGCCGCCGGGTTCTCCATGAAGGCCTCGAACGCCACGCGCAGCGTCGGCACGCCGCTGGCAAGGATCGCCGCATTGGCTGCCAGCCATTGGTTCAGGCAGACGTCGCCCAGGCCGGATTGCATGAACTGGCGCCAGTTGGGCGGCAGGTCGAACTTCCACCAGCGCTGGCCGAACGGCGTGGTGTCGGAGTAGCCGCCTACCCGCAGCGCCGTGCCGGCCGGCGCCATGTCGTGCGCGAAGAAGCCCTTGGGCGACAGCCAGCCATCCATCAAGCCGTTGACCGATTGCGCATAGCCCCGGGTGAGGTGGATGTATTGGATCTCGGCCTGCGGAAACAACTGCTCGTGCATGCCGATCCGGTAGGCGTCGCTCGGCGATTTGAACAGCAGGATCTTGCTGCTGGCGTCGTCGATGGTGAACGGGCGGCGATAGCTGCGCGGCAGCACGAAGGGAGGCTCTTCGATTTTCAGCTGCTCGTCGAAATAGCCGCTGGGACCGAGGCCGAAATCGCGCAGCGACGATGGCGGCTGCCCATCATAAAAATTCATGCGCCATGGCTGATCGCGGAACACCGACGCCAGGATCGCGCGTTGCAGCGCGCTATCCGACGATTGCAGGGTGACGTCCAACGCATCGCTGAGCTGCCGCTGTCGCACCGGGTCGATGAAGAGCAGCGGGAACTGTAGCAGCAGGCGCCGCCGCCAGCGGTCCTTCAATTGCTCCAATGGCGGCAGCACCGGACTGGGCACGCTGAGCTCGGCGAAGATGTTGTCGGCCAAAAGGTCCGGCTGCGCCAGCGTGCCGATGGCGTCACTGTCGGCGTGGACGCCGAAGCTGTTGCCCGTGAGCGCCAGATACGGTTCCATCTCCCCATCGAGCGAGGCGATGTCCGGATGGTCGGCCAGCACGTGCTTGACCAGGCTGGACCCCGCGCGCGAGTTGCAAAGTATCACCACCACGCGCCGTACCAGCGGACGCCAAGGCGCGTGGGCAACCGCGCGCAAGCCGGCGATGGTGTCGAACACCGCGTTCATACGCGTGCGGCTTGAGGCAATCGCTTGATGAGAAACGCATAGAATTCTTTGGTCTCGTCGGCGCGCGCGCGGGCCACCATGCGCATGCTGTAGCCGTTGTCCTTGGCCAGCTTGCGCACTTCCTTGACCGCGCCGAAATTGGAGTGCGCAAAATAGATGCGTCCATCCGGTTTCAGATATTTGCCGACCTGCTCGAAGAACTGGGTATTGGTACGGAAGTCAGTGTCCCATTGCGAACGCGCGACAACGTCGGGCGCCTCCTTGTTGCGGAAGGGGAGGTTGGCGGTGATGACGTCGAACTGCTCGTTGCCGATGCCGTCGAACAGGCAGGAGTAGCGCACTTCCATCGTTTCGCCGAAGCCATGCTCGGTGGCGTTGTGCTGGGCGCTCTTCAGCGCGGCGGGGTTGATGTCGACCGCCAGTACGCGGGCGGCGCCGCCATAGCAGGCGAATACCGCGATCACGCCGGAGCCGGTGCCGACATCGAGCACGCTGTCCCCCGGCTTGACGCGCAGGCTGCTGACCAGCGGCTGGCTATCCGTGTAGGGCCAGAAGGTATTGGGGAAGACGTGGAATTCCTTGCCCAGGTAGCGAAACGTCTTGCCGCCCTCGGGTACTATTTTGAAAGCCTTCTGGCGGTCCTTCTGCCAGCGATCGATGTGCGCCTGTTTGCCTGGGGAATTGTCCATTTCTATCACCTATCGGATGAAGGAAAGCAAAGTTGGATACTACACCGATAATTTATCGTTGGAAAAACAATTGAATATCGAGAGCGAAGTAGCTTCCGGCGGGGTTTTCGACTATATTCGCACGGACTATTTATTCGTCCCTTCCATGAAAAAACTCAGCCACTACCTAATCTTCGCCGGCATGGCCGTCGTTATCCATTCCGCGCAGGCGCAGATGCGGATTGAAATCAGCGGCGTCGGCAGCAATCAGATTCCCGTTGCCGTGGCCGGCTTCACCGATGAAATCCTGGCGCCGCAGCAGATCTCCAGCATCATCAAGGCCGACCTGGAACGCAGCGGCATGTTCAAGCTGATCGATGCCGGCGCCATCGCCGACGTCAACAACATCGACTACGCAGGCTGGAAGGCCAAGGGCGCCGATGCGCTGGTGGTGGGCACGGTGTCGGCGCTGGCCGACGGCCGTTACGATGTGCGCTACAAATTGTTCGACACCGTCAAGGCCAGCCAGTTGTCGCGCCAGGACCAGTCGGTGTCCAGCCAGGCCGCGCGCCTGGCGGCGCACAAGATCGCCGACGACGTGTTCTTCAAGCTGACCGGCGTGCCCGGCGCGTTCGCGACCCGCGTGGCCTACATCAAGCAGGAGGGCAGCAGCTACCAGCTGGCCGTGGCCGATATCGACGGCGAAGGTGAGCAAACGGCGCGGCGCTCGCATGACCCCATCATTTCACCGGCCTGGTCGCCGGACGGCGGCAAGGTCGCCTACGTGTCGTTCGAGCAGAAGAAACCCGTGGTGTATGTGCAGAACCTGCTGACCCAGGCGCGCACCGTGGTCGCCAACGAAAAGGGCAGCAACTCGTCGCCGGCGTGGTCGCCGGACGGCGCCAGGCTGGCCGTCTCGCTGTCGATGGACGGCCACACGCAGATCTACACCGTCAACGCCGACGGCAGCGGCTTGCGCCGCGTGTCCGACGGCACCGGCGCCGCCATCGACACCGAGGCGCAATTCTCGGCCGACGGCCGCAGCATCTACTTCACCAGCGACCGCAGCGGCGGTCCGCAGATCTACCGCATGAACGTGGACGGCAGCGACGTCAAGCGCATCACCTTCGCCGGCGGCTACAACATCAGCCCGCGCATCTCGCCCGACGGCATGACGCTGGCCTATATTTCCCGCCGCGACGGCAACTACCAGCTGTACGTGCTGGACCTGGCCACCGGCCAGGAGCAGCGCCTGTCCGACAGCACCGACGACTTGTCGCCCAGCTTTGCGCCGAACGGCAAGTACATCATCTACGCCACCGAAGCCGCAGGGCGCAAGTCGCTGATGGTGGTGTCGGTGGACGGCCGCGTGAAGCAGAAGCTCAGCGCCCAGGACGGCGATATCAGGCAGCCGACTTGGGGGCCTTTCCAGCGTTAGGCGGGCAGTCCGCCGTCAAGCTGCGCGCGGTGATCTGGTGGAGTTGCGCCAGCGTTTGCGCCTCTTCCGGCCAGCGGGCCAGGCCCAGCCTGGCGGGTGCCTGCTGCTCCGCGTTGAGGCGCGCCAGCAGGCGGTCGGCAATCTGCTGACCCTGCACTTGCGATACCCACGGCACCAGCACGCAGAATCTGTCGTCGCCGAAGCGGAACGCCCAGTCGCTGCCGCGGCACACTTCCTCGATCAGCCGGGCGGCCTCGATCAGCCGGGCGTCGTCGGCGCCGGGTGCCAGCGCCACCAGCATCATCGTCACCGATTGCGGCTTGCCGCGCTGGCTGCGCGTAAGCTGGCTGAAGATCGATTCCAGGTACAGATGGTTGTGCAGGCCGGTCAGCGGATCGAGCGAGGCGGTGCGGCGCAATACCGCCATCAGCGCCGCGCGCCGCGCTTCGAACCAGTGCGACAGCAGGCCCACGCCCAGCACGGCGGCGGCGGTGCCCAGCAGCGCCTCGTTGGAGCTGCCCGGCCGCAGCACCAGCACGGCCAGGCCCAGCACCGACCAGCCGATGCTGTACACCATGCCCATGTGACGACCCAGCATCAGGTAGGAGGCCAGCGGCACCACGCACAGCAGGCTGGCGAGCGGTGGCAGCAGATACACCGCCGCCAGCAGGGCGCTGAAACAGCAAAACAGCACGGCGCACCACATGGTCAGTCGCGGCGTGTCGTCGGCCCAGGGCAGAGGTTTGGTCATGGTTGGTCAGAGCGCCGTCTCGTAACCTTCGAGGACGTTGACGACGTTGGTGCCCAACTCCTTGACCGCGTAGCCGCCTTCGAAGATGAAGGCGGTCGGCACGTTCAGCCAGGCCAGGCGCTCGCCGATCTTCAGGTAGTCGGCGCTTTGCAGCGCGAAGCGCGACAGCGGATCGCCGGCGAAGGTGTCGACGCCGAGCGACACCACCAGCGCATCCGGCGCGAAGCTGCCCAGGCGGATGCAGGCCGTCTCCAGCGCCGCGAACCAGGCCTGCGGCGAGCTGCCCGCCGCCAGCGGCAGGTTCATGTTGTAGCCCAGCCCCGCGCCCTCGCCGCGCTCGTCGGCGTGGCCCAGGTAGAACGGATACTCGTCGCGCGGATCGGCGTGGATGGAGATGAACAGCACGTCGTCGCGGTTGTAGAAAATGCTCTGCGTGCCGTTGCCGTGGTGGTAGTCGATGTCGATGATGGCGACCTTGCGGGCGCCGTCGTCCAGCATGTGCTGCGCGGCCAGCGCGGCGTTGTTGAGGAAGCAGTAGCCGCCGAAGAAATCCGCGCCCGCATGGTGGCCCGGCGGACGGCTCAACACGAAGGCGCCGCGCTCGCCCAGCCGCAGCGCGTGGGCGGCGTTGACCGCGCAGTCGGCGCCGGTCTTGGCGGCGGTCCAGGTGCCGGCCGTCAGCGGCGTGCCGCTGTCCATCGAATACAGTCCCAGTTTGGCGCAGAAGTTGTCCGGCTCGATGTCGTCGCGCAGCGAGCGTATCGGCCAGACGGCGGGGAAGGCGTCCTTGCCGGCGTTGGCCGGATCGAGCGCCAGCCATTCGTTCCAGGCGCCGCGCAGGAAGTGCAGGTAGCGCGGCGTGTGGATGCGCTCCAGCGACATCAAAGGCACGCCGTGCGGCGTGACGATCTTGCCCAGGCCGCGCCGGCCCAGCTCCGCCAGCACCGAGTCGACACGCTCCGGTTTTTCGAAGCACGGCACCATCTCGCCGCGGAAGATCTCGTAGCGGCCGCGATGCTGCGCGTGCAGTTCGTTGTAGAAGGTGAGCAAGGAGGCTCCTGGTTTAGTCGCAATCCATACTGGAGTGACACAGATTGCTGGCGCGGTAGGCGGTGACGTAATCGTCGAAGCTCGATTGAGGCGCCGCTTCCATTTCCGCCTGCTCGGCCAGCGAGACGGCGGCCAGGCCGTCGAAGTAGGCGGCTTGTTCGGCGTCCGGCGCGTGGCTGCGGAAGTAGGCCGCGTGCCGCTTGCTTTGTTCCAGGCCGAAGGCGGCGAACGATTTGCCGTTGGCGCGCAGGGCCGCCAGCACCTTGGCCGACGGCGTCAGGTCGGCGTCGAGCAGCTTGGACGCCTGCTGCGCCATGGCGTCGGCGTGCACGGTGTCGCCGCGCTGGGCGTCGAGCAGGGCCGCCACCGGGCGGATGCGCTCCAGCAGTTGCTGGCCCCAGGCTTGCAGGCTGATCTCGCCGTTGTCGCTGTTGAGCGTCAGGCCCGGACGGCGGCCTTCCTTGACGGTGCGGGCGAAGTTCTCGGTGTGGCGCAGGCCTTCTTCCGGCGAGATGGCCGGGCTTTCCTCCAGCGCGCAGAACAGCAGGAAGGCGTCGAGGAAGCGGCCGGTCTCCACGCTGATGCCGACCGGCTCGAACGGGTCGACGTCCATGCAGCGCACTTCGATGTATTGCACGCCGCGCGCGCACAGCGCCTGGATCGGCCGTTCGCCGGTCTGGATCACGCGCTTGGGGCGGATGGTGGAGTAGTACTCGTTTTCGATCTGCAGCACGTTGGTGCTCAGCTGTATCCATTCGCCGTCGCGCTTGGTGCCCAGCGCCGCATACGGTTCGTACGGCTGGTTGACGGCCTTGGTCAGGGCGGCGACGTAGCTGTCCAGGCAGTTTTCATGCGGGCTCAGTCCCGATTGGGCGTCGTTCTGGTAACCCAGGTCGCTCATGCGCAGGCTGGTGGCGTAGGGCAGGTAGAGCGTGTCGTCGGACAGCGTTTCCAGCTTGTGCGGACGGCCGCGCAGGAAGCCGGTCGACAGCACCGGCGAGGCGCCGAACAGATACATCAGCAGCCAGCTGTAGCGGCGGAAGTTGCGGATCGTCGCCAGGTAGGCTTCGGACTGGAAGGACTTCGGCGACAGGCGCTTGGTGTTGCCCTCATGCTCGGCCAGCACGCGCCACAGGCGTTCGTCCAGCGAGTAGTTGTAGTGGATGCCGGCGATGCACTGCATGGCCTTGCCGTAGCGCAGCGCCAGGCCGCGCCGGTACACATGCTTGAGCGTGCCCATGTTGGAGGTGCCGTACCACGCGATCTCGATGTCTTCCTCGCCCGGCAGCTGGCAGGGCATGGACTGGCTCCACAGCAGCTCGTCACCGAGCTTGGTGTAGGCGTAGCGGTGGATGCCGTCGAGCTTGGCGATGGTGGTGGCGATGTCCGCCTCGGCCGGGGTGATGAATTCCAGCAGCGTTTCGGCGTAATCGGTGGTGATTTGCGGGTGCGTCAGGGCCGAGCCCATGGCCACCGGATGCGGCGTTGCAGCCAGGTGGCCACGCGCGTCCACCCGCAGGGTTTCGCGTTCGATGCCACGCAAGCCACCCAGCACCGGACGGTGCTCTGGCTGGGCCAGCAAGGCCAGGCGGCGAGTCAATAGATTGGACAATTGGATCTTCCTTTCGTAGTGCATCAAATGTTGCATCAAAGCGTGAGGTGCGAGATTAACCGAAAACGGCCAATCGCGTCGGCGCCGGGCCAAAGTTCCGATGGCGCCGAAGATCGCTTGCTAGTTTATCAAATACTGGGAAGGGGAGGCGAAAGCCAGAATATTGCGGATGGATGGCGCTGTCAGTGCGCCCGCGCACCAGTGACGCGCTCGATGCCGGCCAGGTCGGTCCAGCTTTGCACCTCGCTGTAACCTTGTGCGGATAATAAGTCGCGCACGGCGGCGGCCTGGTCGTAGCCGTGCTCCATCAGCAGCCAGCCTTGCGGCTTCAGATGCGCGGCGGCGCCGGCGACGATGGTGCGCAGCGCCGACAGGCCGTCCGCGTGGTCGGTCAGCGCGCCGGTCGGTTCGTAGCGCAGGTCGCCTTCGGACAAATGGCGGTCGCCGCTGGCGATGTAGGGCGGGTTGGAGGCGATGACGTCGAACGGCGGCTGGCCTTGCAGCGCCGCGTACCAGTCGCTTTGCAGGAAGGTGACGTTGGCGTTGTTGGCGGCGGCGTTGCGGCGCGCCACGGCCAGCGCTTCCGGGCTGACGTCGAGCGCGGTGACGGCGGCGTCGCGCCGGGTGTGGGCCAGCGCCACGGCGATGGCGCCGCTGCCGGTGCCCATGTCCAGCACGCGGCCTTGCGGCGGCAGGCGGTCCAGCGTCAGTTCGACCAGCAGTTCGGTGTCGGGGCGGGGGATCAGCACGGCGCCGTTGACTTCAAACGGCAGGCCGAAAAATTCGCGCTGGCCGACGATGTAGGCGACCGGTTCGCCGGCCACGCGGCGCTGCACCAGCGCGGCGAAACGTGCCGCCTGTTCCGCATCGAGTGCGCGCTCGGATTGGGTGATCAGGCTCACGCGCGACAGGCCCAGCGCGTGGCACAGCAGCACGCGGTTGTCCAGCGGGTCCAGCAGGGACTGCACTTGCAGCGCGCCGATGGTGACGCCTGCGGTGATGGCGCTGAGGTCGTTGATCATGCCGAAATCATCAGCGCGCGCGGCGGATCAGCAGCCAGGCCAGGCCCAGCGTGCACAGGCCGAAGCCGAGGAAGGACCACTGCGGGATCGACAGGCCGAACCACGGCGCCAGCGCGTCTTCGCACAGGCCGTCGGCGTGGAACAGGAAGGGCAGGTAGGTCGCGGTTGGGATCTTGTTGAGGAAGGTCTCGACCGGGTCGATGCCGCACGACAGGCCGGGATGGGCCAGGATGTACAGGTGCTTGCCGGCGGTGTACAGGCCGCCCAGCGCGGCCATCAGCGCGAGGCCGGTGCCCAGCTTGGGCTTGGTGTAGGCGCCGATCAGGCAGCAGATGGCGATGGCGATGAACAGGTAGCGCTGGATCACGCACAGGGGGCACGGCAGCATGTCCAGGCCGATCTGCAAATACAGGGCGACGCCGATCAGGCCGAAGCAGGCGATGGCGATGGACAGCAGCAGGGAGCGCGTATGTATCATGTGGTGATCCAATTTGATGGCAGTGGAAGTAGCGGGCAATTCTCGCACAAAGTTGCTATTCAAGCCTTAGCAAGCTCTTAAATTCAACCCCCACCGCGAATGGGGTCTGACCCCGTACGGGGTCAGACCCCCGGCTTGCGGGGTTAATCTCCCAGCGCCGCCAGCAACTCCGCCTGGTGCTCGGCGGCCAGCGCGTTGGTCAGTTCCGTCAGGTCGCCATCCATGATGAAGTCCAGCTTGTACAAGGTCAGGTTGATGCGGTGGTCCGTCATGCGGCCCTGCGGGTAATTGTAGGTGCGGATACGTTCGCTGCGGTCGCCCGAGCCGATCAGGCTCTTGCGGGTGGCCGCTTCCTTCGATTGCTGCTCCCGCAGCTGCACGTCCTTGATGCGCGCGGCCAGCACCTTCATCGCCTGCGCCTTGTTCTTGTGCTGCGAGCGGTCGTCCTGGCACTCGACCACGATGCCGGTCGGCAGGTGGGTGATGCGCACGGCCGAATCGGTCTTGTTGATGTGCTGCCCGCCGGCGCCGGAAGCGCGGTAGGTGTCGATGCGCAGGTCGGCCGGGTTGATGTTGACGTCTTCCACCTCGTCCGCCTCCGGCATCACCGCCACCGTGCAGGCCGAGGTGTGGATGCGGCCCTGGGTTTCGGTGGCCGGCACGCGCTGCACGCGGTGGCCGCCGGATTCGAACTTCAGCTTGGAGTAGACGCTGTTGCCGATCAGGCGCACGATCACCTCGCGGTAGCCGCCCAGGTCCGACGCCGATTCCGACACCACTTCCACCTGCCAGCGATTACGCTCGGCGAAGCGGGTGTACATGCGCAGCAGGTCGCCCGCGAACAGCGCCGATTCGTCGCCGCCGGTGCCGGCGCGGATTTCCAGGAAGATGTTGCGCTCGTCGTTGGCGTCCTTCGGCAGCAGCATCTTCTGCAGCTCCAGCTCCAGTTCCGCCAGGCGGGTCTTGGCCGCTTCGATCTCGTCCTGCGCGAAGTCCTTCATTTCCGGATCGCCCAGCATTTCCTGCGCGGCGTCCAGGTCGCCGATGGCGTCCTGGTAGGACTTGTACAGCGCCACCAGCGGGCCGAGTTCGGCGTGCTCGCGGGTCATTTTGCGGTAGGCGTCCATATTACTGGTTGCGCCTTCGGACATCAGCAATTCATCGAGTTCGACCAGGCGGTTGGCCAGTTGATCGAGCTTGCCCAGCATGGATGGTTTCATAGCGTATTCGGTAAAGGAGTTGGAGCAGATGCCGCGCGGAGGCGGCGGGGAGTGCGCGGCGGCGTGGCGCGCGCGCTGATCAGGCAGTGTCGCTAACGACGGCCGCGGAACAGCTGCGGCAGCAGCTCGGCCAGATGGGCGCGTTCTTCGCCCTGCGCGCGGTGCAGCGCCTGCTGCGGGCCGTGCATGAATTTCGCGGTCAGGCCCTTGGACAGGGCTTCCAGTACGGCGTCGATGTCTTCGCCCTTGGCCAGCATCTTGCGCGCGCGTTCCAGTTCCAGCTGGCGCAGCGCTTCGCCGTTTTCCTGCAGGCTCTGGATGACCGGCACCACGGCGCGGTCGTCGATCCAGTGCATGAACGATTGCACGCGGGTTTCGATGATCGCTTCGGCCTGGGCCACGGCGGCCTGGCGGTTTTCCATGCCGGTCTGGACCACTTTGCCCAGGTCGTCCACGGTGTACAGGAAGACGTCGTTGAGGCGGCCCACTTCGGCTTCGATATCGCGCGGCACGGCCAGGTCGACCATGAACATCGGCTTGTGGCGGCGCGCCTTGATCGCGCGCTCCACCATGCCCAGGCCGATCAGCGGCAGCGACGAGGCGGTGCAGGAGATGACGATGTCGTACTGGTGCAGCTTGTCCTGCAGCTCGGCCAGGCGGATGGCGCGGCCGCCGAAGCGGTGCGCCAGGATCTCGCCGCGGTCCAGCGTGCGGTTGGCGATGGTGATGGACTTGGGATTCTGCGCCGCAAAATGCGTGGCGCACAATTCGATCATCTCGCCGGCGCCGATGAACAGCACGTTCTGCTCGGCGATCTTGTCGAAGATGCGCTGCGACAGCCGCACGGCGGCCGCCGCCATCGACACGCTGTGCGCGCCGATCTCGGTGGTGCTGCGCACTTCCTTGGCGACCGAGAACGAGCGCTGGAACAGCTGGTGCAGATAGGTGCCCAGGCCGCCCGCTTCGTCGGCGGTGCGGATGGCGTCCTTGATCTGGCCGAGGATTTGCGTTTCGCCCAGCACCATCGAATCGAGCCCGGAGGCGACGCGGAAGGTGTGGCGCACGGCGTCGTGCTGCGGCAGCAGATACAGGTGCGGGCGCAGTTCGGCGTAGTTCAGTTGGTGGAAGTCGGCCAGGAAGTGGGCACCGGCGGCTAGCGGATCGGGCACCCGGCTGGCCGCGTACAACTCGGTGCGGTTGCAGGTCGACAGGATCGCCGCCTCGTCGCTGCCGCGGTGGTCGATGCGCTCGAACCAGGAACGTGCCGCCACCACCGCCTGCCCCAGTTGCTCCGGGGCGAACGCCAGCTGCTCGCGCAGCGAGACGGGGGCAGTGTTGTGGTTGAGGCCGACGGCAAGCAGCTGCATTTCGGGTCCGTGCGTTGATTGTGCGGACATTATACCGTGTTGTACCCGTAGGTTGCCTGGGGCTGCCTATATCGCAGGCAGCATACCGGCCATATCGAGGGCCCGATCAGGCGCCCAGTTTTTCCAGGCGGTAGCCGTAGCTGTAGACCGGCACCAGGCGGAAGCCGTTTTCTGGTTTCAATTGCAATTTATTGCGGACGCGCGACACGTGGGTGTCCATGGTGCGCGACGGTACGGCGGTCTCGCGTATCCACACCGCCTCATGGATGTAGGCGCGCGACAGCGGCCGTCCGATGTTGCGGAAAAATAACAGTGCCAGGTAGAACTCTTTGTGCGTGACGTCCAAAACGATGCCATCCATCAACAAACGGCCGGGACGGGTCTCGAACACATATTGACCGAATTGTAATTGTTCGGCGCCATTTTGCGCCGGGTAGGCGCGCCGCAGCAAAGCTTGCACGCGGGCCACCATTTCGCTGCGGCGCAGCGGTTTGATCATGTAATCGTCGGCGCCGGCGGCCAG
Organism: Duganella rhizosphaerae; assembly: GCF_040364205.1. Classification (NCBI taxonomy): domain Bacteria; kingdom Pseudomonadati; phylum Pseudomonadota; class Betaproteobacteria; order Burkholderiales; family Oxalobacteraceae; genus Duganella; species Duganella rhizosphaerae. The sequence continues at coordinate 38,394 of NZ_BPWK01000018.1, forward strand.
GCCGGCGACGATGTCGTCCTCGCCCGAGCTGGTGGTCAGGAACAATACCGGGGCGCTGTCGGGCAGTTTTTCGCGGGCGCGGCGCAGCACTTCCGCACCGCTGAGATCGACGACTTGCCAGTCGAGTATCAGCATGTCATAGCTGTCCTTGCGCAATTGCGCCAGCACGTCCTTGGCGGTCTGGAAGCTGTGGCAGACGTGGCCTGCCGAGGTCAGCACCTGGCAGATCAGATCGGCTTGGCTGCGGTCATTGTCAAGTACGGCGATTCTCATACTACTGCCTGTAGGAAATTATGTTAAGGAGAAGTCACTACAAATATAACAGAGATTTACAAAAAAAGTTAGCAAAATGGCTAATTATTTTTCTTAATGCACTAATATTTCCTTGACGACAACTCGATAATCCACCGCGCGCACCTGCACAACCATTACACGGTACACTGGAAAAACGCTGAATTCAATGAAGAAGTTGAAAAAAGGAAAGAAATTCTAGTTGCCACTGGGAGCACGCATGGGACTGAAAAAAGACACAAATTGGACGCTGGTCCCCGGGACCGAGCGCGACATCGAAGCCGTGCGCGAGCGTTGCCGCAAGCTGGTGCGGCGGCGCGCGATGGTCTCGGCCGGCGTGGCGGCGGTGCCGATACCGGGGCTGGACGTGGTGTCCGACCTGCGGCTGTTCGCGCTGCTGATCGACGACATCAACCACGAGTTCGGCCTGACGGCGCAGCAGATCGAGCGCATGCAGCCGAAGTTCCGGCTGATCGCCTACGAGGCCGCGATCGGCATCGGCGGCATGCTGGTCGGGAAGCTGGTGACGCGGGAGGTGGTGCTGCAGCTGCTGCGGCGCAGCGGCCTGAAGACGGTGGCGCGGCAAGCGACCAAGTTTGTGCCGCTGGCCGGACAGCTGGCCTCGGCCGGCATCGGCTTCGTGGCTTTCAGCCGGATCGGCTACCAGCACGTGGATGCCTGCGCCAAGGTGGCGCAGGAATTGGTGACGGCCGGGATCGCCCGGCCGTTGTAGCGCTTACGCGTCCGGCAGCACCACGTTCACGTCCAGCACCTCCAGGTTGCCCTGGCGGTCCAGCGAGATCTTGATGTCGTCGGCGTTGACCTTGGTGTACTTCGAAATCACCTCGATCAACTCCTTGTGCAGCGCCGGCAGGAAGTCGGGACCGCTGCGGCCATTGCGCTCGCGCGCGATGATGATCTGCAACCGCTCCTTGGCCGCGGTGGCGGTTTTGGGTTTTTGCGGGAACAGGAAAGAAAGCAGGGCCATGATTACTTGCTCCCGAAAATACGCTGCAGCAGGCCAGGCTTCTCGTAGTTAGTGAAGCGCAACGGCAATTCCTGGCCGAGGAAGCGCGACACCACATCTTCGTAGGCTTCCGCAACATCGGTGCCCTTGAAGTGAATCGCCGGGTTACCCTGGTTCGACGCGTGCAGCACCGATTCCGATTCCGGAATGATGCCGATCAGTGGAATGCGCAGGATCTCCTGCACATCTTCGTACGACAGCATTTCGTCCGCTTCCACGCGTTTCGGCGAGTAGCGGGTGATCAGCAGGTGCTCCTTGACGGGCTCGCCGCCGGTCTGGGCGCGGCGCGACTTGGCCTGGATGATGCCGAGGATGCGGTCCGAATCGCGCACCGACGATACTTCCGGGTTGGTGACGATGATGGCCTCGTCGGCGAAGGTCAGCGCCATCAGCGCGCCGTGCTCGATGCCGGCCGGCGAATCGCAGATGATGAACTCGAAGCCCATGTTGATCAGTTCGTGCAGCACGACTTCCACGCCGTCTTCCGACAGCGCATCCTTGTCGCGCGTCTGCGACGCCGGCAGGATGAACAGGTTGTCGCAGTGCTTGTCCTTGATCAGCGCCTGGGTCAGCGATGCCTCTTTATTGATCACATTGATCAGGTCGTACACCACGCGGCGTTCGCAGCCCATGATCAGGTCGAGGTTGCGCAGGCCGACGTCGAAGTCGATCACCGCGGTTTTATGGCCGCGCATGGCCAGCCCGGTGGAGAAGCTGGCGCTGGAAGTCGTCTTACCGACACCGCCCTTACCGGACGTTACAACAATAATTCTCGCCACAAAAAAATCCTTTTCAGAGAGTTGCTACTCAAGCGCGGTTTGCAGAATTGACAGATAGTATATCGATTCGGTCGCCGACCAAGCGAATTTGCGTAGGGGAACGTGCATATTCGGCCGGGAAGCCGTCTTCAAAAGTGCGGTAAACGCCGGCAATGGAGACTAACTCCGGCGACATATTCATTGCAAAGATGCGTGCTTCGGCGTTGCCGGAAGCGCCCGCCAGCGCGCGGCCGTTCAGCGTGGCGTACACGTGGATGCTGCCGTCGGCGATGATTTCAGCGCCGTTGTTGACCACGGCGGTGATGATCAGGTCGCAGCCGCGCGCGTAGATGCGCTGGCCGGCGCGCACCGGGGTGTCGATGATCATCACGCCGGCGTTGCCGGGCTGGGCTTCGGCTGGCGCGGCGGCTGGCGCAGGCGCCGGGGCGGCCTTGACTGGCGCCGGTGCTGGAGCAGGCTCCTGCTCGTCGCGCGGCTTGGTGGCGGTTTCCACGCTCAGGCCGTGGGCGGCGATTTCGGCGGCCATGGCCGGCGGCGCGTTGCGCACGGCGACCGGGTTCAAGCGGTATTTCTTCAGCAGGGCGATGATGCCGGCCCAGTCGATCTCGGTGCCGGCCGGCAATGCGGCGACGTCGATCACGGTCAGGTCGTCTTCGAAGAAGTCGGTGGTGCCGCCGGTCATTTCGGCCAGCGCGGCGTCGAGGGCCAGGCGGTCCGCCGTGGACAGGATGGCGGAGACTGCGACTACGGTGGAAATCTTAATTTCTATGGGCTTTTGAAACAGGCTCTTGGACATGGGCGACAGTAATAGAGGGTTAACCTCGCGCGCATGCGCAGGCACGAGCATTTTACTGTGGAAAACGATGGATGGGGAGGGCTGGTACCGTACTGGGCCAGTAAAAATGCGGTGTAGACCCGCAAAGCGGCTGCGCTTGGGGTCTGACCCCAAGGGTCTGGGCAGGGGCTGCGCCCCGCAGCTCCCGGAGGGAGCTGCCCCCGCCTTACCGGGGTTAATAGATCGCGTGTTCAGCGCGCAGCTGGCGGGCGGCGGCCACCATGTTGCGCAGCGCGGTTTCGGTTTCCGCCCAGCCGCGGGTTTTCAGTCCGCAATCCGGATTGACCCACAGATTGGCCGGCGGGATCACCGCGCTGGCTTTCTGCAACAGCCGCACCATCTCGGCCTGGCCCGGCACGCGCGGCGAGTGGATGTCATACACGCCGGGACCGATCTCGTTCGGATAGCGGAACTGGCCGAAGCCGTTCAGCAGCTCCATGTCCGAGCGGCTGGTCTCGATGGTGATGACGTCGGCATCCATGGCGGCGATCTGCGGCAGGATGTCGTTGAACTCGGCGTAGCACATATGGGTGTGGATCTGCGTGCCGTCGGCGGCCGCGCTGGCCGACACGCGGAAGGCGCGCGTGGCCCAGTCCAGGTACTCGTCCCAGCGGCTGCGGCGCAGCGGCAAGCCTTCGCGCACGGCCGGCTCGTCGATCTGGATGATACCGATGCCGGCCTGTTCCAGGTCGGCCACCTCGTCGCGGATCGCCAGCGAGATCTGCAGCGCGGTCAGCGCACGCGGCTGGTCGTCGCGGACGAAGGACCATTGCAGGATGGTGATCGGGCCGGTCAGCATGCCCTTCATCGGCTTGCCGGTCAGGCTTTGCGCGTGCACGGTCCAGTCCACCGTCATCGCTTTTGGACGGCTGACGTCGCCGTAGATGACCGGCGGCTTGACGCAGCGCGAGCCGTACGATTGCACCCAGCCCAGCTGCGTGAAGACGAAGCCTTCCAGCTGCTCGCCGAAATATTCGACCATGTCGTTGCGCTCGGCTTCGCCGTGCACCAGCACGTCCAGTCCCAGGTCTTCCTGGCGGCGCACGGCGTAGGCGATTTCCTCGCGCATCTTGGCGTGGTAGCTGGTGGCGCTCAGCTCGCCGCGCTTGAAGCTGGCGCGGGCGGCGCGGATGTTGGCCGTCTGCGGGAAGGAGCCGATGGTGGTGGTCGGGAAGGCCGGCAGCTTGAAGCGCGCGCGTTGCTCGGCCTGGCGCTGGACGAAGGTCGAACGGCGCTGGTCGGCATCGGCCGGCAGCGCGGCGATGCGTTCGCGCACGGCGTCCTGGTGCACGCGCGGGCTGGCGCGGCGGCTGGCGATGGCGGCGCGCGAGACGTCCAGCGCCTCGGCGGTGGCGGCGTCGTATTCGCCTTGCAGCGCTTGCTTGAGCACGTACAGTTCGTCCAGTTTCTCGGTGGCGAAGGCCAGCCATGAGCGGATTTCAGGATCGAGCGCGGTTTCCGCCGCCAGCGTGAACGGCACGTGCAGCAGCGAGCACGAGGACGACAACCACAGCTTGCCACCGCGTTTTTCCGCGATCGGCGCCAGCGTGGTCAGCGCCGCGTCGAGGTCGGTGCGCCAGATATTGCGGCCGTCGACAATGCCGACCGACAGCACCTTATGCACCGGCAGCCAGTCGGCAATGCTGGTCAGTTCCTGCGGGGCGCGCACGCCGTCCACGTGCAGGCCGGCCACCGGCAGGCGGCAGGCCAGGCTGAGGTTTTCTTCCAGCGGCGAGAAATAGGTGGCCAGCAGCAGCGGCACGCCGACCTGGTTCAGCTGCCAGTAGCTGTTTTCAAACGCGCTGCGCCACGGCGCCGGCAGGTCGAGACCGAGGATCGGCTCGTCGATCTGCACCCATTGCACGCCTTGCGCCTTCAGGCGGTCCAGCACCTGGCCGTAGACCGGCAGCAGCTTGTCCAGCAGACTGAGGCGATAGAAGCCGGCGTCCTTGGCCTTGCCCAGCCACAGGAAACTCAAGGGGCCCAGCAGCACGGCCTTGACTGCATGGCCCAGCGCCAGCGCTTCGTCCACTTCGTCGAACAGGCGCTCGCAGGCCAGCGAGAAGGCCGTTTCCGGCGTGAATTCCGGCACCAGGTAGTGGTAGTTGGTATCGAACCACTTGGTCATTTCCAGCGCGGCCGAGGCGTGCACCTGGCCGCCGTCGTGCGCGTGGTCATGCGAATGGTCGTGGCCGCAGGCCGCAGCTTCGACCTTGCCGCCGTTGCCGCGCGCCATGGCGAAATAGCGGCTCAATTGCGACTGATCGGCGCTGAAGCCGTAGCGGGCCGGTTCGCAGCCCAGCAGCTGGATGTGGTTGGCAACCTGGTCGTAGTAGGCGAAATCGCCGACGGTGACGAAGTCCAGCCCGGCCTGCTGCTGCAAGGCCCAGTGGCGGGCGCGCAGTTCGCGGCCGACGGCTTCCAGTTCTGCATCCGGCAAGTCGCCGCGCCAGTTGGCTTCCAGCGCGAACTTCAATTCGCGCGCCGCGCCTATCCGTGGGAAGCCCGGGATGTGGCTTTGTATGGCTTTATTCGATGTTGTCATTTTGATGTCATCCGCATTTAATATTGGTGATATAAAGTGTGCGGCAATCCGGTCTATAATCAAAACGAAAGATTTTGCGGCTTCACATGAAAAAATTTAATAGACCATGCTAGAGATACGCCACCTGCGCACCTTGAGTGCCCTCCGTTCCGCCGGCAGCCTGGTTCGTGCTGCGCAACTGCTGAATTTGACGCAGTCGGCCCTGTCACATCAAATCAAGTTGCTGGAAGATCGCTACGGTGGGCCGCTTTTTGAGCGAAAATCCGTGCCGATCGGGTTTACCGCCACCGGCGCGCGGCTGCTTAAGCTGGCCGATCTGCTGTTGCCGGAAATCGAGGCGGCCGAGCGCGAAGTGGCGCGCCTGACCCAGGGCGACACCGGCCAGCTGCGCGTGGTGCTGGAATGCCATACCTGCTTCGACTGGCTGATGCCGGTGATGGATGAATTCCGCAAACGCTGGCCGGAAGTGGAGATCGACCTGGTGTCGGGCTTCCACAGCGAGCCGGCCGAGCTGCTGCGCAGCGGCGCCGCCGACCTGGTGATCGGCTCGCCCTACGGCCCGGACTTCGCCACCTTCCCGCTGTTCCGCTTTGAAATCCTGGTGGTGATGGCGCAGAAACACCGGCTGGCCGCGCAGCGTCGCCTGCAAGCGTCCGATTTCGAAGGCGAAACGCTGATCACCTACCCGGTGCCGGAAACCCGCATCGACCTGATCCGCGAAGTGCTGCAACCGGCCAATATCCACTTCGAACGCCGCACCGCCGAGCTGACGGTGGCCGTGCTGCAACTGGTGGCCAGCCGCCGCGGCATCGCCGCGCTGCCCAACTGGGCGATCAAGAACTACGTCGACTACGACTACGTGATCGCCAAGCCGATCGGCGAGCAGGGCTTGTGGAGCGATTTGTTCGTGTCGGTGCCGGAGGCGCAGAAGCACAAGGCCTACGTGCTCGACTTCGTCAACGTGATACGCGAACAGTGCGCCAGTACCCTGGACGGTATCAAATTATTATCGTGACAGACTGACATTGTTTCTTCAAAATGAATGCGGCGGCTTTGACGAAAGTCAAAGTTGCCACCATGTGCGACGCTTACGATGGGTGCCCAACGACAGCTGGTCGTTGGCACGGATGCTGCTAGAGAAATCCTGTCATTACCCTGGGAAAGTTCTCGCGGCGACGCACCATCGAAACACCGCACGGCCCAGTCGTCGAAGCGTATTATCGAAGTTCGCGTTGTTGCTAAACTAAGCCGGCCTTGGCCGGCGCATTGGAGAGTCAAATGGATGATGTAGTTATCGTGGCCGCTGGCCGTACTGGTGTCGGCAAATTCGGCGGTAGCCTGGCCAAGACGCCGGCTGCCGAATTGGGCGCACACGTGATCAAGGGCCTGCTGGCCCAGACCGGTATCGATCCGAACCTGATCAGCGAAGCCATCCTCGGTCAGGTGCTGACCGCCGGCGTCGGCCAGAATCCGGCCCGCCAGGCCGTCATCAAGGCAGGCCTGCCGAATACCATTCCTGGTTTCACCATCAACCACGTGTGCGGCAGCGGCCTGAAAGCCACCCACCTGGCGGCGCAAGCCATCAAGGCCGGTGATGCCGAGATCATCATCGCCGGCGGCCAGGAAAACATGAGCGCCTCGCCGCACGTGATGAACGGTTCGCGCGACGGCTTCCGCATGGGCGACTTCAAGATGGTCGATTCCATGATCGTCGACGGCCTGTGGGACGCCTACAACCAGTACCACATGGGCACCACCGCCGAGAACGTCGCGAAGAAATACGAGATTTCCCGCACCGAGCAGGACGAGTTCGCGCTGAACTCGCAGCTGAAGGCCGAAGCCGCGCAAAAAGCCGGCAAGTTCAAGGATGAGATCCTGCCGCTGGAAATCGTCCAGAAAAAAGGCAGCATCGTGTTCGACAGCGATGAATACGTCAAACCGGGTTCGACCATCGAAGCGCTGGCCGGCCTGCGTCCCGCTTTCGCCAAGGACGGTTCCGTCACCGCCGGCAACGCCTCCGGCCTGAACGACGGCGCCGCCGCCGTCATCATGATGTCCGCCACCAAGGCCAAGGAACTGGGCCTGCCGGTGTTGGCCAAGGTCAAGGCCTACGCCTCGTCCGGCCTGGATCCAGCCTTCATGGGCATGGGCCCGGTCTCGGCCACCAAGCTGTGCCTGAAAAAGGCCGGCTGGACCCCGGACGACCTGGACCTGATGGAAATTAACGAAGCCTTCGCCGCCCAGGCCGTGGCCGTCAACAAGGAAATGGGCTGGGACACCAGCAAGATCAACGTGAACGGCGGCGCCATCGCCATCGGTCACCCGATCGGTGCATCCGGCGCCCGCATCCTGGTCACGCTGATCCACGAAATGGTGCGTCGCGACGCCAAGAAAGGCCTGGCCTCGCTGTGCATCGGCGGCGGCATGGGCGTGGCGCTGGCGATCGAACGCGCGTAAGCAGCACATCAGCAAGCAGAAAATAAGTAAGCAGCATCCGCAGCAGCAGTGCCGCACCGGGCAGGCCCCGGTGCGGTGTCAGATGATTTTTGGTGTCAATTTAAGAGGGGACGAAAAATGGCAAGAGTTGCATTAGTAACCGGTGGTATGGGTGGTCTGGGCGAGGCAGTGTGTTTCAAACTGTCGGCACTAGGCTATTGCGTCGTCACCACGTATTCCCCTGGCAATCCGAAGGTCGAGCAATGGCTCGCAACTACCCGCGATCAGGGCTTTAATTTCCGCGCTTACCCGTGCGATGTGGCCGATTACGATTCGGCCCAGGCGTGCGTCGCCGCGATCGAAAAAGATATCGGTCCGATCGACGTGCTGGTGAACAACGCCGGCATCACCCGCGACATGACGTTCAAGAAGATGGACAAGCCGAATTGGGACGCCGTCATGGCCACCAATCTGGACTCCGTGTTCAACATGACCAAGCCGGTGTGCGACGGCATGGTGGAACGCGGCTGGGGTCGCATCATCAACATCTCGTCGGTCAACGGCCAGAAGGGCGCGTTCGGCCAGACCAACTATTCGGCCGCCAAGGCCGGCATGCACGGCTTCACCAAGGCGCTGGCGCTGGAAGTGGCGCGCAAGGGCGTGACCGTCAACACCATTTCGCCGGGCTACATCGGCACCAAAATGGTGATGGAGATCCCGCAAGAAGTGCTCGACACCAAAATCATTCCGCAAATTCCGATGGCCCGCCTGGGCAAGCCGGAAGAAGTGGCGGGCCTGGTGGCCTACCTGTCGTCGGACGAAGCGGCTTTCGTCACCGGCGCCAATATCGCCATCAACGGCGGCCAGCACATGTCCTAAGCGGCATGATGTTGTAGCCTCGGGCCAGGATCGTTCGCGATCCTGGCTTTTTTTTCGTACAATCTGCTATCGATGCCTAAAGGATAGCCATGTTCGACCCGACTTCGCCCCTGTTCCCGCCCGTTTTGCCGTCGCGCCACGGCATGCTGGCGGTCGACGACCTGCACACCATTTACTGGGAGGAGGTCGGCAATCCACAGGGCATACCGGTGGTCTTCCTGCATGGCGGGCCGGGCGCGGGCTTGTCGCCGCAGCACCGCCGCTTCTTCGATCCGGACCAGTACCGCGTGATCCTGTTCGACCAGCGCGGCGCCGGCAAGTCGCTGCCGCTGGGCGAATGCCGCAACAACACCACCGACCTGCTGATCGAGGACATCGAGCGCCTGCGCCTCATGTGCGGCATCGAGCAATGGCTGGTGTTCGGCGGCTCCTGGGGTTCGACGCTGGCGCTGGCTTACGGCCAGGCGCATCCGGAACGCTGCCTGGGCTTCATCCTGCGCGGCATCTTCCTGTGCACGCAGGCGGAAGTGGACTGGTTCCTGCACGGCGCCCAGTGGTTCCATCCCGAGGTGCACGCCGAATTCGTCGCGCCGATCCCGCCGGCGGAGCGCGGCAACCTGCTGCAAGCCTATGTCGACCGCATCATGAGCGACGACCCCGCCATCCACTGGCCGGCGGTGCGCGCGTGGAGCCGCTTCGAAGGGCGCCGCGTGTTCCTGATGCCGCAGGCCGAAGATCCGCCGTCCGACACGCTGGACCTGGGCGTGGGCCGGCTGGAATCGCACTACATGGCCAACCTGGGTTTCTTCCGCGAGGACCAGCTGCTGCGCAATGTCGACCGCATCGCCCACCTGCCGGCGGTGATCGTGCAGGGCCGCTACGACGTGATCTGCCCGCCGGTATCGGCCTGGCGCTTGCACCAGGCCTGGCCCGGATCGGTGCTCGACATGGTGCCGGACGCCGGTCACGGCGCGATGGAAAAGGGCATTTCGCGGGCCTTGGTGGGCGCCACCGAGCAGTTCAAGAAGAGTCGCGGATTTGCCTGATCCGGCGCGCAATCGGCCCGGAATCGGGTCGTACCCTGCGCGGGCTGATACACTATCGATAATTCCAGCTACAACGCATCCATGAATATACAAGTCGGCGATATCGGCCACATCATCCAGCTGGCGATCGCGCCGGTGTTCCTGCTGACCGGCGTATGCACCAACCTGATGGTGCTGACCAACCGCCTGGCGCGCATCATCGACCGTTCGCGGGTGCTGGAGGACCGGCTCGATATCGGCTACAGCGACGTTTATCTGAACGAACTCGATGTGCTGTACCGACGATCGCACCTGATCAACGCCTCGATCACCCTGTCGACCGCCTGCGGGCTGTTGATTTGCCTGGTGATTGCGATGCTGTTTTTGGGCGATATCACCAACATCTCGCTCGATAAATACATCGCGGGCATGTTCGTGGTGGCGATGCTGGCCCTGATCGGCAGCTTCTGCTACCTGCTGCGCGAGATTTTCATCGCCTCGGCGGCGATGCGCTCGCATCGCCACGTGCGCCGCACGATCAAATAACTTTGCAAAGAATAGAGTACCAACATGCACGATTACCAACGCCCTCCGACCCTGTACCGCTACGGCGTGCGCGAAGACCTGGAACTGGCGCTGACCCAGGGCCAGTTTATCCTGACCCCGGCCAACAGCTGCCTGACCCTGAGCTTTTCGCAGGCGTGGGACCGCAAGCTGTTCGAGCTGTTCTCGTCGGACACCTGCCTGGTCATCCACAACACCGAGGAATTCGGCGAGCGCCTGCACCGCGCGGTGCAGCGCGCCTTGCCTAGCTGGGCGGGCATCGACGGCGCCATCGAATACGGCACCCGCGCCGCATTGGGCGCGGCCTTCACCAAGACCGCGGCCGAAGCGCCGGAGCAGGAATGGCAGTTCGCCTGGCGCGCCATGCAGGCGAAGCTGAGTCTCAATCCGGTGCTGGTGAAGATCGGCAGCTTGGAAAACTTCGCCGAACTGCGCGACCGCGATACTTACCTCGCTTAGTTTTACCCCGCACCGCCAAGCGGGGTCGGACCCCGTACGGGGTCCGACCCCTAAGTGGCGCCGCAAGCGTGCTACTTAGGCATGCGGGTTATTTAGCGTCTTCGCGGCGATCGAGGCGCGCCAGCACGGCGCTCATCATGCGTTCGATATCGCCGCGTATCATCTTCGCGCCGAGGATGCCGGGCACGTAGAAGTTCGGTATCAGCTTGCCGCTGTAGACCACCTTGGTGCCGCCGGTTTCGGGCACCGGTATCAATTCCCAGTGCGATTCGTAGTGCTTCATGTCGCCGGAAATGAGCGAGATGTCGATCGACGACATCGGCTGCTCGGTCGCGCGCACGATCAGGTGGATGGATTTGGACATGAACAGGAAGCGGGCCACGCCGAATTGTTCGATGATGACCTCATTGCCGTTGCGCGACAGGACCCGGCACGATTCCATATCCGGCACGAATTCGGCCATGCGCTCATAGCCGGTCAGGATGCGCCATACCTTCGGCAGTGGCGCCGCCACCGTGCCGGTGGCGTCCACTTCGTACATATGCAGCGCGTCCAATTCCACCCGATTGACCGACACCTCCAGCTTGGGTAATTCAAGCCTAGGTGCTTGCGCCATCACCGGGGCGGCTACACCTAACAGCAAAAACAAAAGGAATCGCATCATCTTTCCAGCGTAAGGGAAAGGGTGGCAGAATACAAGAGCGGCACCGCACCCTCGGCCAAATTCAGGGGCTGCCGCCGGGACTTTAGAAGCCCAGGTCTAGAGAATTGCGTTTTAATGCGGGCATTGCCTCGGCTCTGACCCACGTCTGACTCTAACAACCATAATGACAACTTCACCATACCCACACCTGCTGGCCCCTCTCGACCTGGGCTTCACGACGCTGCGCAACCGCGTCCTCATGGGCTCCATGCACACCGGCCTTGAGGACCGCTTCTACAACTACGGCAAGCTGGCAGCCTTCTACCGCGAACGCGCACGCGGCGGCGTCGGATTGATCGTCACCGGCGGCATCTCGCCCAATCGTTCCGGGTGGCTGCTGCCCTTCGGCGGTACGCTCAACTTCAAGGGCGATGTGATCAACCATCGCCGCGTCACCAGCGCGGTGCACGAGGAGGGCGGCAAGATCCTGATGCAGATCCTGCATGCGGGCCGCTACGGCTACCAGCCGTTCGTGGTGTCGGCGTCGGAGAAAAAATCGCCGATCTCGCCGTTCAAGCCGCGCGCGCTGACCGAAGCCGGCATCGAATCGACCATCCGCGACTACGCCCGCTGCGCCAGGCTGGCGCGCGACGCCGGCTACGACGGTATCGAGGTGATGGGCAGCGAAGGCTACCTGCTCAACCAGTTCCTGTGCGCCCGCACCAACCTGCGCACCGACCGCTGGGGCGGCAGCATCGAGAACCGCATGCGGTTGCCGGTGGAAATCGTCAAGCGCATCCGCGCGGAAGTGGGCAATGACTTCATCATCATGTACCGCCACTCGCTGCTCGACCTGGTCGACGGCGGCAACACCTGGGACGACGTGGTGGCCGTGGCCAAGGCCTTGCAGCACGCCGGCGTGACGATTTTGAATTCCGGCTACGGCTGGCACGAGGCGCGGGTGCCGACCATCGTCACCTCGGTGCCGCGCGGCGCCTTCGCCAGCCTGGCGGGCCGCCTGCGCCGCGAGGTGACGATACCGGTGGTGGCGTCCAACCGCATCAACATGCCTGCCGAGGCGGAGGGCATCCTGCAGCGCGGCGACGCCGACATGATTTCGATGGCGCGCCCCTTCCTGGCCGATGCGGACTTCGTCAACAAGGCCGCGCAAGGCCGCGCGGACGAGATCAACACCTGCATCGGTTGCAACCAGGCCTGCTTGGATCACACCTTCTCCAACAAGCGCGCCAGCTGCCTGGTGAATCCGCGCGCCTGCCACGAGACGGAACTGGTCTACGCGCCGACAGCCAGGAAGCGCCGCGTGGCGGTGGTCGGCGCCGGCCCTGCCGGTTTGTCGGCCGCCACGGTGGCGGCGGAATGCGGCCATGACGTGACGCTGTTCGATTTCAGCGACAGCGTCGGCGGCCAGTTCAAGATCGCCATGCAGATTCCGGGCAAGGAGGAATTCGCCGAGACCATCCGCTACTTCCGCCGCAAGCTGGAACTGACCGGCGTGACCGTCAAGCTGGGCGTGCGCGTCACGCGCGAGCAGTTGATCGCCGACGGCTACGACGACGTGGTGGTCGCCACCGGCATCAAGGTGCGCCGTCCGCCGATCGAGGGCATCAACCATCCGAAGGTGCTGTCGTATATCGACGTCCTGCAGAACAAGGCGCCGGTGGGCAAGCGCGTGGCCATCATCGGCGCGGGCGGCATCGGCTTCGACGTCGGCGAATACCTGCTGCACGACCCGAAGCATCCGCTGCCGCTGGCGCTGGATGTCTGGGCCAGGGAATGGGGCGTGGACATGAAGGGCGACGCGCCGGGCGGCCTGACGACCGTCTCCGCTCCGGAGCCGGTGCGCCAGCTGTATCTGTTGCAGCGCAAGGCGTCGAAGCTGGGCGCTGGCCTGGGCAAGACGTCGGGCTGGGTGCACCGCGCGGTCCTGGCGCGCAACGGCGTGGTGATGCTGGCAGGCGTGCAGTACGACCGCATCGACGACCAGGGCCTGCACGTGACCATCGCCGGCGAGCAGCGCCTGCTGTCGGTGGATAACGTCGTGGTCTGCGCCGGCCAGGACAGCCTGACCGAGTTGATGCCGTCGGAAGAGGAAGTCAAAGCCAACGCCAAGTGGCCGCGCTTCCACAAGATCGGCGGCGCCGCGCTGGCGGCGGAACTGGACGCCAAGCGCGCCATCAAGGAAGGCGCGGAGCTGGCGGTCAGCCTGTAAGGTCGCCGCTATCCGGCGGGCAGTCGGTCCACCATGCGGACCACTGCCTGATCGAAGGTCTGTTTGCCGTCCATGTAGGCGCGCCATTCGCCGTCCACCAGCGGCATGAGAGGCGACCAGTAGCCTTTGTATAAGCCGGCCTTGTCCGCGTAGGGCTCGTATCCCATGTCTTTGAGGGCATCCTTCACCACGGCGCCGACGGTGTAGAACTGCACCACATGCCACAGGTCCGTATCGAGCTTGCGTTGCGTCGTCTTCAGGCGCGCGTCGATGGCGTCCTCCAGCTTCGCCGTCGAGGCTATGTGCGATATCTCGTGATACACCATCTCCAGCGACGCCAGGCCTTGATAGTTGAGACGTCCGCCGGGGATCACCGTTTGCGTGTCGGTGTAGGCGCCCTGACGCTTGCCGGTTTCCACCACGATGTCGATGCGGATCGGCGTCAGCGGGAACGGCGTTTGCAGATAGCGGGCGATGCCTTCCTGGACGTTGGCGCCGTAGCGCTCATCGAGCCGCTTCGCTTCGGCTATCCATTGCTGGTTGCTGGCGTCCTGCCGCGCCCAGATGCAGCGCGCATACACGGGCGCTGCGCGGTCCAGCGCGGCCGCCAGCTGCGGCGGCAGCGCCAGGCCGCTGGTGTCGCGCCGCGTATCGGCCACGCTCAACACGGTCTTAATGGACGTCATCTGCTCGTCGAACAGCAGGTCGCGCTTGGCGTAGTTGTCACGGTACCAGGTGATGGCGCTGCGTAGTGCCGCCATCTCGTCAGCGGAAGGCGCTGCCGCCCAGTTGGTCTTTTCCAGCTGCTCCGGATGCACGCCCAGGTTGAACAGGAAGTGGTGGAGGTTCATCAGGAACGCGCTGTGGAACTCCAGCTTCACGCGTGCGGGCGAAGCGCTCGCGCCGGCAACGATGATGGACAACGGCAGCGCTGCAGCACAGCGCATCAGCGCGCGTCTAGTGAACATGGGGACCTCCGCCTTTTTTCATATTGGCCAGCACGAATTCCGTCATCCCTTTGGCCAGTTCCTGCTCGCCGATAAAGACTTCACCGGCGCGCTCGCCGCGCAGCAGCTCGGCCTCTTCGTCGCTGTGGGTGCGCACCACGGTCTTGATGTTGGGGTTCAGCGCGCGGGCGGTTTCTATCATGGCCCGCACGTGGAAGGTGTCCGGCGTGGCGATCACCAGCATCGCGGCGCGGGCGATGTGCGCCTGGATCAGCACCGCCGGCTCTCCCGCATTGCCGGCCACCGCGTGCCCGCCTTCCTTGCGCAACTGGTCGACCAGTTCACGATTCTGCTCCGCCACCACGAACGGGATGCCACGCTCGGTGAGCATCGCGGCGATGCGGCGGCCCACGCGGCCATAGCCGACCAGCACCACTTGTCCCGACAGATGCTCCTGCGGCACCGATGTCGGCAATTCCGCCAGCGGATCGGCGGGGCGCTCGAACTTGGCCGCCAGCGCCACGTTCTTGCCCAGCCAGCGCTCCAGCGGTTTGGTGATGCGAAACACCACCGGATTGAGCGCGATGGAGATGATGGCGCCGGCCAGTATCAGGCTTTGTCCTTCGGCAGGCATCAAACCCAGGGACAGGCCCAGCGCCGCCAGGATGAAGGAGAACTCGCCGATCTGCGCCAGGCTGGCCGAGACCATCAGCGCGGTCTTGGCCGGGTAGCGCAGCAGCAGCACCAGCAGGAAGGCCGCGACCGATTTGCCGACCACGATGATCGCCACCACCGCCAGCAGCTTGAGCGGCTGCTCGACCAGTATCGACGGCTCGAACAGCATGCCGACCGAAACGAAGAACAGTACCGCGAACGCGTCGCGCAGCGGCAGCGATTCCTCGGCGGCGCGGTGCGCCAGTTCGGATTCGCGCAGCACCATGCCGGCGAAGAAGGCGCCCAGCGCGAACGACACGCCGAAGTAGTGGGTCGACGCATAGGCGATGCCGACTGCGGCGGCGATCACGCACAGCGTGAACAGCTCGCGTGAGCCGGTGCGCGCCACCTGCCACAGGATCCACGGGAACAGCTTGCGGCCGACCACCAGCATCAGCGCGATGAAGGCGCCCACCTGGCCCAGCGTGATGGCCAGCGTGGTCCACAGATTGACCTCGCCGGTGATCGCGGCGCCGTGGCTGTCGAGCGCCGTGCCGCCCAGCGAACCGGCCAATGCCGGCAGCAGCACCAGCACCAGCACCGTCACCAGGTCTTCCACCACCAGCCAGCCGACCGCGATGCGGCCGTTGAAGCTATCGAGGATGCCGCGTTCCTCCAGCGCCCGCAGCAGCACCACCGTGCTGGCCACCGACAGGGCGAGTCCGAATACCAGCCCGCCGCCCAGGCTCCAGCCCCAGAAGTGCGCCAGCGCCATGCCGAGCGCGGTGGCCACCGCGATTTGCAGCACGGCGCCGGGCAGCGCCACGCGCCGCACGGCCCAAAGATCGTCCAGGGAAAAATGCAGACCGACGCCGAACATCATCAGCATCACGCCGATTTCGGCAAGCTGCCCGGCCAATGCCGTATCGGCCACGAAGCCCGGCGTGGCGGGGCCGATGATGATGCCCGCAGCCAGATAGCCCACCAGCGCCGGCAGCTTGAGGCGCGTTGCGATATAGCCGAACAAAAGGCCGAAGCCCAGTGCGGCCGCGATGGTGGTGATCAGGCTGATATTGTGGGGCATGCGTGCGGGGCTCCTGCGCTAGGTGGGTGAGCCCTAGCGTAGCACAATCATGCCAACGCGGATCGCATGGTCAATGCGCCAGTGCGGCCGGCGCCATGCGCATGCTGACGCCGAAGCGGTTGAAGGCGTTCATCAGCGACACCGCCACGGTCAGGTCGGCCAATTCTTTTTCGCTGAGGACGGCCAGCGCTTTTTGATAGTCGCTGTCCGGCACATTGGTCTGGGCGACGCGGGTCACGCTTTCGGCCCAGGCCAGCGCGGCGCGTTCCTTGTCGCTGAACAGCGCGGCCGCTTCCTCCCACACCGGCACCAGCGCCACCTTGTCGATCCGGACGCCCTGGTTCAGCAGGTCGCGGGTGTGCATGTCGATGCAGTAGGCGCAGCCGTTGATCTGCGATACGCGCAGGTAGACCAGCTCCACCAGCTCGGCCGGCAGGCCGCAGGTCTGCACATAGCTTTTGACGGCGGCGAAGCCTTTGTAGGCTTCCGGTGCGTGTTTGAATACTTCGAGGCGCTTGCTCATGGCGGTTCCCTGATTGGTTGCGAATGAGCGTATTTTGCTGGCGCATGGCTTAGTCGTGAAGAGCCAAGAACAGGCTACTCGGCTAGGCCATGTTTACATCAGCTTGAGTATCCGCTTGCCCAGTTCGCGGGCCCGCTGGGGCGTGTCGATGTTGGTGAAGGCGAGCAGCAGCGCCGACGACGCCGCCCGTGGCAGCCGCATGCGCTCGGACAGCGCCAGAGCCGCCATGCCGTCCTGCCGCATGCGTTCGGCCAGGGCGCGGTCGGTGTGGTGGCCTTTCATGCGCAGCACCAGGTGCATGCCGCCCGGCTGTGGATCGATGCGCAGGTGCTTGCCCAGCACCGCACTCAATCCTTCCGCGGCGATCTGGCGGCGTTCGGCGTAGAGGCGCCGCATGCGCTGGATGTGGCGGGCGAAATGGCCCTCGTTCATGAAATCGCTGACGATGGTTTGCGTCAGCGCCGGCCCGCCGGCGGCGAAGGTCTGGATGGTTTGCTCGAAACGCCGCACCTGCGCCTCCGGCACCACCAGGTAAGCCAGCCGCACCGCAGGGAACAGCACTTTGCTGAAGGTGCCGGCGTACAGCACGCGGCCTTCGCGGTCCAGGCTTTGCAGCGCAGGCAGCGGGCGGCTGGCGTAGCGGTATTCGCCGTCGTAGTCGTCTTCCACGATCCAGGCGTCGGCCTGCGCCGCCCAGTCCAGCAGCGCCAGGCGGCGCGGCAGCGACAGCGTCACGCACAGCGGGCTTTGATGCGCCGGCGTGACGATGGCGGCCCTGGCGCGCGGCGCCGTGGCCACGCCGTGCGACACCACCAGGCCTTCCGCGTCAACCGCCACCGGGGCCAGTTTCATGCCGGCTTGCGTGAGCAGGTCGCCGGTGGGCGGGAAGCCGGGATCTTCCACCCACACGCCATCGCCCGGTTGCAGCAGGGCGCGCACGATCAGTTCCAGCGTGTTGCGATAGCCGGAAGTGATGAACACCTGCGACGGCGAGCAGTTGATGCCGCGCGAAAGCTGCAAGTACGTGGCGATGGCCGCGCGCAGCGGCGCCTGGCCGGCGAACGGCGGGTAGACCATGTCGTCGGCCTGCGTGGCGCGGATCGCGCGCGCCGCCAGCCGTGCCCACACCTTGCGCGGAAAGGCGTCCAGCGCCGGCAGGCCCATTTGGAATGGCCGGTTCAGCGTGTCCTGCACCGGGGAGCGCGACGCGCCGGCGGGCGTGCGGCGCGCGCGCGTTGCCGGCTTGGATACCGTTGCCGCCGCCGCGTGCTGTGCCAGCGCCGGCGTGACGACGGTGCCGGCCTGGCCGCGCGTTTCGACATAGCCTTCGGCGGCCAGCAGCGAGTAGGCCGCTTCCACCGTGCCGCGCGCCAGGCCCAGTTCCAGCGCCAGAGCGCGGGCCGACGGGATGCGGGCGTCCGGCAGCAAAAGCCCGTCGGCGATGGCGCTGCGGAAGCGGGTGTAGATCTGCCGGTACAGCGGTTCGGCGGCGGCGTTGTCGAGCTGGAGGAAGTCGGGCTTGGTTTTCATGGCCTAGTCGGGATGTCATTTTATGGCTCTGGAGATTATGCCATTGCAGCCATAAGATGGTGTTTTAAAAGGAGCGACCATGCACGACAAACTGAAGGATGTGGAGACGGCGGAGCAGCTGCGCGCCTGTTATCCGGTGATGAAGGAACTGCGTCCGCACCTGGAGACCGAAGATGATTTCGTCACGCGCGTCACCCGCATGGGCGGGCAGGGCTACCGCATCCTGGCGGCCTGGGAGGATGGCGAAGTGGTGGCGCTGGCCGGCTATCGGCTGGAAGAAAACCTGGTGTACGGCCGTTTCCTGTACGTCGACGACCTGGTGGCCGGCGAGAAGACGCGCGGCCAGGGCTGGGGCGCGCGGCTGCTGGAGCGGTTGACGGTGTACGCCGACCAGGCGGAATGCGCCAAGCTGGTGCTCGATACCGGACTGGCGAACGCGCGGGCGCAGCGTTTCTACTTCCGCGAGGGGCTGATGACGGGCGCCATGCGCTTCGGTAAATTCCTGAAAGCGGGTGCGGCATGAAGATCCTGCACATTACCTGCAGCCCGCGCGGACAGCAATCGGTGAGCTATCGCCTGTCCCAGCGCGTGATGGACCGCCTGCTGTCGCAGCATCCCGCCGCGCAGATCGTCACGCGCGACCTGTGGGCCGAGCCGCTGCCGCATGTCGACGGCGAGTATGCGGGCGCATTGGGCAGCACGCGGGACGGCGCGAAGCCGGCCAGTGGGCGCGCCATGTCGTCGCTGGCGCTGTCGGAGCGCCTGATCGCCGAACTGCGCGACGCCGAGTGCGTGATCATCGCCACGCCGATGCACAACTTCACGGTGCCGTCGGCGCTGAAGGCGTGGCTGGACCATGTGGTGCGCATCGGCGTCACCTTCAACGCCACGCCGGAAGGCAAGATCGGCACGCTGGCGGATCGTCCGGTGTACATTGCCGTCAGCTCCGGCGGCTACCGCACCGGCGAACGCGCCCGCCAGCCCGACTTCCTGGAACCCTATCTGCGCGCGATCCTGCCGACGATAGGCCTGAAGAACCTGAGCTTCTTTTCCGTCGAGTCCACCGTCGCCGGCCCGGAAGCGACAACGGCCGCATTCGCGGCCGTCGAGCGGGAACTGGACGACTGCGTCGCCTAGTCGCTTAGATCCGGCGCACCACCACGCAGCCGATCGAGTAGCCGGCGCCGAAGGAGCAGATCACGCCCAGCTGGCCGGGCGCCATGTCGTCCGAGTGCTTGTGGAAGGCGATCACCGAACCGGCCGACGAGGTGTTGGCGTAGGTGTCCAGGATCACCGGCGCTTCGCCCGGTTCGGCGTCGCGGCCCAGCACCATGCGGCTGATCAGCAGGTTCATGTTCAGGTTGGCCTGGTGCAGCCAGTAGCGGCTCACCTGCGGCACTTCCAGGCCGGCGCCGGCGATGGTGGTCTTGATCATCTCGGCGGCCATCGGGCACACGTCCTTGAACACCTTGCGGCCCTGCTGGCGGAACAGCTTGTCCGGCTGGCCGATGCCGGCTTCGTCGAAGCGGTTCAGGAAGCCGAAGTTGTTGCGGATGTTGTTGGAGAAGCTGGTCTTGAGCTTGGTCTCGACGATTTCCCAGCGGTGCGAACCCTTGGCCGTGTCGGCCGCCTCGATCACCATCGCCGTGCAGGCGTCGCCGAAGATGAAGTGGCTGTCGCGGTCGCGCCAGTTCAGGTGGCCGCTGGTGATTTCAGGATTGAGCACCAGCACTGCGCGCGCCTGGCCGCTCTGCACCGCCGCCACCGCCTGCTGGATGCCGAAGGTGGCCGACGAGCAGGCCACGTTCATGTCGAAGCCGTAGCCTTCGATGCCCAGCGCGCCTTGCACTTCCACCGCCATGGCCGGATAGCCGCGCTGCATATTGGAGCAGGCCACCAGCACCATGTCGATGTCGGCCGGCACGCGGCCGGCGCGGTCCAGCGCCTGGCGCGCGGCCGCGACGCAGATTTCCGCCTGCAGCGACAGTTCCTCGTCGGCGCGCTCGGGGATGCGCGACACCATGCGCTGCGGGTCCAGGATGCCGGTCTTTTCCATCACGTAGCGCGATTTGATGCCCGACGCCTTCTCGATGAAGGCCACGCTGGACAGTTCCAGCGCCGTGACGGAGCCGTCCGCGATGGCGGCGGCGTTGTCGGCGTTGAACTGCTCGGCGTAGGCGTTGAAGCATTCCACCAGCTCTTCGTTGGAGATCGACTGGGCTGGCGTAAAGAGACCGGTACCGCTGATAACCGCTTGTTTCATGTTTAAACTTTCAAATTAAGCAATGGCGCATGCCAATAATGAGGCAAATTCTACACAATGACTACATGTTAGGCGAAAATAAAAGCGGCGCCCCTGAGGCGCCGCTGAGTTCGCTACAACAAACGGGGGATTATTTCTTGGCCAGATCCTTCTTCACGCCCACTTCGGCCCGCACCACCGTCGTCTCCGGCTTGGCCATCTGCACCGGCAAGCCTTTCAGGTGGTTCAGCGCCTGCGCCAGCTGGAAATCGTCGGCGCTGCCATATTCCAGCGGCTTGCGTTTCTTCTCCAGCGCCACGATGCGCAGCTGCTCTTCCAGCTCGTCGCGCTTGCTCTTGGCGATTTCCTGGTCGCGGTCGTTCGTCAGGTGCTTGTCGAGGTCGGCTTCGCGGGTGCGCAGCGCGTTCAGGCCGTCGCCGTCGGCGTTTTCATCCACCGCCAGGTCCGGCACGATGCCCTTGGCCTGGATCGAGCGGCCGTTCGGCGTGTAGTAGCGCGCCGTGGTCAGCTTGACGGCGGTGTCGGCTGTCAGCTGGCGGATGGTCTGCACCGAGCCCTTGCCGAAGGTCTGGGTGCCGATGATGTCGGCCCGCTTGTAGTCCTGCAGCGCGCCGGCGACGATTTCCGAGGCCGAGGCCGATCCGGTGTTGACCAGCACCGCCATCGGCACCTGCTTGATGGCGGCCGGCAGCTTGGCCAGCGCGTCGCTGTCGTTGCGCAGCGCATAGTATTCGGGACGGCCGTAGAAGATCTGCTTGGAGTCCGGCAACTGGCCGTTGGTCGAGACGATGGCCGCATCCTTCGGCAGGAAGGCCGCCGCCACGCCGATCGCGCCTTGCAGCACGCCGCCCGGGTCGTTGCGCAGGTCCAGCACCAGGCCCTTGATGTTCGGGTCCTGTTTGTACAATTCGATAATCTTGGCGGCCAGGTCATCGACGGTCGGCTCCTGGAACTGCGAAATGCGCAGCCATGCATAGCCCGGCTCGACGATCTTGCCCTTGACGCTCTTCTGGTGGATCTCTTCGCGCGTGATGTTGAACACCAGCGGCTCGGCCTCGCCCTTGCGCAGGATCGTCATGCTGACCTTGGTGTGCGGCTCGCCGCGCATCTTCTTGACCGACTCGTCCAGGCTCAGGCCCTTGACCGGCGTGCTGTCCAGGCGGGAGATCAGGTCGCCCGCCTTGATGCCGGCGCGCCAGGCCGGCGAATCCTCGATCGGCGCGACGATCTTGATGTAACCGTCCTCGCTCTGGCCGATCTCGATGCCGAGGCCGACGAACTTGCCCTGCGAACCTTCGCGCAGCTCGGCGTAGGCTTTCTTGTCCAGGTAGGCGGAATGGGGATCCAGCGAGGCCACCATGCCGGAGATCGCTTCGGTCAGCAGCTTCTTGTCCTCGACCTTTTCAACATAGTCGGACTTGATCAGGCCGAACACGTCGGCCAGCTGGCGCAGTTCCTCCAGCGGCAGCGGCGGGTCCACCGGCTTTTGCGCCATGGCGGAAAATTGCAGGGACACAGCGATGCCGGCGATGACGCCCAGGCCGACCAGTCCGGAATTCTTTAGTTTCTTGCCCATGTTTCACCTATCGAAGCTGTTGCCGACAGCCGTCGCCGGTGGGCCACCCCGCCGCAACGCGCTTGAGTTGAGTATAAACCTGATTCCCGGCAAACGTAGTAGCCGTCGCGAAATCATTTATACCTTTACGAGAATTTACAACGCTTGCCGTTGACATTTGAAGCACGCCAGCGCCCGCTTGGCGTTGCATCAAGTTTGCTGTTTTGTACGCAGTGTATCCTTCACGTTCACGACCGTAAGCAATTGTAAGAAGTCCTGTAACGGCGGGGGGCGCGACCTAAACTGAACTCGTATTTCTCTCTACCCTGAAGTGGTTTTGGCCTGCGCCCCAAGCGCAGGCTTTTTTTTATCAACGGAGCCCACATGCGTACTAATTTCTGTTCCACGTTGCAGCGCGCGGCTGTCGCGCTGGCCCTGAGCGCGGCCCTGCTGCCGGCCTTCGCGCTGCCTGTCATGGAGATGCGCGCCGAGGACTTCCTGCCGATGGCGGCCGAGTTGAAAAAATCGCTGAACCTGAACGCCAACCAGCAAGTGCTGTGGCAGCAGACCGAAAGCAAGACCCGCAACCTGCTGCGCGAGCGCCAGTCGCGCCGCGAACGCCTGCAGGCGGCCACGCTGGAAGGCACCAAGAACGCCAATGTCGAGCTGCGCGACCTGGCCAAGGCGGTGGACGAGGAAACCACCGCCAGCGCGCTGGAGGAAAAGCTGATGCGCGAATGGTGGCTGACCGTCAACGATGCCTTGAATGAAACCCAGCGCCAGGCGGTGGTGCAGCTGGTCGGCGAACAGCTGATGCGGGTGCCGGACAACGGCGTGCGCAGCGGCGGGGCGCCGCGCAAGGAAGAGGGCGGCGAGCAGCATCGCGGCGGCCGCAAGGGCGGCATGGGCGGCAGCATCGGCGGACCCGGCGGCGCCAGCATCAGCCTGCCGGGCGGCGGGGGGTAAGGGATGCCCCTAGCCCGGTGGCGCGGGTGTGTATCGTAAAGTAAAAATCGGCCTGCGGGCCCTTTTGCCAGCAGGGCTGCCGGTAGAATGTGCAGCCTATGAGCAAACTGATCTCCTTCGCCTGCCTGGCCTTGTTGGGCGTTTCCGATGTTTATGCGCAAGCCGAAGCGGCGCCAACCACCGCACCCGCCAAGCCGGCGCTGGGGCCGGACGGCAAGCCTGTGCCCCAGGTCACCATCAGCGGCGGCCGCGCCAGCGACATGGACCAACGCCGCAACTCGGTGGCCGGCAAGCAGATCTACGGCCGCGAAGAGCTGGACCGCAACGGCGACAGCAACCTCGGCGACATCCTCAAGCGCTTGCCGGGCGTGACCATCGGCGGCCGTCCCGGCCGCGGCGGCGACGTGCGCATGCGCGGCATGGGCAACGGCTACACGCAGGTGCTGCTGAACGGCGAACGGCCACCGGCCGGCTTCTCGATGGAATCGCTGTCGCCCGACCAGGTCGAGCGGGTGGAAATCATGCGCGGCCCGATCGCCGAGCACAGCACGCGCGCCATCGCCGGCACCATCAACATCATCCTGCGCGACGGCTACCAGCAAAAGGACAACCAGCTCAAGTTCACCGACAGCATCGAGCAGGGCCGCCACGCGCCGAACGTCTCGCTGACGGTGCCGGGCAAGGTGGGCAGCCTGACCTGGCTGCTGACCGGCTCGGTCTTCGAGAACCGCCAGCACGACCAGACCGAAACCGTCAACCGCGACACCCGCGCAGACGGCGTGGTGCTCAAGGACCAGAACGTCCTCGACGAAACCAAACGCACTTCGCGCGGCATCCACCTGACGCCGCGTCTGTCTTATAAATTCGACAGCGGCGATACGCTGAACTTCCAGCCCTTCCTGATGGTCAACCGCAGCGACGGCAACTCGCGCAGCGACCTGACGCAGAACTTCGGCATGGTGCCGCCGGCCTTGCAGCAGCCGCCCGAATACAACCTGGCGCTGACCGGCACCCACTCGGAATCGACGTTTTTGCGCGGCTTCGGCAACTGGGTGCACAAGCTGCAGGGCGCGTCCAAGCTGGACGTCAAGTTCGGCTTCGGCGCCGGCCACATCGACAGCGACTCGCTGCGCTATCAATACGACAACGCCGGCAACCTGCTGCAGCGCTACACCGACGACGCCACCGTGCGCGACCGCAGCGCCAGCAGCGGCGGCAAGTACACCACGCCGCTCGGCAAGGAGCACGCGCTGGCGGCCGGTTGGGATGTCGAGCTGGGCCATCGCGTCGAGACCAAGACTTCGTTGGACAAGAACGGCGTCTCGCAGTTCGGCGATTCCGGCGACAACCTGACCGCCGACACCCGCCGCCTGGCCGTGTTCGCGCAGGACGAGTGGGACATCAACAAGCAATGGTCGGGTTACGCCGGCCTGCGCTGGGAAGGCATACGCACCACCAGCACGCGCGCCGGCCAGGACATCAGCAACAGCAGCAGCGTGCTGAGCCCGTTGCTGCACGGCGTCTACCGCATACCCGGGCACGACAAGGACCAGATTCGCGCCAGCCTGACCAAGAGCTACAAGGCCGCCAATATCCAGGACCTGATCGCCTTGCCGTCGCTGTCACGGCTGAACAGCGCCACCCGTCCCGACCGCACCGGCAACCCGGACCTGAAGCCCGAACTGGCGACCGGCCTGGACTTCGCCTACGAGCACTACCTGGGCCGCAGCGGCATCATCACGGCCGGCGGCTTCGTGCGCGACATCAAGGACCTGATCCGTCGCGAGCTGACCTTGCAGAACACGCCGACCGGCCCGCGCTGGGTGTCGACCCCAGCCAACATCGGCCACGCACGCACCAAGGGCATCGAGCTGGAGGCCAAGCTGCAACTGCAGGAGCTGATCGCCGACGGTCCGGCGATCGACTTCCGCTCCAACTACAGCCGCTTCTGGTCCAGTGTGGACGGCATCCCCGGCCCCGACAACCGCCTCGACGCGCAGCCGAAGCAGACCGCCAACGTCGGCCTGGACTACCGCCTGAAACCGGTGCCGCTGACCCTGGGCGCCAGCCTGAACTGGACGCCGGAAACCGTCATCCAGAGCAGCGCCGAGCAGGTGGTGACCACCAGCCGCAAGCGCTCGTTCGACGCCTACGGCCTGTGGAAGTTCAACCCGCGCAATCAAGTCCGTATTTCTGCAAATAATTTAATGGCGGAAGACGCGCTCGGTAGTAATATCGTGACCACCAATGGCCTGGCACAACTGGCCAACACGACCAACCAGACGTACGTCGTCTGGAGCGTCAAATACGAGATGAAATTCTGACCAAGAAGGAAATGCAGTGAAACGATACTTGCTGAGCACGCTTACCCTGAGCCTGATGACCGCCTTTGCCGGCGCCGCCGTAGCCGCCGATGCCGCCCCGGTGTCCGGCATCGCCACCCAATACATCGACGCCAGCGTGCGTCCGCAAGACGACTTCTATCACTACCTGAACGGCGAGTGGCTGAAGAGCACGCAAATCCCCGAGGATAAATCCAGCTGGGGCACCTTCGCCAAGCTGCGCGACGATGTGCTGCCGCAGCTGCGCGCCATCATCGAAGCGGCCGACGCCGACAAGGGCCGCAAGGCCGGCAGCGACGCCCAGAAAATCGGCGATCTGTACGCCAGCTTCATGGACGAGAAAAAACTGGAGGCGCTGGGCGTCAAGCCGCTGGCCGGTGAACTGAACCGCATCCGCGCCATCAAGGACAAGAAAGCCTTCCCGATGCTGATCGCCCACCTGGACGAGATCGGCGTCGGCGCGCCGTACGGCATCTACGTCAGCCAGGATGCGCGCGAATCGACCAAGTACGCGGTCAGCATCTCGCAAAGCGGCCTGGGCCTGCCGGACCGCGACTACTACTTGAAAAAAGACGACGCCAAGATGGTGGACACGCTGGCCAAGTATGAAGCGCACGTGGCCAAGATCCTGACGCTGGGCGGCGACAAGCACGCCGCCGCCAGCGCCAAGGCGGTGGTCGCGCTGGAAACCGCGCTGGCCGAGGTGCAGTGGACCAAGGTCCAGAACCGCGACCCGGTCAAGCGCTACAACAAGATGTCGATCGCCAAGCTGTCCGAGCTGGCGCCGGGCTACGACTGGCAGCACGCGCTGGCGGCGGCCGGCGTGGCCAACAAGATCGACTATGTGATCGTCAACCAGCCGAGCTACCTGGAAGGCTTTAACGCCGCGCTGGAAAAGACCGACCTGGCGACCTGGAAATCCTACTTCGAATGGCAGCTGCTGCGTCGCGCGTCGCCTTATCTGTCGAAGGACTTCGCCGACGCCAACTTCGATTTCTACAGCACCGTGCTGACCGGCGTGGCCGTCAAGCCGCCGCGCTGGAAATCGGCGGTGAGCCTGGTGGAAAACAGCCTGGGCGAAGTGCTGGGCAAGCTGTACGTCGGCCAGCATTTCCCGCCGGAGCGCAAGGCGCGCATGGAAGAGCTGGTGAAGAACCTGCTGGCTTCGTACAAGGCCAGCATCGACACGCTGGACTGGATGAGTCCGGAAACCAAGAAGGAAGCGCAAGCCAAGCTGGCCAAGTTCACGCCCAAGATCGGCTACCCGAACAAGTGGCGCGACTACTCGTCGCTGGCCATCGTCAAGAGCGACCTGGTGGGCAACGCCATGCGCGCCTCGGTGTTCGGTCACCAGCGCATGGTCAACAAGCTGGGCAAGCCGATCGACCGCGAAGAGTGGGGCATGACGCCGCAGACCATCAACGCCTATTACAATTCGACGATGAACGAGATCGTGTTCCCGGCCGCGATTTTGCAACCGCCGTTCTTTGACGCCAAGGCCGACGACGCCGTCAACTACGGCGCCATCGGCGCGGTGATCGGCCACGAAATCAGCCACGGCTTCGACGACAAGGGCAGCCAGTCCGACGGCGACGGCAACCTGCGCGACTGGTGGACCAAGGAAGACCGCGCCAACTTCAAGGCCAAGGCCGACGCGCTGACCAGGCAGTACGACGGCTACAGCCCGATCAAGGGCTACAACGTCAACGGTTCGCTGACCTTGGGCGAGAACATTGCTGACAACAGCGGCGTCTCGATCGCCTACAAGGCCTACAAGCTGTCGCTGGGCGGCAAGGAAGCGCCGGTGATCGACGGCCTGACCGGCGACCAGCGCTTCTACATGGGCTTTGCCCAGGTATGGCGCAGCAAGACGCGCGACGCCCAGCAGATCGTGCAGATCAAGACCGACCCGCATTCGCCGGGCCAGTTCCGCGCCAATGGCACGATGGTCAACCAGCCCGGCTTCTACGAAGCCTTCGGCGTGAAGCCGGGCGACAAGATGTATGTTGCGCCGGAACAGCGCGTGATCATCTGGTAAGCGCTTAACCGCCTGGAAAACGCACAAAAAGGCCACCCAGTGTGGCCTTTTTGCTATTGTTTGAAAAACACCGGGGTCAGATCTGACATTCGGACACAAGCTCGGCCGTAAGCACCCGATACACCAGAGGCCGTGTCCGAATGTCAGATCTGACCCCCCATCTTTGGAGATAGACTTGAAAGCACATTTGTTAAGCGCGCTGATGTTGGCGCTGCTGGTTTCGGCCGGCGTCCAGGCACAACAAAAAATCTCGGGTGTGGACCTGGGCGAGATCAACGCCGCGGTACGCCCGCAGGACGATTTCTTCCTCAACCTGAACGGCAAGTGGCTGGCCAAGACCGCCATCCCGGCCGACAAATCGAGCTGGGGTTCGTTTGAAAAACTGGACGATGACACCAAGCCGCAGCTGCGCGCCATCATCGAGGCCGCCGCCGCCGATCCGAACAAGACGCCCGGTTCCGACGCCCAGCGCATCGGCGATTTCTTCGCCAGCTATATGGACGAAGCCAAGCTGGAGCAACTGGGCCTGAGCCCGCTGCAAGCTGAGCTCGACCGCGTGGCCGCGCTCAAGGACAAGAAGGAAATCCCGGCCCTGATCGCCCATTTCAACCGCTACGGCGTGACCGCGCCCTACGGCTTCGCCATCCACCAGGACAACAAGGATTCGACCAAGTACGTGGCCGACCTCGTCCAGGACGGCCTGAGCCTGCCGGACCGCGACTACTACCTGAAAAAATCAGACAAGAAGATGGCCGACACGCTGGCCAAGTACCAGCAGCACGTGACCAAGATGCTGACCCTGGCCGGCAACGCCAGCCCGGCGGCCGACGCCAAGGCCATCGTCGCGCTGGAGACCGAGCTGGCGAAGATCCAGTGGACCAAGGTCGAGCTGCGCGACCCGGTCAAGGCCTACAACAAGGTGCCGCTGGCCGACCTGTCCAAGCTGGCGCCGGGCTACGACTGGACCACCTGGCTCAACGACACCGGCATCGCCGGCAAGGTCGACTACGTCATCGTCAGCCAGCCCAGCTTCATCACCGGCTTCAACAAGGTGCTGAACAAGACCCCGCTGTCGACCTGGCAGGCCTGGTTCCGCTGGCAGGTGATCCACGCCAGCGCGCCTTACCTGGCGAAGGATTTCGCGCTGGAGAACTTCGCCTTCTACGGCACCGTGCTGAGCGACACCAAGGAACAGGAGCCGCGCTGGAAGCGCGCGGTCAACGCCACCGACGGCGCGCTGGGCGAGAGCCTGGGCAAGCTGTACGTGGAGCAGCACTTCCCGGCCGAGCGCAAGGCGCGCATGGAGGCGCTGGTGCAGAACCTGCTGGCGGCCTTCAAGCAAAGCATCAACACGCTGGACTGGATGGGCCCGGCCACCAAGGAACAGGCACAGGCCAAGCTGGCCAAGTTCATGGTCAAGATTGGCTATCCGAACAAGTGGCGCGACTACTCGTCGCTGGTGGTGGTCAAGGATGACCTGGTGGGCAATGTCCGCCGCTCGCGCGAGTTCGACTACAACAAGGAAGTGAACAAGCTCGGCAAGCCGGTCGACCGCGACGAATGGGGCATGACGCCGCAGACCATCAACGCCTACTACAACCCGGAGCTGAACGAGATCGTGTTCCCGGCCGCCATCCTGCAACCGCCGTTCTTCAACGCCGACGCGGACGACGCCGTCAACTACGGCGCCATCGGCGCGGTGATCGGCCATGAGATCAGCCACGGTTTCGACGACCAGGGCGCCCAGTACGACGGCGACGGCAACCTGCGCGACTGGTGGACCAAGGCCGACCACAAGAACTTCGCCGCCAAGAGCAAGATGCTGGTCAAGCAGTACAGCGCCTTCAGCCCGGTCAAGGGCTACCACGTCAACGGCGAGCTGACGCTGGGCGAGAACATCGCCGACAACTCCGGCGCGGCGATCGCCCTCAAGGCTTACCAGATCTCGCTGAACGGCCAGCCGTCGCCGGTGATCGACGGCCTGACCGGCGAGCAGCGCTTCTACATGGGCTTTGGCCAGGTGTGGCGCAGCAAGATCCGCGACGCCCAGCAAATCGTTTACCTTAAATCCGATCCGCACTCGCCGGACCAGTTCCGCGCCAACGGCACGGTGCGCAACCAGCCGGGTTTTTACAACGCTTTTGGCGTAAAACCGGGCGATAAAATGTATCTGGCGCCAAAAGACCGCGTCATCATGTGGTAACACTTTATGCGGTGGCGGCCCTGTGATATAAAGCGCAACAGGGCCAAACACCGTGGATTGGCCTTTATTCAATCAAGAGGATATTTTCGTGAAACGTCATCTCGTAAGTGCATTGACCCTGAGCCTGATCGCAGGCCTGGCGGGCGCCGCCGACAACACCACAAGTGTAGCTCCGGCCAGCGCCCAAGTAGCAAACGCCAAGCTGGCTTCCGGCATTGCGGTGGAATACATCGATCCAGCGGTACGCGCGCAGGACGACCTGTTCACCCATATGAACGGCAAATGGCTGGCCACGACTGAAATCCCGGCGGACAAAGCCAGCTGGGGCAGCTTCGCCAAGCTGCGCGACGATATCCAGCCGCAACTGCGCGCCATCATCGAAGGCGCCGCCGCCAACAAGGCCGGCGGCCCAGAAGCCCAGCGCATCGGCGACTTCTACAGCAGCTTCATGGACGAGGCCAAGCTGGAACAGCTGGGCCTGACCCCGTTGAACGCGGAACTGGCGAAGATCGCCGCCGTGAACAACAAGAAGCAGCTGCCGGCGCTGATCTCGCACCTGAACAAAATCGGCGTGACCGCGCCGTACGGCTACGGCATCCACCAGGACAACAAGGATTCGACCAAGTATGTGGTCGACATCGGCCAGGACGGCTTGGGCCTGCCGGACCGCGATTACTACCTGAAAGCGGACGACAAGAAGATGGCCGATGCGCTGGCCAAGTATGAACTGCACGTCGGCAAAATGCTGACCATGGCCGGCGACGAGCACGGCGCCGTCACCGCGCACGCCATCGTGGAATTTGAAAAAGAACTGGCCAAGATCCAGTGGACCAAGGTCGAACTGCGCGACCCGGTCAAGGCCTACAACAAGGTCGACATCGCCAAGCTGGGCAAGGTCGCGCCAGGCTTCGACTGGAACGCCTACCTGACCGACGCCGGCGTGACCGGCAAGGTCAAGTACGTGATCGTCGGCCAGCCTAGCTACCTGAAGGGCATGACCGCGCTGCTGGCCAAGACCCCGCTGGATACGCTGAAGTCCTACTTCCGCTGGCAGCTGCTGCGTTCGGGCGCGCCTTACCTGAGCAAAGCCTACGTCGATGAAAACTTTGCCTTCTACGGCACCGTGCTGAGCGGCGTGACCGAACAGCGCCCACGCTGGAAGCGCGGCGTATCCGTGACCGAAGGCGCGCTGGGCGAAGCCGTCGGCAAGATCTACGTCGAGCAGAACTTCCCGGCCGAGCGCAAGGCGCGCATGCAGGCGCTGGTCAACAACCTGCTGGCCGCCTACAAGGTCAGCATCGACCAGCTGGACTGGATGAGCCCGGTCACCAAGAAACAGGCGCAGGAAAAGCTGGCCAAGTTCACCACCAAGATCGCGTACCCGGACACCTGGCGCGATTACTCGAAGCTGACCGTCTCCAAGGACGATCTGGTGGGTAACGTGATCCGCTCGCGCGAGTTCGAGTACAACAAGGAACTGGCCAAGCTGGGCAAGCCGATCGACCGCGCGGAGTGGGGCATGACGCCGCAAACCGTCAACGCCTACTACAACCCGGAAATGAACGAAATCGTGTTCCCGGCCTCGATCCTGCAAGCACCGTTCTTCAATGCTGACGCGGACGACGCGGTCAACTACGGCGCCATCGGCGGCGTGATCGGCCACGAAATCAGCCACGGTTTCGACGACCAGGGCGCGCAGTACGACGGCGACGGCAACCTGCGTGACTGGTGGACCGCTGCGGACCACAAGAACTTCGCGGCCAAGACCAAGATGCTGGTGGAGCAGTACAACCAGTTCAGCCCGCTGCCTGGCTACCACGTCAACGGCGAACTGACCCTGGGTGAGAACATTGCCGACAACAGCGGCGTGGCGATTGCGTACAAGGCCTACAAGCTGTCGCTGGGCGGCAAGGAAGCACCAGTGATCGACGGCCTGACCGGCGACCAGCGCTTCTACATGGGCTTTGCTCAGGTATGGCGTTTGAAGATGCGCGAAGCGCAGCAGATCGTTCAGATCAAGACTGATCCGCACTCGCCAGGCCAATTCCGCGCCAACGGCCCGATGCGCAACCAGCCAGGCTTCTACGACGCCTTCAACGTGAAGCCAGGCGACAAGATGTACCTGGAACCAAAAGACCGCGTAATCATGTGGTAACAACCGCATAGAAGCAAGCAAGGGCCGCAGCAATGCGGCCCTTTTTCATTTCAGAGTAAACTACGGGCTTCGAATTACAAGAAACCGGTACCCCATGCGCTTGCGTTACTCCGCACTCCTCGTTTTGCCCCTGCTGCTGGCCGCTTGCGGCGATTCGTTCAAGCCTGTCGATGTCTACATGGCCAAGACGCCGGAGTGCTCCACCTGGCAGGAAGGCTCGCGCTACGAGCTGCCGCGCGGGATCAGCGTGTCGACCACGCCGCCGGTCACGCTGCCGGACGGCGGCGCCGAGTTCACCTTCGTCTACCTGGTGCCGCGCGGCGAGCGGGCCATGTTCCTGAGCCGCGAATATCACGTCACCGCACCCAAGGGCCCGGTGCTGGCCAAGGCGGAACTGGTCAGCTTCTACCAGCGCGCCACCAACTCGCGGCCGGAAATCGTCGATGTGATCCCCAAGGTGCCGGACATGCTGGTCGCCGGCGCCACCAGCGACGATACGATCTGGCGCGTGCGCCTGCGCGTGAAGGACAAGCTGCCGGAACGCTTCGACGTGGTGCCGCCCGCCTTCGAAATCGCGCTGACCAAATATCCGATGCGCACCTTCACCTACCGCTACTTCGCCGACCGCAAGGCCTTCGGCCTGTGCAGCTGATGTGCAGCTAAGCTTGGCGGATTTCCGCATAAGCACCGCCCGGTTCATGCGGTTTTCCGCCTGAACCGCGTCGCGCCTGTTTCGCCATCCCTTATAAATCAATGACTTGAACCGCAGCTCGTGCTTGGCACGGAAGCTGCAATGTCTCCCGGTAACTACAACCACAAAGGAGACAAGCATGTCCAAGTTCCGTCTGTTATCCCTGACGCTCGCCATCGCCGCTGCTGCCGCCGCTGCGTCCAGCGCGCAAGCCCAGGAAGTGGTCCGCCTCGGCAACCTCAAGTTCGCCCACTACGGCGCCGTCTCGTACATCAAGGAAATCGCGCCCAAGTGCGGCATCAAGGTGGAAGAGCACGTCTTCGCCAAGGGCCCGGACGTGATGCAAGCCATCCTGGCCGGTGAGCTCGACGTCGGCGCCACCGCCTCCGAGGCCGCCATCTCCGGCCGCGCCAACGGCGCACCGATCTACGTGGTGGCCGGCTTCGCCAAGGGCGGCGCGCGCCTGGTCGCCCGTCCCGACAGCAACATCAAAGCGATCAAGGATTTGAAGGGCAAGCGAGTCGGCGTCACGCGCGGCGGCATCCACGAAGTGCTGCTGATCGCCGAACTGGCCCAGGCCGGCCTGACCGCCTCCGACTCGCCGGGCAAGGATGTGCAGCTGGTGTTCCTGGCCTTCGCCGACCTGAACCAGGCACTGATGGGCAAGAACCTCGACGCCATCATGCAAAGCGAACCGCAATCCTCGCAGGCCATCAACAAAGGCTACGGCGTGGAAGTGATGAAGCCCTACGACACGCCGATCGGCGCGCC
Organism: Duganella rhizosphaerae; assembly: GCF_040364205.1. Lineage (NCBI taxonomy): Bacteria > Pseudomonadati > Pseudomonadota > Betaproteobacteria > Burkholderiales > Oxalobacteraceae > Duganella > Duganella rhizosphaerae. The sequence continues at coordinate 71,829 of NZ_BPWK01000018.1, forward strand.
GGTGCGCACCATGGTGATGAGCGAGAAGTTCTACAAGGAACACCGCGCCACGGCCGCCAAGTTCATGACCTGCTTCGTCCAGGCCACCAAGCTGTTCCTCGACAACAAGCCGGTCGCCGAGAAATACGTGCGCGAAGTGATCTTCAAGAATCAGATCAGCAAGGACGATTTCGACGACGCCATCAGCAATTCGCCGTACACCTACGACATCACCGCCGAGCACATCCAGATCACCACCGACGTGATGGCCAAGCACGGCACCGGCAAGATGCGCAACGCGCCGGTGGCCAAGGACTGGGTCAAGACCGACCTGCTGGAAGCGGCCAAGAAAAGCCTCAACATCCAATAACTGCGTCCAATAAACCGGAGACACATCATGAGCAAGCAAGACTGGCGGCAATCCGCCTCGGGCGCGGTCGTGCCCATCGTAATCGTCGCCCTGTGGCAAGCCAGCGCCATGCTGGGCTGGGTCAACCCTCAGGTACTGCCGTCGCCATTCGCGGTGGTGCACAAGTGGATCGAGTACCTGCTGCCGCTGACGGCCTATGATCCGTCCGCGCAATCGTGGCTGGGCTGGGCGCTGTCCGGCGAGCTGCTGGGCGACACCTTCAGCAGCATGTACCGCGTGATCGTCGGCTTCGCCATCGGCGCCGGCCTGGCGCTGCCGCTGGGCTTGTTGATGGGATCGAGCCAGCGCATGTATGCGTGGTTCAATCCGCTGATGCAGGTGCTGCGGCCGATTCCGCCGATCGCCTACATTCCGTTGGCGATTTTGTGGTTCGGCCTGGGTAATGCACCGGCCGTATTCCTGATCGCGCTGGGCGCGTTCTTCCCGGTGCTGGTCAACACCATCGCCGGCGTGCGCCAAGTGGACGGCATCTACATCCGCGCCGCCCGCAACCTCGGCGTCAGCCAGCGCACCATGTTTGTCCGCGTGATGCTGCCGGCCGCCGTGCCCTACATCCTGTCCGGCGTGCGGATCGGCATCGGTACCGCCTTCATCGTGGTGATCGTGTCGGAGATGATCGCCGTGAACAACGGCCTCGGCTTCCGCATCCTCGAAGCGCGCGAATACTTCTGGTCCGACAAAATCATCGCCGGCATGATCAGCATCGGCCTGCTGGGCCTGATCATCGACGTCGGTATGAACAAACTGAACAATCATTTGCTGCGCTGGCACCGCGGCCTGGAGAATTAAGATGACCCATATCGAAGTCAAAGCCGTCAACAAGGTCTTCAAGACCGACAGCCGCGAAGTGATCGCCCTCAAGGATATCAACCTCGAGATCCCGCAAGGCCAGTTCGTCTGCCTGCTGGGGCCTTCGGGCTGCGGCAAGTCCACGCTGCTGAACGCGATCGCCGGTTTCTCGCTGCCGTCGTCCGGCACCATCACTGCCGACAGCAAGCTGGTCACCGGCCCCGGTCCGGAACGCGGCATGGTGTTCCAGGAGTACGCGCTGTTCCCCTGGATGACGGTGGAAAAGAACATCGCCTTCGGCCTGGAGATCAAGGGCATGCCGCAGGCGGAGATCACGGCCAAGGTCGATCAGCTGCTGGGCATGCTGTCGCTGAGCGACTTCAAGCACCGCTTCCCGAAGGACCTGTCCGGCGGCATGCGCCAGCGTGTCGCCATCGCCCGCGTGCTTGCGCTGGACTCGCCGATCATGCTGATGGACGAACCGTTCGGCGCACTGGACGCGCTGACGCGCCGCAACCTGCAGGACGAACTGCTGCGCATCTGGGCCGAGCTGAAGAAGACCATCATCTTCGTCACCCACAGCATCGAGGAGGCGATCTACCTTGCCGACCGCATCGTCGTGATGACCTATCGTCCCGGCACCGTCAAGCGCGACCTGATGGTGGACTTGCCGCGCCTGCGCGACCCGTCCGCCGCCGAGTTCAACGCGCTCAAGCGCGAGCTGGGCCAGCTGGTGATGGAAGAGCAGCAGCGCCATCACAACGACGAGATGCGCATGGCGGCGGTGGACTGAGCAGGTGCAGTAGAATCAGCGTATGCGCGCCCAAAAAAACCTGCTACTGCTGTTCGCACTCGTGTGCGCGCTGGGCATGATTGCCGGGTCCTACCTGGCCGGCACCTGGCGCGCGCGCGAAGAACTGCGACAGCAGGGCCAGCGCCAGTTGCAACTGATGGCGCCGGACCTGCAATCGCTGCTGCAAAAATATGAAACGCTGCCCTTTGTACTGGGCTTCCAGCCCGACCTGATCGAAGCGCTGGCGCATCCGTCCGATGCGCCAGCGATCACCCGCCTCAACAGCACCCTGCAAACCATCCAGCAACAAGCCAAGGTGGGCGCGATCTACGTGATGGACCGCGACGGCCTGACCATCGGCGCCAGCAACTGGGACCAGCCGCTGGGCTTCGTCGGCAAGAACTTTTCCTATCGCCCTTACTTCGACGCCGCGCTGCATGGCAGGGCGGGGCGCTTTTACGGCATCGGCACCAGCACCAGCGAGGCCGGCTATTTCATCGCGCAGCCTGTGTACCGCAACGGCACGGCCGGCGGCCCGGTCACCGGCGTGGTGGCGGTGAAGATCAGCCTGGCCGATTTCGAACGCACCTGGCGCAGCAGCGACGACGCCATCGTGCTGGCCGACAGCACCGGCGTCATCTTCCTGAGCAACCGCCCGGACTGGATCTACCGCAGCCTGCACCCGCTGGACGCGGCCACCGAGCGCCAACTCGCGCACACCCAGCAATACACCGGCCAGAGGATCACGTCGCTGAGCGGGCATTCCGATCTGTTCGTCACGCAATCGGTTGGGCAGCTGGGCTGGCAGCTGATGCTATTCCCCGGCCAGTCGCGCGTGGTGCGCACCGGCGTGCAGTGGGCCGCTGCTGCGGCGTTGCTGCTGGCTTGCGCGGCGGTGTCGAGCTGGGCGCTGCATCAGCGCCGCCGCCGGCTGGAAGAACGTAGGGCCTCGGCCGCCGCGCTGCAAAAGGCCGCCGATGAACTGGACGATAAAATCGTCGAACGCACGCAGCAACTGCGCACCACCAATCAGCATCTGGAGAACAAGTACGCCAAGTTGCAGGAGACCGAACACCTGCTGCGCTCCACGCAGAACGAACTGGTCCAGGCGGGCAAGCTGGCGATGCTGGGCCAGATGGCGGCCGGCATCACCCATGAACTGAACCAGCCGCTGGCCGCGATCCGCGCGTTTGCCGACAACGCCCGCGTGTTCCTGGCGCGCGGGCAGGGCGAGCAGGTGGAGGGCAACCTCGGCCACATCAGCGAGGCCAGCGCGCGCATGGGCGCCATCATTGGCCAGCTGAAGGGCTTCGCGCGCAAGGATGAAACGGTGGCCTTGGTCGATCTGGCCGCCTCCGTGCGGGCCTCGGCGTTTTTGCTGGAAAGCGAGTTCCGTCGCCACGCCGTCACGCTGGACATCGCCGCCGCCGACGGCCTGCAAGTGACCGGCAGCAGCGTGCGCATCGAACAAGTGCTGATCAACCTGCTGCGCAACGCGCTCGACGCGGTGGAGACGGCCGAGCGGCGCGAAGTCGCGATCCGCCTGGAGCGTGACGGTGCATGCGCGCTGGTCAGCATCAGCGACAGCGGCGCCGGCATACCGGATCAGGTGGTGGCGCATTTGTTCGAACCGTTCTTCACCACCAAGCCGTCCGGCAAGGGATTGGGCTTGGGGCTGGCGATCTCGTCGTCCATCGTGCAGGCCATGAACGGCCAATTGACGGCGCATAATCAAGCTGGCGGCGGCGCGCGCTTCGAGCTGCGCCTGCCGCTGCAAACCGAGGGAGCATAAAGTGCAGGCAATTTTGATCGAAGACGAAGCCGCGCTGCGCCTGGCCACCAGCCAGACGCTGGAACTGGGCGGCTTCAGCGTGCAGGCCTGCGCCAGCGCCGAGGAAGCGCTGGCGCTGCTGCGCGCCGACTATCCCGGTGTGATCGTCACCGACGTGCGCCTGCCGGGCCGCTCCGGCCTGGAGTTGCTGGCGCAGGCTGCCGCGCTGGATGCGGAATTGCCGGTCATCGTCGTCACCGGCCATGGCGATGTCGAGATGGCGGTGGCCGCGATGCGCAGCGGCGCCTACGACTTCATCGAGAAACCGTTCGCGGCCGAGCGCCTGCTGGAAGCGGTGCGCCGCGCCCAGGAACGCCGCCGGCTGGTGCTGGAAAACCGCCAGCTGCGCAGCGCCCGCGCCCAGCATCCGGACGTGCCCGACCTGGTCGGCCGCTCGGCCGCCATCGAGCAGTTGAAAGTCCTGATACGCAACATCGCCCCGGCCGGCGTGGACGTGCTGATCAACGGCCAGACCGGCACCGGCAAGGAAGTGGCGGCGCGCCTGCTGCATGCCGCCAGCGGACGCAAGGGCAACTTCGTCGCCATCAACTGCGGCGCGTTGCCGGAATCGGTGTTTGAAAGCGAGATCTTCGGCCACGAGGCGGGCGCCTTCACCGGCGCGCAAAAGCGCCGCATCGGCAAGCTGGAGTACGCGCAGGGCGGCACCGTCTTCCTCGACGAGATCGAAAGCATGCCGATGGCCTTGCAGGTCAAGCTGCTGCGCGTGTTACAGGAGCGGCGGCTGGAACGGCTGGGCGCCAACGAGACGGTGGCGCTGGATTGCACCATCGTCGCCGCCACCAAACTTGATCTATTACAGTTGAGCGCGCAGGGCCTGTTCCGCGAGGATTTGTACTACCGCATCGGCGTGGTCAGCATCGACCTGCCGCGCTTGCGCGACCGGCGCGACGATATCCCGCTGCTGCTGGCCCACTTCGTCGCCGAAGCGGCCGCCCGCTACCATCGTCCGCTGCCGGACTGGAGCGCGCAGCAGATGGCGCAATGGCAGGCGGCGGATTGGCCGGGCAATGTGCGCGAGCTGCGCAATTTCGCCGAGCGGCTGGTGCTGGGCATCGCCGCTGCGGCGGCGCCTGTGCCTGCATCCGCACCGGCACCGGCGGCCGATGGTGTGACCTTGTCGCTGCCGCAGCAGGTCGATCATCACGAACGCGAGCTGATCGTACAGGCGTTGTCGGCGGTCGACGGCAACGTCGGGCTGGCGGCGGACAACCTGATGGTGCCGCGCAAAACCTTGTACGACAAGCTGAAGAAATACCAGATCGTCACCGGCCGCAAATAATCCGGGCGTAAAAAAACCGGCCGCTTGGGGCCGGTTCATCTGGAGTAGCGAGAGCTTACTTGGCTGGCGTGGACGCTGCTGCTGCGGCCGCTGCTGGAGCTGGGACTTCAGGCTCCTTGAACTTGGCGCCGCCTTTGTTGGCCATGTAGACCACGGCGCGCGCCACTTCCACATCGTCCAGATCCGGGTTGCCGCCTTTGGCTGGCATGGCGCGCAGGCCTTCGATGGCGTGCTTGACCACGGTATCGTAACCTTGGGCGATACGAGCGCTCCAGGCGCCGGCGTCGCCGAACTTCGGTGCACCAGCGACGCCGGCGCCATGGCAGGCTGCGCAGGTCGAGGTGTAGATGGCTTCGCCGGTCTGCAGCACTTTCGGCGCGCTGGAATCTTTCAGCGTAAAGCCGGTGTCGGCGACGGGGGCGATGCGGGTGGCGATTTCTTCAGCGGATTGGCTATTGGAGCCGGCGCCGGTCAATTTGTCTGCGGTCACGTACTGCACCAGCAGGATGATGCCAATTACTGTGACTCCAAAGAAGCCGATAACAGCAGCAACGAGCTGCGTAGGCGTTCTGATGGCGGATTCGTGTTCGTTATGTGCGTCGCTCATGATTTCCTTAACAGACTAATTTCGAAGCCGGGTGGCGTGAGAAGAAAAGTATCAACCAGCTGCCTTGCAAAACCTTCACCAAACGGGCGATTATAGACTTAAAAATGCCTGCTTGGAAACGCTAAGATGCTCAAAACGACACTTTCCATGGACGGGCCTCGATAAAAACGGTATCCTACGGCACACTTCAGAAATTCCCCCAGCGCGGCTGTAGCTCAGTGGATAGAGTATTGGCCTCCGAAGCCAAGGGTCGTGGGTTCGATCCCCGCCAGCCGCACCAAAATTCCCATATAAATCAATAGCTTGTGCTACTGAAAGCATAACTTCGCCGTTTGCCAAAGATATGTCTTCCAAGTCGCATCAAGGGCGCGTCGCGATATCGCAGACTTGCCCCCGGAGTTTCCCCAGTTTTAGTAGGTGTAGAACATGCGCTGGATTTCCTTGCTGTCGCTGGTCTTGGTCAGTGCCAGCATCAGCAGGATGCGCGCTTTTTGCGCGTTCAGCGTATCGGAGACCACGAAGTCCAGCTCATCGTCGTTGGCTTCGCCGTTGCGGGCCACGATGCCTTGGCCGACGCGGGCTGAGCGCACGATCAGCACGCCTTGCTTGCGGGCTGCGGTCAGCGAAGGCAGGACCTTGGAAGCCAGGCTGCCATCGCCGACACCGGCGTGGATGATGCCCTTGGCGCCTGCGCCCACCAGCGCGTTCAGCGCCACCGGGCTGACGTTGGCGTAGCCGTAGACGATGTCGACCTGCGGCAGCGCGTCCAGCTTGCTGATGTCAAACTCGGTGTCGGCCGTGTGCTTGCGGGTGCTGGTGTGGTAGAAGTAGGGCTTGTTGCCCTGGATGTAGCCCAGCATGCCCAACTCCGGCGTCTTGAAGCTGTCCAGGGTCGAGGTGTTGGTCTTGGTGACGTCACGCGCGCCCTGGATCTGGTCGTTCAACGCCACCAGCACGCCCTTGCCGATGGCTTCCTTGCTGGCCGCCAGCAGCACGGCGTTGTACAGGTTGATCGGGCCGTCCGCCGACAGCGCGGTGCCCGGACGCATGGCGCCCACCAGCACTACCGGCTTCTTGCTCTTGACGACCAGGTCCAGGAAATAGGCGGTCTCTTCCAGCGTGTCGGTGCCGTGGGTGATGACGATGCCGTCCACATCCGGCTGGGCCAGCAGCACGTTGACGCGCTTGGCCAGGGTCAGCCAATGCTCGTTGCTCATGTTTTCGCTGGCGATCTGGAACACTTGCTCACCCTTGACTTGCGCCACCTTGGCCAATTCCGGCACGGCCTGGATCAGGCGGTCGACCCCGACTGTAGCGGCGGTGTAGCCGACCGTGGTGGTGCTGGTGGCCCCGCTGCCGGCGATGGTGCCGCCGGTGGCCAGGATGGTCACATGGGCCGATGGTGCGGCGTCAGCGGCGCGCACCGCTGGAACGGCCCCGGCCAACAGCGCCAGGGCGCACAGCGCGGACAACACACGGGAGGAAATAGGAACGAACATAGAGTCTCCAAGAAGATAAGGGGGATGGAATAGGGTCTGGTCCCGAAAGGGACCAAACCCCGGTGGTGCTTTGTGGGTTTTATTCGCCGGGATGTCAGAACTTATGTCGGATGCCGACCGCCAGTGCTCGCGATCCATCTCCGGCAGCCGGCGTGCTGCCGCCGCTGGAGGCATCGCCCACCACATTGGTGGCGGCCAGTTCGTTGTGGATGGTGCCGAATGAACTGTAGAGGTTGGTGCGTTTGGACAGCGTGTAGGTATAGCCCACCGCAAACTGTCTTCCGCCCCGCTGGGTCGCGGAACGGTCCTGCTTTTTCACATACGAGGCCAGCAGCTTGCCCTGTCCGAGCGGCACGGAGGCACCCAGCAGGAAGTCGCGGAAATCGCCGCCGACGTCGTTCTTTTCGGTTTCAAACGCGGCATGCATGGTCGCGGGGCCGAAGTTGTAGCTGGCGCCCAGCAGGACCTCTTTCATCGTATTGAACGAAGTGACCTTCAGGCTGTCATATGCGAAGGTTCCCACCAACGGGCCAGCCGCGTAGTCGACGGAAAAAGCGATGGTGCGGCCCAAGCTGCTATCGCCGGCCTGTTCGCCAAAACCATACATCACGGTGGCCGACAGTCCATTCAGCTTGGGCGTTGCATAGCTGATGGTGTTGTTGGTACGTGCCGTGCCGATGCTCATCAGGTTGGTGGCGGAACCGGTAAAGCCGGTTTCAAACGGGTCGATGCCGTCCAGCGCGATGAAGATCGGGTTGCATTGACGGCCCAGGTTGACGGTACCGGCGCTGGTAGTCAGGCCGACATAGGCATGGCGGCCGAACAAGGCGCCGTTCTGGCGTGCCTTGCCGGTGTCGAGATCGAGCCCGTTCTCCAGCACGAAGTGGGCGTTCATGCCATTGCCCAGGTCCTCCTGCCCCTTGAAGCCCAGCCGGCTGCCGGACTGCACGCCAGTGGCCAGCTTGGTGACCGAGCCATCGGCGCCCCCTGTTTCGCGGGCGATGCCCGCGTCCAGTATGCCGTAGACGGTGATGCCGGATTGCGCCGAGGCGGCGCCGGCGGCGAGCAAGAGACCAGCTACTAATAATGCTTTCATAAACGATCCAATAAGGTTGTGCGATAGGTACGACCACGCGACCGGGCACGCTGGAATGCCGCACCCGGAAAATCGAGGGTGCAGCGATACCCGCCGGACCTGCGGGAGCAAGGTCCGGGCTCGGTCAGCCGTGAATTAGCGATGGAGTGACGCGCAAGCGGCGCCGCCAGACGGGCGGCGCCGGCGCTTACGTCAAGAAGCTGGCTTGCGCGTTCGGGGGGGAATTACTTTGTTCATTTTTTGTCTCCGTTTTATTTATAGTAAAAAGCGACTCGAAGCGGATGGCCGTCAGCGAATATACTTTTCACAACAGAGATAGCACTATCCGTGCCATGGGAATGGCAAGCCGGACTATTGAACCAAGCCATTGATTACATGAATTTTTTTTGAGATGGGTGGGGCCGGGCGCCAATGCCCGAGTATGAATTGTCATACCCGGACCTTGAGCTGAGTATAAATTTCGGTACCGCCGCCACGATCGAAGGGAAGAGAAAACAGCAGGCACGGCCTGTCAGGACCAGTCCGCCTCGCCTGTTTGTGCCGAAGCGGCGGCCGGGCCGAGGAGCGCGGCATGCAGTTTGGATAGCGTCCATACTGCGCCTATCACGCCCAGCAGCAGCACCCCTGCCACCAGCAACAGCGTTGCCGGGGGCACGGCGCGCCCATGCAGCAGCATCGGACGGATCACGCCGAAATACAAGCCGGCGCCCACGCCGGATATGCCCATCAGCGCGCCCGCACAGGCGCAGAAAAATGCGATCTTTTTGCTGCTTTGCATGTCGTCCCTCCCTCAATTCAAGCTTGTCATGCCGGCGCCGGCCATGCGCCGTCTAAAGTAAAAAGCCGCGCCACCCAAGGCGGCTGCAAGCATCAGCACCAGCGCACAGCTCTGCCAATCGCTTTGCATGGACATGTCGAGATCGGCGCCTGGCAGCGCGATCTTCAAGCTTTGCTGGCGCATCGCCAGGCCGCTTGCGAACATCGCCAGCGCCGCCCCCGCAGCGCCCAGCAGCGCGCCCTCCAGGACGGCCGCAGCCTCTATCTGGCGATGGCTGAAACCGATGGCGTGCAGCGTTGCGTAGGCCGAGCCGCGTTCGAACGCGATCACTCCGGCCAGCATCGCTTGCGCCAGGCCGGCGCAAAACACCACCAGGCAAAGCACGCACCGCCATAACCACAGCACGCCTTGCTTGACGTTGGCCGTGACTTGCTCGACCTGGCGCCGGTATTGCACCAGTTCGAGCGACTTCTCGTGCACGCGGCCCAGCGCGGTGCGCAACGCCGTCAGCGTCCGCGCCTCGCCGCCGTTGGGCAGGCGCAAGCTCAGCGAACTGATGACGCCAGCCATATCGAAGTCGGTTTGCGCCGTCTGCAAGGAGGTGACGATATCCCAGTCGCCACCGCCAAATGGCGACGTGGTGACGCCCACCACATCCCAGCGCCGTCCGGCCAGCACGACGCCGCCGGTTGTGCCGCCATGCTCGGCCAGCCAGTCGAACAGAGGCTGAGTCAGCAATACCTCGCGGCTTCCCTCGCGCGGCCAACGACCCTGGCGCAAGATATATTCGCGATTTCCGGTCAGGCTGATGCCGCGCAGCGTGGCGGCGGTCAAGGCGCTGCGGGCCGGGTTCTCCACGTTGACGTCGAGCGCGATGGCGGCGCTGATGCCGCTGTCGTCCAGTCCTGCTTCGCTGCTCATCAATGCGGCCGCCATGGAGCCGATTTGCGCCGGGAAAAAACTATGCGTTTCCACCGCCGCGGCGCTCTCCATCACCAGATAACGATCGGCCGGGATTTGCTCGATGCGTTGCTGGAACGCGCTGAAGAATGCCAAGCCGCCCGACAACAAGATGGTCGGCGCCGCCAAGGCAAACAGGAAAATAAAGAACCGCAAAGGCTTCTGCCGATGGGCCCGCAGGAAGATCGCCAGCAGATGCAGGGTCGCGCCGATCACATCGTCTCCTCGTTCAACGCCGCCGGGGCCGTGTTGTGCAAAGCCATATAGATAGCGCAATAGCTGCAGGCGGCCGTGAGTAGCGCCACGCCCACCGCGCCGGCCAGGCCGAGCGCGGGCGACTCGAAGCGCAGCCACGTCACGTCCGTCGTCAGGGTGCTGCCATCGAGCAGGTAGGCCAACGCAAACGCGCTCGCGCAGGCGGAACCCACCATCAGCGACACGCTGAGCAGGATGCGGCGATACAGATGCGCCCGGGTAAAGCCCAGACACAGCAGCAGCGCAAAGCCAGGCCGGTGCACCACGCCGTTCAGGTAGAAAATCAAGGCCGGGATCGCCAACACCGTCAGCAGGACGCAGGCCACCACCGCGATCGCCAGCGTGCGCAAATTCATCACGGAATGCAGATGCGCACCCTGCGCCGCCGAAAACGGGCCGCTGCGGGTCGCGTAGGTGTCATGCGCAAAACTGGCGTCGATGCGCTTGGCCAGCTCGGCGCTGGCCGTCGCGCCGCCGGCGCTGCGCACCAGAATCGCGCTGACAATGCCGCGATACGCCGGCAACGCCTGTTCGATCAGCTCGCGCCCCACCAAAATACAGTATTCGCAATCGAGCGCCGGCGTGCGTTGAAAGCTGCCCTGCAAGCTCAGGCTCAATGCCTGTTTTTGTCCGCCGTTCAGTACCAGCACCTGCAGATTGCTGTCCGCATCCATGGACAGGCGGCGCCACAGGGCGGCGCTCACCAAGACGCCGTCGCGCCGTTTCCGCCAGGCGGCCAGGACGTTCGGTTCGACCCCGAGCTGCGGCACGACGCCCGGAAAGCCGTCCTTGTCGACCAGCAAAATCGCGCTGGTGTGGCTGAGAACGGGCAGCCAGGCGAGCGCCGAGCTGAGTTCGGAACTGGCCTCCACGCCGGCGAGCTTGTCCACCCGCTCCAGGTAGGAGAACGGCAGAAACTGCTGTGGCGACAGGGCATTGCTCACGATGAGCAGGTCGGGCTGGGGCGTGTTGAGGCCCGTCCAGTAGCTGTTGGCCATTAACATCACGGCCAACAACGAGGCCGCCAGCACCAACAACCAGCAGGCCATCAACTGGCGCAGATGTTGCCGCATCAATCCCAGCATCGCCAGCCTCGTTGCGCGTCAGACATGGCACACCCCGCGCACGGCGGACGGAGGCGTTGCCGACAGCAATTTCCCTCCTTGCAAAAACAATCTGCGATCGGCCTGTGCCGCCAGCTTGTCGTTGTGTGTGATGAGCACCACCGCGCGGCCATGATCATGCGCCAGTTGCTGCAACAGTTCAAAGATATCGTTGGCCGCCTCTTCGTTCAGGCTGCCGGTCGGCTCGTCGCACAGCAGCAATGCCGGGGCGGCCGCCACCGCCCTGGCCACCGCCACCCGCTGTTGCTCGCCGCCGGATAATTGGCTGGGCAGCGATGTGAGCTTGTGCCCCAGCCCCACGTAGTCCAAGGCGGCACAGGCTTGCTCGCGGCGCAGTTGCCGGCTCAAGGGCTTCAGCTTCAGGCCCAGTTCGACGTTTTCCTGCGCGGTCAGGAAAGGCAGCAAATTGAAACGCTGAAAGATGAAACCCAAATGCTGCGCCCGCAGGCCGGCGCGGGCATGTTCGTCGAGCCCCGCCAGATCCTGGCCCAGCAAGCGTATCTCGCCCTTGTCCGGCGCCTGGATGCCGGACAGCAGCCGCAACAGCGTCGACTTTCCGCTGCCGGAAGGTCCGCTGATAGCCAGCAGTTCGTGCCGGCGCACAGCGCAGTCGCTGCCTTGCAACACCTGTTGCCGTCCGGCCGGCGAGACGTAGCCATAATGCAGGCCCCGCGCGCTGACCACAAATTCTTCGTCCATGGATTCTTCCTGTTCTGTTCAGTGTTGCTTGGCGTCCGGCTCGCAACGCGCATCGTTCGGGCCCACAAACAGCACGCTGGCCTCGCCGTTCAAGATCGGCCATTCGCTGGTTTCACGCTTGCTGGCCAGATAAACGGTGAGCGTGCCGCGCTGGCGGTCGGCCGTTTGCGCGACCTCGTCGATCACAAAGGGGCGCAGTTTGATTTTGTCCGGCTGGGCAACGGCGCTGACCAGGGCGCAACCGGCCTGCTGCACCTTGGCGTACAGGCTCTCCTGCACCGCCAGTTCGACCCGCAGCGAATGCGGGTCCACCAGTGTCAGCAGACCGGACTGTACAAAGCGCTCGTCGTAATTCCCCGGCGAGACGACCTCGCCTTCGGTGGCGGCGATGGCGATCACCTTGCCGGCGAACGGTGCGCGCAAACTCAGCTGCCGCTGGCGTTGATCGATGCCGAGCAGATAGTTGTGCAGTTCCCGTTGTTGTGCCTGGGCGATTTCCAGACGCAACTTCGCCTGCTCCATCGCCAGCCGTGTCCGCGCCAGGCTTTGCGTGGAGACGAAACCTTGCTGGCGCAGGTCTTCCTGCTGCCTGAATTCGCTGGAGGCCTGTTGCATGGCGAGTCTCTCCGTGTTGATCTGCAAAACCTGTCCATCCAGCTTGGCTTGCGCCGCCGCCCGTTCGGCGTCGCCGCCCGCCACGTCCAGCAGCAGTAATTGCTCGCCCGCCCGAACGTGCTGTCCTTCATGCACCGCAATCCGCGCGACCCGCGCCACCACGTTGCTCGTCAGACGCGACAAGCGGCGTGCAATGAAATGCCCGCTGATATGCATTTCGCCGGCCGGTTCGGGTGCGCCGCTGGCCGCCACCGCCTGGCTGGGCCGCGCGGCTTGCACCGGCGCCGCCCCTGTGGCCCGTGGCCGGGAATACCAGGCGGCAAAGGCCAGGCATGACAGCACTAGCACCAGCACCAGCGCGGCGCGCCATGGCAGGGAAGACGCGCGGGCCGCGCTAGCCGGACGCGCCTCCGGCGGCACCGTCGCGTGTTCCTCGACCCTGGCGATCATGGCCTGCAATTTCTTTCTGGCGCTGTCGCTGTCGGGGCGGGCATCGGCGCCCGGCGCGGCCTGGGCGTGGATCGGCGGCTTCAACTCTGTACCCACATCAGAAAGCGGTAGGCCGCCACCAGCATCGCCGCCACCAGGGCCAGCGCGCCGGGCAGCAGGGAGTAATTCCAATACCGCAGCACGGAGGCATGGCCGCCGCAGGCCGGCAGCGCCTGGCCGAGGTCGCTATCATCCAAGGCCAGCAAGTTGAAGAAACTGCTGAAACAGGCGAAGAACGCCGCAGGCCACAAGATGACGGACACCGGCGCCGCCGCCATCAACAGCAGCAACTGCGCCAGACAAAACAGCTGGTCACACCAGGGGCCCGCCAGATACACCGCGCGGCGCGTGCCGTCGCACTGCAAGCCCGCTTGCGGTGCGACGACATAGCGCGGCCGGGGCCAGCCGCCTTGCCAAAATTGCAGATGCGCGCTGTGCAAAGAACAGATCCTGCCCGCCAGCCAATGTGCTCCCTCGTGTCCCGCGACCATCGCGCTCATGCTCAACAACAGCCAGCCCACGCTGCACGCCGCGGCGCTGCCGCCCGACCAGCCCGGTGCCGAGCATACGCGCGCTGCGGCGAACAGCAAACCGCCATTGACGCCATACAACAGCCACAAGGCCAGCAGCTGCCCCGCGCCACGGCGCTGGCGCGGCCAGACGATCAATTCGCCGTTCATCGCGCCGGCACTTTGCCAAACGAAAAGGAGAACAGGCCGGAGAGCTGGGCGTACTCGCGCGGCAAGGCACGCAGCAGATCGCTCTCGACCATGATGCCGGCCGGGCAGCCGCCGTGCCGGACCGCCTTCAGGCCGAGCCAGAAATGTCCCACCCAGCGGCCCACGCAAGCCAAGGCCATGTCGTGTCCGCTCGGACCGAATTCACCGACCAGGTCGTGCAACGGCGCCAGCATGAAGATCGCGGCCGGCGCCGCGTTGAGGTTTTTCTGCACCGTGAGATCGTCCAGCTGATGCGGCAGGAGCTGGCCCGGTTGCGCCGCGTCGAGGCGGGCCAGGCCGGTCTTCAGATTGAAGCTGTAGCTGCCCTGTCCCTGGCCCTCGCGCACCAGCAGCAGCACGACCAGCTGTTCGGCCAGCTTGTGCTCTATCGGCGTCAGCATGGACAGCTCGGCGCCGCGCAGCAGGCGCTCGATCCGTGCGACGGAAATGCCCAGGCCGTCGTAGTCGCGCAGCGCGTGGCTGGCGGCAAGGCGCTGATCGAGCTTCAGCGCCGCCTTGGGCCTGGCCAGTGCACTCAGCCATCCCGGCGCGCTCAGCTCCGCGCACCAGCCGGCCCCGTAGCGATGGGCGCGGTCGGCCAAGGCCGCAATCACACTGGGCAGTCGATGGCCCGGATCTTCGAAGCGCAGGTCGATACCCAGCGCGGTGGCGGTAGCCTCGCAGAACGCGCGCGCAACGCCGGCGTCGAGGTGGACCAGATTCAAGCCGAACGTGCTGTACTTGCTTTGCGCTTTGCCCAGGTTCATCAGGCAGGCCAGCCACACCCGTGGCTCGGCCTGCGTGTCGCCGAGTGGCAGCGGACGGGTAAAGACCACTTCGAACTGGTCCACCACGGGCACATAGCGATACAGGATTTCCAGCCCGAGGGTGGGGCAGCGCAACACCGCGATGCCCTCCGGCGAACCGAGATTGCCCCCGGTGGGCGTGGTGCGCTTCAATGCCGGCCCCGAAAGCGCATAGCCGAATACGCGCCGCGCCAGTTGTTGCGCCACGTTCAACAGGCGCTGCGCTGTCACCGGCAAGACGAGATCGCTGTCGAAATGGGCCGGGCGCGGAATTTCTTCTGCGGCCGCGATGTGGCGTGGATCGTAGTGCACCTCGTGCATCTTGCTGCCGATAAACCGCTTGGGCGGCGTCGCGATGCCGGCCAGGCGCTCCAGGCGCGCCCAGCCGTCGCTGGACAGGGCAGCGTGCTGCGCCAGCGGCCGGCCGTCCAGGTGAAAGCGCCGCACGATCGGGCGCTCGCTCACCCGCGGCTCGCCGCCATGCCAGTCCCAGGCTTTGCTGACGTTGACCAGGCGCAGCGCGGCGCAGCGGCTGAGCACCAGCGTCAGTGTATGCACCAGAACGGCGAACTGCAGGTTCTCGGCGCCGTCATTCACGCCGAACGCCAAGCCACGGGTCGCGTCCAGATAGCAATACGCATTCGCGCTGCCCTGTCCCAGGATCATCGGACCGATGTGGAGCGCGCTCTGGCGGAACGAGACCAGCAGGATGGAATGTCCCGCCGCCATCAAGGCTGCGGTGCGCGGACAGAGCTGGTCCTGGTCTTGCAGGCAGATGACCAGCTGAGCGGGATCGGGCTGGTCGCTGCCCAGTTGCGGCCGCAACCCCGCCTGGCGCGCACGCGCGGCAAACCGCTCCAGCAATGCGGCGTTGCTGCCCAGCAGGGAAAACTCGAGGCGGGCCGCGTCGGCGACGGCGGCGCGCGAGCGGAACACCCTGGTTTGATCCATCAGCGGCGCCAGCGACACGGCGAAGCGGTCTTCATCCTCCGGCTGCGGCGCTGCGCCGCCTTCCTCCAGCAGGCCATGGCGCGCCAGCTGTATCAGCAAGTCGCGCGTGGCCTCGGTTTCTTCGCCCGACTGCAACAAGAGCTCGGACATGGTCTGGCTGCCATTCAATTGCTGCAAAAACCGGACGATGTCCAGGCCCCGATCGAAGGTCGGCAACATCGGCGCGTTCAGGCCGCCCAGCAGAATCACCCGCTCCACGCCGCACGGCACCAGCATCACTTCTTCCAGCAGGCTGGGCCGTTCAGGCAGGACGCTGTCGATCTCCACATCACCGGTCAATTTCATGCTGCCGCTCCTTGTTTCGTGGTGGCGCCGGCCAGGCAGGCCTGCAGTTCGGGTACGAAGGCCACAAAGCGCCGGGCGCCGATGCGCGCCGCCGGAATGCCGGCCTGACGGCAAGCGCAGGCATGCAATGGCAGCACGCGGTCGGCCAGGATATTCAGGCCGCCGATATCGAGCGCCAGCGCCTGGTTTGCCCGGCCCGCGGCGATTTGCTGTTGCACCAGTTCGGCCGCCAGTTGCAGCGTGCTGCGGTTCCAGTTGTGGTAGGCGAACTTGAGGTTCTCGTCGCAGATCCGCACTGCCGCCCGCACCACGAAATCGTTCAACGGCTGGGGAGGATGGCTCAAAAGGCGGGCGACGTAGCAGGCCGCGCAGGGACCGTCGCCATTGCTGAGCACAGGGGTGATGAACAAAAAGCGCTCAAACAGAAACACCCCCAGCAAGCGCTGGTCGCCGGCCAACTGGCGCCCATACTCCTGGAAACTTTGCAGATTGAGCGCCGAGGCGCAATACACATGCAGACCGGCGCCGGCGTCCGCGCGCTCCGCCCAAGGCTGAAGCAATGCCGCGAGGGACAGTCCGAACTGTCCGGTAGAAACGAGTTGGATATTGTTCATATTCTCAAGCAAAAGATTGCGGAAAGGGAGTAATGGCCTCGTCCAGCGGCGCCTCGATCCGCCAGTGCTGGTGCATCTGCCGCAAGCGATGGGACGCCAGGAAGCGGCAGCGCATATCGGTCGTCATCGGCATCAGGCCGGGGATCAGCGCGCGAAACACCCGTACGCCCGCATCGTGCAGATCGTCCGGCGTCAATTCGCTGATGAGAATGTCGTGCCCGTTTGCCCTGGCCTGCGTCAGCAGCCATTGCAAACGTTCGGCGTCGTTGCCGGCGTCCGGCTGGCTTGCCAGCAGTTCGCTCAAGCCGACCGTCGCACCGGAGGCGCCGAGAAAATCGAACGCGGCGGCGCGTTCGGGCAGCGCCATGAAGACCGCGCCCTCTTCGATGCTGGCGCACTCTGCCGCAGTCTCGCGCGGCTTGATGCGGCCGGTATCCAGGCCGGCGCTCATGGACACCATCTCGCGCAGCGCATTCGCTACGGCGGCGTGATAGTCGAAGTTGGCGGCGCATGTGACCAGATTGGCGGCATACGGATGGTTCGGACGCCGTCTGTGCAGATAGACGATAGGCAGGCCGAAATCGCTGCGCGCATCGTAGAAGGCGAATTCCTCCTGTCGCAGCAGCGGTTGCACGGCCGGCGCGAAGCTTGCGATCTCTTCCTCCGTAAACCGGATCCGCCGCAAAGGATGGCGTAACAGCCAGTTCAGCGCGATCGCGTCGCGTTCGATCACTTCGCAAATGGCGGAGATGATGCAGCGCCGCCAGTCCGTATGCGCGGCCAGCCCGGTCGAAATGGTGTACGTGAAGCGCTCGGCGGTCCAGCCGCGCGGTTGCAGATGGGTCAGGGCCAGCGGCACGGCCTGCTCGCGGCCGGTGCACAGATTCCAGGCCGCGATCCAGCGGATCGGCGCCGTGGGGTCGAAATTGGTGTAGATCTGCTGCGGCAAGGCCAGTTCGGCCTCGGACAGCAGCGGCAGGCTGCGCCAGTCGAACGCATCCTCCCCCAATTCCTCGGCGCTGGCGATCCGGTATTCGCCTTCCCGCAACACGCAGGACGCATAGCGTTCCAGGGTTTCGCAGACGGCCTTCAGCTGTGCCAGTTCGGCATCGATATCGGTGCCCGCGCCCGACATGGGAACGCCCCACAGCGGGTTCAGGAACGGCGACGAGGCGCCATCATGCAAGGCGACCGTGCTGCCGCTGACGCAGGAATAGATGTGATAGGCGCTGTCGATAAAGCTACCGGGTGGCAGCATCTCCACCTTCTTCAACAAGCTCATGTGCGTGCCGCACAGTGTCATCGGGCTCATGCGCTGACCTCGTCGAGTACGCGTTCGCGCGGCAGGGAATTGGCTAACAGCAGCAGATAATCGGTTTCCACCTGGCTGAATGCCAGCAGGCTCAAAAATTCCCGGCAGACGAGCAACATGTCGTGCATATTCTGATTCTCCTTGGCGAGTTCGAGGCGCAGCGTGCCGGCCCAGGTTTTCCCCTGTCCGTCCAGGACCAGGCGCTGCTCGTTGGCCTCGCGCTGCAGGCTGGCGCACAGGCTCAGCAAGGCGTGGCGCGTTTCCGGGTCTGTGCAATGCAGCATCAATTGCGCGGGATCGGGCGGACCGTCATCCCGCCACAATGGCTGCAGCACTTCCGCCAGGATCAACGGCAGGCTGTCTTTCAGGCGTTTGCGATCCACCCGCAACCATTGCGCCGCCAGGGCGGTCAGGCGGCACAGCAGCCCGGGACTGAGGACGCTGCTGGGGCGCAGGTTGGCGAGCCAGTCCGCCCATGTGACCTGCGTGCATGTCACATACGGGAAGCCGACGAACAGCCGCGCGCCGCCGTCGAAGACCAGGCCGGCCTGATCCCACAACAGGCTCTGCTCGAAATGGTCGAGCTGGCGTTCCGCCCAAACATAGGCGGCGCGGCGAAAGGCGTCGGCGTCGCGCTGCGGCAGGCGCAGCACGCTATCGAGCGTGCTGCGATTGGATAAGGTGCTCAAGGCATAGCAGTGCAAGCTGGCGCCGCCGGGCTGGCGCTCCAGGAAGTCCAGCAAGGCGCGGGCGAAAGGCAGCGCTAACCCTGGACGGGCGCCAAAATCCACCAGCAATCGCACGTCCGAAGTGTGCTCAGTATCCGCAACGTCTAGTCCCAACATATATTCATTCCCCCGCTGTATATTTGAAATTTTTGACAGTGAACCACAGGGCCAGTACCGAAAAAACGGCCAAAAAGACAATCGATTGCCACACGGCGAAGGTGGCATGGGCATCGGCCATGACGATGCGTAACAGGTTGCTCACATGCGTGGTCGGCATGAAAAAGACGATGGGACGCAAGAAGTCGACCGAGGACGCCGGCATGAAAAGGTCGCCGAGAAAACAGGTGACCAGATTGGTGATGGTGAACGCATGCACCCCCTTGGACAGGTTAGGCAGCACGGCGCCCAGCGCATAGCCCAGCAAGATCAAGGGAATGCCGCACAGCGTCGCCACCAGCAGCGTGAGCAGGGTCTGTTGGAATCCCATTTGAAAGTGATAAAAGGCGAACGCCAGCCCCAGCATGAAGGCCGTCTGCAACACCACGAACAGCAGCCGGGTCGCCAGCTCCGCGCCGATGTAGACATAGAACGGAACCGGGAAATTGCGGTAGAGGCGCAACGCTCCGCTCGACCGGTCCTGCAGCAATTTGACGCCAGCCGAGAACAGCCCCAGGTTCAGCAAGGCCATCACCAGGATGCCGGCGCTGACCTTGGCCACCCCGAGCTGGG
This sequence comes from Duganella rhizosphaerae, assembly GCF_040364205.1. Lineage (NCBI taxonomy): Bacteria > Pseudomonadati > Pseudomonadota > Betaproteobacteria > Burkholderiales > Oxalobacteraceae > Duganella > Duganella rhizosphaerae. The sequence continues at coordinate 91,277 of NZ_BPWK01000018.1, forward strand.
TCTCGGCATCGCCAAGGCTGCTGGTCAGGATGGAAATATCGCCGGCGCCGTCCTCCGCCGTGGACGACGCGCGGAGGGCGCGCGCCAGCAGCAGCGCCACGACGTGGTCGCCCGGCGCGATGTGCAACACCAGGCCGTGGCCGGCGGTGCCGCCCGCCAGCACCATGCGCGCCTGCTGGCTGGCCAATAGCTCGTCCGGGCTGGACGTGCCGGTGGCGGCTTTCAACTCCAGTCCGGGGATCTTCAGTTTTTGCAAGCGGGCCAGTTCGGCTGCCGGCAGGCCGGGTGCCGTCAGCACCACCATCGACGGCTCGGCGCCGCCGCTCATCGAAATCGGAATCAGGTAGATGACGAAAAAGATCAGCGGCACCCCGCTGGCCATCAGCACCGACACCCAATTGCGAAAATAGGAGGCGAATGCGATCCGCGCGAACACCCCGAATACGCGGCGCCCGGTGGCGCCGGACGCCGGGGTGGCGGCTGCTGTGATCGAACTAGTGTTCATGAGAAATCGTATCCAGGTAAATGTCTTCCAGTTTTCCGCTCGACACCTGCACGCCTGATACAAAGCCGTGCTCCGTTTCAGCGCGCAGCAAATGGTCCAGGAACTGCGCCGCCGCGTCGTGGTCGCACTCGACTTTCCAGCGCCCCTGCGCCAGGCTCAGCGGCACGCTGGCGCCGCCGTTCAGCGCGGCCTGCAATGTCTTGGTCACGGATTCCGGCGCGCTGAACTCGAAGCGCAAGCTGCCGCGGTTCATTTGGCGCAGTTGTTCCGAGGTCGCGTCCAGCTTGATTTCGCCGTGGTCCAGGATGTAGATCCGATCGCACAGCGCGGCCGCATCTTCGAGCTCGTGCGTGGAGAGCAGCACGCCGAGCCGATGCGTCCGGCAGCGTTCCACCAGCAATTCCCGCATCGCGCGCCGCGAGCGCACATCGAGCGCCGAGGTCGGTTCGTCCAGTATCAGCAGACCTTGCCGGCCATAGACCGCGCAAAAGAAAGCCAGGCGCTGCTGCTGGCCGGCGGACAGGCTGCCGATGCGCTTTTTCAGAAACTGTCCCAGGCCCAGGCGCGCGATCAAGTCCGCGCCGTTCTCGTGCGGGTAGAGCGAGGCATACAAATCGACGAATTCCGCCACCTGGCTATAGCCCGGCAACGCATAGCGCTGGAACATCAGGCCGATGTCGCCGCGCTCCTGCGGCGTCAGTTGGGCGGGAGGCTTGCCCAGCACCGCCACGCTGCCGCTCGACGGCAGCAGCAAGCCTTCCAGCAATTCCATCAGCGTCGTCTTGCCGGCGCCGTTCGCGCCCAGCAAGCCGACTATTTCGCCGCGCCTGACATGGATGCCAACGCGGTTGAGCGCCAGGGTCTGGCCGTAGAACATGCTGACATCAGTCAGTTCACAGAGTTTTTCCATCGTCCCCATTCCTCGCCGGAAGACACCAACAGGAAGCATCCTGTTGACATCTTCTGTGCGCCAATCACTGCATCATGGCGCTCTGTTTGCTACAGCCGACATGCGCCTTCTTTAGATGCTTGAGCAGCCAAAGGAACCGATCGAACCAGCCGTACCAAAAGTTCCGCAAGCAGAGCCAGCGGAGCCGAAAGTGCCGGCCGTGCCGATGCAATTGAAAGCCGCTTCCAGTGCTGCGGAGGCGACGCCGGCCACGGGTTGGCTGGTGCCGAACAAGGCCACGTCGAATTTGCTTGCGTCGCTGTCGATACGAATAACTTTCATTTGATGTCTCCTGAATTGTCGATGAATTGGATTAGATGGAACCGCAGCCGAAGCTGCCTGCGCTGCCGAAGGTTCCCGCCGTGCCGCAGGCCGAACCCAGCGTGCCCATAGAGCCGACACTGCCGAAGCAATTGAACGCTGCCTCCAGCGAAGCCGTTGCCGCGATGCCGCCGGACACCTGGGCGTCGACCAGGGCCACGTCAAACATGCTTGCATTGCGATCTAAACGTATGACTTTCATTGCATCACCTTTTAAAAATCGGCCAATTTAAAAATAGGTTCGGCCACCTACCTATCCGGTTGGGCGACTTCAGGCAGCGCTGAGCGGAAGAAGGCGCTCTGGTCGGACCTGGTTACGCTCTTCAGCAAAATATGATCGCGCTTGTATCGGCAATACGAAATCCGCTTCTGGCCGGGGAAAAGCTGGTCGCGCATATTCCTCAGCACGTAGCGCAGGTTGCCGTGCGGGGCCAGGAAATCGACGATCCACAGTTGGTCCCCTTCGTTCCATTCGCTCAGGTGCAGATCCATGCGTCCGCTGTCGCACAGGCGCTGGATGGTCGCTTCGCTCAGGAAGGCCCAGGCCAGCATCGCGACTATTTCACCGTCATCGTTGAAATAGCACTTCACATTGTTGTGCCGGATGGCTGGCAGCCAGACCCTGGCCAGATACGACAGGGGCAGCTGCGCATGGCTGGCGCTCTTGCTCATCAAACTCGTCACCCGGCCCAGGATCTCGTATTGCCGGAGGAACTCGTCGCTGCCGCTGTCGTACACTTGCAGGTAGCTCATGGTGTTCATAGCGCAGCTCCAGGTATCTGCGCATGCAATTGCCGCAGCAAAGCGTCGGCGCCCTCGAGCCGGACCCACACCTTCCCGCTTTGCGCCGGCAGCAGCGCGTCGATCCGGAATGCGCCCGCCGTGGGTTCGGCGATGATGCACTGTGCCTTGCGCACGTAGCGCTCGACAAAGGGGGCGATCTCGCCGTCTTCGGCAATCAATCGCGCGATGCTTTGATCAAACACCGGGCGATACAAGTCGTCAAACGGGACGTTGCAGCGCCAGGCGTTGAGTTTCAAATATGCTGCGGCGTCGGCTCCTGCGCCCTGTTGTTGCAGCCAGGCCGCGCGCAGCGCCATGTAGCTGCTCACCAGCTCAGCGCGCAGGTCGTCGGCCGGCAGACCGGGCTGCAATAGCTCGTCCATGGCGCTTGCCGTGTCGGCGCGCGCGGCGGTCTGCAACAGCGTATTCAGATGGAAATCGCCCATCTTGGCCGGCATTGCGGAGACATGGGTCGGCGATAGTTTGAACGGCTCGCGGTTGCCGCTGGCGATGGTGCGCTGGCAAATGGCAAAGAAACGCTGCACCACCGCAGCATCGATCGCTTCCAGATCGGCTTCAGGAATGCCGGCGAGTTTGCCAAACTCGATGGGGAAACGGGCCGTCAGTTCGGCATGGAAATGGGCGACCCAGGCTGTCGCTGCCAGGATGCCCGTCGTTAGCTGGGCGGGCAGGTATTTCAGCAGATAGCAGTGGAAGTTTTCCAGCGTGTCATACAGGGCGGTGTGCTGACGCCACAAGTCGGGCATGTTCTTCGCCACAATCACCCGGCCGTAATCCGAGACCGTGGTCGGGGTGCCGTAGTCGATCCAGCGGCCGTCGACGCAAATGTTTGAGCCGGACAATCCGCCGTGGAATATCCGCTTGGCGTAGGCGCAGGCAAGCTGCCGCGCGAAACGCGAGGTCATCGCGCACAAATAGCGGTTCAAGTCGTCCGCGCTGCGCAAGCTGCCGCCGTAGGCGCTTTCAAGACCCGCGCCGATCATCTCGATTGCCAGCGCCGCGCGGCGCGCGTCGGCCATGCCGTCAAATGGCTGGCCGGCGGCGGTTTTTTGGAAGATGGCCCGCATGTAGTGCGCCGGCCGCAACGCGGCTTCACGCAAGATCAGGCAGCGACGCGCCTGGCGCGGCCCGTTCGGCGCCGCATACGGGGCGCTGGTTCCCGTCGCGATCAAGCCCAGCGTGCGTACGCCGCCGAATGGCAGCGCAATATGGCAAACCTCGCCCCACACCGCCTCGCGTATGCCTTCCTCCAGCGATGCCGCACCGTGGCTGTGCCAGTAATCGGCATCGGTACCGGCCAGCGGATTGCGTCCGATTCCCTTGACTTGAATTTGCCCGCGCAAGCCGCAGCGCACGCCGCCGCCGTTGCTGCTGATGCCGTTGCCGCCATACCGCTCGGCCAGGAAAATTTGGGCGGGCGCCGTCGCGTCGTAGGCGTCGTCCGGCTCTTCCGGCAATGGCAGGCAGTAGCTGAAATCGTCCGGGTCAAACGAAACCGGGCTGGCTTGATTCGACCAAAGCAGCGTTGCCCTGTGCAGTTTTCGCGTGGCAAACGGCTCAAACGATGCCGCAGGCAGCAGGGCTTCCAAAGACGGCCGCAACGGCGACGCGCTCTCCTGCCCCAACAGCATATTCTTTGGTTCCGCAAGCATCCCTGTCTCCTTGGTCGGTATGGTTTACCGCCACGTTTTATGTTTTGTTTTAGCCCTGTATCGCACCAAATGAGTGCGTATGGCCTAAATTTAGGATGCAATGTGCGAGATTGGTCGTCAAGTGGTTTTTTATAAAAAGATAACTTTACGTACCAGTTATGCAATGCAATAAATACAATCCTGGCCTGATTCAGTGGTTTTTTGTCTCCCGAGATTGCTTGTTATAACTGGATTTTCACTATGAAATTGGGCCAATTTTCGGCGGTTTATATGAAAAGTTGAATATTAATTGTTTATAAAGAAACATTATAATTTGGCATCGAATTCTCGAGCTGAACCAATACCAATTTAATCGTCCGATTTAACTGGTATTAGTGGTGGCGGTTCGCTTCGGTGCGGAGTGGCGCGAGGAGCGGCGCCAAATATGGGGGCGGGAGCGGGGAGCGGGGGCGGGGGACGCAATGAGGCATCAAAGAAATCGATGATGCCGGGATTTTCCTACGGTTTGATGTAGGCGTAGCCTTCCAGTGCTTGCAAACGGCTGATTTCCGCCACGCCGGATGGGACGATGGTCGCTTCCGGCAGCACCTTGTCCTTGCTGATGTTGCGCGCTTTCAGCGTGTTGTTGCAGATTCGGAATTGCACATGGCGGGCCGCCAACTCCTGCACCACCACTTCATACGGATTGCCGTTCTTGTCCTTCTCACCGTCGAGCAGGAAATCGATGCCCCCGCCCAGCGCCACGACGACAATCTGCGCATTGGGACTGGCGTCCAGGTGGTTGCGGATATTGCGCAAGCCGCCCATGGCATTGCCGCTCTCGCTGAAGTGATACACCACTTTTTCCACGCGCGGCGCCTCGGCCTGCGACGCCTGGGCGCACAGCAGCAGCAGGGGCAGCATCAAAATACGGAACAGTTTCATTTGGAGTCCTTGCCAGTTTGCAGAGTTTCTTTTTCCATCAGCAGATACGTGCCATAGGCGTTGAGCCGGTTGGCCTGGCTGAAGGCAGGATAGTCCTTGAACGCGGACCAGTCGGTGCGCGCATAGGCCTCATCAAAGGATAGCAGCTCCTGCACGGCATTGCCCATCTGTTCGCGCAGGTAGCGCAGATAGCGCTGGGTCAGCAGCATGTCCTGGCGCGGCGCGCGCGAGGCCGCGCCGTGGCCGGGGATCACCACGGCCGGCTGCGCGTCGAGCATGCGGTCCAGCGCCTGCAGCCAGCGCTTGCTGTCCGCGTCGCCCACATATGGCAGGCGGCCGCTGAAGAACAGGTCGCCCGCGAACAGCACGTGGTCTTCTTCCACCAGCATCAGCAAGTCTTCCGGCGAGTGGGCGCCGCTGCTGTCGATCACGCGGAAGTGCAGGCCACCCAGTTCGAAGCGCCACGGCTGGCCGTCGGCAAAGTCCAGCCAGCGGTCGGCCGACACCAGTTCCGTGCGTCCATCCACCCACGGCGCCAGTTCTGCACGACGCTGCGCCAGCCGTTCGCGCGCCAGGTCCGAGCGAAGGTAGTCGCGGCCGTTGCGATGGGCGGCGATCACCACGCCGGGCTGGCGCAGGGCTTGCAGGCCGTAGAAATGGTCGGCGTGGTAATGCCCGACGATCACCATCTTCAGCGGCGCCGACGTCACCAGGCGGATCGCGCGCAGCATGGCGGCGCCCAGCGCCGGCGTGGCCAGCGCGTCGTACACCACCACGCCGGCCGGTGTGACAACAAAGCCGGCATTCGACATGAAGCCCTGGTTGGCCTGGCTGGCCATGCCGGCTTCTCCCTGGAAGTAGTAGACATGGGGGCTGACCTGGATCGGCTTGAGGACGATGTCCTGAACGGCCTGTGCCTGTGCCTGGGCCGACAGCGCCGGCAGCAACGCGGCCAGCAACAGCAGTCGGCGGACGAGGTTCATATGGTTTCCTTGGGCGAGGCGAGGGCGGCGGCTTGCGCCTGTTGCAGGCGGTCTTCCAGATAGGCGCCGTAAAAGCCGGCCTGGTCCAGGCCGGGCAAGGCCGGGGCCAGCGTGCGGCTTCCGCTGCCGAGAAATAATACCGTGGGAAAGAAATTCACGTGCAGCTGGCGCAGCACTTCAGCGATGGGCAGCAGCTGTCCGCCCGCGTCGATCAACTGGTCCACCGTATCGCTTTCCAGTTCGCGCAGCACCAGGCGCGGATCGCCTTCACGCAGCAGCGGCGCCAGGTAGTTGCGTCGCACTTCCAGGCAATACGGACAGTCACGGCGCGACACCAGCAGCACCAGCACCGCCCGTGGCGCCGCCAGCGCGGCCAGTTCCGCCCGCAGATCGCGCAGCGGCGGCAACAAAGGCAAGGGCAGGGCGTCAGGCATGGTGGCTCGGGCGGCTCAGGCAGTCATGCCGGGATTGCCGGCCGTGCCCACCAGCGTCGGCTGGTCGGGACGGCGCGCGCGCACCACCGGGTGGGCGCGCAGATAGGTTTCCATCACATCCCAGATCGGCGCGCCGCTGGCGCCCTCGGCCACCGGCGCCCAGCCGGCCACCTTGTAGGTCTTGTCCGCATCGAGCAGCTTGCCGTTCAGCCGCATGTCGCTGATGCGCCGGCCCGTGGCCGCGGCCGGCGTGCAGGTGTAGCTCATGCCGCCCACGCGCACCATGTCGCCGCCCTGCTGGTAGTAGGGATCCGGATGGAACAGGTTGTCGCACACGTCTTCCATGATGGTCTTGATGGTGGCGCCCGTCATCTCGGTCAGCGTGGTGGCCGGATAGGTAATCGCCAGCTGGTCCATCAGGTCGCCGCGCGTGATGGGGGCGCCCGGCAGCAGCGACGTGCCCCAGCGGAAGCCGGGCGAGAACGCCAGGTCGGCGCCCTTGACCGCCAGCAGGCCGTCGACGATCAACTGGTCCCAGCTGCCGTTGAAATTGCCGCGCCGGTACAGCAAGCCTTCGGTGACGGCCAGCGTTTCATCCAGCCTGGCGCGGAACGGCGCGCGCACCGCGTCGATATGCGCCAGCATGGCGCGGTCGGCCGGCAGCAGGTTGGAGAACACCGGCAGCAGGCGGTACTGGTAGCCCTGGATGCGGCCGTCGCGCACGTCGAAATCCAGCACGCCGAGGAACTTGCCGTTCGAGCCGGCATTGGTCACCAGCGTCTGCCCGCCCTGGTTGGACACCACCACCGGCGTCGGCACGCCATCGTGGGTGTGGCCGCCGAGGATGGCGTCGATGCCGGTCACGCGGCTGGCCAGCTTCAGGTCCACGTCCATGCCGTTGTGCGACAGCAGCACCACCACCTTGGCGCCCTTGGCGCGCACTTCCTTGACCAGCGCCTGCAAGCGCTCTTCCTGGATACCGAAGCTCCAGTCCGGCACCAGGTAGCGGGGGTTGGCGATCGGCGTGTACGGGAAAGCCTGGCCGATCACGGCCACCGGCACGCCGTTCATTTCGCGCCAGCTGTAGGGGGCGAACACGGCATCGCCGAAATCGGCCGTCACCACGTTCTGCGCGACGAAATCCACCTTGCCCTGGAAATCCTTCTGCACGATTTCCTGTACGCGTTGCGCGCCCAGCGTGAACTCCCAGTGCGGCGCCATGATCTCCACACCAAGCAGCTTGGCGGCATCGACCATGTCCTGGCCGTTGGTCCACAGCGCCGTGGCCGAGCCTTGCCAGGTGTCGCCGCCGTCGCATAGCACGGCGTGCGGCCGGCCGGCGCGCAGCTGCTGGACCAGCGTGGACAAATGGGCGAAGCCGCCGACCTTGCCGTACACCTTGGCGGCGGCGGCAAAATCGAGGTAGGTGAAGGCGTGCGCGCGCGCCGTCTTCGGCGCGATCTTGAACTGCTTGAGCAAGGCGTCGCCCACCAGGTGCGGCGCCTTGCCGGCCGCCTCGCCGATGCCGAGGTTGACGCTGGGTTCGCGGAAATACAGCGGCCGCAGCTGGGCGTGGCAATCGGTGATGTGCAGCAGGCTGACGTTGCCGAACTTCGGCACCGCATACAGCTGCTCGGCGGCGCCTGGCGCGGCGGCCAGCGCATCCTTGCCGGCCAATGCCAGGCCGCCGGCGCTGGCGATGGCCAGCATTTGCATGAATTCGCGTCGTTGCATGGGGTAGCCCGGCTAAGGTTCGGATGGCTTACTGGTTGACCGGCGATTCAGGTGCCAGCAGCAGCGCCATCACGTCCTGCATCTGCTTTTCCGTCAGGATGCCGGCGGCGCCGAAGCGCGGCATCACCGAACACGCCTGGAAGGCATGCGAGTTGTAGATCTTGGCCCAGGTGTACTTCAGCATCTCCGGCGTCGGGCCGCCGCGCAGCTTGCCATACTGCTGCAAGCTGGGGCCGATATTGCCGAAGGCGATTTCCTTCTGGTCCAGCTTATGGCAGGCATAGCAATTGCCGCCGGCCGCCGTTCCTTTCGGATCGGACGATTGCAGGCCGCGGCCGTTTTGCGCGACCTTTTCGCCTTCCTTCCAGTCGCCCAGATAGTTGCCGTCGGCCGGATAGCGTACGGTGGCCGTGGCCTGCTGCTCGATCTGCTTGCGCTGTGCGGGCTTCAGCGGACGCTGCGCATCCTGCGAGCACAGGCGCTGCGCCTCGGTCTGTTCCAGGCGGTCGACGGTGGCTTCATTCTTGTCGCGGAACGAAGCCTTGAAAGCGGCCAGGTCGGCGGCATCCTTGGCCGCAGGCCCGGCGGCCAGTGCGGTGCTGGAGGCCAGCACGCCCAACAGGGCGGCGGTGATGAATTTGCTTTGCATGGACACTCCGTATCAGCGTTTCAAGCCCGGCGCCGCCATCGTGCCGCCCTTGGCGTTGACGCCGAGGTAGGTGATCAGGTCGATGGCTGCCTGGGAGTTGTATTCCAGTTGCGGGAAGCGCTGCTGGCGGAAGCAGTCGGCCATGCGCCACTGCATGGTGCGCACCGCGCCCTGGCTGACGCGGTAAGCCGGCCAGCTGGCGAAGGCGCCGCGCGCGGCCGCCGCCTGCTGCAGGTTCGGCAGGTCTTGCAGGCGGATGCGCTGGTCGTTCTTGCCGTGGCAGGAGGCGCAGGAAAAATCATGCGGGCCGGCGCGGTAGAAGAACGCCTGCTTGCCGCGCGCATACGCGGCTTTTTCCTCGGCGTGCTGCTGCGGCAGATTGATCTTCATGTCGCGCGAGGCGGCCGATACGTAGGCCGCCAGCGCTTCCATGTCGGTGGCGCGCTCGCCCTGCTCGGAAAACGGCTTGCGCACGATGTCGGCACGGTCGATGCCCTGCAACGTCACCATGCAATGCACCAGCCGCGCTTCGGCGTCCATCACCTTGCCCGTGTCCTTGAAGTAGCGCGGCAGCTCGGCATAGGCGCCGGCAATGACGCCCGGTCCTTTGCCCAGATCGCAGGCTTCCAGTGTGGCCTGCTTGGGGCCGCGCTTGGTGGTCCACAGTACTTCGCCCTGGCCTTCCACCAACTCGGCGGGATTGCCGTCGGCCAGCATGGCGCGGTATTTGGCGATTTCATCGCTGGCGCTTTGCGCCACGGCGCTGCCTGCAACGACCAGCCCCAACAGGCTGGCCCAGGTGACACGGGATAGTGACATGGTGATGTCCTCAGGCTACGGTGACTTGATCGGTGCGGCTTTCGCCCAGATTGTCCTGCCAGCTGACGCTGACCGTATCGCCCTTGGCGCCGCCCTTGAACTTGAAGGCGAGGTAAGGGTTTTGCGAGACCGACTGGCCCCACATGCATTGCAGCACCACGCGCTCGCCGTGCTTGACGGTGACGTCGGTGATGTAGTGCGCGGGCACCACGACGCCGGCCGCGTCCTTGCGCACGCCGGTTTCCATCGGGTGGGCCATCAGTACTTTCACTTCCGTGACGCCGTTGGCGGCGTTGGCACGGATTTTCATTGGATCTGCCATGTCTGCTCCTGTTCTGATTCTGATTAGCCGCCGCAGCCGCCCAGCGTGACCTTGGTTTCCTTGCTCGCCGAGTACAGCTTGCCGTCGGCGGTCTTCACCACCGCCACCACATTGGTGCTCTGGCCCAGTTTCAGGCGGCTCTGCACGGCGGCGGTGGTGCCGTCCGGGATGAGGAACTTGGCGGCCAGCGGGTTCGGGTTCTTTTCGACGAAGAAGTAGATTTCGCTGGTGCCGGGAATATTGGACGCCACGCTCACTGGCACCACGGCGCCGTTTTCAGCGATGTCGGGCGAGGTGATGACGATGTCCTTGCTGTCGGCCGGCGTGCCGCCGACGGCGGCCAGCGCATCGGCCAGGGACTTGGCGCTGAAGCCTTCGCGGCCGCCGGCGGCCAGCGCTTGCTGGCTGGTCACCAGGCCACAGGCCACCAGCAGGCCAAGGGCCGAGCTGGCTTTCAATACGGTACGACGGGTCGGGTTCATGCAGTCTCCTGGTGGTTGCGGATTGGCCCGCTCATTGCGCGCCGTTGGCCAGCCATTGAACGATGGCTTGCATGTCGGCTTCTTTTAACTGGCTTTGCGGCGGCATGGGCATGGCGCTCCAGGCGCCGGCGCCGCCGCTGCGTATCTTGGCCTGCAAATAGGCGGCGCGGTCGGCGCGGCCCTGGTACTTGGCGGCCACGTCGCGCAAGGCGGGACCGATAATTTTGTTGGTCACGCCGTGACAGGCGAGGCAGCCGTTCTTGTTCAGCAGTTGTTGCACGTCCGCGCCGGCGGCGGCCTTGGCTGGGGTCGCGGTCGGCGCAACGGCGGCGGCGACCACGGCGGCGACCGGCGCCAGCACGGCGCGCGCGGGCCGCGTGGTGTCGGTGCCGCGCACGCCGCCCAGCGGACGGTTTTGCTCGGCCAGATTGCCATGCGCGTTGCGGGCGAAGTCGGGCAGGCTGGACGTCTGCTTGGCCTCGGTCGGGCAATTCGTCATGCAGGCGGTATTGAGCACATCGGGTTTGCCCTTGATGTCCCACAGGCCGGGCTGACGCACCAGGCCATTGCGGTTGGGCAGGCGCTGCTGCACATCGGCGATGTTGTCGTTGCTCAGCACGAAATCGGACGGCACGATGCCGCCCAGGTTCAGGATGTGCGCGGTGACGGCATACACCTCATCCGCGCTCAGCGACTTGGGCGCATCCCACGGCATGGCGCGGTTGATGTAGTCCCACAGCGTGGACAGGTGGGCCACCTTCATCAGCGTCGTGCGTTGCGGCACGCTGCCGTTGGACAGCGCCGCCACATGGCCGCTCTTGATATCGGCATCGGTGGTGCCGCCGACGATGGGCGTGAACACCTCGTTCGATTCGCCAAAGCTGCCGTGGCAGCCGGCGCAGCGGTTTTCCCAGATCTGCTCGCCCTGGGCGACGGAACCGCGGCCTTTCGGCAGGCCCTGGAAGTCGGCGCGCACGTCGATATCCCAGGCCTTGATTTCAGCCGGCGTGGCGGCACGGCCAATGGCCTGCCACGGCGCATCGGCGGCCTGCGTCAGGATGCTGGCGCCCAGCAGACAAGTGCTCAACAGTGCGGCGGCGAGTATCGATTTTTTCATCAGCTCACCTGCACGTTGGAGACTTCGCCGTTCGGCGACACCTGCCAGGACTGGATGGCGTTGTTGTGATAAATGGAGCGCGTGCCGCGCACGGCGCGCAGCTGGTTGATCTTGGGCTGCACATAACCGCTGTCGTCGATGGCGCGACTTTGCAGCACGGCGTTGCCGCCATCCCACACCCAGTCGATATTAAAGCGCGTCAGCGCCTTGTTCTGCACCGGTCCTTCGATGCGGGCGGTGCGCCAGTTGCGGCCGCCGTCCGTGCTGACATCGACGCGCTTGATGCGCCCGCGCCCCGACCAGGCCAGGCCGCTGATGTTGTAGTAGCCGCGATCGAGCAAGGTCTGGCCGCCGGACGGCGTGGTGATCACGCTCTTGCATTCCTGGATCGAGGTGTACTGGCGATGCTGCCCCTCCGGCATCAGGTCGACGTAGTGGATGGTTTCGTCCTTGGTGTCCCACGGCTGGTCGCCCACTTCGATGCGGCGCAGATACTTGACCCAGCTGACGCCCTGCACGCCCGGCACCACCAGGCGCAGCGGGTAGCCGTTCTCCGGCCGCAGCATTTCGCCGTTCTGGCCCCAGGCCACGATGACATCGTCCAGCGCCCGTTCGATGGCGATGGTGCGCGTCATGCTGGAACCGTCGGCGCCTTCGGCCAGCACAAAGCGGGCGCGCTTGCGGTCGATGCCGCACAGGTCGAGCAGGGTCGACAGCAACACCCCCGTGTACTCCGAGCAGGCCAGCATGCCGTGCGTATATTGCACCGTCGGCAGCGCGACGTTGCCCCACTCGGCGCCGGTATTGGCGCCGCATTCGATGAAGTGGATGCGCGACACGGACGGCAGGCGCATCAGGTCGTCCATGGTGAACACGCGCGGCTCGCGCACCAGGCCGTTGATCATCAAACGGTGCTGGCCGGGGTCGACGTCGTGCCAGCCCTGGTGGTGACGTTCAAAGTGCAAGCCGCTGGGCGTGATGATGCCGAACAGTCCTTGCAGCGGCGTGAAGCTGACGGACGCCTGGCGCACGCGGGTCAGGCCCGGGCTTTCGCGGCGCAGCACATTGCCTTCCCACTTGGACGGCTGGCCATAGGGCAGGGCGGCGACCGGCTGGCCCAGCGTCTTGCTGTGCGCCGGCAAGGTCAGGATGGCGTCGTCGCCGGCCGCGCTCTGTGCGGCGGCAACGCCGCCCGCAGCGACGCCGGCGCCCATGGCCAGGGCCTTGCCCATGAAGCTGCGGCGCGCGGTACGCGCCTGTGCATGCTGGGCCTCACCGAGATGATGCTCGGGGGCTTGCAACAGCCTGCCGATAGTGCGTAGCACATCCGTCACGGCCGGTCTCCTTGTGTTTTTGTGGGGATAAGCTTAGCCTGTCCAAGTTCCTCTACGCAAGACATTTCCAGTTCCATACAGTTGCATAGATTTAAAACATTCAACCAGGGGAGAACACCGATGAAGTTACGCGACAAGATGGTGCTGTGCATGGCTGTAGTATGTTGTGCTTTCCTTGTCGCGCTGGGGGTGGCGCTGATGGGCATGCAAAGCGCCCGTAACCAGTTCCAGCAATTCCTGGAAGTGGACCAAGCCTTGTTGCAGACCACCACCAACCTGTACGCGCAAGGCCTGCAAATGGGACAAGCGCTGCGCAACGTGGTGCTCGATCCCAGCAACAAGGCCGGGCACAAGAATATCGACGATGCCAGCAAGTCCTTCGCTGAATACCTGCAGGTGGCGCAAGGCCTGGTCCCCCCGCAAAGCGAGGCCGGCAAGATGTTCGCGGAGATGGCGCAATTGCGCGAAAAACAGGCCGGGCTGCAAACGAAGATCATGGCGCTGGCCAAGGACGATCAGCCCGCCGCGATCGTGGTGCTGAACAAGGACGAAACGCCGGTCTGGCGCGTCATGCGCGGCCATCTGCTGGACTTCCTCAAGGCCAAGAAGGACGACGTCAAGCTGGCCGAAGCGAGCGTGATCGCCTCCACCCAGCGCACCATGTGGGTCAGCCTGGGCCTGGCGCTGGCCACCCTGGTGGCGGCCGGCGTGGTTACCTACCTGCTGTCGGCCAATGTGATGCGCCAGCTGGGCGGCGAACCGGATTATGCGGCCGACATCGCGCGCCGCATCGCAGCCGGCGATTTCACCGAAGAGATACAAACGAGCGGCGGCGATCGCGACAGCCTGCTGTCGGCCATGAAGTCGATGCAGCAAAGCCTGGCCGGCATCGTGGCGCAGATCCGCAGCGGCGCCGAGACCATTTCGACCGCGTCGAGCGAAATCGCCGACGGCAACCTCGACCTGTCCAACCGCACCGAACAGCAAGCCACTTCGCTGGGCCAGACCGCAAGCGCCATGGACCAGCTGACCGGCACGGTCAAGCAGAACGCCGGCAGCGCGCGCCAGGCCAGCGGCCTGGTGGCGGCGACCGCCGCCGTCGCGGTCAAGGGCGGCACGGTGGTGGCCGAGGTGGTGACGACCATGGGCGAGATCAACCAGTCGTCGCGCCGCATTGTCGACATCATCGGCGTCATCGACGGCATCGCTTTCCAGACCAATATCCTGGCGCTGAACGCGGCGGTCGAAGCGGCGCGGGCCGGCGAGCAGGGACGCGGCTTCGCCGTGGTGGCGTCCGAAGTGCGCAACCTGGCCCAGCGTTCGGCCTCCGCCGCCAAGGAAATCAAGGAACTGATCGGCGTCTCCGTGCAAAGCGTGGAACAGGGGGCGCGGCTGGTCGAGCAGGCCGGCACGACGATGGACGAGATCGTGGCCAGCGTCAATCGCGTCAGCGCCATCATGGGCGAGATCGCCGACGCCAGCGAAGAGCAAACCTCCGGCATCGAGCATGTCAACAACGCCATCGTCCAGATGGACCAGGTGACGCAGCAGAATGCGGCGCTGGTCGAGCAGGCCACGGCGGCGGCGCAATCGATGCAGCAGCAGGCCGCCGAGCTGGCCGGCGCCGTCAGCGTATTCAAGCTGCGCCGCTAGGACCGCGCAATTTATTGCGCATATTTATCCGCATTGTCACGAATTGGTAATTATGCAAAAGTATAATTATTGCATGCACACATCCTGTCGTCGCGTGCTTGTGGCTTGGTTTGCGTGCATGTGATCTCCGCGCGACAGGCAACCGGTCCTGTCGAGACATTTTCGTGTTCCTTCGAGACAGCGGCCGGGGAGTGGAACCGCGCCGCTGCCGTCGAGGTAACATGAACTGTTTGCTAATACGTAGTTGATCTGAACGATGGCAGCCTGACCGCCGCGATATGATGGCTCGCGCGAGCCGAGGCTGCTGTACGTCGTAGTGCGAGAACCATCACACAATGAGCCATCTTGCAGAGCCTCTGATCGGAGACACCCCATGTCGTACACCCGCTTTCACAAGAAGTCGTTGCCTACGCTGTTGTCCTCACTTGTCTTGCTCGCCGTTGGACACCACGCGGCGGCCAGCACCCTGAACCAAAACGTATCCTGGACCATCGACCGTCCCGGCACCTCCACCGTCTACCGCGTGGTGGCCTACGGCGATTCGATCTTTGCCGGCTACAACGGTTCCGTCACCAGCGCCGCCAAGTACTCGGCGCCGACGGTGGACGCGGAATACCTGTCCGCGCAGTGGAACGCCGACATCGAGAGCGTGCGCCGCACCAAGTCCGGCGCGGTGGCCTCGGACGTGTACAACAACAAGATCGTGGCCGAGCGTTCGTATATGCAAGCCAGTAACACCCGCGTGGTGGCCTTCGAGATGTGCGGCAACGACGGCCTGCAAGCCCGCACCGCCTTCAAGAGCCAGACCGGCACCTGCGACGACAGCGTGCTGACCGCGGCGGAAAGCAGCTGCAAGCAGTATGTCGGCGCGGCGATGGACTACATCAACGCCAACGCCTATTCCGGCGTCAAGCTCAAGCTGGTGTCCAACCTGCATTACCCGGGCTACGCCGCCGACAACGTCCAGAGCTCCTGCAAGGACGCATCGACCGGCAAGACCGTCAACATGCAGGACAAGTT
Source organism: Duganella rhizosphaerae (assembly GCF_040364205.1). Classification (NCBI taxonomy): domain Bacteria; kingdom Pseudomonadati; phylum Pseudomonadota; class Betaproteobacteria; order Burkholderiales; family Oxalobacteraceae; genus Duganella; species Duganella rhizosphaerae. The sequence goes on from NZ_BPWK01000018.1 coordinate 106,979, forward strand.
CCTGCCTTCGCTGGTGCGCATCAACTTCGCGATGTGCGACCTGGCGCGCCAGAAGGGCTTCGCCTGCGCCGACAACTTCGCTCAGTACATGGGCGCCGACTATGACAGCAACGGCGACGGTCAGATCGACGCCGACGCGCTGCGCTACGTCGCCGGCGAGAGCCAGGCCAGCTATCTGACCCGGATCACCACCACCTTGCGCTCGACACTGCGCGACGCCAACACGCACTTCACATCGGCCAGCAGCAGCTACGACTACATCCAGTCGGACGACACCCACCCGACCTACAACGGCAGCACCGTCACGGCCGGCCTGTTTGGCGGCAGCAGTGGTTCGGGCGCACCGCGCTACAGTTCCATCGCCGGCGGCAAAAACCCGATCTGGAATCAGTACGGCCACGAGCGGATGGGCTGGGCGGTGTCGACCTACAACGTCGCCACGCCCTGATGCACGGCGCCTGGCGTCCGCGCACCGGCTTGCTGGCGGTCGCGCTGGTGCTGGCCGTGATCGGCTTCGGCGTGTTGATTTACCTGGTGACGACGCCTGACCCCGGCGTCGCCGCCGGGGCGCCGGCGCAGCCGCCTGCGGCCAGCGCGGCGGCGGCCTCCGGGCCGCCGCCGGCATCGTCGCCTGTCGCGCCGCAGCCTGCGGCGCCGGAACAGCGGCGCGCGCCGGAGGGCGACGCCGACTCGACGCGCGACCTCAAAAGCTATGTGTCGCGCGGCGAGAAGCCGACCATGCCCGAAGTGATCGAACGCCTGCATGAGCGCGGCATCTACTCCGGCCTCGGCGCGTTTTCGCCGCCGGGCACCCGGCCGCCCATGGTCGGCCTGGCGGTGCCCGAGGACTTCGTGCTGCCGGAAGGCTACGTCCGCCACCACCAGGCAACCGACGACGGCCAGCGCATCGAAGCGATCCTGATGTTCGCGCCGGATTTCCAGCTGTACGACGCCGCCCGCAATCCGATCCCCATGCCCAAGAACCGGATCGTGCCGCCGGAGCTGGCGCCGCCCGGACTGCCGATCCGGCGCATCGTCATTCCACCTCCCATTGAACCGGCCGCTCCCGGCCGCTGATCCGCATGCGACAATTCCTGAACTCTTACCCGGCGCGCGTGGCGGCCGGCATTTTGGCGAGCGCCGTCCTGTCGGCCCTGTATGCGCGCGGCGGGCTCGGCTGGTTGCTGGGCTTCGTGATGCTGGTCCCGTGGCTGGCCACGCTCAACGCCAGCCGCTCGCTGGCCGCGACGCTGGGCTCGGCCTACCTGATGTCGCTGGCTTTCACGGCGGCCGTCTTCCCCTGGTTCGGCATCGCGCTCGGACGCTACACGCACGTCGGCGCCGGCACCGGCCTGGCCGTGTTGTTGCTGGCCGCGCCCTTGTTCCAGCCGCAGTTTCTGGTGTTCGCGCTGGTGCGCCACGTGAGCGGACGCGGCCATGGTCCGCTGCTGCGCGCGCTGGCTGCGGCCGCCGCCTGGGTGGCGGCCGAATGGCTGCTGCCCAAGCTGCTCGGCGACACGCTCGGCCACGGCCTGTATCCGTCGGCGCTGATGCGCCAGGGCGCCGCCGTGGGCGGCGCCGCCGGCCTGACCGTGCTGCTGTTGCTGGCCAACGAGGGCGTGGCGGCGGCGCTGGCGCGCGATCGCTCAACCGCTCGTGGTGGCTGGCGCGCCTGCCTGCAGCCGCTGGCGCTGGCCGCGCTGGGACCGCTGCTGCTGGCGGGCTACGGACTGGCGGCGCTGCCGGACAACAGCAGCGCCGCCGGCAAGCCATTGCGCATGGGCCTGGTCCAATCGAACATCGTCGACTACGAAGGCCTGCGCCGGCAAAAGGGCGCGGGCGCGGTGGTGCGCGACGTGCTCGATGCCCACTTCGCCATGAGCTATGACGCCGTGGTGCGGCGCCATGCGGACGCGGTGCTGTGGTCGGAGACCGCCTATCCCACCACCTTCGGCCATCCCAAGAGCGCAGCCGGCGCCGGCTTCGACCGCGAGATACTCGCCACCGTCCATGCCGCCGGCGTACCCTTCGTGTTCGGCACCTACGACAGCGACGGCGACGGCGAATACAACGCGGCCGCCTTCGTGCAGCCAGGCGGACTGACGGGGTTCTATCGCAAGACGCATCTGTTCCCGTTCACCGAATACGTGCCGGCCTGGCTGGACGGGCCGCGCCTGCGCAGCCTGCTGCCGTGGACCGGCAACTGGAAGGCGGGCAATGGCGCGCGGGTGTTCCCGCTGCGCCTGGCCGACGGCCGCGAGATCCCGGTGCTGCCGCTGATCTGCCTCGACGATGTCGACGCCGGGCTGGCGATCGCCGGCGCCAGGCTGGGCGCGCAGGCCATCCTGACCATGTCCAACGATTCCTGGTTCAGCGACGCTCCCGAAGGCGCGCGCCTGCACCAGACCGTGGCCGCGTTCCGCAGCATCGAAACGCGGCTGCCGCAATTCCGCGTCACCACCAACGGCTACAGCGCGGCGTTCGACACCAGCGGCGCGCTGCTGGCGGGCACGCGCATGGGCGAGCCGGCGCTGGTGGTCGCGGACCTGGTGGTGCGCAAGCCGGCGCCTACCTTGATGGTCCGCTGGGGCGACTGGGTGGGGCGCGCCGCCTGCGCCTTGCTGCTGTTGTTGGCGGCCAGGGCGGCCATCCCTTCCTGGCGCGCGCCGGCGGCGGACGGCGTAGCGCCGGCGCAGCTGACGTTTCCGGTGCGGGTGGCGGTGTTGCCGCCGGCGGCCCGCCTTGCCGCGGCGCTGTTGCGCATCATGGCGCGCGCCGGCCTGCTCGGCATCTGCGTGGCCTTGCTGCTCAACGAAGCATTGAGGACCAACACGCTGGCGCAAATCCGCCTGTTCACCGGACTGTTCCTTGCCCCGGAAGCCGCCTCGTGGTGCGTGCTGCTGGCGTTTGCCGCGCAGGCGTCGATCGGCGACGGCGTGCTGGTGTTGACGCGCGGCGCCCAGCGCATCGAACTGGCGCTCGGCGAGATTGCCGCGGTCCGCTTGTGGCGCTTGCCGGTGCCGGCCGCCGGCCTGGCGCTGCGCCTGGCGTCGGGCCAGCATTGGCGCTACGGGCTGGCGCTGGCCAACCCGCTGGCCTTTGCCGCCGCGCTGGCCGGCGCCGGCGGCCCCCAGGGCTTCGAGCAGCCGGGCGCGACGATGGGCGTGTATGCGCGCGCCCGCCTGGCGCTGCGCCACCGCAAGCTCGACCGTCCATTGGCCAAGTTCGGTTTGCTGCCGCTGGCGCTGGCCATCCCGGCCTTCCACCTGCACCAGCACATCGCCTACGGCAGCGCCTTCGGCGAGTACTACACGTTCGGCCTGAAGGCTTACCTGCTGGCGTTTGCCCTGTGGTGGGCGGCCTGGTCCATCGGCGTGGTGCTGAGCGCGGCTTTGCTGCGCGCGGCGATCGAAGCCGGCACGCTGCTGGCGGCCTTGCTGCATCCGGGGCGGGCGGTCGAAGTCCGCCGCTGGCTGGAGCGGGCCGGCCGCGCGGCGCTGTATCTGGGCTTGCCGGGGTGGCTGCTGGCGAACCTGGTTGGCGTGTAGCGGACGCTAAACGCGGGGATCGTAGACAAATTGCCGAATCCGCTGGACTGTTATTCGCGCCGCATCCGGATGCGCTGGATTGATCAGGACGTTGTCCTCTTCGTTAATGATCACCGATGGCACGACCAGCAGTGCTGCCCAAGAGGTGGTGTCTGAGGCGATGCGCCATAAACTGACCGTCATGCGGCCAGTCCCCCCCCCCCGCATACGTTCGAGCACCTGTTCTACTGCGCGTTGGCCTTCAGGATTGCGCAGCATGTCGGCTGGCGTATTGCCTTTCAGCTCAGGAAGTTTCTGATGTACCCAATGCGCAAACCAGGCTTCGAGGTTGAAGTTTTTCACTTGTTCGGGGTCGCCGCTCTCGTCCAGCATTTTGCGCAAGGTGGCGAGCAGGCGCAGGTAGGCCATGATGCGATGGCCGGCCACGTCCGGCAGCGGCTTGTTGGCGGCCTCATTGCGCACAAACGTTGTTTGGGATACGCCAGCGAGCTCCATAATGACCGAGGCAGGTTCACCGGTTGCCTTGGCAATCAGTTTTACGACCTCGGTTGGAACACCGGCTTCCACGGCGTCGAATAGCTGGATTTCCGAGGCGTCGCGGACCCGCGTAACGAGTGCTCTCAGCTGGCCAAGCGAGGTTTTGCCAGGGCTGGCTATCGTATTCCAAAGTGCGTGCTTCTTGGTTGGGGATGCGCCCTTTCTCTGGCTTGACATATTCAGGTCGTCTGTAGCCGTCATAGTGTCATCCATTTGGTTGGGCTAAGAGAGCCAAATGGTATGCCAAAATCCCGGGCGATTCAATCGATAGGCGGTAGGAATCTAGAACTTGGCGAACTTGCTCTCGTCGACGTCCTGGACGCTGCTGGACATGGCGTGCAGGTTCTGCGTCGGACCCTGCCGTTGGCCGCCGCGCACCGGCGCCGGCGGCCGGCGGCCCTTGGCGGGCGCGCTGGCGCGGCCGCCGCCTTCGAGCCTGAAGAAGGACATCGACGTTTGCAGCTGCTCGGCCTGGCCGCTCATTTCCTCGGCCGTGGCCGCCAGTTGTTCCGAGCTCGAGGCGTTCTGCTGTGTGGTCTGGCTCAGCTGGCCCACCGCGCTGTTGATCTGGCCCACGCCGGCCGATTGCTCCTCCGACGCGGCGGTGATTTCCTGCACCAGGTCCGACGTCTTGCGGATGTTCGGCACCATCTGGTCGAGCAGGCGGCCGGCCTTCTCGGCCAGGTCGACGCTGCTGGTGGCGACCTGTTCGATCTCCTGCGCGGCCAGCTGGCTGCGTTCGGCCAGCTTGCGCACCTCGGCGGCGACCACCGCGAAACCCTTGCCGTGGTCGCCGGCGCGCGCCGCCTCGATGGCCGCGTTCAGCGCCAGCAGATTGGTCTGGTAGGCGATGTCGTCGATGATCTGGATCTTCTTGGCGATCTGCTGCATCGCCGCCACGGTCGAGCGCACCGCGTCGCCGCCTTCGACCGCTTCCTTGGCGGCCTGGCTGGCCATGCCGTCGGTGATGCGGGCGTTCTCGGTGTTGGCCGAGATCGACGCCGTCATCTCCTCGATCGAGGCGCTGGTTTCCTCGGCGCCGGCGGCTTGCTCGCTGGCCGCCTGCGACAGCGTCTGCGCGGTCGCGCTGATTTGCTCGGAGGCGCTGGCCAGGGCCTCGGCGCTGCCGTTGACCTCGGTGACCACCTGGCCTAGTTTGTAGACGGTGTTGTTGCAGAATTCCTTGAGCTGGCCGAAGGAACCTTCGTAATGCTTGTCGATGTGGACGCTGAGGTCGCCCTCGGACATGGCGCCCATCACCCGCACCACGTCGTCGATGCTGGCGCCGGTGGTGATGACCAGGTTGTTCAAGCCTTCGCCCATCTCTTTCTGGAAGCCTTGCAATCCGCCCAGGTCGATGCGGTCGTTGAAATTGCCGTGGTTGGCCGCCTCGACCACGCGGCGCTGGCCTTCGATCACCTGCTTGAGCTTGGCGATCATCTGGTTGGCGTAATCCTTCAGCTCGCCGAACGCGCCCTCATACGGTTTCTCGATGCTCTTCGACAGGTCGCCGGCCGACAGCGCGCCCATCACCCGCACCACGTCGTCGATGCTGGCGCCGGTGGTTTGCATCAGCGCGTTCAGGCCGTCGGCCATGTCCTTCTGGAAGCCCTGCAGATCCGTGGCGCCGATGCGCATGGAGAAATTGCCGCGATTGGCCGCCTCCACCATGCCGCGCTGGCTTTCTATCATCTCGCGCAACTTGACGATCATGTGCTTCATCGCCGCCAGCAGCTGGCCGGTCTCGTCGTTCGACTTGACCTGGATGTCCAGGTTCAGGTCGCCGCGCGCCAGCGTCTCGGCGGCCGTCACCGCCTGGCTGATCGGGCGGGTGATGCTGAGCGTGATGTAGATCCCGGCGGCGATCGTCAGCACCACGATCAGCGCCAGCGTCTGGATCACCTTGGTCTGGGCGGCGGCGCTGACCTCGCTCATGACCTGGTCGGAGTGCTTGAGGGTGGCCTCGGTCTTCTCGCGCAGGCTGGCGAGGGCGGCGCTGATCGGCTTGTCGGCGCCGGCCACTGCCTTGTCGAGCTCGTTCGGATTGTCGGTCTTGGCGCGCATGGAGACCAGCACCGCCATGTCCTTGCGGTAGGCGGTGGCGCCGTCGCGCAATTGGCTCAGCAGCTTGTCTTCGTCGGGCGTCACGAAACCGGTGGCCTTGTAGTCGTCCATGGTGTGGTCGACATCGACCATGTCGGCTTCGAACTTCTTGTCGTAGTCGCCGCCGCGCAGGATGTAGTTCTTGAAATGATGGATGCCGGCGCCCAGGGCGTTGGAGCCGCGGTTGATCGCGCTGCGCTTGGCCAGCGCATCCTCCTTGATGGTCTTCCACTGCTCGTTCATGGCGGAGGTTTCATGGATGGCGATCCAGCCCAGCGCCACCGACAGCAAAGTAAGCAGAAAAAATGCCAATCCCAAACGCGTGCCAACCTTCAAATTGGAAAACATTTACGCCTCCTGGTCGAGTGTGTACTGTCGTGTCGATACTACTCCGGTTCGACTTGCATTTGATATAGACCCATGCGGATCTGTGGAAATTGTGAAACGCAACAGGACTGCTATGATGGTGGTTCTTTCGCTAACATTTCAAACAGGCGGGACCATGGAATTACTGGACGCATATTGCGCGCGCATCGGCTACACCGGGCCGCGCGCCCCCACGCTGGACACGCTGCGCGCCCTGCAGCAGCTGCACCCGGCCGTCATTCCTTTCGAGGCCATCGACGTGCTGCTGGACCGGCCGGTGCTGCTGGCGCCGGAGGCGGTGGACGCCAAGCTGCTGCAGGCCGGGCGCGGCGGCTACTGCTTCGAGCAGAACAGCCTGTTCCAGCGCGTGTTGTGCGCGCTGGGCTTCCAGGTCGAGCCGTTGATCGCCCAGGTGCAATGGATGGCCGGCCCCGAGGCGCGGCAGCGGCCGCGCACCCACATGGTGTTGCGGGTGACGGTGGACGGCCAGCCCTGGCTGTGCGACGTCGGCTTCGGCAGCTGCGTGCTGACGGCGCCGATCCGCTTCGACCTGGCGACGCCGCAGTCCACACCGCACGAGCGTTTCCGCATCACGCCGCAGGGCAACGAGCATCTGCTGGAAGCGCTGTTGGGCGACGACTGGATGCCGGTCTACCTGGTCTCGCCGGCGCCGTGCCGCGACGGCGACTATGTGATGGCGAACTATTATTCGTCGACCTATCCGCAATCGCATTTCCGCCACGACCTGATCGTGGCGCGCAGCACGCCCGAGGCGCGCCATGCGTTGCTGCGCAACCGGCTGACGATACGCCGCGCGGATGGCGGCGGCGAGCGCCGTTTCCTGAACGCCGACCAGATCGAGCAGGCGCTGGCCGAAGTGTTCCTGCTGCCGGTGGCGCCGGACTGGCGTCCGGTGATCGAGCGCGCGGCGGCCGCGGTATGGGACGAGACGGCCGGCTAGCGCGCAGATTTCCGCCAGCCGTCGCCACCTTCGCCGGGCGTAAAAAAAGTTTTCATCGGCGCAACACTTATTGCGGCGGTCCAGACGGCATTTGCTAGAATGGGTCTCGGATTGTTGCGGTCGGCCCCTATGTTATGAATCGTTTATACGCATGCTTGCTACTGCTGTGCCTTGCTACAGGCTCTGCCTGGGCCGGTACGGTGCAAGTCTGCGCCGACCAGGCGGAAATGCCGCCGTTCGTGTTCGCCGAGCGCATCAACGGCCAGCGCGGCGGCCATGTGGTCGGGGCCAGCGTCGACCTGCTCAAGCTGATCGGCGCGCGCTACGGCTGGACCGTCGACGTGCAACTGCTGCCCTGGGCGCGCTGCCTGGCGCTGGTGGCTGACCACCGCGTCGATATCGCGCTCAACATCGGCCAGGCCGATGCCGCCGGCAACCTGGTGCTGAGCGACGCCTACTTCACCATGCACAACGTGTACTTCTACTCGCGCCGGGCGCGGCCGCAAGGGCTGAGCCTGCAACAGCTGAGCGACGTGGCCCGCTACCATTTGTGCGGCCTGGGCGGCTACCGCTTCGAGGTCTACGGCATCCCCACCAGCAAGGTCGACCGCGGCGCCACCATCGGCTACGAACAGCTGATCGGCAAGCTGCACCTGGGGCGCTGCGATCTGTTCATCGACAGCCGCGAGACCATGGCCGGCCAGTACCTGATCAACCCCAAGCTGCGCAGCCTGCTGGTGGACGGCACGCTGGTGAGCCAGCCGCTGCCGGATTCGCCGCTGCGGCCGCTGTACTTCGGCGTGGCGGCCAGCGGCGCCGACGCCGCCAGGTTGCTGCAATCGCTGAACGAAGGCCTGGCGCGGCTGGCCAAGACCAGGGAGCTCGACAAGCTGCTGGACCACTACATGGAACAATGACCGAACTGCCTGGAGCCCGGATGCCTGCCGTTTCTGCCCTTCCTGCCATTCTTCACCTGCCCCTGGCCGCGAGCGCGGCGCTGCTCATGCTGGCCTTGCCCGCGCGCGCGGCAGAGTCCGCGGCCGATCCGGTGCGGCCCTGGCTGTCGGCCAACGGCTTTGGCACGATCGGCATGGCGCATTCGGACGAGCACGGCGCCGACTATGTGTTCGACAACCTGCAACCCAACGGCACCGGCCGCAACCGCCAGTGGACCGGCGATATCGACAGCCGGCTGGGCCTGCAACTGACGGCCAACTTCACGCCGCAGCTGTCCGGCGTGGTGCAGGTGGTGTCCGAGTACCGCTGGAACGATAGCTACCGGCCCTTGCTGACCTGGGCCAATCTGAAGTACGCGTTGACTCCGGACCTCAGCGTGCGCATGGGGCGGATCGGGCTGGCCAGTTTCCTGGCGTCGGATTCGCGCCGGGTCGGCTACAGCAATATCACGGCGCGGCCGCCGATCGAGGTCTACCGCTTGCTGGCGCTGAAGGAAAGCGACGGCGTCGACGCCTCGTACCGTACCCATTTCGGCGGCATCAGCAACACCACCAGCATCCTGTACGGCAAGCGCACCGTCACCAACACGCGCGGCGTCGACGTTCATTCCACCTCCGTGATGGGCGTGTTCGACACGCTGGAACGGGGCCCGCTGACGCTGCACGCCGCCTACCAGGAACGCGACGTCGACAACCAGAACCCGCCGCGCGGGCGCTTCACGTCGCTGGGCGCGTCGTGGGATCCGGGCGAGTGGTTCGTCAGCGGCGAATGGGTGCGCGCCACCAACTATGACGGCAAGCGCGTCAAGGCCATCCGCGAAGCCTGGTATGTGAACGGCGGCATGCGCTTCGGCACGCTGACGCCCTACGTCACCGTGTCCGAACTGCGGCCGCTGACCGACACCGGCAACCTCCCGATTGCCCAGCACACCTATGCGGCCGGCCTGCGCTGGGACGTGGCGCGCAACCTCGACCTCAAAGTGCAGTGGGACCAGCTGCACCTGGGCGCCAATTCCTACGGCACCTTGCAGAGTGTGGTGGCGGGCACGCCGCGCGGCGGCCAGGTGAACGTGGTCAGCCTGCTGGCCGACTTCCTCTACTGACGGGAGGACGGATCATGCACAAGTCCATCCCCCACTGCCTGCTGGCCGCGCTGTTGTTGGCCAGCAGTTGCAGCCGCGCCGAGGTGGTGGTGATCGTCTCGGCCCGCAACGCCGTCAAGGCCCTCAGCGGCGAGCAGGCGGCCGACCTGTTCCTGGGCAAGGCGGTCGACTTCCCCAACGGCCAGCACGCGGTGCCGATCGACCAGACCGAAGGCTCGCCGGTGCGCGACGTGTTCTACCTGAAGAGCAGCGGCAAGGCGCCGGCCCAGATGAAGGCCTACTGGGCCCACATGCTGTTCACCGGACGCGGCCAGCCGCCGGTGGAATCGGGCGACAGCGCCGCCATCAAGCGCCTGGTGGCCGACAACCCCAACCTGGTCGGCTATATCGACCGCAGCGCGCTCGATTCGAGCGTGCGTGCGGTGCTGTCCATCCACTAGCCGACTAGTCCGCGCTGAGGTCGGCCGTGTCGACCAGGCAGGCCTCGCGCACCCGCTGCACCGTGGCCGGCGACGCCATCTGGAACCACTCGTGGTGGCCGCGGTCCTTGCGCGCCGCCAGCACCGCGCGCTTGATCGCGAAGAAAGCCGCCACCGCCAGCGTCATCGGCGGCTCGCCCATTTCCTTGGCCGACAGGATGTCGCCCTGGTCCGGCGGCGCGTTGGGCGCCAGCTCGCGCGGGAACATCATGATGTTCATCACGAGCGGGATCGATTGCGCTGCCGGCGGTTTGTACTCCCAGGTGTTGGTGGTGTACAGCGCGCCCGGCGCCGGCCGCGTGGCGCTCGGTTCGGTGCCGGAATCGGCCGGCTGGTAGCTCAGGTCCTCGCTGGTCACGTAGCCCAGTCCCTGCACGAAGCCGCCTTCCACCTGGCCGACGTCGATCGCCGGATTGAGGCACTTGCCGCCGTCGTACACCACGTCCGCGCGCAGGATGGTGGTCTCGCCGGTCAGCACGTCGAGCTCGACCTCGATGCAGGCCGCGCTGTAGGTGTAGCCGGTGAAGTAGTCGACTTCCTCCTTGGCCGGCTTGCCGTCCACCTTCTTGAACTCCAGGTTGCCGTCGGGGTGGGTGCCGCCGTCGATCGCCACGCGCGCCTGCGCCGACAGGTTGAGCCGCTCGTTGAAGGCGTTGCCGACGATGACCGCCCACATCGTCATCTTCCTGCCGTTGTGGATCACCTCGGTGCGCCAGCCGTCCTTGTAGTCCCAGAAGTTGATCTGGTTGGTGGCGCACCATTCGTTGCCGTTGGCGGTCAGCAGGCCCAGGCAATAGGCCTCCAGCCGGCCGCGCAGTTCGCCGCAGGCCTGCTGCGCCGCCAGGCCGTTGAACGAGGTGCCGGTCGAGGCGCCGGTGCTCTCCGGATTGGGCACCACGGCGGTGTCGTTTTCCGCCACCCGTATCATGCCGATCGGGACGTTGAGCGCATACGCCACCACCTGCGCCATCTTGGTGTTGAGGCCCTGGCCCATCTCGATGCCGCCGTGCCGCACCAGCACCGTGCCGTCCTGCGAATACGCCTCGATCAGCGCGCCGCCCTGTTCCAGCAGCGCCAGGTTGAAGCCGGAACCGTATTTCACCGGCAGCACCGAGATGCCGCGCTTGCGCCAGCGATTGGCGGCGTTGAACTGCTCCACCGCCGCCGCGCGCCGGGTGAAGTCGGCCTTGTCCAGCGTGTACTCCCACACCTCGCGCATGTAGCACGACTCCAGCGGTTCGGCATACGGCGTGACCTGGCCCTGCACGTACAGGTTGCGCGCGCGCACCTGCTCCGGCGTCAGGCCGACGCTGTGGGCGGCCGCCTCGATCGCGTCCTCGACGATGATGGCGCCCTGGATCATGCCCACCGTGCGCATCGAGGTGTTGGTGGTCTTGTCGGTGCGGCAGACGTCGGTGGTGCACGACCAGTTCGGAATGAAATAGGCCGAGTCGCTGCGCAGCGACATGCAGTCGCTGATGACGAAGCTGCAATCGTAGGTGCGGCCGCCGTCGAGCCAGTAGTCGGCCTGGAAGCCGAACAGCTTGCCGTGCGTGAGCGGGTTGCTGGCGTCGCCGATGGCGATGTTGTAGTTGCCCAGCGCCGGGTGGCGGTGGCCGAACATGGCGGTGTCGACCTGGCGCAGCGCGGCCATGCGCAGCGGCCGGTTCAGCTTCCACGCGCCGACCGCGGCGATGGTGCTGGCGAACGCCGACTGCCCGCACTTGCCGCCGTAGCCGCCGCCGATGCGGCGCACCCGCACGTCGACCTTGTTGACCGGCAGTTGCAGCACGCTGGCGACGGCGCCCTGCACCACGTTGGCGTCCTGGGTGGAGGCGTAGACGCGCACCTGGCGGTCTTCCACCGGCTCGACGTAGCTCGACTGCGTCTCCATGTAGAAGTGGATCTGGCTGCCCACCTTCTGCTGGCTGGCGGTGCGGGTGCAGCTGACGGCGCCGTAGATCTCGCTGGCGATCGAGACCTTGTAGTCGACCACCGGCCGCTTCAGGTCCGGCTGCTCGGGCGTGCGCGGCGCCACCCAGTCCAGGCTGGTGCCGGCGCGGGTGATCTTCCAGATGTGCGAATACCACGGCGCGCCGGCCGGCTGGTCCAGGTAGACCAGCTTGCTGCGCGCGGCGTCGGTGTCCGGCAGTTCGATCTGCGGACGCTCGGCGCTGAACCGGCAGAAATGCGCTTGCAGGTAGAACGCCGCTTCCTGCGCCAGCTGTTCGTTGCGCGCCACCACCATGCCGATGCACTGGCCGTAGCCGGTCAGGATCAGCGGCGCGCGCGGGTCGTAGCCCTTGGGCAGCGCGCCGTCCGGACAGGCGCTGACGGCCACGCTGATGGCGAAGATGGGATCGTCGTGCGCCATGCCGTCGATCACCGCGCCGGGCACGTCGATGGCGGTGATGTAGTCCTTCACGTCCGGATACAGCGCCTGCAGCGCCGCCAGCACCTCGGCCGGCGAGGCCGGGCCCGCAACGCCGGGCACCTGGTAGATGCAGCTGCCCAGCGCGACCTGGCTCAGCACCGGCGCGCCGTTCATGCCGGTCGGCGGCATCGGGATGTCGTGGATGTACTGGGCCTCGCCGGTGGCTTGCAGCATGGCTTCGATTTTGACGTAGGGCACATGCACCGGGAACTGGTCGGTGTAGGTGACGTAGGCTTGCGTGCCGCTCGACACCGGCCGCTCGCCGCGTTCGCCGGCCGAGCGCAGCGCCGGCGGCACCGGCAGGCCGCGCCATTCGCAGACGGCGATGAAGAATTTGTACAGATACGATTCGGCCAGCTGGCGCTTGTAGGTGGCGCTGTAGCCTTCATCGGGCAGTTGCGCGTAGTGGGCGGCGTAGCGGTCGGTCAGCGCATCGAGTTCCTGGCGCAGCACCGGCATCGCCCTGGCCAGCGCGGCGGCGTCCCAGCGCTGGCCGCGCAGCGCCTGCTCGGTGTGCGGCATGCGGGTGGCCGTGGGCGACATGCCGCCATACACCAGCGTGATGTCGGCCACGCATTGCTGGGCGTCGAGCTGCACCCGCATGCCGCCGTTGACGATGGAGTGGGCGTTGACCTCGCGCTGCGCGGTCTTGTAGGTTTGCGCGTATTCGTCGGCGCCGGTCTGGCGCAACTGGTAGGACAGCAGCACGCAGCCTTCCACGTGCCGGCGCCAGTAGGCGGGCAGCTCCAGCAGCGCCATGGTTTTCGGCTCGGCCTGGTCGGGCGCGGCCACCGTCACGCTCGCGCCCAGCGCGGCCAGCGCGGTGTACAGGTCGGAAGGGAAGGGCACGCCTTGATCGGCGTGCGTGACCACCAGCATGGTGTTGCCGGCCAGGGTGGCGGCGTTGCGGACGATGCCGCCGGCGGTGCGGCCGGCCATGTAGGCCAGCGCCTGCAGGCCGGCGTTGGGCGCGCGCTCGTTGGCGGCGTCGAGGAAGTCCAGCAGCCTGGCGTACGGCAGGCCGCCGCCCAGGCGCAGCTGGCCGTCCGCCAGGCTCAGCTCATGCAGCTCCGGCACGTGCGAGATGTCGATGAACACATGCGGATTTTCCACCGTGCGCGGGTAGATGCCGATCGAGGTGTTGCCGCCGACCAGGCGCAGGTCGGCGCGGTCGTGGAAGTCGCGCATCAGGCCGATGGCGCTGGACACCGTCAGCGGCCGGAACCAGTGATAGCCGTTGGCCGTGTAGTGCACCGGGCGCGGCAGCTTGCGCAGCTCGGCGGGGAAGGCGATCTCCACCGGCGCGGTCTTGTCCACCTTTTCGGCCGGATCGACTTCGCACGTCATGCAGCCGGCTTCGTCGACCTTGGGGTCCCAGTCGGAGGCGAAGGTTTTCTTGAAGCCGTACAGGATGGGACGGTAGCCGGTGCAACGGCAGATGTTGCCATCGAACATGGCCTCGATTTCCTGCTTGGTGCCCGGCTTGGGTCCGCGCTGGGCCACGGCGGCCGTCATGTTCATCACCCAGCCGGGCGTGCAGTAGCCGCACTGGGTGCCGTTGTTGCAGGCCAGCCCGTCCTGCACGGTGCTGACGCAGCCCGACTTGACGCTGCCCGTGCCTTCGACCGTGGTCACCAGCATGCCGTCCAGCGAGGCCACCGGCCGCAGGCAGGAATTCACCGAGCGGTGCTCGACCTGCTGGCGCTCTTCGTTCCAGCTCGACAGCATGACGGTGCAGGCGCCGCAGCCGCCTTGCTTGCAACCTATCTTGGTGCCGGTCAGGCCGACTTCCGGCGAGCGCAGGTAGTCGGCCAGCAGCACGGTCGGGTCGACCGTGGGCAGCTGGACCCGCTCGCCGTTGAGATAGAACACCAGGTCGGACATTTGCTCGGAAGTGGACATGTAGGGCTCCTGTGGCATCGATGGGTGGTTCAGCGTGGTTAATTCGATACAGCAAAAAATCGCCAATCGCGCACCGGCAGAATACTGGTTTCGCGATGGGCGGCCAACTTAATTTTGCGCACTTTTTGCACGCCGAAAACTCACCAATTAACACCTCCGGCGCTTTTCCGTGATTGACATCGCAGAATTCGCGGTGCTATAGTGAATTTAACAAGTGGAAGCGTTTCCACTCATGTAAAAACCACAGACGGACGGGCTACGACCCTTCTGCATGGAGACAGAATGTTCACAGCCAGCCCCGTTATGCCGGGCGATGCGGCCCTGCGCCCTTCGCTAGTCCGCCATCCGCTGCAACCGTTGTTGCGCCGGCTTGCCGTGCCGCTGCTGTTGCTGTGCGCACACGGCGCGGCGCAGGCCCAAGGCCCGGTGCAAGCCTGGATCACCACCGGCGACCAGAGCAAGCTGCTGGCGCGCGGCGCCGACGCCGCCTTCGGCTCCGGCGTCAAGGCCGCCATCGTCATCGACGTCGACCCAAGCCAGCGCTACCAGGAGATGGTGGGCTTCGGCGCCGCCATCACCGACGCCTCGGCCTGGCTGATCCAGAACCGCCTCAACCCGCAGCAGCGCGGCGCGCTGATGAATGAGCTGTTCGGCAAGGCGCCCGGCGCCAACTTCAGCTTCACCCGGCTGACCATCGGCGCCTCCGATTTCTCGCGCCACCACTACAGCTTCGACGACATGCCGCCAGGCCAGACCGATCCGACGCTGGCGCACTTCTCCATCGAACCCAACCGCGCCGACGTGCTGCCGGTCACCAAGGCGGCGCTGGCGATCAATCCGAATCTGCGCGTGATGGCCTCGCCGTGGAGCGCGCCGGGCTGGATGAAAAGCACTGACAGCCTGATCCAGGGCACCTTGAAGCCGGAAGCGTTCGCGCCGTTCGCCGCCTACCTGTCGCGCTATGTCGGCGCGTACGAGAAGGAGGGCGTGCCGATCTACGCGCTGACCTTGCAGAACGAACCGCACTTCGAGCCCAAGGACTATCCCGGCATGCGGGTCGAGCCGGCCAAGCGCGCCGCCTTCATCGGCGGCCACCTGGGCCCGCTGCTGGCGAAGGAACATCCGCAAACCCGCATCCTCGACTGGGACCACAACTGGGACGAGCCGGGCTCGCCGGCCGATGTGCTGAAAGACCCGGTGGCCAACAAATACGTCAACGGCGTGGCGTGGCACTGCTACAACGGCGACGTGCGGGTGCAGGCCGCGCTGCACGACCGCTGGCCGGACAAGGACACCTATTTCACCGAATGCTCGGGCGGCAAGTGGGCGCCGGTGTGGTCGGACAATCTGCAGCACTTCGCCCGCACCTTGGTGATCGGTACCACGCGCGGCTGGGCCAGGGGCGTGCTGCTGTGGAACCTGGCGCTGGACGAGAACGACGGCCCGCACCTGGGCGGCTGCAAGGATTGCCGCGGCGTGGTCACCATCGACAGCCGCGACGGCAAGGTCACGCGCAACGAAGAGTATTACGCGCTGGCCCACGCCAGCCGCTTCGTGCGCCAGGGCGCGCGCCGCATCGCTTCGAGCAGCGGCTACAACGAGCTCGACACGGTGGCCTTCCGCAACGCCGACGACGGTTCGGTGGCGCTGCTGGTGGTGAACTCGGCCAAGGCGCCGCGCAGCTTCGCCGTGCGCCTGGCGCCGGGCCAGCGCAGCTTCGGCTACACCTTGCCGGCCGCCAGCGTCGCCACGTTTACCTGGAAACCGTAAAACAGAACTGCTGTGCAAGCGCATGGCAGTTTTTTCAGAACGCAAGTGGAAGCGCTTCCACAAAGGAGAAGCAGATGATCAAGTTGTTGAGTATGTTGTTGGTGGCGGTGCTGACTGGTTGCGGCAGCGGCGGCGGTTCCGGCGTGGTGGCGCCGCCGGTGACGCCGCCCGCGCCGCCGCCGGTGGCAGCGATCAAGCCGACCCCGGTGACGCCGGTGCCGGTGCTGCCGCTGACCATGCTGCACACCCAGGGCACGAAATGGCTGAAGGCCGACGGCAGCGCGGTGGCGCTCAAGGGTACCAACCTCGGCAACTGGCTGATCAACGAATTCTGGATGATGGGGCAGGGCAGCGCCGGCATCGACGACCAGTGCAAGCTGGAGGCCAACCTCGATACCCGCTTCGGCTACGCCGAGCGCCAGCGGCTGATGCAGCTGCTGCGCGACAACTGGATCACCACCCGCGATTGGGACCTGATGCAGAAGTTCGGCCTGAACGTGGTGCGCCTGCCCTTCATCTACAGCGTGGTCGAGGATGAGAAAAATCCGCGCCAGCTGCGCGCCGACGCCTGGCGCTACCTGGACGACGCCATCGCCCAGGCCGAGAAGCGCGGCATGTATGTGATCCTCGACCTGCACGGCGCGGTCGGCTCGCAGGGCTGGGAGCAGCACAGCGGCTGCGCCAACAAAAACCTGTACTGGTCCACGCCGGAATTCCAGGACCGCACCATCTGGCTGTGGCAGCAGGTCGCCGGCCGCTACAAGGACCGCGCGGCGGTGGCCGGCTACAGCGTGCTCAACGAACCGTGGGGCACCAGCGCCGCCAACCTGGCCGCCGTGGTCAAGACCCTGTACACGGCGATCCGCGCGGTCGATCCCAACCACGTGGTGATATTGCCCGGCCACAACAGCGGCAACATCACCGCCTACGGCAAGCCGGCCGAGCAGGGCATGAGCAATGTCGCCTTCGAGATGCACTTCTATCCCGGCCTGTTCGGCTGGGGCCAGACCGGCCTGCAGGTGCACAAGGACTGGCTCACTTGCAGCGGCGGCGGCAACAGCGGCGTGTGCGAATGGGACAGCAAGATCAAGGCGGTCGACACCGCCTTCTTCATCGGCGAAACCCAGCCATGGATGGGCCTCGGCCTGGACCTGGGCGGCCAGGTCGCGCGCGCCTCCTTCGACACCTACGCCAAATACGGCTGGGCCACCACGGCGTGGAGCTGGAAGGTGGTCAGCAACGGCGGCGGCCAGGGCAGCGGCAGCTGGGGCTTTGTCACCAACGCCGCCGGCGCCGCCGTGCCCGCCGTCGACTTCACCAAGGCGCCCGTCGCCGACATCGAAAACCTGTTCAAGTCGTTTGGCGCCCAGGCTTACGAGGTCCACCAGCCGATGCAGGACTGGATGACCAGCAGCACCGCACCACAGCCGTTCCGTTAGTCGTAAATATTTTCCACCCGTCTAAAACTATAAGAGAGACTAGATGATGAGCAAGCAAACCCCAACACTCGCACTGACACCGATCGCCGCCGCCTGCGCGGCGCTGGCGTTCGCCGCCGCCCCGGCCTGGGCGCAGCAGGGACCGTCCGCCGCCGCGGATGACAAGGAAGTCCAGTCGGTGGTCGTCACCGGCATCCGCCGCAGCATCGAGACCTCGATGGCGGTCAAGCGCGACGCCGATTCCATCGTCGAGGCGATCACCGCCGAAGACATCGGCAAGCTGCCGGACGTCAGCATCGCCGAATCCATCGCCCGCCTGGCCGGCCTGACGGCGCAGCGCGTCGAAGGCCGGGCGCAGGTGATCTCGATCCGCGGCCTGGCGCCGGACTTCTCCGGCACCCTGATGAACGGGCGCGAGCTGGTCTCCACCAGCAACAACCGCGGCGCCGAGTACGACCAGTATCCGTCCGAGCTGATCAACGGCGTCACCGTCTACAAGACGCCGGACGCGTCGCTGGCCGGCGGCGGCCTGTCCGGCACGGTGGACCTGCACACCGTGCGTCCGCTCGACATCCGCGAGCGCACCATCGTGTTCAACGCGCGCGGCGAGCACAATTCCAACGGCAAGCTGAACTCGAACACCTCGGCCAACGGCAACCGCGTCAGCGCCTCGTACGTGGACCAGTTCATGAACAACACGGTCGGCGTGGCGTTCGGCTACGCCCACCTGGATTCGCCGGGCCAGCAGCAGGAATACAAATCGTGGTGGTGGGGCACCGACAACAAGCTGCCGCCGGGTAACGCCGACGTGGTGGCGCTGAAGGGCGCCGAAGTGACGGCCACCTCGCGCAAGCAAAAGCGCGACGGCCTGATGGGCGTGATCGAATACCGTCCGAGCAAGGAGTTCCGCACCTCGCTGGACCTGTACTATTCCGAGTTCAAGGAAGACACCACCATGCGCGGCATGATGTGGAACTCGCACCAGTGGAGCGACGTCACCTACACCAACCCGGTGATCCAGACCATAGGCGGCACCCGCCTGCTGGTGGGCGGCTCGCTGGTCAACCTGGAACCCATCGTCCGCAACGACTTCAACACCCGCAAGGACCAGCTGGGCGCGGTGGGTTGGAACAACACCTACAAGAAGGATGGCTGGACGCTGGTGGGCGATGCGTCGTACTCGAGCGCCAAGCGCCGCGAGCAGGTGCTGGAAACCTACGCCGGCCTGGGACCGGCCGGCTCGCACATCACCGACAACAACTTCCAGTTCCGCATCCCGACCGCCAGCGGCCTGCCGACCTTCACGCCCAGCCTCAACTTCGCCGACCCGTCCATCATCAAGCTGACCGACGTCGGCGGCTGGGGCAAGGATGCCGACATGCACCACCCGGTGGTGGAGGACAAGCTCGGTTCGATCAAGTTCTCGGCCAAGCGCGACCTGGACGGCATGTTCCGCAACATGGAAGGCGGCGTCAACTTCAGCAAGCGCGAGAAGACCCACGCCGACACCAACAACTACTGGAACCTGAACAACGGCCGCACGCCGGCCGTGGTCTCGCCGGACCTGATCCAGCCGTCGACCTCGCTGGCCTTCGCCGGCATTCCGAGCGTGCTGACCTATGACGTCATGGGCGTGCTGGGCAAGTACTACACGATGCAGCCGGCCCGTCCCGACGACCAGGCCCTGCAGGACTGGGGCGTGACCGAGAAAGTCACCACCGCCTACGCCCGGCTGGGCATCGACACCGACGTCGGCCCCTTCCCGCTGCGCGGCAACCTCGGTCTGCAAGCGGTCAACGTCGACCAGAAATCGCGCGGCGCCATCGTCAACGCCGGCAAGCTGGGCTCGATCACCGGCGGCGCCAACTACACCGATGTGCTGCCCAGCCTGAACCTGAACTTCGACCTCGGCAAGTATCTCGACACCACCAACCTGCGCTTCGGCGCCGCCAAGACGGTGGCCCGGCCGCAGATGCAGGACATGCGCGCCGGCGTGTCGGGCGGGGTCGACGCCACCACCCGCATGTGGAACGGCAGCGGCGGCAATCCGCAGCTGGAGCCATGGCGCGCCAATTCCTACGACCTGTCGATGGAAAAATACATCGGCAAGCGCAGCTACATCGCCGCCGCGCTCTGGTATAAAAAGCTGCAAAGCTACATCTACAACCAGCAGACCGCGTTCAGCTTCGCCGGCTTCCCCAACCCGTCGGGCGTGGTGCCGCTGCAGGACATCGGCACGCTGAACCGGCCGGCCAACGGCGCCGGCGGCCTGGTCAAGGGTGTCGAGCTGTCGGGCGCGCTGGACGCCGGCCTGCTGTACGCGCCGCTGGACGGCTTCGGCGTGACCGGCAGCATGTCCGGCACCGAGAGCTCGATCCATCCCAACGGTCCGGGCACCAAGGAGAAGCTGCCGGGGTTGTCGGGCGTGGTGTCCAACTTCACGGTCTACTACGAGAAAGCGGGCTACCAGGCGCGCGCCAGCCGCCGCTACCGTTCGGCGTATCGCGGCGAGGTGACGGGCTTGTTCGCGCAGCGTTCCTTCAGCGAGATCCTGGCCGAGCGCCAGATCGACTTGCAGCTCGGTTATGCGATCGAGGAGGGCCGCTACAAGGGCCTGTCCTTCCTGTTCCAGGTGAACAACCTGAACAACTCGCCTTACCAGACCCGCCAGGGCGATGCGTTCTCGGGCGGCTCGTACGCGCCGGAGCGCTACACCACCTACGGCCGCCAGTTCCTGCTGGGCTTGAACTACAAGCTGTAAGCCGCAGGTCCACACGCCCGCCGCCCACCGGCGGGCGTGTTCTGTTATTTCCCTAACACACGATTGGTTTGCGTGGTTTGCAAGGCAGGTATTTGCGCTAAACTCCTTGCTTCTTTAGCCACACCGGCCCAGACCATGCCTAATCAATCGTCGCTGGACGAACGCGGTTTCCGCGCCATCCTGGTACGCAACGTCACCTTGCCGCTGGTCGCCGGCGTGGCCAGCGCCGCGGTGTTCGTGGTCTTGCTGGCCTACCTGGTCGCGACCATGAACTGGGTCGAGCACAGCGAACGGGTGATCGGCAACGCCAACGGGATCACCAAGCAGATGGTGGACATGGAAACCGGCTTGCGCGGCTATATGCTGACCGGCGAGCAATCCTTCCTGGAGCCTTATTTGCTGAGCAAGCCCAAGGTCGGCGCCGGCATCGACGCGCTGACGGCGCTGGTGTCGGACAATCCGGCGCAGGTCGCGCGGCTGCGCGCCATCCGCGCCCAGCAATTGCAATGGGACGTGTACGCGCAGGAAATGATCAAGCTGCGCGCGGCCGATCAGGATGTCACCGGCGCGGTCAAGACTGGACGCGGCAAGATTCAGTTCGACGAAATCCGCCGCCAGGTGGACGACTTCGTCGACGGCGAGCTGCGCATGCGCCAGCAGCGCAAGGATGACGCCAGGGCCGTCACCACCTGGGTGGCGGCGCTGTACCTGCTGCTGACGCTGGGCGTCGGCGGCGTGCTGGCCTGGTTCGGCCGGCGTGAGCTGCTGGGCTTGTCGAAGGTGTACAACACGGCACTGGCCGAGCACGGCGCGCGCGCCGCGCTGCTGGCGCAGCAAGCCTGGCTGCGCACCGGCCAGAGCGAACTGGCGCAGCAGGGCATCGGCCAGATGAGCCTGCCTTTGCTGTCGTCCACGCTGCTGCAATTCATGGCGCGCTACCTGGACGTGGTGGTGGGCGCGCTCTACCTGCGCGCCGACGACGGCAGCTTCCGCCGCCTGGCGTCCTACGGTTTCAGCGCCGAGGCGGAAGCGCGCGAGCAGCGTCTCAAGCCGGCCGAGAGCCTGGTGGCGCAGGCCGCCTTGCAGCGCCGCCTGATCCGCCTCGACCAGGTGCCGCCCGGCTACCTGCAGCTGAGCTCCGGCCTGGGGGCGGGATCGCCGGCCAGCGTGCTGCTGGTGCCGCTCGACACCGACGGCGAGATCAACGGCGTCATCGAGCTGGGCCTGCTGCGCCCGATCGTCGAACGCGATGTCGATTTCCTCAACCTGGTCAAGGGCAACGTCGGCAACGCCATCGACGCCAGCCTGTCGCGCCAGCGCCTGCAGGAAGTGCTGGCCGAGACCCAGCAGCTGAACGAGGAACTGCAGGTGCAGCAGGAGGAACTGCGCACCGCCAACGAGGAGCTGGAAGAGCAGTCGCGCGTGCTGGAGGAATCGCGGGCCAGCCTGGAGAACCAGAAGGCCGAGCTGGAACAGACCAACGAGCAGCTGGCCGAGCAGGGCATGGCGCTGGACCAGAAGAACGCCGCGCTGGGCAAGGCGCAGCGCGACCTGGAGCAGCGCGCCGCCGAACTGGCGCGCGCCAGCCAGTACAAATCGCAGTTCCTGGCGAATATGTCGCACGAGCTGCGGACGCCGTTGAACAGCTCGCTGATCCTGGCCAAGCTGCTGTCGGAAAACGCCAGCGGCAACCTGCACGAAGAACAGGTGCGTTTCGCCCACACCATTTATGCGGCCGGCAACGACCTGCTGAACCTGATCAACGACATCCTCGACATTTCCAAGGTCGAGGCGGGCAAGCTGGAACTGGTGCCGGAGCAGCTGTCGCTGCGCCAGGTGGTCGAGGACATGGCCATGATGTTCGATCCGCTGGCGCAGCAAAAGAAGCTGGCCTTCCAGGTGCAGATCACCGCCGACCTGGCCGCCACCATGGTCAGCGACCGCCAGCGGCTGGAGCAGATCCTCAAGAACCTGCTGTCGAACGCGCTCAAGTTCACCAGCAGCGGCCAGATCACGCTGGCGGCGCGCGCGGCCGGGCCCGGCCTGGTCGCCTTCGCGGTGCAGGACAGCGGCATCGGCATCCGCGCCGAGGACCAGCAGGGCATCTTCAACGCCTTCCAGCAGGCCGACGGCACCACCAGCCGCAAGTACGGCGGCACCGGCCTGGGCCTGTCGATCTCGCGCGACCTGGCGCAGCTGCTGGGCGGCGGCATCAGCCTGGTCAGCGAGCCGGGCAAGGGTAGCTGCTTCACCCTGACCTTGCCGCTGGCGTGGAGCGCGCCGGCGCCGGACGTCGCCGCCGGCAGCCTGTCGGCGCCGGCCAGCTGGGCCACGGAGATCGCGGCCGCCAGCGC
>NZ_BPWK01000019.1:0-123276 GCF_040364205.1 Duganella rhizosphaerae
TTCAATCTGAGCCAGGATCAAACTCTTCAGTTTAATCTCTGTTACTTTTGCTACTCTCGTAGCACCCTTATTGCTAAGGGGTCGCTCACTCAAAATACTGACAGGCCACTATTTTCATAGCGCCTATTTCATTACTTCTTGTGAACATTTGATATTTTAAGTTTCACGCTGCCTAAGCAGCGTGTGCACTTTCATCAAACGTCCACACTTATCGACTGTAAATTTTTAAAGAACTTATTCGGTACTGCGCTTGCTGCGGAGCGTTGTGTCCGTCAGCGAAGAAGAAAGAGTATGAAGCGTTTAGATCGTTTCGTCAACCCTTACTTTTCTCCCCGCTCATTTCACATTTGCATGTGCCATTTTGCGGGGAGGCGAACTATATCAAAGACCGTCGAAGTTAGGCAAGCGCTTTTCGAGGAAAGCGTGCATGCCTTCTTTTTGCGCAGGCGTACCAAAGGCAGACTGGAACAGTCGGCGTTCATAATTGACACCTTCCGTGAGCGTGGTCTCGAAGGCGCGGTTGACGGAGTCCTTGATCATCATCGCGACCGAGGTCGGCATCGATGCGATCTGCTTGGCTGCGGTCAGCACTTCTTCGATCAGTTTGTCAGCCGGGACGACGCGCGACACCAGGCCGATGCGCTCCGCTTCCGCCGCGTCGATGGTGCGCGCGGTCAGCAGCATGTCCATGGCCTTGGCCTTGCCGATGGTGCGCGGCAGGCGCTGCGTGCCGCCCGCCCCCGGCGTGACGCCGACCTTGATTTCCGGCTGACCGAACTTGGCCGTATCCGCCGCGATCAGGAAATCGCACATCATCGCCAGCTCGCAGCCGCCGCCCAGCACATAGCCGGCCACGGCGCCCACCACCGGCTTGCGGATGCGCAGGATGTGCTCCCAGTTGCGGGTAATGTAGTTGTCGCGATAAGTATCGACATAGGTGTAGTCCGCCATGGCGGCGATGTCGGCGCCGGCGGCGAAGGCTTTCTCGCTGCCGGTCAGCACGATGCAGCCGATGGCCGGATCGGCGTCGAACTTATATAAGGCATCGCCCAGCTCGTTCATCATGCGGTCGTTCAGCGCATTCAGCGCCTTCGGACGGTTCAGGCGGATCAGGGCAACTTTGTCGTGCACTTCAACGATCAGATCTTCATATTGCATAAGGTGTCTCCTTCATAGTGAAATATTCCTGAAGGATTGTAGCGCCTAACTCCCGCGCTGGTATCATTGACGCATAGCAACCTGCTTTAAAGAGCCTCCTATTTTTACCGTCTTACGCCGCCACCTGAGCAACAAGCTGAGCAACAAGCTCAGCGATGACGCCCTGCTGCGCAACGGCGACTTCATGCGCTACTGGTCCAGTTCCATCCTCAACGGCTTCGGCAGTTATATCAGTGCACTGGCCCTGCCGCTGTGTTCCGTCCTGCTGCTGCACGCGACGCCGGCGCAGATGGGCATGCTGGGCGCGTCGGCGGCGATTCCGTTTGCGCTGCTGGCCCTGCCGGCCGGCGTCTTCCTCGACCGCAACCGCAAACTGCCGGTACTGCTGGGCAGCAAGGCGGTCATGGCCGTGACGCTGGGCAGCATCCCGCTGGCGTACTGGCTGGGCCTGCTGTCCATCGAATGGATGTATGTGGTTTCCTTCATCGGCGGCGCCTGTTCGGTGGTGGGCGGCGGCGCGGAACAGATCTTCCTCACCAACCTGATCGGGCGCGACCGCCTGACCGATGCGCAATCCAAGTTTGCCGCCACCGATTCGGCCGCGCGGCTGATCGCGCCCGGCATCGCGGGCATCCTGATCCAGTGGCTGACCGCCCCCTTTGCGATGCTGGTCAACGCCGTCGGTTTTGTCATCTCCATCCTGCTGCTGCGCAACCTGAACGCCACCGATCCCAAGCCGGCGCCGTCCCACAAGCATCCGCTGCGCGACATCCACGACGGGCTGTTGTTCATCTGGGGCCAGCCGCTGCTGCGCACGCTGGCCTGGGGCGCGGGCGTGTGGCATATGCTGTTCTATGGCTACGCCGCGCTCTGCGTGCTGTTCAGCACCCGGGAACTGGGCATGACCGCCGGCATGCTGGGGATGGCGCAAATGGTCGGAGGTATCGGCGTGCTGATGAGTTCCTTGCTGCTGAAACCGCTGAATACCCGTTTTGGCGCCGGCGTCACCATGCAGATCGGCCTGGGCCTGACCGCGTTCGCGTTCGCCGCCATGCCGATGATCCCGGCCAATCTGTTCGGCAGCCCGACCGCCAGCGCCGTGGCGTGCGGCAGCCTGTCGCTGTTCCTCGACTGCGGCGTGATGCTGTTCTTTATGCCATATATGACGATGCGCCAGAAAGTCACGCCCGACGCCTACCTGGGCCGCATGGTGTCGACCATGCGCTTCCTGACGGTGGCGACGGCGCCGCTCGGCGCGCTGACGGCCGGCTATATCGGCGAGCACTTCAGCATCCGCACCGGCATGGCTTGCGTGGCGGTGGGGGGCATCGCGCTGTCGGTGGCGATGGCGCTGTCCTCGGCGATGCGCAACGCCCAGCATCAGGCGGCGCCGGCAGCCTCCTAACGTGCGCCGTCCATCCGCCTAAATCATTAGGCTGGATTCAGTGTCCCATCATTGGAGTGCGCCATGTTCAAGTCCATTCTGCTGCCCACCGACGGCTCGGAGCTGTCGGACAAAGCGACCGCCATGGCGGTCCAGTTTGCCAAGCTCAATCACGCGCGCATCGTCGCCATCACGGTCATCACGCCGCTGCCGTTTGCGTCCATGGGCGATAGCGGCGCGGTGATCGATTCCGGCCAGTTCGCCACGCAGATGCAGAACACGGCACGCCACCACATCGACAAGGCCGCCGCCGCCGCGCACGCCGAGGCGATTCCTTTCGAGGGAGTGATCACGATGTCGCCCAGCCCCTACGAAGAAATCGTCGAGGCGGCGAAGAAGTTTGAATGCGACATCATCATGATGGCGTCGCATGGAAGGCGCGGCCTGAACCGGCTGTTCCTGGGCAGCGAGACACAGAAGGTGCTCGCCCATACCACGCTGCCCGTGATGGTGTTGCGTTAAAGCGGCTGCTTCGGCAGCAGCACCCAGACATTGCCGCGCTGCTTCATGCGGCCGGCGTTCTCCGACGCCTCGGTGCCGAAGCCGAAGAAGTAGTCGACCCGGATCGCGCCACGGATCGCGCCGCCGGTATCCTGCGCCATGACCAGGCGCTGCAAGGGGATGTCGCTGTTCGGCATCGTGGTCGACAGGAATACCGGCGCGCCCAGCGGCAGCTGCGACGCGTCGATCGCCACCGAACGCGACGGCGTCAACGGCACGCCCAGCGCGCCCTTCGGCCCCACCTTGGGATCCGGCAGCCGCTCCTCCTTGAAGAACACATAGCTCGAATTCACATTGAACAGCTCCTGCATGCGCGTCGGGTGGCCGGCGACCCACGCCTTGATGCCCTGCGCCGACGCCTGCTCCAGCGTCAACTCGCCCTTCTCCACCAGGTATTTGCCGATCGACTTGTAGGGATGGCCGTTCTGGTCCGCATACGCCACGCGCACGGTTTCCTGGCTATCGGTCAGCTGCACGCGGCCCGAACCCTGCACTTGCAGGAAGAAGGACTCCACCGGATCGTCCACCCACAGCAGCTCCTTGCCGCCGAAGTCGGCCTTCTCGATATCGGCGCGGGTGGCGTACGGCACCACTTTCTTGCCAACCAGCTTGCCGCGCAGGCGCATGCCCTTCAGCTCCGGATACACGCTGGCCAGGTCGATGGTCAGCATATCGTCCGGCACCTTGTATAGCGGCGTCTGATACGGACCGCCCTTTTTGCGCGCGCCGCGCAGCAGCGGCTCGTAGTAGCCGGTGACCAGGCCGTCGGTGGCGCCGTCCGGCGCGACCACCTGGTTCGGCTCCATGAACGCCTCGAAGAAGGTACGGATCGCCTGCTCATCGCCAGCGTTGACGGTGCGCGCGATGCTGCACGACTCCTTCCAGCTCGGCTGCTTGACCAGCACCGAGCACGAGGACATGAACGCCGGCCAGGCCGCGCGCACATCATCCTTGTCCCAGCCCGGCAGCGACGCGAAGGTGGTCGGCACCATTTGCAGTGCGGCCGGCTTGGGCGGAACCGGCGTCGGCGTTGGCGGCACAGGTGGCACAGGTGGCACCACCGGCGCCGGCGGCGTCACGGTCGGCGCCGGTGTTTTATCGGGCGGCAGCGGCGTGGTGGTACAGGCGGCCAGCGAAACCGCGACGACGGTCAGCGGAACGAGTAGACTACGGCGTGTTAATGACATAAGGATGGCTATGTGGGTATTGATGATAGAAGCATGCGTGGCGTTTTTCCTGCTGGTGTTCATCGTCTGGTGGACCATGTACCAAGGCAAGGGCAAGACTAAGAAGCTGCCCCCGCCGGCCAAGGAAAACGAACAAGAGTAATCAGTGCAGCGTGCGCGGCAGCGACAGCACGAACTCCGGGATCTTGGTTTCGAACTGGTGGCCGTCCTCGGCCACGCAGAAGTACTCCCCGACCATCGAGCCCTGCTGGGTTTGCAGCGCCGTGCCGCTGGTGTATTCGAAATGCTCGCCCGGTTGCAGCAACGGCTGATGGCCGACCACGCCCAGTCCGCGCACTTCTTCCACATGATTGTTGGCGTCGGTGATGACCCAGTGGCGCGAGATCAGCTGCGCCGCCACGGTGCCGGTGTTCTTGATCGTGATTGAATAGGTAAACACAAAGTTGGTGCGTTCCGGGTCCGACTGATCCGGCAGGTACTGAGTTCTGACCGACACAGTAAATTCGTAAGTGGCCATCGAGATTCCTTAAAGCTTGGTAAAAGCGTAATCGCTCTATGCAAAATTGGCGATTGTATATCGTCAGACCCCCATTGCACCGCAAATCCGCCCCGTATGCAAGGACGGCGCGGCTGAAAACCACCGCAAAACCGATACAGTCGCGCCGGGCAGCGTAAAATAGCGCATCTTTTTCTTGCCAGCCCACAGCCATGACCACTTTCCGCATCGCTCCCAGCATTCTGTCCGCCGATTTCGCCCGCCTGGGTGAAGAGGTCCGCAACGTCGTCACCGCCGGTGCAGACATCATTCACTTTGACGTGATGGACAACCATTACGTTCCCAACCTGACCATCGGCCCGCTGGTGTGCGAAGCGATCCGCCCGCACGTGCAAGTGCCGATCGACGTGCACCTGATGGTCAAGCCGGTCGACCGCATCATCCCGGACTTCGCCAAGGCTGGCGCCAACATCATCACCTTCCACCCGGAAGCGTCGGACCACATCGACCGTTCGCTGCAACTGATCCGCGACCACGGCTGCAAGGCCGGCCTGGTGTTCAACCCGGGCACGCCGCTGAGCTACCTGGAACACGTGATGGACAAGATCGACATGATCCTGATCATGTCGGTCAATCCAGGCTTCGGCGGCCAGTCCTTCATCCCGCAGGCGCTGAAGAAGATTGCCGAAGCGCGCCGCCTGATCAACGAATCCGGCCGCGACATCCTGCTGGAAGTGGACGGCGGCATCAAGATCGACAACATCGCCGCCGCCGCGGCGGCAGGCGCGGACACCTTCGTGGCCGGCTCCGCCATCTTCGGCAAGCCGGACTACAAGGCCGTCATCGACGCCATGCGCGCCCAACTGGCGACGGTGTAAGCATGAGCGTGCTGGCAGGCGTACGCGCCGCAATCATCGATCTCGACGGCACCATGCTCGATACGATTCCCGACTTCCACGTCGCCCTCAACGGCATGCGCGCGGAACTGGACCTGCAACCGATTACGCAGGACCAGATCGCGCTGATGGTCGGCAAGGGCTCGGAAAACCTGATCCGCTCCGTACTCGGACTGGACTGGGACGCGGCCCGCGTGGAAGCGCATTTCGAGACCGCGATGGACGCCTACCAGCGCCACTACCTGAGCATCAACGGCAACTACAGCGCCCTGTATCCGGGCGTGATCGAAGGCCTGACGGCGATGCAAGCGCAGGGCCTGCGCCTGGCCTGTGTAACCAACAAGCCCATCTCGTTCACCACGCCGCTGCTCAAGCTCAAAGGCCTGGACGGTTTCTTCGAGGTGGTCTACGGCGGCGATTCGCTGCCGCGCAAAAAGCCCGATCCGCTGCCGCTGCAAACGGTGTGCGCCGATTTCGGCCTGGCACCGGCGCAGGTGGTGGCCATCGGCGACTCCTCGAACGACGCGCAAGCCGCGCGGGCAGCGGGCTGCCCGGTGCTGACGGTGCCTTATGGTTACAATCACGGAGAAGCTATACACAAAACCGATTCCGATGGTATAGTAGCCACATTGCTAGAAGCGTCTAGCCTGATTCGTTCGCAAAACTAACCCTTAGCTGAACTAACCTGCCCAAAATGTCTCTCTCCAAAAAACACAATGTCAACCAAACCGGCTCGATTGAGGCCTGGCTTTGGCGACGCTGGCAATCCTGGCAAACTCAGCCAAACTGATTGCTGTCGCCGGTGCACGCGCACCCGACAGGTTTTTTGACAACTCACCGCCAAACCCACACCCACACCCTTGGCGGCATGGAGAGAAGACATGACCGAATTCGAATTCAAATCGTTGGCCACCGACGGCTACAACCGCGTTCCACTGATCGCTGAAGCCTTTGCCGATCTCGAAACCCCGCTCACGCTGTACCTGAAACTGGCCCAGACCCAGAACGGCGGCAAGAACACCTTCCTGCTTGAATCGGTGGTGGGCGGCGAGCGTTTCGGCCGCTTCTCCTTCATCGGCCTGCCGGCGACGACCGTGCTGCGCAACTTCGGCACGCGCACCGAGATCGTCAAGAACGGCGCCGTGATCGAAACCCACGAAGGCAACCCGCTCGAATTCATCGAGGCTTACCAGAAGCGCTTCAAGGTCGCGCTGCGTCCCGGCATGCCGCGCTTCTGCGGCGGCCTGGCCGGCTACTTCGGCTACGACACCGTGCGCCACATCGAGAAGACGCTGGCCAACAGCCAGCCGAAGGATGACCTGGGCCTGCCCGACATCCAGCTGATGGTGACCGAAGAACTGGCCGTCATCGACAACCTGTCCGGCAAGCTGTATCTGATCGTCTACGCCGACACCACGCAGCCGGAGTCGTATTCCAAAGCGCGCCAGCGCCTGAAAGACCTGCGCATGATGCTGCGCCGCGGCGTCGACGCGCCGGTGACCAGCGCCTCGGTACGCACCGACATCACGCGCGACTTCCCGAAAGAGGAATACCTGAAGGCCGTCGCCAAGGCCCACGAATACGTGATGGCCGGCGACTTGATGCAGGTGCAGATCGGCCAGCGCCTGCGCAAGCCTTACGTCGATTCACCGCTGACGCTGTACCGCGCGCTGCGTTCGCTGAATCCGTCGCCGTATATGTACTTCTACAATTTCGGCGACATGCAGATCGTCGGCGCCTCGCCGGAGATTTTGGTTCGCAACGAAACGCTGCCGGACGGCGACAAGAAAGTCACGCTGCGCCCGATCGCCGGCACCCGCCCGCGCGGTTCGACGCCTGAGCGCGACGCCGAACTGGCCAAGGAACTGCTGGCCGATCCGAAAGAGATCGCCGAACACGTGATGCTGATCGACCTGGCGCGCAATGACCTGGGCCGCATCTCCGAGATCGGCAGCGTCAAGGTCACCGACCGCCTGGTCATCGAAAAATACTCGCATGTGCAGCACATCGTCTCCAATGTGGAAGGCAAGCTGAAATCCGGCCTCTCCAACCTGGACGTGCTGCGCGCCACCTTCCCGGCCGGCACGCTGACCGGCGCGCCGAAAGTGCGCGCGATGGAAGTGATCGACGAACTGGAAATCTCCAAGCGCGGCATCTACGGCGGCGCCTGCGGCTACCTGTCCTTCGGCGGCGAGATGGACGTCGCGATCGCCATTCGCACCGGCGTGATCAAGGACGGCATGCTGTACGTGCAGGCCGCCGCCGGCATCGTCGCCGACTCGATACCTGAGATGGAATGGCAGGAAACTGAAAACAAGGCGCGCGCCGTGCTGCGCGCCGCCGAACAAGTGCAAGATGGCCTGGATGGGGAGTTCTGAGATGCTGCTAATGATCGACAACTACGACTCCTTCACCTACAACATCGTGCAGTACTTCGGCGAACTGGGTGAGGATGTACGCGTGTACCGCAACGACGAAATCACGATCGCGGAAATCGAAGCACTGAACCCGGACCACATCTGCATATCGCCAGGTCCGAAAGATCCGTCGCAAGCCGGTATCTCGATCGAGGTGCTCAAGCACTTCGCCGGCAAGAAGCCGATACTGGGCGTGTGCCTTGGCCACCAGGCCATCGGCGAAGCGTTCGGCGGCAAGGTCATACGCGCCAAGCAGGTCATGCATGGCAAAACTTCTTTAATCGCGCATACGGGCGTGGGCGTTTTCAAAAACCTCCCCTCGCCTTTCACAGTGATCCGTTATCACTCGTTGGCTATCGAGCGCAGCTCGCTGCCGTCCTGCCTGGAAGTGACGGCATGGACCGACGACGGTGAAATCATGGGCGTGCGCCACAAGGAATACGACATCGAGGGCGTGCAGTTCCACCCCGAGTCCATCCTGTCGGAACACGGCCACGCACTGTTGAAGAACTTCCTGGTCCGCTGACCAGCGTAGTTCGCCCCGGCGCGCGCCCTGCGCCGCCCATGCCAAAAAATTGAAGAAGGAATAGCCATGCCTATCACCCATCAAGAAGCACTGCTGCGCTGCATCGAACACCGCGAGATCTTCCACGACGAGATGCTGCACCTGTTCCGCCAGATCATGTCCGGCGAAATGTCGCCGACCATGATCGCCGCCCTGACCATGGGCCTGCGCGTGAAAAAAGAAACCATCGGCGAAATCGCCGCCGCCGCGCAAGTGATGCGCGAGTTCTCCACCAAGGTGCCGATGGCCGACACCACCGGCCTGCTCGACATCGTCGGCACCGGCGGCGACGGCGCGCACACCTTTAACATCTCCACCGCTTCGATGTTTGTCGCCGCCGCCGCCGGCGCGCGCGTGGCCAAGCACGGCGGCCGCAGCGTGTCGTCGTCGTCCGGCAGCGCCGACGTGATCGAATCGCTGGGCGCCAACATCAACCTGAAACCGGAGCAGATCGCGCAATCGATCGCGCAGACCGGCATCGGCTTCATGTTCGCGCCAAACCACCATGCGGCGATGAAGCATGCGGCGCCGGTGCGCAAGGAGCTCGGCGTGCGCACCATCTTCAACATCCTGGGACCGCTGACCAATCCGGCCGGCGCGCCGAATATCCTGATGGGCGTGTTCCACGGCGATCTGGTGGGTATCCAGGTGCGCGTGCTGCAACGCCTGGGCGCGCAGCACGCCATCGTGGTCTATGGCCGCGACAATATGGATGAAGTCTCGCTCGGCGCCGGCACCATGGTCGGCGAACTGGTGAACGGCGAGATCCGCGAATACGAGATCCATCCCGAAGACTTCGGCCTGCAGATGATCGCCAGCCGCAATCTGAAGGTGGCCGATGCGGCCGAATCGAAAGCCAAGATGATGGAAGCGCTGCGCGGAGAACCCGGCGCGGCCTACGACATCGTCGCGCTCAACGCGGGCACCGCGCTGTACGCGGCCGGCGTGGCCAGCTCGATCGAGGACGGACTGGCGCGCGCGCGCGTGGCCATCACCTCCGGCGATGCGATGCGCAAGGTCCAGCAGTTCGTCGAGGTCACGCAAAGCCTCGGCAAAACCAATTAAGGGAGGCCAGCATGTTCGGCATCCACGATCTGACCTTGTTTGTAATCTCCGGGCTGCTGCTCAATATCATGCCCGGCCCCGATTCGCTGTTGATCATGACGCGCAGCGCCACCCAGGGCTGGCGCGCCGGTTCGGCCGCTGCGCTGGGCATCGGCGCCGGCACCATGATCCACATCTTCGCCGCGGCGCTGGGCTTGTCGGCGCTGCTGGCAACGTCCGCCGCCGCCTTCACGGCGGTCAAGTGGATAGGTGCGGCCTACATCGTCTACGTCGGCATCGGCATGCTGCGCGCGAAACTGCGGGCGCAAGCCGATGACGCGGCGGAAGCTGAAACGGCCGTGCGCGCCGCCGCCCAGCCGCTGGCGTATCGTAAAATCTTCGTCCAGGGCTTCCTGACCAATGTGCTGAACCCGAAGGTGGCCTTGTTCTTCCTGGCGTTCGTGCCCCAGTTTATCTCGGCAGATTCCACCAGCAAGCCGCTGGCCTTCATCGTCCTGGGCTGCATTTTCAATTTCAACGGTATGTTGTGGTGTAACGGCCTGGCCGTCTTCACCGCCTTTGCCAGCGCGCGCCTGAAGGTCAAACCGCTGGTGGCGCTGTGGCTGAACCGCGTGACGGGCGGCCTGTTCCTGGCACTCGGCCTGCGCCTGGCGCTGGCCGAACAACATTCATCTTAGGCTTATCATGTCCGACATCCTGAACAAAATCCTTGCAGTCAAAGCCGACGAAGTCGCCGCCGCCAAAAAATACCGCGACCTGGCCAGCCTTCGCGCCGACGTGGAAAGCAACGCCGAACTGCGCGCCGGCCTGCGTGGCTTCGAAGCTAGCCTGCGCGGCAAGATCGCCGCCGGCCACGCCGGTGTGATCACCGAAGTGAAAAAGGCCTCGCCGTCGAAAGGCGTGCTGCGCGCCGACTTCCGCCCGGCCGACATCGCCGCCAGCTATGAAGCCAACGGCTCCGCCTGCCTGTCGGTGCTGACGGACGAGCAGTTCTTCCAGGGTTCGGTGGCGTATTTGCAGCAGGCGCGCGCCGCCTGCACCTTGCCGGTGCTGCGTAAAGATTTCATGATCGACATGTACCAGATCTACGAAGCGCGCGCCATGGGCGCCGACGCGATCCTGCTGATCGTCTCGGCGCTGGACCACGGCCTGATGGCGGAAATGGAAGCCTGCGCCCTCGAACTGGGCATGGGCGTGCTAGTGGAAACCCACGACGGCGACGAACTGACCGCCGCGCTGCGCCTGAAAACCGCGCTGTTGGGCATCAATAACCGCAATTTGCGGACTTTTGAGGTCTCGCTGGAGAACACGCTGGCCCTGCTGGACCGCATTCCGGAGGAAAAACTGGTGATCACCGAATCCGGCATAATGGTGCCGGACGACGTCAAACGCATGCGCGAAGCCAATGTCCACGCCTTCCTGGTCGGCGAAGCCTTCATGCGCGCGGCCGATCCGGGCGCCGAACTGGCGCGCCTGTTTAGCTAAGCCACTACCGCCTGCAAAGGCGGCGCCGTCCCCGGCGCGATCTCGAGACGGTCGCGCCCGCGTTCCTTGGCGCGATACAGCGCCTCGTCCGCCCGCATCAGGATGCCGTCCAGATCTTCATCGGCACTTGTCTGGCAAGCAATACCAATGCTGACGGTGTAGGCGGGCAATCCTGGACGGCCGGGCTCGCGCACGGCGCTCAGGATGCGTTCCGCGATATGCAGCGCACGGTCCAGCCCCGTCACGGGCAGCAGGACAATAAACTCTTCTCCGCCGAATCGGGCCACGTGATCGGAAACCCTCAGCGCTTTGCCGATCACGGCGGCCACATCGACTAAAACCCGGTCACCGGTTGCGTGGCCGTGGCAGTCGTTAATTTTCTTAAAATAATCCAGATCGATGCTGAGCATGGTCATGGCGGTGGATTCACGCCGCATCAGCGCATGTTCTTTGGCATAGATATCGGCAAAACCACGGCGGTTTAATACCTGGGTCAGCGGATCGAGCGTGGATCGGCGTTCCAGTATGCCTTGCAAACGGCGGGTGGCAACGGCTTTAAAACTGACCGCCAGCAGCAGAACCATGAAATGACCGGCTGCCAGATAAAGGCTCTGGAATGGTCCCATGCTCATTAAATTAACCTGGGCACCGCCATATAATACCGCCAGCAAGCCGCGCGTTAATACTACCAGCGCCTGCAACAGCAGCAATATGCCAAAGAATTTAGTAGAGAAATGGCGCTCACCGTAACGCCAAACCAGAATCACTTGGTTTATATAAAAAGCGGAGATCAGGAAGGAGAATACAGCGACACGCGCGGCGAAATGCGGTTGAATAATCAACCAATAGCCGACCCCCAGCATAGCCAGCACCCAAATCAGATGGAATAACCACCAGGTCGGCGCCCGACCATAAAATAGCTGAGTACCGATCATGCCGAAGCCCACGCCCCAAATCAGGGCGGAATTGGCGCTGAGCAGGGCAAATGTTTCGCCCAGTGCGCTATATCTCAGGCTAAACAAGGCTGCGCCGCATGCCAACGATATTAATCCCGCCGCCCAATAATTCAGCCCTTTAATCTCCGTGGGGAAACTCAAATGGGCGGTATAGAGGACAACACTCATCGCGCCGGCCATCAGCGTCGACATCAGGATAATCGTGGTGGGATCAAGCAGTATCACTTGCGGGTCTATCCTCTGGCAGAAAACTCAGCCAAATTCTAAACCAGAACCAGAGCACCGCGTAAATTTAAACCGCCGACAACACCGCAGCGCCCCCGCAGCGCCTCAATACATGCCGGAATCTGGTTAGTACATGCCAAAATCTGGCATGGATAGGGCAAAAAAATCCGGGGACTCGCCCCGGACTCAGGAATTACCGCGCCGCGCTGGGGCGCAAGGGGCCGGTGGACTTCTTGCCGGCCGGGTCCAGCGACAGGCTAATACCGGGAACCCGGTCGCCTTGTAATGTCGCGTTGAATGTCATCAGCTCGTCGCGGCGGAACGCGTGTATCTCTATTTCCGAGCCGACGCCGTAGCGGGAAAGCAGCGTTTCCAGATTGCTGGCGGTGACACGCAATCCGTCGATCGCCATCAATATATCGCCGGCCGATAATCCCGCCTGATGTGCGGCGCCATTCTCATGCACGCTGGACAGTTTGCAGTCGTTACCGTCCTTACCGAGATTAACATCGAGGCCGGGCTTGGTCGATTTGCGCTCGTCGTTATATTTAACACCGAATGGCGCCAGCATTTTAGCCAGCGGCAAATCTTCGGTGCCACGGATATATTTATCGAAGAATGGCTTGAACCGGCCGCCGCTGATTTCATCGAATAATGCTTCCACTTCGGCCGGAGTAACTCCGCGTCCGCCGCCTTGATAGAAATCGCGGCCATAACGCTGCCATAATGCGCGCATCACATCATCCAGCGATTTCTTGCCGCCGGTTTTAGCGCGTATGCTTAAATCCAAAGCCAACGCAATCAAGGAACCCTTGGTGTAATAGCTGATGATCGAATTCGGCGCATTTTCATCCTGGCGATAATATTTACCCCAGGCGTCAAAACTGGAATCGGCCACGCTTTGCTTGGTACGGCCGCTGCCGCGCAATACGCTACCGATAGTTTTACCCAGCAATTTGAAATAAGCCGGTTCGGCGATAACGCCGGCGCGCACCAGCATCAAATCATCGTAATAACTGGTAAAGCCTTCAAACAACCACAGCAACGGCGAATAATTCTCGACCTGCAAGTTATACGGCGCGAATGCGGCCGGCTTGATGCGCTTCACATTCCACGTATGAAAATATTCATGGCTGCACAGGCCGAGGTATTGCAGATAACCGTCGCTGATATCTTTGCTGGCCGCAGCCGTGCTCGGCAGGTCGGCGCGGGCGCAGATCAACGCCGTCGAAGCACGGTGTTCCAGGCCGCCGTAACCGTCGCCGACGGCCAGCGTCATGAACACGTAGCGGTCCATCGGGGCCTTTTTGGCCTTCGGCTCGAAGAAGGCGATCTGGGTTTCGCAGATCTTTTTCAGGTCGGCGCTCAGGCGCGGCAGGTCCAGGTTGGGCACCCGGCCGCTGATGACGATGTCGTGCGGGATGCCGTGCGCCTTGAAGGTCGCCAGCGCGAAGTCGCCCTGCTCCACCGGATGATCGATCAACTCGTCGTAGTTGGATGCGATGTACGTGCCAAAACCATAACGTTTCGCTTTCAACTCCGGCAGCGAGGTCGCCACGCGCCAGGTCTTGGCCGCTTCGTCGTCCGGCCGCTGGATGTCCACCACGTGCGGCTGGTCCTCCTGCCCCAGCACGCGCAGGAACACGCTGGTGCCGTTGTAGAAGGCGTGATTCTGGTCCAGATGCGCGGCGCGCACCGACATATCCCAGGCATAGACTTCGTAATGCACCGTCAGCGAGGCCGCATGGTCCTTCAGCGGGGCGGCCTGCCAGGAGTGCTTATCCAGCTTGGTCAGCGCCACCGGCTGGCCGTCCGACTCGGCGCGGATGCGCACAATATTGCGCGAAAACTCACGGATCATGTAGCTGCCCGGTATCCAGGCCGGCAGCGCGAACACCTGGCCGCCTTCGGCCGGCGCGTCCACCGTCAGCGTGACGTGGAACAGGTGGGCGGCCAAATCATGTCCGACGATGCTGTAGGCGATCGCCGGATTGCTCTTGTTCGTTTTCTTCATCTCTATCCTTGTTTTACAAATCGCCCGGCGTATCGATATCGCGCACCACGCCGATATCGTCGACTATCAGCTCGCTCACCGCATGGCTTTTTAATATGTCGCGCGCGCCCTGGTCGCCTTCCAGCGCCAGCAGCAACGGCAAATGATAACTGCTGAAGGCGACCGGATTGCCGCGTCGCCCTTCAAAGACAGGCGCCGCGATGCGCGCGCCCCGTTCGATCGTCGCGGCCAGAGAGCGCATGGTCTCCGGCTGCACGTGGGGCATGTCGCCCAAGCCTACCAGCCAGCCTTCCGCGCCCTTGGTGTAGTCGACCGCCATCGTCAGCGAGGCGGCGATGCCCAGATCGGCATCCGCGCAGACCCGCACTTCGCATCCCAGCTTGCCCAGCAGCGCAGCCACCTGGTCGTCGCCGGAGCGGACCACGGCAACCACGCGCGGCAGCACCGCCAGCATATTTTTGGCACTGGCGGCGACCACGGCGTCGCCGTCTTTTAACGGTTGCAGCAATTTGTTTTGTACGCCGGACGGGTCGAACCGCTTGCCCCGCCCGGCTGCCAGCAATATTCCTACCAGCGCCATTCAGCTCAGGCGCTGGCCAGATCGAACGGCAGCTTGCGCAGACGCTTGCCGGTCAATTTGAACAACGCGTTGGCGAAGGCCGGCGCCAGCGGCGGCAAGCCTGGTTCGCCCATGCCGGTCGGCGGAGCGTTCGACGGCACGATGTGGACGTCGATCACCGGCATGTCCGTCATGCGCGCCACCGTGTAGTCGCTGAAGTTCTGCTGGTCCACCACGCCGTCCTTGAGGGTGATCGCTGCGCCCGGCAAGGTCATGCCCAGGCCCATCAAGGCCGCGCCCTGGATCTGTGCTTCGATCGTCAGCGGGTTGACCGGCTGGTTGCAATGCACGCCCGCCGTGACCCGGTGCAGCTTGGGCGTGCCGTTCTTCACGGATGCCACCACCACATACGCGATCACGGTGTTGAACGATTCATGCACCGCCACGCCCCAGGCCTGGCCTTTAGGTAAAGCCTTCTTGCCATACCCGGACTTGGCGACCGCCAGGTCCAGCGCGGCGATATGGCGCTTGCCCTTCTCGCCCAGCAGCTTCTTGCGATAGGCGACAGGATCCATCTTGGCCGCATGCGCGGCTTCGTCGATCAGCGTCTCCATCACGAAGGCCGTATGGGTGGAGCCGACCGAGCGCCACCACAGCACCGGCACGTTGGCCTTGACGGAATGCGCGCTCAGGTTCAGCGGCACCTCATACGGCTCGCCCATGCCCTCGACCATGGTCGAATCGATGCCGTCCTTGACCATCATCGGCTCGAACGGCGTGCCGGCGATGATGGACTGGCCGACGATGACGTGATCCCACGCCACGATGTTGCCCTTGTCGTCGACGCCGATATCGGCGCGGTGCACATGCGACGGACGATAGTAGCCGCCCTTGATGTCATCCTCGCGGCTCCAGACCACCTTGATCGGGTCCTTTTTGCCGCTGGCCTGCCACACCTTGGCGATGTTGACCGCTTCGACCAGGTAGTCGGACGTCGGCACGGCGCGGCGGCCGAAACCGCCGCCGGCCATCATCGTGTTCAGCACCACCTGGTCCGGCTTCAAACCGGCGGTGGCGGCGATGGCGCCCTGGTCCATCGTCTGGAACTGTGAGCCGGCCCACACCGTGCAGCCGTCCGGACGCAGATCGACCACGCAATTGAGCGGCTCCATCGGCGCGTGCGCCAGGTAAGGGAATTCATAGACGGCGGAGATTTTCTTCGCCGCGCCGGCCAGCTTGGAGGTGTCGGCCTTGCGCACCGGCAGGCCGGGCTTCTGCGCCAGCGCCTTGTACTCGGCCAGCTGCTTGTCGCTGCTGACTTTTTCGACGCCGCTGGTGTCCCAGTCGATGACCAGCGCGTCGCGGCCCATCTTGGCGGGCCAGTAGCCGTCGGCCACCACCACCACGCCGCTGCCGCCGCGATCCGTCTTCACTTCCAGCACTTCGAGCACGCCCTTGATCGCCTTGGCTTTCGAGGCGTCGAACTTGGCGACCTTGGCGCCGAACACCGGCGGCCGCGCCACCACGGCGACCTTGCTGTGTGGCGCCTTGAAGTCCATGCCGAATACCTGCTTGCCGGTCGATTTGAGTTTGGCGTCCAGGCGCCTGGTCGGCTTGCCGATGAAGTTGAAGTCCTTGGGATCCTTCAGCTTCACGGTGGCAGGCACCGGCTGCTTCATCGCCGCATCGGCCATGGCGCCGTAGGTGGCCTTCTGGCCGGCAGGCCCGGTCAACGTGCCTTTCGACGTCTTGATCTGGTCCGGCGCCACCTTCCACTCCTGCGCCGCCGCCCCGATCAGCATCGCGCGCGCCTTGGCGCCGATCTCCCGGTACTGGGTGTAGGAGTGGGCGATGCTGCCCGAGCCGCCGGTGATCTGGATGCCGAACGCCGGGTCCTTGTATTGGTCGCCGGCCGGCGCCAGCGCGCCGTTCATCTTCGACCAGTCCGCGTCCAGCTCTTCCGCGATCAGCATCGGCAGCGACGTCTGCACGCCCTGGCCGAATTCCAGCCGGTTGACCTGCACCGTCACGCTGTTGTCCGGCGCGATATGCAGGAAGGCGTTCGGTTCATACACCTTGGCCGGAGGCTGCTGCGCATTGGCGAAGCGTCCCGCGCCAGGCATGAAGAAGCCCAGCACCAAACCGCCGCCCGCCACCGCGCCGGCCTTCATGAAGCTGCGGCGCGACACGCCGCCTGAAGTTCCTACATCCGCCATCGATTCCTGATTGAGCCATTCGATACGCATGACATTCTCCTTTAGGCGATGGTTTTAGCTGCGTCTTTGATGGCTGCGCGGATGCGCTGGTACGTCCCGCATCGACAGATGTTGCCGCTCATGGCGTTGTCGATATCGGCGTCGGATGGGGCTTTATTGGTGCGCAGCAGAGCAGTCGCGCTCATGATCTGGCCACTCTGGCAGTAGCCGCACTGCGGCACGTCCAGCTTGACCCACGCCTCCTGCACGGCCTTGCCGACTTTATCGGATTCCATCGCTTCGATGGTGGTGA
Organism: Duganella rhizosphaerae; assembly: GCF_040364205.1. Taxonomy (NCBI): domain Bacteria; kingdom Pseudomonadati; phylum Pseudomonadota; class Betaproteobacteria; order Burkholderiales; family Oxalobacteraceae; genus Duganella; species Duganella rhizosphaerae. The sequence goes on from NZ_BPWK01000019.1 coordinate 17,477, forward strand.
TCTTCTGGCCGGCGGCGGCCGAAATCGGCGTCACGCACGAGCGGATAGGCTGGCCGCCCAGGTGCACGGTGCAGGCGCCGCACAGCGCCGCGCCGCAACCGAACTTGGTGCCGGTCATATTCAGGTTGTCGCGCAAGGCCCACAGTATCGGCGTCGAGGGATCGGCGTCTACCTGCATGTCTTTACCGTTGATATTCAATGTAATCATTCAGTTCTCCTATGGACGATGCGCTGGTTTGGTAAGACTTACTGCTTGATCTTGGCGAGCTTCTCTTCAAGCGCCTTGGTGTCGATCGCACCTGGCACGCGGGTGCCGTCGGCGAAGAAGATGGCCGGGGTGCCGGAGACGTTCAACTTGTGGCCCAGGTCCAGCACTTCCTGGTTCGGCGATTCGCACTTCTCCGCCGCATCAGGCGCAGCCTTGTTGTTGACCATCCAATCCTCCCAAGCCTTGCTGCGGTCCGGCGAGCACCAGATGTTCTTCGATTTGGTGAACGAATCATCGGCCAGGATGTTGTACATAAAGGTGTAGACCGTGATGTTGTCGGTTTCCTTGAGCGTGGTCTGGCGGAAGCGTTTGCAGTAGCCGCAGTTCGGATCTTCGAACACCGCGATCACGCGCTTGCCGTCGCCCTTGACGGTCTTGATGGCTTTGTCCAGCGGCAGGTCGGAGAACTTGATCTTGTTGATCTCTTCCAGGCGTTCCTTGGTCAGGTCGGTGCTGGTGGTCAGGTTGAACACGTGGCCGGAGAACAGATAGGTGCCGGTCTTGTCGGTGTAGAGGATATCGTTGCCGACGCGGATTTCATACAGGCCGGCGTACGGCGTTTCCTTGATCGAATCGACTTTGACGTTCGATCCCAGGCGCGGCTCGACCAGCTTCTTGATCGCATCCGTGGACGGCGGGGTCTCCGCGCCCACGCAGGACGCCATCAGCGCCGACAACAACAGCAAAACGGTCTTACTCATTCTCATAACATCTCCAATGACTACAGACGAACCGACAGGCGCCGGCCTACTTCCCCATCGCATGGGAGATCAGGCGGCGCTTCAGCACCGGTAATTTATCCAGCAAGTTTAATCCCAAATTGCGAACCACGCGCAGCGGCTCCATATCCGCGCCGAACAGGCGCGCCAGGCCGTCGGTGGTGAGCTGCATCAGCAGCACGTCTTCCTTGCGGGCGCGCTCGTAGCGGGCCAGCACGCGGGTGTCGCCGATGCTGCGCTGCGCTTCGCGCTCGCTCAGGGTTTTGATCAGCTGCGCGACGTCGGCGAAACCCAGGTTCATGCCGTGGCCGGCCAGCGGGTGCACCACGTGGGCGGCGTCGCCCACCAGCGCCACGCGCGGCGCGCTCATGGCGTGCGGGCGCAGCAAACGCAATGGAAAATCGCGCACCAGCTCCGGCTGCAACGGCGTCAGCGCGCCCAGACGGTCGGCGGCGTAGACGGCCAGGCGGTCGGCGATCTGCTGCGCCGATTCGGCGCGCAGCGTATCGGCCAGCGCTTCCGGCGCCGACCACACCAGCGACACCTGGTTGCCGGGCAGCGGCAGCAGCGCGACGATGCCTTCGGCGCCGGTGAACCATTGGCAGGCGGCGCCGTGATGCGGTTTTTCGCAGGCGAAGTTGGAGACCACCGCGCGCTGGTTGTAGCTGCGGTAATCGAGGCCGATATCGCACTGGCCGCGCACCCAGGACTGGGCGCCGTCGGCGCCGACCACCAGTTCGGCCTTGATGCAGGCGCCATCGTCCAGGTGCACGGTGGCGCTGTCGTCGGCGCGCAGCAAGCCGGTGGCGCGGCCTTCGACGAAGCGCACGTTCTGCGCGAACTTGAGGGCGGCGTCCAGCGCCTGCCCCAGATTGCGGTCTTCCATGATCCAGGCCAGCGTGCCGGTGTGGGCGCCGTAGGCGTCGAAGGCCAGGCCGCCGGCGTTGGCGCCGTCGCCGTGGACGATCATCGCGTCCACCGGCGCCACGCGCGCCTGGTCCAGCGCATGCCATACCTTCAGCGAGGACAGCAGATTGTGGGCGGTATGGTTCAGCGCGTAGACCCGCGCATCCCAGCCGAGATCGGCGGTATTGACGGCCGGAGCGGCCGGATGCGACGGCGGACCGAGCAGGGTTACACTAAAACCGGCCTGGGCCAGGCCCAGCGCGGCGGTCTTGGCAATAGCGCCATTGCCAACGATACAAATATCACTCTCGATAACGCGCAGCGTGGCGGGGGAGGATGGATTAGTCATCCAAACATTATAGCGTTTGTAGGGCTAAGGCACGGCCCGCCGCGATTTACTTCGAGAAGCACAGCAGCCGGCCATCGGCGGTGGCGGCGTCCAGCAGGCGGAATTCGTCCGCCCTGCTTTCCGGCGAAAAACCGGCCTGAAAAATTCACCCTTGCAATTCCACTCAAGCCTGCTATAATTCTGCTCCTTGGCCTGGTAGCTCAGTTGGTAGAGCAGAGGATTGAAAATCCTTGTGTCGGTGGTTCGATTCCGCCCCGGGCCACCAAGAACATGCCTCACGCAACGCCCACTCCTGCAAGTGGGCGTTTTTGTTTGTGAGATTCACAGTTCCCCTGTCCGGTCTATTTCCGGTCCAAGTAAACACCAGTTACTTTCGGCCCGCCATTCAGAGCCCAAAAAAACTCCGCATAGTCAAAAAAACACGGACCCGCAAGGGTGACGATGTTGCGACAATTCGGAACAAGCTGGTCGACTTCTATTGCAACTGTCAACGACACCCTCAACGCCATGTGATGAACATCGCCAAGATCGCCCCGCAGCCAACATGAACAAGAGGTTGCCTCAGAATTTGCTGATATTATCCATCCGCCCTCATGCGGTTCCGCATTTTTCTTCGTTCCGTGCTTGTTCACCTGTGTCATTACCCCACTCTCCATGAACGATACCGCCAGACTCTCCAGCCCACTCCTGCTGCGTTTTAAAGGCCTGCTGGCCTTGCTGGTTGGCGCCACCTTTGCCGCCCACGCCGCTACGCCCTCTCTTGATGCACCGTATCCCGGCACCATCGTATTGCATGTGGACGGCACCAATACCGGGCAGGCAATCTTCCAGATCCGGGAAAGTATTCCAGTCAAGGCCGGCCCGCTGACCTTGCTATACCCGGAATGGTTACCCGGCAATCATAATCCGAGTGGTCCGCTGAATCAGCTCGCTGGCCTGAAATTCACTGGCAACGGCAAAGCGATCGAATGGAAACGCGATCCAGTCAATGTATTCGCCTTCCACCTCGACATACCGGCCGGCGTGAGCACGCTGACCGCTGCTTACCAGTTCCTGTCGCCGGTTCACGACGAGCAGGGCCGCATTACCATGACCGACAATATCGTCGGCGTGCAGTGGAATGCCATGGTGCTCTACCCGGCCGGCTACGCCACCCGCAAGATCACGGTTCAACCGAATCTCAAGCTGCCGGCAGGCTTCGATTTCGGTACCGCGCTGGAAACGAGCAGCCGCGATGGCGCCGATACCTCATTCAAACCCACAGACCTGGAAACGCTGGTCGACTCGCCGTTGTTCGCCGGCCGCTACCTCAAGCGCTTCGATCTGGCCCCCGGCGCAAAGATACCAGTCAACCTGACCATCGTGGCCGACGACGCAGAAAGCCTGGAAGCGAAACCCGAACAGATAGCCATCCACCGCGCGCTGATCCAGCAAGCCTCCAAGCTGTACGGCGCGCACCATTACAAGCACTACGACTTCCTGTTGGCTCTGAGCGAAGACTTTGGCGAAATCGGCCTGGAGCATCATCAATCCAGCGAGAACAGCGCCGAGACCGCCTACTTCACGGATTGGAAGAAAAGCGAGGCGGAGCGCGATTTGCTGGCGCATGAATACACCCATTCGTGGAACGGCAAATTCCGTCGTCCTGACGGCCAGGCTGTGGCCAACTTCAACACGGCGCTGGACGACAGTCTGATGTGGGTGTACGAAGGCCAGACCCAGTATTGGGGCAAAGTGTTGGCTGCGCGTTCCGGCCTGGTCGAACAGCAAAGCTCGAAGGACCTGCTAGCCGCCATCGCCGCACGTTTTGACAACATGGCCGGACGCGATTGGCGCGCCCTGCAGGACACCACCTACGCCCCGATAATCAACAACCGCCGCCCGCTGGGCTGGCCCAACTACCAGCGCGGCGAGGACTACTACTCGGAAGGCCTGCTGATCTGGCTGGATGTGGACACCAGGATCCGCGAACTGTCCGGCGAGAAGCGCTCGCTGAACGACTTCGCGCGCGGCTTGTTCGGCGTGGAGCATGGTCGCCATACTGCGCTGGCGTATTCGTTCAAGGATGTGGTCGCGGTGTTGAACGCGGTGCAGCCCTATGACTGGGCGGCTTACCTGCACGCGCGCCTGGACGGTCACGGTCCCGCGCCGCTCGACGGCCTGACCCGCAGCGGCTGGAAACTGATCTACACCGATACCCAGCCCGAGATCCTCAAAGTCATCGAAGAAGAGCGCAAGACTACCGACTTCAGCTACTCGCTTGGTTTCTCGCTGGACAAGGACGGCAAGCTAAGCCAAATGATGTGGGGCGGCGTGGCCTTCAAGGCCGGCCTGGCGGGCGGCACCGCGCTGGTCGCCGTCAATGGCCAGACTTACAAGCCGGCCGTGCTGATCGCAGCCATCAAGGCGGCGAAAGGCACGGACAAGAAGATCGACTTATTGGTCAAGAAAGGCAGCGGCTACCGTACCGTATCGCTGGACTACCACGACGGCCTGAAATACCCGCGCCTGGAACGCGTCCCCGGCACCCCGGACCGCCTGAGCGAGATTCTGGCACCGATGAAATAAGCCAGGTCAGCTCAGCTAAAAAGGCCAGTAGCAGGCGAAAATGCCACTCAGCTTAGACCGGGCGGCATTTTTATTTTGCGATTCTCTGATGAGAAGGCCCCCATGCAAAAACCCGCCGAAGCAGTCATGCCGTTCACTTAAGCAGGTTTTCGCAGAGCGCGCGTGGCATAGCGCTGTGCACTGAACTCCCATTCAGCCCCGGAGCGCCGGCGAAAACGGTGCCGATGAACTCGATGAAGACCTCAGCGCGCCGAGCGAGCAGCCGCTCTCCCGAATACACGGCGTTAAGAGGTGTAGGCTTGCGTGCGTGTTCGGTCAGCAATGGCCTAAGCACCCCACTGTGAAGCTGCTCCGCCACCATCCACGATGGCAAATAGCCGATGCCGACATTTTCCAGGACCGCGCGGCGCACCCCCTCAAGACTGTTCAGGCGCAAACGGCCAGTCACCTGCACCTCATTGTCTTTGAATGGCCAAGCCCCCCCGCCACCGACCATCAAGGTATAAATGATGCATTGATGCCGCAGCAGATCTGCAGGCTGGCGGGGTTCGCCATGCTCGTTCAGGTAAGCCGCACTCGCAACAAAAACACGCTCAGAGCTGCCGATGCGCCGGGCCCTCAGAGCGCTGTCCTTGAGGACGCCTCCGCGAATAGCGATATCCACCCCTTCGGCGACCAAATCGATAAAACCGTCGCCGAGCCGAAATTCCAATTGCACCTCCGGAAAGCGAGCCAAAAACGTCGGTAGCGCGGGCATTATTATTTCTGTCAAAAGACTATGCGCACAGGCCACGCGCAGCAGGCCGTGAGGGTTGCTCGGTCCGCGCAGATCAGACTCGGCTTGAGAGATGACGTCGAGCGCCTGACGCGCCTGTGCGTAGTAACGCTGACCGTCCGGCGTCGCCACCAGATGGCGCGTTGAACGGTGCATCAGACGGGTTCCCAGCAACTTTTCGAGCGAAGCAATATGGCGGCTGACATTCGGCTGACCTATGTCCAGTTCGCGCGCCACCGCAGAAAAGCTACCCGTCTCGACTGCACGCACGAAGCAATGCATCCAAAGCAATTTATTCATTTAAGAAACTCAATTGATGATTCATGCAATCAGAGCATAGATGATATGAGCTTCCCATATCTAATTTTTTAGGCGTTTTCCCTGCACACTGAATGTACGGTCTATCAAGTACAACCTCCGAAATTATTAAGGGAAGAAAATCATGACACTCAAATTGGCAGAAAAAGTAGCTGTTATCACAGGTGGCAGCACCGGCATCGGATTGGCCATCGCCAAGCGCTTTGTGCGCGAAGGCGCAAAGGTCTATATCACCGGTCGCCGCCAAGCCGAGCTCGACGCGGCAGTGCAAGCGATCGGCGGCAGCGCCGAGAGCGCACGCGTGGACTCAGCCGACATAGGCCAGTTGCATTTCCTGTTCGATCACGTCAAAGCGAAACACGGTAAGCTCGACGTGCTGGTGGCAAACGCGGGCGGCGGCTCCCTTATGCCTCTGGGCCAGATCACGGAAGAGCACTTTGACGACACGTTTACCCGTAATGTCAAGGGCACGCTGTTCACCGTGCAGACTGCGTTGCCGCTGCTGGGCAAAGGCTCGTCGGTGATACTGACTGGCTCGACCGCAGCCAGCGGCGGCACCGAAGCGTTCAGCGTGTATGCCGCGTCAAAGGCCGCCGTACGCGCCTTTGCGCGCAACTGGATCCTCGATCTGAAGGGCCGCGAGATCCGTGTAAACACCCTCAGCCCTGGCCCCATCAAGACGCCAGGCTTAGTGGAGTTGGTCGGCACCGATGTTGATGAACAGCAAGGATTCCTGGACCAATTAGCTTCGTTGATACCAATGGGCCGCGTCGGGGATCCCGACGAGATCGCCAAAGCAGCAGTCTTCCTGGCGTCCGAGGATTCCAGCTTCGTGAACGGCATTGAATTGTTCGTTGACGGCGGCATGCGCCAGATCTAGGCGTCGCGGCGATTTGGGTGGGCAACGCCCACTCATGGCAACCACGACAGCCGAGCAGCAAGCAACGCCAGGCGACCGCGCCGCGCCGCCCTGTCGCCGCATAACGCTGGCTTTGACCTGGATCAACGAAAAATTTGATTGCGCTCATTACACTCGATTCAAGTTATATTCGTTTCATCCTCGTCAACACCAACCAAGGTCACGATGCTGCCAGCCTATATCTCGCACCCGGATTGCCTGAAGCACGCCATGGGCGACCAGCATCCCGAATGTCCGGAGCGCATCGGCGCGGTCAGCGACATGCTGCTGATCAAGGGCTTGCTCGACTTCATGCAGCCCTGCGAGGCGCCGCTGGCCACCGAACAGCAGCTGGCGCAGGCGCACTCCAGCCTGTACATCCGCGACCTCGCCGCGCTCTCGCCGCTGGAAGGCACGGTGCAGGTCGACCCGGACACCAGCATGAACCCGCACAGCTACCGGGCCGCGCTGCGCGCCGCCGGCGCCGCCGTGCTGGCCGCCGACCTGGTGCTGACCGAGGGCGCCGGCACCGCCTTCTGCAATGTGCGCCCGCCCGGCCACCACGCCGAATACGCGGCCGCCGGCGGTTTCTGCTTCTTCAACAATGTCGCGGTCGGCATCCGCCACGCGCTCAATGTGCACGGGCTGGAACGGGTGGCGCTGGTCGACTTCGACGTCCACCACGGCAACGGCAGCGAGGACATCCTGCGCGACGATGAGCGCGTGCTGATGTGCTCCATCTTCGAGGACCAGCTGTACCCGTTCTGCGGCAACACGCCGCGCGGCGCCAACATGGTCAACGTGGCGCTGCCGGCCCGCTCGGGCGGCGAGCTGATGCGCCGGGCCGTGAGCGAACAATGGCTGCCGGCGCTGGAGCGCTTCCGCCCGCAGCTGATCTTCATCTCGGCCGGCTTCGACGGCCACCGCGACGACGACATGGGCAATCTCGGCCTGGTCGAAGCCGACTACGCGTGGATCACCAAACAGATCGTCGCGGTGGCCGCGCGCCACAGCCAGGGCCGCATCGTCTCCTGCCTGGAAGGCGGCTATGATCTGTCGTCGCTGGCGCGCAGCGCCGCCGCCCATGTCAAGGTCCTGCTAGGCATGGACGACTAAGCCCTCACGAAAGCATCCATGGAAACCCACTACCTGACGCCGCTGTTCTCGCCCAAGTCCATCGTCGTGTTCGCCGGCAAGGCCGACCAGCCCGACAGCCAGACCTGCTACGGCCGCGGCATCCGCGCCCAGCTGGAGCAAGGCGGCTACACCGGGCCGGTGACCTACCTCGACGTCGGCATGAGCGGCACGCTGGCCGACCTGGCCCACTCGCGCGCCGACCTGGCCGTGATCGCCCTGCCCAACGATGAACTGAGCTTCGCGCTGGAAGTGGCCGGCCGCATCCAGTGCCGCGCCGCGCTGATCCTGTCGGCCGGCGTCGACGGCGCGCTGGCCAGGGAGCTGCACGGCATCGCCCGCAAGCACGGCATCCACCTGCTGGGGCCGAACTGCCTGGGCTACCAGCGGCCGCGCCTGAACCTCAACGCCAGCGTCGCCGGCCAGCTGGCGCAGCCGGGCAGCCTGGCGCTGATCTCGCAATCGGGCGCGCTGACCTCGGCCATCCTCGACTGGGGCAGCCAGAACGCGGTGGGCTTTTCCACCGTGGTCTCGCTGGGCGCCAACACCGCGGTCGACCTGGCGCAGACGCTGGACTTCCTGGCCACCGATCCGGCCACGCAAAGCATCGTCATCTACATGGAGGGCGTGACCGACGCCCGCCGCTTCCTGTCGGCGCTGCGCGGCGCCGCCAACACCAAGCCGGTGGTGGTGCTCAAGGCCGGCAAGGTGGCGGCCGCCTCGCAGGCGGCGCTGACCCACTCCGGCGCCATCGTCGCCAGCGACGAGGTGTTCGACGCCGCGCTGCGCCGCACCGGCGCGGTGCGGGTGAAGACTTTCGTGCAGCTGTTCTCGGCGGCCAAATGCCTGGCCTCGCGCTACCGTCCGGTCGGGCCGCGGCTGGCCGTGGTCACCAACGGCGGCGGCCCCGGCGTGCTGGCGGCCGACTGGATCGCCGAGCTGGGCCTACAACTGGCGACGCTGTCGGAAGCCGGCGCGCAGGCGCTGGCGCCCAGCCTGCCGCCGCACGCCACGCTGGCCAACCTGCTCGACCTGTCCGAGGAGGCCGATGCCGCCGCCTTCGTCGCGGCGGTCCAGGCCTGCGGCCACGACAGCCAGGTGGACGGCATCCTGGTGATCTACTCGCCCAAGCTGGGCGGCGATCCGGCGGCGGTGGCGCAGGCGGTCGGCGCCCTCAACGCCGGCCTCGGCAAGCCGCTCTTGACCTGCTGGATGGGCGACCGCCAGGTGGCCGAGGCGCGCCAGCTGCTCCACGCCGCCGGCGTGGCCACCTTCCGCACGCCGGAGGCGGCGGTCGACGGCTTTTCCAACATCGCCTCGTTCTACCAGAACCAGCAGTTGCTGCACCAGACGCCGCCGCCGCTGTCGCAGCTGGCCGAGCCGGACCTGGACGGCGCCCGCCTGCTGATCGAGGGCGTGCTGGCCGAGCGCCGCAAGGTGCTCACCGAGATGGAATCGAAGGCGCTGCTGGCGGCCTTCCACATCCCGATCACGCAAACGATTTTGGCGCGCAGCGCCGGCGAGGCGATGCTGATCTCCAGCCAGCTGGGCTACCCGGTGGCGCTGAAGATCGACTCGCCCGACATCGCCCACAAGTCCGACGTGCACGGCGTGGTGCTCAACCTGCTCAACGCCGCCGCCGTGCGCGACGCCCACGGCGACATGATGGCCACCGTGCGCCGCCTGCTGCCGCAGGCGCGCATCAACGGCGTCACGGTGCAGAAGATGGCCGGCAAGCGCCACGGCCGCGAGCTGTATATCGGCGTCGTCACCGACCAGCTGTTCGGGCCGGCGATCACCTTCGGCGCGGGCGGCACGATGATCGAGCTGATCGACGACCGCGCGGTCGAGCTGCCGCCGCTGAACCTGTTCCTGGCGCAGCGCCTGATCGGCCGGGTGCGCTCGGCCGAGATGCTGGGCGAATGGCGCGGCGCGCCGCCGGTGCAGCGCGAGGCGGTCGAACAGATGCTGCTGCGGGTGTCGGAAATGGTGTGCGCGCTGCCGCAGCTGCGCGAGATGGACATCAACCCGCTGATCGTCGACGAGCACGGCGCGCTGGCGGTCGACGCCCGCATCGTGATCGACGCCGCGCCGCCGTCGGCGCACGGCTACGGCCACCTGGCGATCCTGCCCTATCCGTCCAGCTACACCCAGGAATGGCCGATGCGCGGCGGCGGCCAGTACACGCTGCGCCCGGTGCAGCCGGACGACGCCTCGATGCTGCAGGAGCTGGTGCGCGGGCTGTCGGAAAAATCGCGCTACTACCGCTTCGCCTCCTCGCTGCGCGAGCTGTCGGTGCCGATGCTGGCGCGCTACACGCTGATCGACTACGACCGCGAGATGGCGCTGGTGGCGGTGCTGACCCAGCGCGCGCCGGGCCCGGACGGCGACTTCGTCGAGACCGACAGCATCATCGGCGTGTCGCGCTACATCGCCAACCCCGACCTCAGCAGCTGCGAATTCTCGCTGCTGGTGGACGACCGCTACAGCGGCCAGGGCCTGGGTACGCGGCTGATGCTGGGCATCATGGACGTGGCGCGCGACAAGGGCCTGAGCGAGATCGACGGCCTGGTGCTGTGCAAGAACAGCGGCATGCTCAAGCTGATGACCAGCCTGGGCTTCCAGATCCGTCCGTACGAGGACGATCCCGACTTCCGGCTGTGCAGCAAGAGCTTGTGAGCCCACCCGGAAAATTTTGATTTAGGACAAGGAAACCTGGCGGCGGCCGGCCTAGACTGTGCAGCTTTTGCCCAACCGCCATGCTCCACGCTCCCGAACTCCTCCTCCCCGCCGGCTCGCTGGCCAAGATGCACGCCGCCTTCGACTTCGGCGCCGACGCCGTGTACGCGGGCCAGCCGCGCTACAGCCTGCGCGTGCGCAACAACGATTTCTCGACCTTGCAAGCCTTGCAGGAGGGCATAGAGGGCGCCCACGCGCGCGGCAAGCAGTTCTTCGTGGCCTCCAACATCTTCGCCCACAACGCCAAGCTCAAGACCTATCTGCACGACATGGCGCCGGTGATCGCGATGAAGCCCGACGCGCTGATCATGGCCGATCCCGGCCTGATCATGATGGTGCGCGACCAATGGCCCGAGGTGCCGGTGCACCTGTCGGTGCAGGCCAACGCCGTCAACTGGGCCGACGTCAAGTTCTGGCACCGCATGGGGCTGACGCGGGTGATCCTGTCGCGCGAGCTGTCGCTCGACGAGATCGAGGAAATCCGCCAGCGCTGCCCGGAGATGGAGCTGGAAGTGTTCGTGCACGGCGCGCTGTGCATCGCCTACTCGGGCCGCTGCCTGCTGTCGGGCTACTTCAACCACCGCGACCCCAACCAGGGCACTTGCACCAACTCCTGCCGCTGGGACTACAAGGTGCAGCCGGCCTTTGAAGACGCCAGCGGCGACCTCGGGCCGACGCGCATCATCCCGCTGCAGTTCCGGCAGGCGCTGGAGGACGCCAACCGTCCGTGGTCGTCGCTGCACCAGCAGCCGCGCCATCCGCTGGCCGACCAGCCCTACCTGATCGAGGAGGCCGAACGGCCGGGCCAGCTGATGCCGATACTCGAAGACGAACACGGCACCTACATCATGAATTCCAAGGACTTGCGCGCGGTCGAGCACATCGAGCGGCTGGTCAAGATAGGCGTGACCTCGCTCAAGGTCGAGGGCCGCACCAAGTCGCTGTACTACGCGGCGCGCACCGCCCAGGTCTACCGCCAGGCGATCGACGACGCCGTCGCCGGCCGGCCGTTCGACATCGGCCTGCTGGGCCAGTTGCAGGGCCTGGCCAACCGCGGCTACACCGACGGCTTCTACCAGCGCCACCACACGCAGGCGCACCAGAACTATATGCGCGGCGCCTCGGAGGCCGAGCGCAGCCAGTACGTCGGCGACGTGCTGGGCGTGGCGGACGGCTGGGCGCGGGTCGAGGTCAAGAACCGCTTCGCCGTCGGCGACCGGATCGAGGTGATCCATCCCGGCGGCAACCGCGACCTGACGCTGGCGCGCATGCGCGCCGACGACGGCGCCGACCTCGCGGTGGCGCCGGGCAGCGGCCACTTCGTGCACATCGAGCTCGACCCGGCGCTGGACGGCGCGCTGCTGGCGCGCTACCTGTAGCCGCCGGCGCGGCCGGCTTAGTTCGCCATCACGTAGGGCCAGCCGTCGCTGGTGAAGCCGAGCGGGTTGATGCCCAGCGTCGGCCGGCCGTTGTTGTTGCCGTCGTAGTAGTGGTAGACGAAGGTCGGGCGGTTGTTGTGGCCGGCGTCGGTGAACACGCTGCCGCCACCCGGCCCGACGATGTTGCCGTGGGTGCTGAGCAGTATCGTGCCGCCGCCCGCCGTCAGCGCGACGCCGCCGCGGTCCACATACGGCCCGGTCACGCTGGTCGAGCGGCCGACGATGGTGCGGTACGGCGAGGTGCTGCTGCAGCAGGCGTTGATCGGCGCGAAATAATAGTAGAAACCGTTGTAGTAGTAGATGAACGGGCCTTCCTCGGCCGACGTCGGCGAGCCGCGCTGCGCGATGGTGTACACGGTGGTGTTGCTGGTGGACTGCAGGCCGGTGGCGGGATTGAGTTGCATCAGATGGGTGCCGTCGGTCCACGAACCCCAGGCCATCCACCAGTTGCCGCTGGCGTCGGTGAACGGCGCCGGATCGATCGCGTTGTCGGTCGTCTTCTTGAACCCGGACGGCGGCGTGCTGCTGCTGGTCCAGGATTTGGTGACGAATCCCTTGTCGGTCCACGGCCCCTGCGGCGCCGTGCTGGTGGCGACGCCGATCACCGCCTCGGCGCCCGAACTGGGCAGGTAGGGTATCGAGTAGTACTGGTAATAAGTGCCGTTCGCGACCAGCAGGCTGGGCGCCCAGATGTCGGTGTTGGCGCCGCTGTTCCATCCCTTGGGCGTCTGCAGCCCGCTCCATGAACTGAAGTCCGGTCCGATCGGCGGGCAGTTCGGCGCGTAGCCGCCCATCTGGGTGGCGGTGCAGCTGGTGTAGGGCGTGAAGGTGGTGAGGTCGGTCGACGTGGCCAGCGTCTGGTGGCTGCCATAGAGCCAGTATTTTCCGCTGCCATCCCTCAGCATATAGGGATCGTGGACAAAGATCCCGGCGCCGGCGACGGTGCGCGGCGCCGGGTAGGGGCTGGTCTGCGTGTTCACCAGCTGCCACTCCTGGCAGGTGCAGCCGGTCGACGCCCATTGGTCGATGGTAGCGGTGTTCAGGTTGCTGGCCTGGAACACCTCCAGGTATTTGCCGCTGTTGACGTTCTGGATCAGGAAGTTGCCGCTGGCGGCCTGGGTAATGGTCCACAGGTGGTCCGTGGTGCCGTTGTCGGACCACTGGACGATCTGCGCGCCGTCGGCGGTGCCGGCGTTGGCCACGCCCAGCACCTGGTGCGTCAGCATGTTCTCGATGTTGTACTGGCCGTTCCCCATCGGCATGAAGTGCCACAGGTGGTCGGCGGTGCCGTTGTCGGCCCACTGCACCACCTTGGCGCCGGCGGCCTGGCTGGCGCCGTCGATGCCCAGCACCAGGCCGCTGTTGACGTTCTTGAGCTTGTATTGCACGCTGGTGTTCATGGTGATGGCGGCGTGCGCGGAAAAGGCTGAACCGGCCAGGCTGAACAGCATGGCCATGCATGACAGTAGACGCTTCATGGTTGTCTCCGTTGCGATTGAGGGGCAATCTTTATTTATATTTTTCATCGATGCTACTGGTCCGATGAAAAACCCTCCAATCACATTTTTACCGCCGCCGATACGCGCTTCGGTATCGGCTTAGCGTCCGTGCCAGTTCAGGCGGCGCTGCTGGTAGGCGGCCAGCCAGCCGGCGTTCTCGTCCAGCACGGCCTTGCCCAAGGCGAACGCGAGGTCGCGCGCCTGGTGTTCTTTTTCCGCGTTTGAGCACGGCGCCGTTTCGCTGCGGACCAGTTCCGCGTCGGCGCGGCCGTACAGCTTGTGCAGCTGCTCGGCCTGGGCCGCCGTTTCGCCGTGGCCCATCTTGGTGGCCAGCGACAGCCAGGCGGCGCCGATGCCGGTCGCCAGCTTCATGCCCGCCAGCAGCAGGATCAGCGGCAGCATATGGCTGCGGCCGAAGATCAATGTCGTCGCCAGCGCAGTCACCGACATCATCAAGCCGCTGAGCAGCATGTTGTTGCCGAACGCGACCGCGCGCGCGTGCTGGCGCCGCCGCCAGCGGTTGCCGGCGCCGCTCAGGTAGGCGCGCTGGTCGTCGATCCAGCCGCGCAGCACGCCGCGCGCCGCCAGGCCCGGCACCGGCGGCGCCACCAGACAGGCGTCCAGCGCCTGGCGCACCCAGCCCATGCCGCCGCCGGCGCGCTGCGCGCAGTGGTCGGTCACCAGCGACGGCTCGCCGGCGCACAGCCAGTACATCTGGCAGCGCAAGCCTTCGGCCAGCGCGCGGTAGTCCAGATAGGCATTGCGCCGGCGCGACAGCGCCACCCACAGATAGGTGCCGACCGCGCAGATCGCGCCCGAGGTGTACACCACCGACTCCACCAACTCGCCGTGGATGGCGCTGGTCAGGCGCAGCGTCGGCGCGGCCGAGGCCATGATCACCGCCAGCGCCATGAAGCGCCAGCGATAGCGCCACCAGCGCTTGGCGCGCTCGGCCTGCACATCGGCCACGCGGAACGCTTGCAGCAGCGGCGCCAGGCCGGGGCTCAAGGCGGCCGGCAAGGCGGCCGGCAAGGCGGTTGGCGACGCGGTTGGCAAGCCCGTTGGCAACGCAGCCGGCGACCCAGTCGGCAGGCCCGCCGTCCCGCCCTGCCCCAGGCTGGCCAGGAAGGCGCCGCCGCTGGCCTCCAGGCTGGCGGCGTAGCGGCGCGCGGCGTCGCCGTCGTGCGCCAGCAGCGCCTGGCCGTGCAGGCGATTCAGCAGGTCGATCTCGCGGCCGGCGGCGTGCGTCCGGTACAGCACCGCCAGCGCCGGCGCATCGGGCACGCGCCCCAGCCGCCGTTCGGTGTGGGCGACGGCGTCGCGCCAGGCGCGGTGCTCGGCCCAGCGTTCGCAGGCGCGGATCGGCGCGCGCAGCCATGAGCGCAGCGGCGGCGCCAGCACGCCGGGCCACTCCGGCTGCGGCGCATCCCAATGCGCCACGGCCTCGCCGTCGCGCGCGCCGGCGCGCAGCAGCCGCGCGCCGTCCGCCGCCGACGCGGCGGGCAAGCCGTCCGACGTAGCCTGGGCGCGGCGGCTGTAGATATGCAGCAGGTTGCCGCGCGCCGGCTCGGCGAAGCGGCGGCGGCTGCGCCGGTGCGGATCCCGCTCGACGCCGTGCAACAGCGCATGCACCAGGTCCAGCGTGCCGCCTGGCAGGCGTGGAAACTGTTCGCCGCCGCTCTGGCCATCCCACACGGCCAGCAGCAGCTGGGCGTGGATGCCCAGGTAGCGCGTCAGTTGCGCATAGGCCGCGTCGGCCCGCGTCATCGGCGTCCCCAGCAGCGCGACCGGCGGCGCCGGCGGAATCACGAACACCTTGCCGGCGCAGGCGCTGTAGCGCTGGAAGCGCGCGCCGAAGGCCAATCGCTCGGCCTCGAAGCCGGCCGGATCGCGCAGCGCCTCGGCCGCGCCGCCGGCCTGCTCGCGGCAGTAGTCGTCGAACGGCATCGGCAAAGTCACCACCAGCTCGATGCGGCGGCGGCCCTCGCCCTCGCGTGCTGCGCAGGCGCGCTGCAAGGCCAGCACCTGTTCGGCGAACAGCTGGTCGGCGCCGTCGGCCAGGGCCGACAGAAAATGGATGGGCGTGTGCGGCAGCGCCGCCGCGATCAGCTCGATGGATCGGTACAGCTGGGCGGCCACCGCCGGCACGTCGTCCGGATGCAGGTCGCGATGGCCGGAGATCGCCACCACGAACGGCAGCGCGTAGGGCGATGGCGCGTCGTCAGCCGGCCGCATGGCAGCGGCTGAGGAAGCGCTGGCGTTCGGCGGCGTCGTCGATTTCCTGCGCCAGCGCCGCCACCAGCTGGTGGCGCGACGGCGCGGCCAGCATCGCCCGCCGCACCAGGTGGCCGGCGATCGGCCCCAGCTCCAGCGCCAGCGCGCGCTCGATCGCCGCCAGCACGGCCGGCGCGATGACGATGGCGGCGGTGGCGGCGGTGGCCGCCGCGTCGGGGGCGGCCGGCGCCGGCGGCACTGTCTGCGGCAAGCGCTCCAGCAGCATCGCCACGCAGTGGCTCAGTTCGTCCAAGTGTTGCTCCAGGTCGCCGGTGATGGCGTCGAGCCAGTGCTGGGTGCTGATGAAGTATTCCAGGCTCTTCGATAGCGGCACGTTCTCGATGCGGAACGGCAGCACCATCAAGCCCTTGTTGACCGCGCGCTCGACTTCGCGCCGCACCTGCGGCGAGTTGTTGGCGCTGGCCGAAAAGATCAGCACCAGCATCTTGGCCTGGTCCATCGCGTCGATGATGGACTCGGCCCAGTCGTCGCCGGGACGGATGTCGCGCGGCGCCACCCAGCAGCGGATGTCGGCCGCCTCCAGCCGATGGCAGATGGCGTCGGCAAACACTTTGTCGACGTGCGAATGGCTGAGGAAAACGTCGACGCCCATCGCGCGCCTCAGGCCAGCAAGGCCATGGCTTTTTCCAGGCTGCGGCGCAGGCGGTTGAAGGCCTGGCCCAGCACGGCGATCTCGTCCCTGCCGCCGGCCGGGAACGGCTCGGCATCCATCTGGCCGGCGCTGACGGCGTCGGCGATGCGGCCGATGCGCCGCACCGGCCGCAGCACCAGCAGGTAGAACATGGCGTTGAGCGCCAGCAGCAGCGCGCCGAAGGTCAGCGCCATGCCGCCCATGATCAGCGTGTAGGCGCGTTCGGCTTCGCGCTGCGGCACCGCCAGCGGCACCGACACGATCTGGCTGCCGATGGTCTCGCCCAGCTTCCAGCCGAAGCCGTTGTTGACGCCGTACAGCGCCTTCATGGTCTGCGGCGCGGCGGCCGGCGTGCTGTGGCAGGCCAGGCAGCGGCCGTCGCTGATGCGGATCGGCCGCGCCAGGTAGAGCGACGGGCCGGACGGCGTCTGGCGGTCGCCGATCACTTCCTTCAGCTCGGTGTGGTCGCGGAATTGCCGCACCACGTCGGCCTCCCAGTCGGCCACCCGGTCGCGCGGATTAGTGGGGTTGAGCGCCGCTTCCTTGTAGCTGAAATCAGGGTGCGTCTGGTGCAGCTTGTTGAAGCTTTGGGTGGCCGCGTAGGACGGCACCGACTGCGGCAGGAAGGCCGCCAGCATGCCTTCGGCCAGCAGCGGCTTGACTTCGTTGGTGGTGTATTCGCGGGCCGCCATGGCGGCGTCCATCATCAGGCTGGCGTGGGAGACCACTTCGCGCCGGGCGTTTTCGCCCAGCACACTGCGGGTCATGGCGGCGGTGGCCAACCAGCCCAGCCCGAATACCAGCAGCAGCAACAGGTTGAATTTGTACAGCAGCTTCATGATTCATGTACCCGTGCGCAAAAGAATGATTAAATACTATCATGAAATTATGACAACACTTTCATCTTTCACTACGCGGCAATAAAAAAAACCCCGCCGGCGCAACGCCGGCGGGGTTTTCCTGTGCTGCGGTTCAGGCTGGCTTTACCGGCGCGCGCGCTGACGGCGGGCAGCCACACCCAGCAGGCCGAGGCCGGCCACCAGCATCGCGTAGGTGCCCGGTTCCGGCACGGCGGCGGTGACCGCGACATTGTCGATGAAGGCGGTGGCGTCGTAGTTGGTCTGGCCGGCAAAGCTCAGCGTGGTGGCGCCGGCGGCGCTGAAGGTCAGCGACTTGGCCGTCCAGCCCGCGCCAAAGTTGACCGACTCCACGCTCATCACGTTGCCGCCGACGACGACCTGGTAGGTTTCGGTCGGGCCGCCATAATTGCCGCGGCCGGCGTCGATCCAGGACAGCGTGTAGGTGCCGGGGGCCAGGTTCAGCGTCTGCTGGATAAAGCTGGTGCCCTGGATGCCGGCCAGCACATTGCCGTCCGGGGTGTTCGGATTGCCCCACGGGCCGCTGGTCGACAGCATCAGCGGGAAGCTGCCGGTCCAGCCGTTGACGCTGCCGCAATCGTAAGGACCGCCCAGGTAGCAGTAGGAGCCCGCCGGCAGGCTGAAGCCGGGGTCTTCAAAACTGCCGTTGACCACCAGGTTGGCGGCCTGTGCGGCGCCGCCCATGCTCAATGCGGCCGAGGCCGCGGCCAGCGCGGCGAGAATCTTCTTGTTCATAACTGGTGCTCCTTGCGAAGTGGGACAAAAACCGGATGAAGACTAGAGATTCGAGTAGATCATATTCGATGCATTTTGTACATTAAAATTATCAAAATACAACATAAATTGCAATGCAGTAAATATTCCGCAGCATCCGCGCCACAAAAAAAATCCCCGCGCCAGGCGGGGATTTTTTGACTGAATTTCGCGTTTGAAGCTTAACGCTTACTGGACCGGCTTGCCGTCGGCGTCGATCTTGCGCACTTCGCCCAGGTTCAGGGCGCGCACGCCGGCTTCCACCTTGCTCAGGTCGCCCACCACCAGCCAGGTCAGCTTGCCCGGCGTGATGGTGCGCGCCGCCAGCGCGTTGGCCTGCTCCGGCGTCATCGCCAGCACGGTGCCGGTGAAGGTGTTGAAGTAGTCGGCCGGCAGCTTGTATTGCAGGATGGTGCCGTAGGCGCCGGCCAGCTGGCCGGCCGTCTCGAACGAGCCCGGCAGACGCAGGGTTTCGTTTTCCTGCGCGCTGCTCAGCTCGGCCGCGGTGATCGGCTTGGCGCCGGCGATGTTGGCGTACTCCTGCACCAGTTCCTGCAGGGCCGCGCCGGTCTTGTCGGTCTGCACCGGCGAGGTGCTCAGGTACAGGCGCTGGCCCACCGCCGGCTGCAGGCCGGCGTTGACGCCATACGACCAGTGCTTGTCTTCGCGCAGGTTCATATTGATGCGCGAGCTGAAGCTGCCGCCGAAGATGTTGTTGACCACTTGCAGCGGCACCGCCTCCGGCGCGTTGCGCGGCGGCGCCAGTTGCGCGGCGTAGATCACGCTTTGCAGCGCGCCCGGCTTGTCCATCAGGTAGACCACCGGCTTGTCGGCCGGCGCGACCTGGGCCACGTTCTTCTTCGGCACGGCGCCGGCCTTCCAGCCGCCGAAGGTTTTTTCCAGCAGCGGCGTGATTTCCGCCAGCGTGGTGTCGCCCACCACCAGCAAGGTGGCGTTGTTGGGCTTGAACCAGGTCTGGTGGTATTTGACCAGGTCGTCGCGGCTGATGCGCGCCACGGCGGCCTCGGTGCCGGAGCCGGTCAGCGGCAGGCCGTAGGCATGGCCCTGGCCGTAGATCAGGCCCGGCATCACGCGCAGCGCCATCAGTTGCGGATTGCTCTTCTCGCGCGCGATCGCCGCCAGCCGGTCCTTCTTCAGGCGGTCCAGCTCGTTCTGCGCGTAGGCCGGATGCAGCAGCACGTCGGCGTAGATGTCCAGCGCCTTCGGCAAGGTGGCCTTGAGCGCGTTGAGCTGGACGAAGGCGCCGTCCAGGTTGCTGTAGGCGGAGTACTCGGCGCCCAGCGCCTCGAACTCTTCGCTGATCTTCAGCGAACCGCGCGCCGGCGTGCCCTCTTCCAGCATGCGCAGCGACAGGCTGGCCAGGCCAGGCAGGTCCTGCGCGTCGGAGGCGTAGCCGGCGTCGACCATCATCGACAGGTTGACCACCGGCGCGCTGTGGCGTTCGGCCAGCACCACCTTCAGGCCGTTCGACAAGGTCGCGCTCTGCATGGCCGGCAGCTTCAGCGACTCAGGCTGGCCCAGCGCCGGCGGCGCGCTGCGGTCGAGCTTGGCGCCGGCGGACAGGTTGGTCGGGAAGGGCTGCACCTCCAGCACGTAATCGCCGTCGGCCAGCCACTCGTTCATGGCCTGCTTGATGGCGGCCGGCGTGGCCGCCTTGATGGCCTTCAGGTAGTCCTTGTAGCAGTCCGGGTTGCCGGTGTAGGTGCTGCAGGAGGCCAGCAGATCGCTCTTGCCGCCGAAGCCGCCGACGCGCTCGACGATGCGGGTGTAGCGCGCCAGCAGCGCGGTCTTGGCGATCTCCAGCTCGGCCGCGGTGGGGCCGGACTTCATCAGCGCGCGTAGCTCTTCGTCTGCGGCCTGCTCCAGCTTGCGGGTGTCGACGCCGGGACGGGCGGTCAGGGTCAGGTCGAACTGGCCGGCGATTTCCGACGAGTCGTTGCTGGCGCTGGCACTGGTGGCCAGCTGGTCCTTGTACACCAGGCGCTTGTAGAAGCGCGAGGTCTTGCCGCTGCCCAGCACGTGCGCGGCCAGGTCCAGCAGCGGCTCGGTCGCGGTGTTGGCACCCGGCACGTTCCACACGCGGTAGATGCGCGCCTGCGGCACGCGGTCCTGCACGGTGCCGCGGTGGGTGCCGCTGCGCTTGGCGATCCACGCCTCATGCTTGGCCAGCGGCGGGCCGGCCGGGATCTCGCCGTAGTATTTCTCGACCTTCTCGCGCGCCTGTTCCGGCGTGATGTCGCCGGCCAGCACCAGGGTCACATTGTTCGGGCCGTAGTTGGTCTTGAACCATTCCTGCACGTCCGTCATCGAGGCCGCGTCCAGGTCCTTCATCGAGCCGATCACGGTCCACGAATACGGGTGGCCGGCCGGCCAGGTGTTTTCCGTCAGCAGCTGGTAGGCCACGCCGTACGGCTGGTTCTCGCCCTGGCGCTTTTCGTTCTGCACCACGCCGCGCTGCAGGTCCAGCTTCTTCTGGTCCAGCACGCCGAGCAGGTGGCCCATGCGGTCGCTCTCGGCGAACAGCGTGTAGTCCAGCATCGAGGTCGGCACGTTCTCGAAATAGTTGGTGCGGTCGGTGTTGGTGGTGCCGTTCAGGTTGGTCGCGCCGATGCGCTCCATGGCGTTGATGAAGGTGCCCTGGTTGAAGTGGTCGCTGCCGCTGAACATCAGGTGTTCGAACAGGTGGGCGAAACCGGTCTTGCCGGCCTTCTCGTTCTTGGAACCGACGTGGTACCAGGTGTTGACCGCCACCACCGGTGTCTTGTGGTCTTCATGGACCAGCACGGTGAGGCCGTTCTTCAGCACGAACTTGGTGTACGGGATGTCGGGGATGGCGATATCGGATTTGACGGACTTGGCCGGCTCGGCGGCGTGCAGCGCGCCGCTGGCGGACAACAGCGCAATCGAAGCCGCCAGGATGGTGCGGCGTAGTGACAGGGTCATGCGGAATCTCCTCGGTAGGAAAGGCAGGCTGCAAAAAAAAAGCGCACCGGCATTGAAGCGGGTGCGCAAGTATTCTATTGCTTTTTAGTTAAATTGGCGACTATTTGCGCTTGCCCGAGCTGGCGTCGCGGGTGGCGCGGAATTCGGCGTCCTGCGCCCAGTTCGGCCAGGCGCTGGAATCGGCCAGGTCGCGGCCCAGGCCGTACAACAGGCCGAGGTCGTGCGCCATGCCGGTGAACGGCCAGGCGGCGCTCCACTCGTCCGACGGCTGATGGTAGTTGTTGGTGTTGTAGTCCTCTTCCGCCTTGTGGCCGGCCGCCAGGCCGCCGTCGATCCAGTCGTCGCCGGAGCCGAAGGAAATCGCCGGCACGCCGCGCTTGGCGAACGGGAAGTGGTCGGAGCGGAAGAAGTGGCCCGCTTCCGGTTTCGGATCGGGCGCGTACGCCATGTCCATCTGCTTGGCCTTGGCGATCAGCTGGTCCAGCAGGTCCAGCTTGGCGCTGCCGGAGATGGTGAAGTTGCGTGCCGGGCCGTACGGGCTGAGGGCATCCATGTTGATCACGCCGGCCGTCTCGGCCAGCGGATACAGCGGATAGGCGGCGTAGTACTCGGAGCCGAGCAAGCCCTTCTCCTCCGCCGTCACCGCCAGGAACACCACGCTGCGTTGCGGCGCCGGCGCCTTGCCGTAGGCGCGCGCCAGTTCCAGCAGGGCGGCGATGCCGGTGGCGTTGTCGACCGCGCCGTTGTAGATCTTGTCGCCCTTGGCGTCCGGCAGGCCGACGCCCAGGTGGTCCCAGTGCGCGCTGTACATCACCGTCTGTTCCGGCGCGCTGCTGCCGATCACGCGGCCGGCCACGTTCTTCGACACGATGGTCTGGGCGTCGACCGCGTAGCTGGCGCTCAGGTTCACGCCCTTCAGCTGCACCGGCTTGAAGTTGCGGGTCTGCGCCTGCTTCTTCAGCGCCTCGAAGTCCTGGCCGCCGCGCCTGAACAGGTCGATGGCAAGGTCGCGCTGGATCCACGCCTCCATCGGCGCGTGCGCCATGGCCGGCTGCTTGCGCACGATGTCGTACATGACGTTGGTGTTGGAGTTCTTCACCGTGGCCCAGCCGTAGGAAGCCGGCGCGGTCTCGTGCACGATGATGGTGCCGAGCGCGCCGCGGCGCGCCATTTCTTCATACTTGTAGGTCCAGCGGCCGTAGTAGGTCATGGCCTTGCCGCCGAAGTCGCCGATGCCGGTCTCGAAATCGGGATCGTTGATCAGCACCACGGCCAGCTTGCCGCGCAGGTCGAAGCCCTTGAAGTCGTCCCACTTGCGCTCGGGCGCGTTGACGCCGTAGCCGACGAACACCAGCGGCGCGTTGCGGAAGTCGACCTGCTTGCTGCCGTTCATGGCGGCGCGCACGGCCATGTCGTCGCCCTGCTTGAGTTCTTGGCGGGTGGCGCCGTCGCTGATGACCAGCTTGACCGGGCCCTTGATTTCAAAGCGGCCCAGCGGCACATCCTGGGTCCAGCTGCGCTGGGTCTTCTGGCCTTTGAGGAGGTCGCCGGCCGGCTGCAGGCCGGCGGCCTTGAACTGCTCGATCAGGTAGTTGACGGTCTTGGTTTCGCCGGCCGTATTCGGGCCGCGGCCTTCGTATTCATCCGACGCCAGCACTTTGACGTCTTGCGACAAATGCCTGGCATCGAACTCCGGAACGCTGCTGGCTGCCTGTGCGGTAGCGGCGGCGACCAGCGAACAAATGAGCATGGTGTTTTTCAAATCTGTCTCCGAAATTATTTTAATTAAACTGCGAGGCAATACTGACATGAAATCAACTCACGGGCAATCAGGCAGGCGCATGCGGGGCGGACCGTTTCATCCACGCCGCACACGACAGGAAATAATTACCAAATACTTAACACTTTCCTGTAGGATATGGCTTTTCTGACAAGGAGTGACGATGCGCCGTGCCCTGACCGCCGTGTTGTGCCTGATCCTGTGCGCAGCGCTGCCGGCCGGCGCCGCCGATGCGGCGCAGTGGCTGGCTCAATTGCATTTCCAGACCGGCAAGGTCACGCTGCCGGGCGGCCTCGCCACGCTGGACCTGCCGCCGCACTTCCGCTATCTGAACCCGGAGGACAGCAACAAGCTGCTGATCGACGGCTGGGGCAATCCGCCGGGCGCGCCGACGCTGGGCATGATCGTGCCGGCCGATGTGGATCCGCTGGGCGCGGCCGGCTGGGGGGTGATCGTCAGCTACGAACCGGGCGGCCACGTGCGCGACAACGACGCCGGCAGCATCGACTACGCCGAACTGCTGGCGCAGCTGAAGGACGCGGTGGCCGACAACAACACCGCGCGCCGCGAGCAGGGCTATGCGGCGATGACGCTGATCGGCTGGGCCGAGCAGCCCAGCTACGACCCGGCGCGGCACAAGCTGCTCTGGGCCAAGGAACTGCACACCGAGGGCAGCAACGAAAACGGCCTGAACTACCACGTCCGGGTGCTGGGCCGCGAGGGCGTGCTGGTGCTCAACGCCGTGGCCGGCATGGACCAGATCGACCAGGTCCGCAGCGAGATGAAGAATGTCACCGCCTTCACCGATTTCACGCCGGGCAAGCGCTACGCCGACTTCGACGGCAAGACCGACAAGGTGGCCGAGTACGGCCTGGCGGCGCTGGTGGCCGGCGGCGTCGCGGCCAAGCCGGGCCTGTTCGCCAAACTGTACGCGCTGCTGCTGGCGTTCAAGCAAGTCATGCTGCTCGCCGTGGCCGCCGGCGGCGCCTGGCTGTACAAGCTGCGCGGCCGCCGCACAGCGGCCCCCGAACTGGGCGGCGCCGGCCAGCTACGGTGAGCTAGCGCACGGTCCGCCCGCGCGCGGCGGCGCACACTGGACGCCTGACCGCGCCTGGAGCACGCCATGCCCGAAGGACCATCGATCGTCATCCTGCGCGAGCAGGCCGCCGGCTTTGCCGGCCGCACCATCGTCCACGCCAGCGGCAACAGCAAGGCGGTCGCGTTCGACGCGCTGGCCGGCCAGCAGGTCGTGGCCTTGCGCAGCTGGGGCAAGCACTTCCTGATCCAGCTGCCGGCGACGGCGCTGCGCATCCACCTGATGATGTTCGGCAGCTATCGCATCAACGAGCGCAAGGAAACCAGCCCGCGCCTGAGCCTGGGGTTCGACGATGGCGAGGAATTGAATTTCTACGCCTGCTCGGTCAAGCAGATCGAATCGGACCTCGACCAGCAGTACGACTGGAGCGGCGACGTCATGGCCGACGCCTGGGATCCGCAGCGGGCGCTGGCCAAGCTGCGCGCCGCGCCGGACACGCTGGTGTGCGACGCCCTGCTCGACCAGGCCATCTTTGCCGGCGTCGGCAACATCATCAAGAACGAAGTGCTGTTCCGCATCCACCTGCATCCGCTGGCCAGGGTCGGCGACCTGCCGCCGGCCAAGCTGCGCGAACTGGTCGAGCAGGCGCGCGTCTACAGTTTCGATTTCCTGACATGGAAGAAGGCCTACGTGCTCAAGCAGCACTGGCTGGCGCACACCCGGCAGGTGTGCCCGCGCTGCGCCATCCCGTTGCGGCGCGCCCACCTGGGCAAGACGCAGCGGCGCAGTTTTTACTGCGAGCAGTGCCAGCAACAGTACGTCACACCAGGCCGGTCAGGTAGTACACGGCAATCACAAAGAACACAGCCGTCGTCTTGATCAGCGTGATGGCGAAGATCTCCTTGTAGGATTCGCGGTGGGTCAGGCCGGTGACCGCCAGCAGCGTGATGACGGCGCCGTTGTGCGGCAACGTGTCCATGCCGCCGCTGGCCATCGCCACCACCCGGTGCAGCACCTCCAGCGGAATCTGCGCCGCCTGCGCGCCCTTGACGAAGGTGTCGGCCATCGCCGCCAGCGCGATGCTCATGCCGCCCGAGGCCGAGCCGGTGATGCCGGCCAGCGAGCTGACCGACACCGCCGCGTTCACCAGCGGATTGGGCACGCTGCGCAAGGCGTCGCTGACCACCAGGAAGCCCGGCAGCGAAGCGATCACGCCGCCGAAGCCGTACTCGGACGCGGTGTTCATCGCCGCCAGCAGCGCGCCGCCGACCGCCGCCCTGGTGCCTTCGGCGAAGGTGTTGCGGATGCGGCCGAAGGCGGTCGCCACCACCAGCAGGATGCCCAGCAGCAGCGCGCCCTCCACCGCCCAGATGCCGATCACGGTCTTGATCGGCACCGCCACCGGCGCGTGCAGGCCGGGCAAGGCTTCGATGGTCAGCGCATAGCTGTCGCCGTACCAGCCGGGGATCAGTTTGGTCAGCATGAAGTTGGCCACGCCCACCAGCAGCAGCGGCGCCACCGACAGCAGCGGATGCGGCAGGCCCGTGCCGGCCTTGGCGGCGCGGGCGGTGTCCTGGGCGGCGCTGGCGCCGTAGCCTTCGCCCTTGGCCATGGCCGAGCGGCGGCGCCACTCCAGGAAACTCAGGCCGACCACCAGGATGAACAGCGAGCCGATCACGCCCAGCCACGGCGCGGCCCAGCCGGTGGTCTTGAAGAAGGTGGTGGGGATGATGTTCTGGATCTGGGGCGTGCCCGGCAGCGAATCCATGGTGAACGAGAACGCGCCGAGCGCGATCGCGCCCGGCATCAGGCGCTTGGGGATGTTGCTCTGGCGGTAGAGTTCGGCGGCAAACGGATAGACCGCGAACACCACCACGAACAGCGACACGCCGCCGTAGGTGAGCAAGGCGCACACGGCGACGATGACGGCGTTGGCGCGCGAGCGGCCGATGTATTTGATGGCCGCCACCACGATGGCTTCGGAAAAGCCGGACAGCTCGATCAGCTTGCCGAACACGGCGCCCAGCAGGAACACCGGGAAGTACAGCTTGACGAAGCCGACCATTTTTTCCATGAAGATGCCGCTGAACACCGGCGCCACCGCGCCCGGGTCGGTCAGCAGCACCGCGCCCAGCGCCGCCACCGGCGCGAACAAAATAACGCTGTAGCCGCGGTAGGCGGCCAGCATCAGGAACACCAGTGCGGCAAGCACAATCAGGAAGGACATGCGGGCTCCGTCGATTCAAATGAGATCGGCACATTGTAGAGATAAACCGGCGCCGGTGTAGCTGGACTGAAAGCAGAACCCGCATTGTCGCAGGCGGGCGCGCCGGGTGCGGCGGTGCAGCATTGACGCTGATCAAACAGACTGCGATACTGAATCATCGCCGCCTCTGTCTGATGCCATGACCGGACTCAAAGCCTCGCTCAAGAGCGGGGGCAAGTTCTCGCTGAACTGGAGTTATCTCAACGCGATTGCCAACGGCGTCTCGGCGATCGACTTGGGGGCGCTGGCGTTGCGCAACCTGCACGACGCCCACCAGTTCGTGCGCGAGTACGGCTTCGACCTGGAGCAGCCGGCCGCGACCGCGCTGATCCAGCGCGCCCACCGCGAGGCCATCGATTTCATCACCGGCAGCTTCCTCACGCCCGAGCAGGCGGCGCTGATCCCGGCCGACGTCGCCCACCCCGCCGACCCGCTGGAACTGCTGGTGTACGCCTCGCTGCGCGGCCAGCACGTCGACGTGCGGCGCATGTGGTCGTGCGCAGTGCTGAAGGTCATGCACGGCATCTTTTACATCGACAACAACCTCAAGCTGCGCCACTTCCACGCCATCCGCGCCCAGGTGTTCGGCACGCTGGACGAAGTGATACGCCACGACGGCGGCCGCCACTACCTGACCGACGGCGAAGTCTGCCTGCCGATGCTGCACTACGACCGCAAGGACAACAAGGGCCGCAGCAGCATCCTGCTCAAGCTGCTGCAAAAAGCCGCCTACCTGGCGGCCGACATCTTCGACCACCTGGGCGTGCGGCTGGTGTTCGCCACCCGCTTCGAATGCCTGCTGGCGCTGCGCACGCTGCAGCGGGCGCACCTGCTGTCGGTCACCAACGTCGACGCCGAACGCACCCGCAACACCCTGCTGGACCTGGAGGCGGCCAAGCTGATCTTCAACAAGTACCGCGCCCAGCTCGAGCACAGCGACGAGTATCCGGCCGAACTGCTGCAAACCATGGACGCCGAGCTGGCCGAGCTGGCGCAGCCGCAAACCCGCTGCGACAACCCGCACAGCGGCAGCGGCTTCAACAGCATCCAGGTCACGGTGCGCAAGATGATCCACGTGCAGCAGCTCGACGCCGGGCCGGAGCAGGACTACGACGTCGGCTTCTTCTTCGAGTACGAGATCCAGCTGATGGACGAGGCCAGCTACCAGCGCAGCCTGACCGGCCCGGCCAGCCACGACGCCTACAAGAAACGCCAGCTCGACACCGCCCGCACCCGCGTGTTCGGCCGCGAACTGCTGCGCTGGATCGGGCAACAGGTTACAAACTAGACAATCCGTTGCCAGATACGTAAGATGCGTCCTCACTTCAAAAGGACATCATGTTACGCAGCCTATCCATGCTCAGCCTCGCCATCGGGCTGACCGCCTGTGGCGGCAGGAGCTCCCCGGCCACGCCGCCGCTTCCTCCCACGCCCGCTCCCCCTGCGCCCGCTCCACAAGCGGGCCTGACGCCGTCCGTCGGCGATTTCTATTCCTACAAGGTGATCGACACCAGTACCACGCCCGGTGCCGGCCAGCAAACGTCGGCACCCTCGTGGTACACCGACGTGGTCAACGAAGTTGAAGCGGACGGCGCATGGACCGATGTCACCGTCGGCGACGATGACGCGCTGCGCGTGCTGCGCCACTACCAGGCCAACGGCGACAGCGACCGCTACGTCAACGGTGGTTGCACTCAGAGTTATGTCCAGACTTACAGCAGCGCCAGGCACGATCTTGTCGTGGGCGCCAGCTGGACCAGCAGTGTGGCCTACACTTTTACGCCGGGTTGCACCCATAACCACTCGATTTCCAATTCGGCCAGCACCAACGTGCTCGCGCTGGAATCGGTGACGGTGCCGGCGGGTACCTTCAATACGGTGAAGGTGAACACCACCCGCAATTTCAAATATGCGAACGGCATGTCGGTCACCGAGGTCTACACGAATTGGCTCGACGTCGACACGCACCGCGCCATCAAGTCCACCAATCAGTCGACGACACTCTTCACCGACACCGGGGAGACTTACACGTCCACCTCCAGCTTCGAACTGCAGGGCTATTCGCAAGCCAAGACCCGGCGTTCCGCGCTCAATATCGAACGCTTCGCCGGCCCGTGGGCCGCCACGTACACGGGCGCCTACAACGGCCACTGCATCGGTTCCATGACAACGGCCGGCGTGTTCGCTGCGGATTGCGACGGCGGCTTTAACATCCGGGGCAATATCGACGCCAGCGGAAATATGACGCTTGCACTCTATCTCGGCACCACCAGCGGGCCGCAATTCAGTGGCAGCCTCAATACGGCGCTGAGTCTCCAAGGCACGTGGAAATTCCCCGACGGCACGGGCGGCAGTTGGACGCTGACCCACATTTAAGCGGCTAACCGTGCGGCGCCGAGGCGCGCTACGCTTTACCATCGGGCTTTACAGCCTGATGGAGCTGGATGATGAACCTGCGGATTTCTGCATGGCTGCTGGCCGCGACGCTGGCCGGCGCCGCCCACGGCCAGAACGCCGCGCCGCCGCGCGTGACCGTCTCGGCCACGCGCGACCCGGTCGACAAATCCTACCGCAAGATGATCGCCGGCATGCAACGCTTCGAACGCGAACATGCCTTGGCGCCGCAGGCCACGCTGCGCTTCGAACTGCTGCCGCGCCTGCCAACCACCCGGCTCGACGGCATCACCCTGCGGGTGGCCGGCGACACGCTGTCGCTGCCGGTCCCGGTGGCGCCGGACCACACCTTCACGCTGGAACTCAACGCCCAGGCGCTGAAGGAAGACGCGGCACTGGTCGCCAGCAGCAAGACCCGCACGCTGACCTGGCGCGCACGCGTGCGCAGCCCCGGCGTGCCGGACGGCATGCGGCGGCTGGGCGATCTGCGGCTGGAATGCAAGGTCGGCGTGCAGGCCGGGCTGCTGTCGAACAACGACCAGCTGTTCGCCTGGCTGGGCGAACTGTTCACCGACGCCGACCGCGTCTGCTCCTCGCCGCAAGGCAATTACCTGTTCTTCAGCGAGCGTCCCTTGTTCGCCGTCACGCTGCGCGACGGCGCCCGCAGCGCGGCGCTGCCGTTCGACATGCTGTACGCCGGCGGCACGCAGACGCCGGACACGCTGCCCTTCTGCGATTGCCAGGTGCTGCTGGACCGCAGCTTCTACGCGCCGCTGTGGGACCGCGGCTGGTCCGACGACACGCTGCTGGAGTTGAGCTACCAGGACGACCCGCCCGGGGCCGCCGACACCGCCGTGGCCGACGACCATCGCAGCATGCGGCAGATGCAGGCCGCGCTGGGGCCGGCCAGCGTGATCCGTTTCGACAGCGGCTACCAGGTGTGGCGCTACCGCTATCCGTCGCTGATGCCGGCCAGGGATGGCGGCCCGCGTTATGCCGACTTCGTCATCCTGTTCGGTCCGGACGGCATGGCGCGCAAGGCACGCTTGAGCGAACGCTTGTAAAGCCTGCCGGACAGGATCATGATGTGGACATGAAAACCACATTCCTCCCCCTGCGCCTGGCCGCCGCCGGCGCGCTGGTACTGATCGCCACCGCCTGCAACGCCACGCCGCCCGTCAATCCCGACGCCGCGTCGCTGTGGCAAAAAATCCAGGCCCGGAACGCCGACACCGGCTGCGACCGCGACAGCCAATGCCACACCATCGCCGTCGGCGCCAAGGCATGCGGCGGACCGGAGCGCTACATCGCCTGGTCCGACCGCGCGCAGGACGGCGCCGAGCTCAAGCAACTGGTCGCGCAGCACGCCGCCGCCCGCGCCGAGGAAGACAAGCGCGGCCACGTGCTGTCGAACTGCATGCTGGCGGTCGATCAAGGCGCCGTCTGCCGCGCCGGCCGCTGCGTGCTGAACGTGGAAGTCGCCCAGCCATAAAAAAACCCGCGGCCTTGCGGCGCGCGGGTCGTTTTCTTCAACTGCCGATGTTAGTTGGCGGTCATCGCCTTCTTGATGGCCACGCAGCGTTCATCTTCCTGATGCGTCACCAGCAGCGCGCGCCGGGTGCCGGCCGACAAGTCCTTCAACTTGCCGACCGCCGCCTGCAGGCGCTGCACGCTGGCCGGCGTGCAGCCGGCCGGTATCATCATGTTGGCGTAGGAGCGCATGAAGACCGGGCCGGCGGCCTTGTCGACCTGCCCCAGCTGGGCCAGGCGCTGACTGGCGCTCAGCTCGCCCAACGCGCCCTGCTCGGCCGGATACATGTTTTCCATCGCCCGGCGGATCTTCGAGAACGGCAGCTTGGTTTGCGGGTCGGTGATCTGGGCCAGCCATTCGGCCTTGACCTTGGCGTCAGGCTGGACCACGGTGGCGCCCAGCGCGGCGGCCTGGCCGCTGTCGGACTTGTCGCGTTCCTGTTCCGCCGCCAGCAAGGCCGCCGCGCCCGGATGGGCATAGCGATTCAGGCGGTTGACGATGTCCCAGCGCACGTCCTGGCTGACGTTCAGGCCCGGCACCACCAGCTTGCCGCTGAGGATGTCGGCCAGCTGGGCCAGCGCGGCCGGGGTGCTGGCGATGTCCAGGTAGGTCGAGAACCAGCGGCGCTGGAAGTTGTTGTCGCCGCTGGCGGCCTGGGTGGCGGCGAACGCCATCTGCTCCAGCTGCGTCGTCATCTGGCCTTTGTAGCCGGCCACCGACGGCCCCATCTCATCGAGGTAGGCCTTGGCGCTGCGGATCTTGCTGGTGACGTCACCCAGCAGCGTGTAGTCCTTCTCGCCCGGCGCATTGGCCAGCACGGATTTCAGGAACTCGTTGAGCGGCAGCTTGGCGGCGCGCACGCCGTCCCACAGGCTTTGCCACAGCATCGAGCGCAGCAACGGATCGTCGACCTTGCCCAGGCTGGCCTGCGCGGTGGCGAAGGATTTCTTATCCAGCTGCACTTGCGCATAGCCCCAGTCCTGATAGTTCGGATAGACCAGGTCCGGGCAGGCGGCGCCCGCCAGTTCCGGCACGGCGGTATTGGCGCCCTTGTAGGTGACGGCCACGTTCTTGCCCAGCTTCAGTCCGTCCGCGCCCAGGTTGAACAGGCCGATCTGCACGCGCTGTTCGCGCAGCGTCGGCATCGCCTTGCTTGGCGCGCTCTGGCGCAGGTTGAAGTGGCTGATCTTGCCGCCGGCGCAGCTGAATTCCGCCGCGACGGTGTTGACGCCCGGCTCGTACAGCCATTGCCTGGTCCAGCCGCTCAGGTCGCGGTGCGCGGCCTCGCCCAGGCTGCCGATGAAGTCGTCCAGCCTGGCGTTCTGGTACGAGTACTTGACCAGGTAGTTGTGCACGCCCTGGCGGAACACTTCCTCGCCCAGCAGGTGGCGCAGCTGCTTCAGCGTCGACGCGCCCTTGGAGTAGGTGATGGCGTCGATGTTGTCGAAGGCGTTGGCGGTGGACGGCACCGGCGTTTCGATCGAGTGCGTGGTCACGCGCTGGTCCTGCACGTAGGCGCTCTGCTTGGCGCCCGAGTAGAAGCCCTGCCAGGCGTTGTTGAACTCGGTCGACTCGGCCGTGGCCAGCGTGCCCATGAAGGAGGCGAAGCTTTCGTTCAGCCACAGGCCGTTCCACCACTTCATCGTCACCAGGTCGCCGAACCACTGGTGCGCCATCTCGTGCATGATGACGCCGGCCAGGCTTTGCTTCTGCGCCGCCGTCATCTCGTCCTTGTACAGGAAGCCGCGCTCGGCGAAGGTGATGGCCGCCGCGTTTTCCATCGCGCCGTACAGGAAGTCCGGCACCAGCAGCTGGTCGTATTTCTCGAACTGGTAGGGCACGCCGAAGTACTGGTCAAAGAACTTCAGGCCGCGCCGGGTGTAGTTGAACCAGTCCTGCGGCGACACCTGCGACGCCACCGACTGGCGCGCGAACAGGCGCATCGGGTACGGGCCGCCGTGGTCTTCCCACACCTTGTACGGGCCGGCGTGCATGGAGAAGTTGTACGAGCTCAGCTTCTTGGTGCGCGGGAAGGTCCAGCGACGGGTGTTGCCGATGTCCTGGATGCCGGTCTCGCGCCTGGTCGACGACACCACCCAGTCGGCCGGCGCGGTGACGGTGATTTCGTACGTGCCCTTCAGGTCGGGCTGGTCGAACACCGGGAACATCTGGTGCGCGGCGGCCGGCTCGAAATGCGAGTAGGTGTAGACGCGGTTGTCGACCGGGTCGACCATGCGGTGCAAGCCTTCGCCGTTGGTGCTGTGCGGACGCGTGTAGCTGATGGTGACGCTGTTGCGGCCGGACTTCAGCTCGGTCGCGGCGATGGTGATGAACCACTGGTTGTATTGCGGCGCCACTTCCTTGCCGTTGACGGCCAGGCTGAGGATGGTGGCCTTGTCGAGGTCGATGGTCAGCGGCGCGCTGGCGTCGCTCAGGTCGAAGCTCAGCGTGGTGGTGCCGGAGAAGGTTTCCTTGCCGGTCAGCGTGAAGTCCAGCGTGTAGTCGACATTGGCCACGCGCGCCGAACGGGCGGCGGCGTCGGCTTGCGACAGGAAGGCGTTCTCGGCGCGCAGGGGGGCCGAGGCGGCGGCTTGCGCGGCGCCATAGGCCAGCGCGACGGCGGCCACGATCAGAGTGTTTTTCATGTGTTTTCCTGGAATGGGGGAGCCGTCTGCGGGATGGCGGCGCTTGCACCCCGCACGGCAAACCGGGGTCAGACCCCTGCGGGGTCTGACCCCAACGGCGGGGTTACTTCTTCAGGTAGGTATCGAGCCAGTCGATCACCGTGTGATGCCACAGCAGCGAGTTGGCCGGCTTCAGCACCCAATGGTTTTCATCCGGGAACATCAGCAGCTTGCTCGGGATGCCGCGCCGTTGCAGCGCGGTGAAGGTGCCCAGGCCCTGCGTGGTCGGAATGCGGAAGTCCAGGTCGCCCTGCACCACCAGCATCGGGGTTTTCCAGTTCTTCACTTTCAGCGCCGGGTTGAACTTCTCGTGCAGTTCCGGCACGTCGTAGTAGGCGCCGCCGTTTTCCCATTCGGTGAACCAGATCTCTTCGGTGGCGTAGGCCATGCCGCGGGTGTCGAACACGCCGTCATGGTTGACGATGCACTTGAAGCCGTCGGACCAGTTGCCTTCGATCCAGTTCATCATGAAGCCGCCGTAGGACGCGCCCAATGCGCAGCTGCGCTCGCGGTCCAGCCACGGGAACTTCTGCACCGCCGCGGCCAGGCCTTTTTGCAGGTCTTCCAGAGGCTTGCCGCCCCAGTCGCCGCTGATCGAGTCGGTGAACTTCTGGCCGTAGCCGGTCGAGCCGTGGAAGTCGATGAACACGGTGGCGTAGCCGGCGCCGGCGTACACCTGCGGATTCCAGCGGTAGCTCCACGAGTTGCCGAAGCTGCCCTGCGGGCCGCCGTGCACCAGGAAGGCGATCGGGTATTTGACGCCGGGCTGGGCGTTCCATGGCTTCATCACGTGGCCGTAGACGGTCTCGCCGTTGGCGCCGGTGAAGGAGAACTGCTCGTACTCGCCGAACTTGACGTCGGCCAGCGCCTGCGCGTTCTGCGTGGTCAGCTGCTGCGCCTTGTCGGCCGCATTGGCCACGGCGCCGAGCTTGAACTTGAACAGCTGCGCGCCTGACGCCAGGTTGGCCTGCGCCATGACCACGGTGTCGCGCGCGACGTCGAAGCCGCTCACATAACCGTTGCCGGTCAGCGCCGTCACCTTGCCGCTGGCGGCGTCGATGGCGAACAGACGGTGCTGGCCGATATCGTCGGCGCTGGCCAGCAGGGTCTTGCTGTCCGGGGTCCAGCGGTAGTCGGCGATCGAGCGGTCCCAGCTGTCGGCGACGGTGCGCTTCTTGCCGCTGGCGACGTCGAGCAACACCAGGTGGAAGCGGTCGGCCTCAAAGGTCGGCTTGTCCATGGCCAGGTAGGCCAGGGTCTTGCCGTCCGGCGAGTAGATCGCCCGGGTGTCCCAGGCCTGGTTGTCGGCGGTCAGGTTCTTGACCGCGCCGCCTTCGGCCGGCACGGTGTAGACGTCGAAGTTGGTCGACCAGGCTTCGGTCTTGCCGGCGATGCGCGCCGAGAACGCCACGGTCTTGCCGTCCGGGCTGAAATGGTATTCGTCGTGGTCGCCGAACGGCTTGGACGGCACGTCGCCGTCGAGCGTGCCGGACAGGCTGACCGGCTGCGCGCTGACCTTGCCGCTGGCGTCGATCCGCGCCGCGTACAGCACGTTGGTGCGGCCGTCGGCCCAGGTGTCCCAGTGGCGCACGAACAGCTTGTCGTAGACCTTGCCGCTGGCCTTATTTTTGCCCTGCGCATCGAGGCGCGCCTTGGTGCAGGCCAGGTCGGCGCAATCGCGGAACACGGCCAGGCTCAGCGCCAGGCGGTCGCCCTGCGGCGACAGCCGGAAGTTTTCCACGTCCAGCGCCAGGTCGGTCACGCGCGCCGCCTCGCCGCCGGCCAGCGGCAGGCGCCACACCTGCTGCGAGCCGGAGCGGGCCGACAGGAAGTACACCGCGTCGCCGTTGGGCGACCATTCGGGATCGCTGCTGCTGGCGTCGGCCTGGGTCAGGCGCACCGGCGCGGCCTTGGGCGCGCGCAGGTCCAGCATCCACAACTGGGTGTTGCCACGGTTCTTGTCCAGGTTGGTGGAACGCACCGTGTAGACGACGCGGCTGGCGTCCGGCGACAGCACCGGGCTGCCGACGCGCTCCATCTTGACCATGTCTTCAACGGTGAAGCCGCGCGGCGCGGCCAGGGCGTTGGAAGCCGCGACAGCGGTTCCCAACAGCAGCAGTGATAGTCTCATTCGGTGATCTCCGACGTTATAAGAAAAATACCGGCTGGTGGCCGGCTGTCGGCATGATACCAAGATCGCGGTGCAGCAAGCAAAACTGTTACTTAAGGCCCGACGACGACGGCAGGTTGCTGCGCTTGTATTCCTCCAGCTCGTCGGCGCGGACGGTCTGTACGTCCGGATTGATCGCGCAATCGCGGCGCGCGATCGAGGTGCCGGTGCTGGCGTCCGCCCGCCGGCACTTGGCAGGCGCCGCCTGCGACGCCGTCGGCGCTTCGGCAGTGTCCACCGTGGTGGCGCAGCCCGCCAGCCATGCGACAGCCAAACCACCCAACAGCGTGGCCAGGATTTGTTTCGATAGCATATAACCCACCTTGTCAAAAAATTAGCAATAGATGACGCACAGCATATACCGCCCCAAAAAATTCTTCTTGACTATTTTAAGACGACCGGTCATATTTAGCACATGGCCAAACCACACGTCAAAGAGCAAATCGTCACCGCCGGCTTGAACCTGCTTCACAGCAAGGGTTTCAACGCCACCAGCGTCCAGGACATCACGGACGCCGCCGCAGTGCCGAAGGGTTCGTTCTACAACCACTTCGCCAGCAAGGAAGCGCTGGGGCTGGAGGTATTGCAGCGCTACCGCGCGGCGGCGGCCGGCTATCTCGACGTGCTGGACGACGCCAGCCGGGCGCCCAAGGCCAGGCTGCGGACGTATTTCGACCTGCTGATCGGCGCCAACACCGCCACCGACTACAACTGCGGCTGCCTGCTGGGCAACTTCAGCAGCGAGCTGTCGACCCAGATCCCGGCCATGCGCGACGCGCTGCGCCTGGCCTACGACGAATGGGCGGCCGCCCTGTCGGTGGTGATCGCCGAGGGCCAGCGCGACGGCAGCATCGCCGCGCCGCAGCCGGCGCTGGAACTGGCCCATTTCGTCATCGACGCCTGGCAAGGCGCGGTGCTGCACGCCAAAGCGTCGCACGGCCGCGCGCCGCTGGACCGCTACGCCGACATGGTGCTGAACCGTATTTTGCTGTGACGCTTTTTTTTTCGCCGGTTTTTAAGATGACCGGTCATATTGTTGTGCGTTAATTTTACCCACCGAAAGGAATTACCATGAACATCAAAGATGCCGTCGTCCTCATCACCGGCGCCAACCGCGGCCTGGGCAAGGCCCTGGCGCAAGCCGCACTCGCCGCCGGCGCGCGCAAGGTGTATGGCGGCGCCCGCAACCCCGCCAGCGTCACCCTGGCCGGCGTCACGCCGATCAAGCTCGACGTCACCAACGCGGCCGACATCGCCGCCGCCGCGCAGGCCATCCCCGACCTGACCATCCTGATCAACAACGCCGGCATCTACTCCGGCAGCGACGTCTGCACGCCGGACGCCGTCGCCTCGGCGCGCGCCGAACTGGACACCAACCTGTTCGGCCCGATGGCGCTGAGCCAGGCCTTCGCCCCCACGCTCAAGCGCCACGGCGGCGGCGCCATCGTCAACATCCTGTCCGCGCTGAGCTGGATCACCATCCCGACCAGCGGCACCTACAGCGTGTCCAAGGCCGCCGCCTGGGCCATGACCAACGGCCTGCGCGCCGAACTGCTGGCGCAGAACACCCAGGTGCTGGGCGCCCACATGGGCTTTATGGACACCGACATGACCGACGGCGTGGACGCGCCGAAGTCGGCCCCGGCCGAGGTCGCCCGCCTCATCGTCGCCGCGCTGGAAGCTGGCCAGGACGAAGTGCTGACCGACGACACCGCGCGCCAGGTCAAGCAGGGCTTCACCGCGCCGCGCAGCGCCTACCTGGGCCAGCCGCGCGCAGCCTGACCGCCGCCGCAGCGCAGCAATCTGGCCGCGGCGAAACATCGCCGCGGCCAGATACAAAATATTTTTGATCGACGCAATAAATCACGTATTTTCATGCGCAAAATGGGTGCATAATTTCCCTCTCAGTCAGGAAGAGTACGCACGCTCACGACCGGCTTGGCGTGTAGTCAACTCGTTTTCCCCGCCGGTAATCTTCGCGATTTTATTTCGATACTGTTATTGCCACACGACCAGTTGTGAACAATTGTAAATCGACGTTGAATGAGTCCGACACAGCGCTAAGGTAGCGGTCTTCACCTCGGGCGCGTCCGCCATTCAACGCTTGCCGCGCAGCCGAAGTCAGACGAAATACGGGAAACGTTATGCTCACTGCCACCTATGTCTTATTGACACTATCGATCGAACAAAAAAAAGAACGCCACTTCATCGCCCGTCTGCTGCAATACGTGCAGACGATCGCGCGTCGCCCGCAGGAAATCGATCCTGTGTTCATCGAATCCCAGCTCAAGGAACTGACCACCTTTGCCGAGACGCGCCACCAGCGCAAAGTCGAGGTCTGCCTGATGCCGGCCGTGCGCGCGGCCGACGCCAACTGCGGCGCGCTGATGAACGACCTCGAATCGCTGAGCCGGCTCGGCGGCGCCATGCTCAACGCCGTGCACAAATGCCTGCGCCGCGCCATGCGCCGCAGCGCATCGCAAGGCAAGTTCCTGTGCCGCACGGTGGACCTGTATTGCCAGAACCTGCTCAAGCGGCTCGACAAGGAGGAGCAGGAGCTGCTGCCGCTGGCGCAGAAAGTGATCTCCAGCGAAGAATGGTTCGAGATCGGCAGCCAGTTCCTGGCGCAGGAAGACAACGGCGCCGCCACCCAGCCGGAGCTGCGTCCGCGCCGCGCCCGCATCTACGACGCGGGTCCCGGCGCAGCGACCGCCTGAGCTGGCGCAAGCGCGCTGCCGGAACAGTGCCGAACACTGTTGTTTTGAGTTCCGCCGCGCGCCGCTAAAGCTTGCCTAAGCAATATCGTGCGGATTAATATCGTCTGCATGCAGACCCATTCCGCCACCGTACTGCACCTGCGCGGCGCCGCCGGCCTGGACGCCATTTACCGCAAAATAAGCTGGCGCCTGCTGCCGCTGCTGATGCTGTGCTACGCGGTCGCCTGCCTGGACCGCATCAACCTCGGCTACGCGCAACGGCAGATGCAGGCCAGCCTGGGCTTCGACGACCAGGTCTACGCCTGGGGCGCCGGCCTGTTCTTCGCCGGCTGCTGCCTGTTCGCCCTCCCCGCCAACCTGCTGCTGGAAAAAACCGGCGCCCGCCGCACGCTGCTGCGCCTGATGCTGTGCTGGGGCGCGCTGTCGGCCGCCGCCGCCTTCGTCCGCACGCCGTTCCAGCTGTACGCGCTGCGCTTCGCGCTGGGCGCGTTCGAAGCCGGCTTCTTCCCCGGCGTGATCCTCTACCTGTGCTGGTGGTATCCGGCGCCGCGCCGCGCGCGCGCGTTCGCGGTGTTCGCCTCGGCCGCGCTGCTGGCCGGCGTCGCCGCCGGTCCGCTGTGCGACGCCACGCTGGCCGCCCTGCATGGCGCGGCCGGCCTGCAGGGCTGGCAATGGCTGCTGCTGACGCAAGGCCTGCCGGCCGTGCTGCTGGGCGCCGTCGTCTACGGCTACCTGGACGAGCGCCCCGACGACGCCGACTGGCTGTCGCCGTTCGAACAACTGATGATCGAACAGGACCTGGAGCGCGACGAAGCGCGGCTGCTGGCGGCATCGGCGCCCGGCCAGCCGGCGCCGGACGACGCCGCGCCGCCTTCGACCGCCGACATCATCGCCTCGCTGCTGCGCGACCGCGCCCTGTGCCTGCTGGCCGCCGCCAACCTGCTGCTGATCGGCGCCAGCTACGCCTTGCTGTCCTGGTCACCCGCGCTGATGCAGCGCTGGGCCGAAGCGAGCCATATGCAGCCTGGCCTGCTGGCCGCCGTCTCCAGCCTGGCCGGGGTGCTCGGCATGATCGCCGTCGGCTACGATTCGGACCGCCGGCGCGAGCGGCGCGGCCACTTCGTCGCCTGCATGGTGCTGGCCGCCGGCGGCCTGGCGCTGGCGCTGGCCGCCAACGACGGCATGGCCTGGTCGCTGGCCGGGCTGGTGCTGGCGTCGCTGGGCATCGCCTCGGCCGCGCCGCTGCTGATCGCCATCGCCACCGACCTGCTGTCGCGCCGGCGCGCGCCGGCCGGCATCGCGCTGGTGCTCAGCTTCGGCCTGCTGGGCGGCGCGTTCGCCCCGGTCCTGAGCGCGCGCCTGCTGGCGTGGGGCGGCAGCGCCGCCATGCTGGCCGTGCTGATCGCCATGTACCTGGCGGCCGGCGCCATCCTGCTGCTGGCCTTGCGGCTGGCGCCGCGCCACGGCGGCCCCGACGCGCGCCATGGCAGCAGCGACAAGATGGCCCGCAACTGAAGACGCAACTGAACATATAAGCATTACAGCACACTGGAGCTTGGGCTAGAATCGTGGACGCGCCGTGATCCGGCGCTTCCGCTCACCCAACCTCAAAGCGAAACTACCGATGCGTTTTGTCTTGCCTTTTTTAGCCGCCGCCATGGCCGGCTCGTTCGCCGCCAGCGCCGGCGCAGTCCCCATCACCGGCGCCACCCCGATCACGCTGGAGCAGGCGATGGCCAATCCCGACTGGATCGGCAATCCGGTGGAAGCCGCATGGTGGGGCTGGGACAGCCGCCAGGTCTACTACAAGCAAAAGCGCGCCGGCTCGCCGCTGCGCGACACCTTCCAGATCGCCAATGCCAGCTTGGGCGCCGCCAAGCTGGCCGACGACAGGCAGCTGGCCAACCTTGACGCCGCCGCCCCCGTCTACAACCGCGACCACACGCGCGCCCTGCTGCTGCGCAACGGCGACCTGTTCGAGCGCGACCTGAAGACCGGCGCGCTGACGCAAATCCTGCGCGGCACCACGCCGGCCGTCGATCCGCAGTACGCCGCCGACGGCGCCCACGTGCAGTTCCGCGTCGGCAGCGACTGGTTCAGCTGGAGCCGCGCCGAGCGCCTGGTGGCGCCGGTGGCGCTGCTGCGCACCGCCAAGGACCCGGACGCCGCGCCGGACGCCGACAGCCGCCGCGACCTGCAACTGCGCCTGCTGTCCACGCTGGCGCGGCTGAAGGAGGAGAAGGACGCCACCCGCGACCGCCGCAACGCCGAACGCAGCGCCGACCCCACCCGCGCGCCGCTGCCGGTCTACCTCGGCGAGAAAGTGGTGATCGACACCAGCGCGCTGTCGCCGGACGGCCGCTACCTGCTGGTGGTCACCAGCGCCAAGGACGGCGACAAGCGCCGCGTCGGCAAGCTGGCCAAGTACGTGACCGAATCGGGCTACGAAGAAAGCGACGACCAGCGCAAGCGCGTCAGCGACACCGGCCCGCTGCCGCAGCAACTGAAACTGGTTGAACTGTCGACCCGCAAAGTGACCGACCTCTCGTTCGACGCCCTGCCCGGCATCGCCGTCGACCCGCTGGCCGAGCTGCGCGCCGCGCACAAGCTCGATCCGCTCAAAGGCAATCGCGGCCTGCGTTTCGAAAACCGCGAAGACTCGATCCGCTGGAGCGCCAACGGCGCGCAGGTGGCCGTGATGGCGCAGGCGATCGACAACAAGGACCGCTGGATCGCCACCGTCGACCTGGCCGGCGCCACACTGAAACCGGTGCACCACCTGAGCGACGCCGCCTGGGTCAACAACCGCGGCAACGATTTCGGCTGGCAGCCGGACAACAGCACGCTGTGGTACCAGTCCGAGGAAAGCGGCTACGCCCACCTGTACACGCAAACGGCGGACGGCAAGGCGCGCGCGCTGACCTCGGGAAAATGGGAGACCAG
This sequence comes from Duganella rhizosphaerae, assembly GCF_040364205.1. Lineage (NCBI taxonomy): Bacteria > Pseudomonadati > Pseudomonadota > Betaproteobacteria > Burkholderiales > Oxalobacteraceae > Duganella > Duganella rhizosphaerae. The sequence goes on from NZ_BPWK01000019.1 coordinate 58,131, forward strand.
CGAGATCGAATGGAACGCCGACGGCAGCACCGCCTACTTCCTGTGCAATCCCAAACTGCCGGGCACCTACGAGGTGTGTTCCGCCGCCACCAGGGACGGCGCCCTGCACGAGCTGACGTCGCTGGGCGGCGTCGAGAGCTTCGCGCTGTCGCCGGACGGCCGCAAGCTGCTGGTGCGCTACTCCAGCGCCTACATGCCGACCCAGATCGCCACCGTCGCCAGCAGCGGCGGCGCCGCCACCCAGCTGACCGACACCCGCAGCGCCGACTTCAAGGCGCGCCAGTGGATCACGCCGCAGATCGTCGCCGTGCCGTCCACCCATGGCGCCGATCCGGTGTGGGCCAAGCTGTATCGCCCGGCCACGCTGGAAGCGGGTGAAAAATATCCGGTGGTGATGTTCGTGCACGGCGCCGGCTACCTGCAAAACGTCAGCAAGCGTTATCCGGTCTACTTCCGCGAGCAGATGTTCCACAACCTGCTGGTGGAAAAAGGCTACATCGTGCTGGACATGGACTACCGCGCATCGCTCGGCTACGGCAGCAAGTGGCGCACCGCGATCTACCGCCAGATGGGCCATCCGGAACTGGAAGACTACATCGACGGCTTGAACTGGATGGTGGCCAACCAGCAGGGCGACGCTAAAAACGTCGGCATCTACGGCGGCAGCTACGGCGGCTTCATGACCTTCATGGCGATGCTGCGCGCACCGGAGCAGTTCAAGTCCGGCGCGGCGCTGCGTCCCGTGACCGACTGGACCACCTACAACCACGAGTACACCTCCAACATCCTCAACACGCCGGAGCTGGACCCGGACGCGTACAAGATCTCGTCGCCGATCGAATATGCCGACAAGCTGCAAGGCAATCTGCTGATCGCCCACGGCATGATCGACGATAACGTGTTCTTCCAGGATTCGGTGCGCATGGCGCAGCGCTTCATCGAACTGAAAAAGGACAACTGGGAACTGGCGCCGTATCCGCTGGAGCGTCACGGCTTCGTGCATCCGGAAAGCTGGTACGACGAATACCGCCGCATCTATCAGCTGTTCGAACGCACGCTGAAACCACAAGGAGCACCATGAAAAAGCTTGCCGCCCTGCTGCCGCTGACCGCATTGTCCGCACTGATGTACGGGCCGATCGCGGTCCATGCCGAAACCGCCACCGTGAAGCACCCGGCCTGGTCGCGCAGTTCCAACATCTACGAAGTCAACCTGCGCCAGTACAGCAAGGAAGGCACGCTGAACGCCTTCGCCGCCACGCTGCCGCGCCTGAAGCAGATGGGGGTGGACATCGTGTGGCTGATGCCGGTTCATCCGATCGGCCGCAAGAACCACAAGGGCACGCTGGGCAGCTACTACGCGGTGCAGGACTACACCGCCGTCAATCCGGACTACGGCAGCATGGACGACCTGCGCAAGCTGGTGAAGCAGGCGCACGCGCTGGGCATGCACGTGATCCTGGACTGGGTGGGCAACCACACGGCCTGGGACCATCCGTGGGCGACCCAGCATCCGGACTGGTACAAGAAGAACGACAAGGGCGAAATCCACTCCGTCACCTTCAAGAACGAAGCGGGCGAAATGGAGGAATGGACCGACGTGATCGGCCTCGATTACGGCAACAAGGACCTATGGAAGGGCATGACGGACGCGATGGCCTTCTGGGTGCGCGAGGCCGGCATCGACGGCTTCCGCTGCGACGCCGCCGGCCTGGTGCCGACCGAATTCTGGAACCAGGCGCGCGCGCAGCTGGACAAGATCAAGCCGGTGTTCATGCTGGCCGAATGGAACGAGCCGGCGCTGCACGAGAAGGCGTTCGACGCCAGCTACGACTGGCCGCTGAACGCGCTGATGGTCAAGATCGGCAAGGGCCAGGCCGGGGCGGCCGAACTGAAAGCCTTCGTGGCCAATCCGCCCAAGGCGTATCCGCGCGACGCCTACCGCCTGCAGTTCACCAACAACCACGACATCAACTCGTGGCAGGGCACGGACAAGGAGCTGTACGGCCCGGCCTATGGCGCGATGGCGGTGCTGAGCTACACCCTGCCCGGCATCCCGCTGGTCTACAACGGCCAGGAAGCGCGGCTGGAGAAGAAACTGGAGTTCTTTGAAAAAGATCCGGTCGACTGGAAGAGCTACGAGCTGGAAGGCTTCTACGCCGGCCTGAATCAGCTGAAGAAGGAAAACCCGGCGCTGTGGAACGGCGCCAGCGGCGGCGCGGTGCAGCTGCTCGACGTCGGCAACGAGCAGCTGTTCGCCTTCAAGCGCGCGCAGGGCAAGAACAATGTGCGGGTGATCGTCAACCCGACCGCCACGCTGCAGAAGTACAAGCTGGCCGGCGACGAAGGCCAGGCCGTGCTCAAGCCCTGGCGCTGGCGCATCGTCGTGCCGGAGTAAAGCCCGGCCTTATTCGGTGGCCAGCCGCTTGCCCAGGCGGTACAGGTACTCCTGGCCATCGTACAGCGACTTGACGCGGATATGTTCGTTCAAGCCGTGCGCGCCGCTGCCCTCCGGGCCGGCGAACATGCCGCTGATGCCATAGGTCCAGATGCCGCCGCTGTTGAGGAAACGGCCGTCGGTGCCGCCGGTCGACATGGTCGGGATCACCGGCACGCCCGGCCACATATCGTTGCTGATTTCTTCCACCGCCTTCATCAGGGCCGGCGTCAGCGGCGGCATCGGCGCGCTCAGGCCTTCGCCGATGCGGGTGATCTTGATCTGCTCGTCGGCCACCACGCGTTGCAGGGTCGCCTGTACGTCATCCACCTTCTCGTCCGGCAGGATGCGGCAATTGACGGTGGCGCGGGCGCGCTGCGGCAGCGCGTTGTCGGCATGGCCGGCATCGACCTTGGTCGCCACGCAGGTGGTGCGCACGGTGGAGTTGTGCACCGGGCTGACCGCGTACAGGCGCTCCAGCGCGGCCGCGTCGGGCGGATCGCTGAGGATGGCCTTCATGTCGGCGGCGACCTGGCCCTGCTCCACGGTGGACATGCGTTCGTAGTAGGCGCGCGTGACGGCCGACAGCTTGAACGGGAAGGCGAACTGCCCCAGCCGAGACAGGCCTTCGGCCAGGTGGTAGATGGCGTTGTCGCGATACGGCGCCGAGCTGTGGCCGCCGGGATTGGTCACCTCCAGCTGGAAGGTCTGGTAGATTTTTTCGCCGGCCTGGATGCCGTGGCGCACCGGCTTGCCCTGCTTGTCCAGCAGGCCGCTGCCGCCTTCGTTCAGCGCGATCTCGGCGTCGATCAGCGCGCGGTGGTGGTTGAACAGGTATTCGGCGCCGTCGAATTTGCTGGGCACCATTTCCTCGTCACAAGTCAGCGCCATGACGACGTCGCGTTTGGGCGCCAGCTTTTCCTTTTTGTAGCGGATCATGTTGGCGACGAAGGATGCGGCCATGGCCTTGTCGTCGGAAGCGCCGCGCGCGTAGAACATGCCGTCTTCCTCGACCAGCTTGAACGGATCGCGCACCCAGTCGGCGCGGTTGGCCTCGACCACGTCTATGTGGGCCAGCAACAGCAGCGGCTTCTTGCTGCCGTCGCCCTTGATGCGCGCCACCAGGTTGCCCTTGGCCGGGCCGCCCGGCGGCACGATCAGGTGCAGGTCGGCGTCCTTGTAGCCGGCCGCCTTCAGGCGCTTGGCCATCTTGTTGGCCGCCACCGTGCAGGAGCCGGTCGAATTGGTGGTGTTGGTTTCCACCAGTTCCTGGTAAATCTCGCGCATCTGCTTTTGCACCGGCGTCAATTCGGCGCCATGCACCGCGCCCGCCACCGTCAATCCCGCCACCAACCAAGTCGCCCGCTTCATAGTGTCCCTATCGAGTTCATGCCAAAGCGACTAAATTTATACCCATGAATTGTTACTGTCAATAAAAGTGATAGTTGGGTCTTGCCAAACCCCTGGGAGCGTCTGCTATAATTGCGGCCCTTGGCCTGGTAGCTCAGTTGGTAGAGCAGAGGATTGAAAATCCTTGTGTCGGTGGTTCGATTCCGCCCCGGGCCACCAAGAAAATTAGAGTATATTCAAAGAGGGTTACATGCATAGGCTTGTAACCCTCTTTGCATTGTTCGAGCGCACTCTGCTAGTATCTTGATACTGCGCCCGAGATGCTTGAGGATGGTCGCACTTAGGGAGCACTCTTTTTCGCTATGCCCCCCCATTTTCCCTTACTACACTCGAGATTTCGACCAGATGATTCCCATATTAGCCCCTGACTCTTATCGCGGTTTCTCGGCGCCCTTGGGAAGTATGCTGGCTGGCGCTGAAAAAGCGGCGCAGCCAATCTTCATTGGCCGAGTGCTCTGGCCTGACGGTACTCAATCGGAAGATGCCGTCATTAAACTCTACGAAACAAATAGCTGCGGCGTCGCTAACGAGACAATAGGCTACATCGCCAATGCTCTACGTGGCATTCGACAACCCAAAAGAGGTGGTATTCTGCTTCTGTCGAAGCGTGAGTTACCAAATCTCGAAAGAGATTTAAGCGATTTCATTGACCCAAACACTGGTTTGACTGCTTGCTGGATCACATCCTTTGAGCAAAATTCGCAACCATTTCGGTATATCAGAAAGCTTTCGAGTTTCTCAAGAAAGCAAAGCGATGCGTTCTACAAGAGCACCTTCTGTGTGAGACTTGCAACAGTAGATCATGTTACAGGTAACAATGATCGACATGAGGGCAACTTCTTGTATGAAGATGACCTGAAATACTTAGCCATCGACCAAGGCTGCGTCGGAGGGAGCATATATTGGCATACCTCATGGCCAGACCCGAATCCAAAGAACGAATTGGCATTACTTGCACAAAACTTTTTGAACGGGTCACAGTTAGCAAAATGGCGAGCAGATGCAATCATGGAATACGAAAAAGCTCAGTCTAGTTGGGACGGCATTCTAGTTCAAATTTCATCATTGCTGCCTAGCTTGCTTGGCAACGATGAAATCGATACGATCGTAGAATATATGAGGGGAAGAGCAACAGGGCCGGCATTTGCAGCCAGTTGTGAGAGGTTAATCTGATGAATCTTCTAGAACTTCTAAAGCAAGCAACGCCTTCACCTCAGCCTCTCCTTGCTGGAGAGTGGGCTACCATTGCGTTTCGTCCAGACTTGGGCAGCCAGCAAGAATTCATCGTTGGCGTTGCCGCTGCAATCGACGGCGATATCGAACCTCATTTAAAGTGGCTTCCATCGCTTTCAAAGCTAAGTCACTTATATGGCGACGCCATTACGTCATCTGATACCAGGGACCTTTTTGAAGGATCAGAAATAGCGATCCGGTCGAGCTTCCATAAAGCGCTAGAGTCTTTGGACAGTGGTACCCCCCATTTACGCGTAGTGCCATGCGGTTACATTGCAACTCATGACATAAATGTTGAACTAGCGAGTTTGCTTAAGCGGCAGGCCGGCGCGATTTGGCAAGACATCCAGCATAGGGACGCGCCTATGGACGATGATTGGGCCTACGCCATAATGCTAAAGACACTGAAATCTTTCCACGGAAACCCCGATCCTTTCGTTCCTGGCCGCTCAGTTGTGATCGGCAGTAAAAGTCTCCAAATCGGATTAGACAACGGAAATAGTTACGGAAATATCGTTTCCGCGCGATATGCATCCTTTTCGACAGTACAGAATCATATTCACTCGTCTCTGTTACAGATGACAATCGCTCATAGGTTATCGCAGCGAAAAACAGAACCTGCACTTTTTGTCGTCCTTCCCGAACCTACAACCTCAGCAGAGGTCGTAACGGCAAAAAAAACCTCCGACTTATTGAAAGAAGTTGAAGATGCGGGGGTGGTACAGTTTTGCAGCAATGAACCTGCGGATGTCGCACTCAAGATACGGGAGTGGGCACTGGCAGCGTAAGAAGAGGATTGAAAATCCTTGTGTCGGGATGTTCGACTCCGCCCCCGTGCCACCAAAAACCTACCTTGCACAACGCCAATCCATCGTGATTGGCGTTGTCGCTTATAGCGCGGCGCCGGATTTGGCACTCGTTCGCGGGACTTTTGGCACAGTGAGAAGCTGAAAAATTGCGGGATATTTGGCGCTAGATGCCAGTTTTATACCCTTAGCGCCTTGTTGTTCTGGCCACTGAACTTCTCACAGAGATCGTATCCTTCAGCATCAAAACCTAACAATGCGACGTGGGCTATCCAGCTTCGGTTACTGAAGTAGTGAAGGTAATTCCGACGTATCTCCGACTCCAGTCGATCCAACTGGATGTATTGTGAGTCAAAATGCCAAAGCGCCTCCGCTGAGACCCCGTTAGCCATAACTCCAAAGGTCGGCGAGAGGACACGTCCATTTACCTTCAGGTAATGGTTAATGTTTTTCTTTCGCAACGTTTTGATAGTGGCGGCATCGTGATTATCGACAGTCACTTCGCGAAAAACATCGTGAAGATAGGGCCAGTTTGAATCAGCGATTTCGAGTAATTTAACGTCCTCGAAACTATCATCCTTCTTGTGCGACTCAATCTGGATGAGGTGCGCAACGCCCTGGTAGAAGCGGACGAACAAAAGGTAATCGGCGCGTTTCACTTTCCCTTTGGCATCAAGCGTACAGATGCTGCTTAGGTGAAGGTGATGAATCCCCCAATATGTCAGCAGGTTGTCGCGTTGGCCACCTAATTTCGCTAAGTTCGAAAGGTAAGGCGCAACCGTTGTGCCGGCTTTCAGCCGGGCAGTAATTTCATTGATGACACCCGCGAGCGCCTTGAACTGGGGGTTCGCGACAAGTTGAGTGGAGATCGCGATCTTGTAAGGGACCGGCAAAACCATCCGCTCAGTGTGCGTGTGGAGCAAGTTATATCGCGTAACCGCGTCGTGCGACGGGTTTGGTATGCACCCTAAGCCAAGGAGGCCGTTCGTAGTCAGCTGGTTAAAATCGGCCTTCAAGTCCATTAAAATCAGCATCGCATTCCCTTAGCGCCTCAAGATGCCAGCCATTCTAGCCGAGTGGCTTTATCAGCCAAATCTGAACACACTGGCAGAGCTGCCCTTCCGCGTGTCTGTCAACCTCCCAGCCGTGTAAGAAAATGCCGCGCTCGTCCATTGTCAGCATGAAGGGACGCCCAACATCGCGCCGATACTCCCCTTCGACCTGTCCTTCTCCCGGTATAGCAGCGCCTCCGAGCGGGAATAGAAGGCGCGGCAGCTCTGATCGGTCACTTCTCGGATCAACACATAGGGATGTATACGACGGTACTGTCGTTGCTTTCGCACCGTTACGAAGTGGCTATGAACTTATGCGTGCGTTTAAGAAACTTGCCTCGCTTGCGGGGATGGACTCACTTCGGTATCCATGGTCGGAGCTTGCCTACCAAAATCCATCGGACGGTATAGAAGAAGCTGAAGATTGTCGCGGGAAGGTAAAGTGCTGCCAATAAAAAATGGATCATTTGCCCGTAAGCGTTGGCCGCCATCCTTTTGCTGTCGCTCTCCATCTTCTTCCAATCGAATTGATAATTTGGATCATCGAGTTCGCCATTAAAAGGATATAGCTTCATAGGGACAGGTGTAGGGTTCGCTGCCGCTTCTTTCTTCTCTAACTCTTCCAGGCGCGCTCTCATGCGCCATCCCTCCGCGTTCGACGTTTCGCTGAAATAATCTTTTGCCGTTACCCCCGCCAAGGTAGCGAACAGCAAAAATGCCAAGGCAGCTAGCACTACTGTTAATCGAAAAAGTCGCGGTTCCATTTTTGTCCCTCATTGTATTGCTCAAAGGATATCACAGGCCGATAACCAGAGAAAACGACCAAAAAATCGTCTTGGAAATCGCAATCCCTCCTTTTTTGCATAGTTAGTTCCAAATGGCAACGCTGCGTCGAATCTAACGCGGCTCTAACGGGCCTATACCCATGAGCCGCTGCGCAACACCGAGTATGCATTCAAGCGGCCGAATGGAACGGTCGAATTTGGTACTACGGACGTCTCCGGTCACACTCATCTGCTTTCAGAAGCCACCGCGCCTGAATTGGTCGACATCTTTTTATAGGATGAAAAAAATGTGCTCAACATTGACGTCGCCATCCGGTCGCATTTTGCATCATCGTGCAACGAGAAGGACCACTCCTCGTGAAGACGCTGAGGTCAAGGTGGTCAGGATAAAACGCGAGAAGGAGCAACGGCTGGCAGAAAATCGGGAGTATCTGAAAGATGCAAACATGCAGGCGTTTCTTAAGGCCATTGCGGAAGCGGAGGGCGGCGGTTACGACTTCAAGTATGGAGCCGTTCGGGGGAAGAAAAACGATCCATGGCGCCTCGCCGATTATTCCACTCATCCAAGTCCCGGAGTCGGAGGCAAAACAACAGCCGCAGGAATGTATCAAGAAAACATCGAAACTTGGCGTGAGATGGGGGGCAACATGGGGCTGAGCGATTTCACGCCCGAGACACAAGACCTGATCGCGGTCGAAATCCTTCGAGTGATTAAGGTCGCCGAAAGTATTAAGTCCGGCGACATCAACGCCGCGTTAGACAAGGCGTCACATCGATGGTCGGCCCTTCCCCAAGGAAAGGGAAAGGCGGGATATTATCCAAAACAACCGTCGGTCTCGTTTGATAAATTCGAATCTGACTATAAGCGCTTTGGAGGTACCGTCAAATGATCGCGACACGACAACTACTCTCCCTTTTTGCGCTCCTTCCACTCATCGCGTTTGGGGCTCCAGCTACGCTGCAGAAGGACATGTCATTCACTGCTGCGCGCAAGCTGCTGCTAAAGGAGAAATGGAAACCAATCAATATCCATGCTCATGATAACTACGCCCTCATGGGTGTTGAGCATGAACTCGCCAAAATGAATATTAAGGAGTTCGACTCCTGCAGCATCGATTATTCAAACTGCGTCTTGCGCTACAAGCGCGGTGATGCGTGCCTTTCAGTGTTTACCATTGGCGAGAAGGTGAAGTACATGAAAGTCGTCCATTGGACTGAGGAGTGCCCGGAACCGCAGCCACCAGCAATGCCTTCTTCCGCAAAATAACGCCCCCATAACCAGACACGCTGGCTCCGTGTGCAGCGCCGCTTAGCCCGCCCCGCCTGCAGCGACGGCCTCCAGCGCCAGCACCGCCATCGCACGTATCCCCTCATACGACTTGGCAGACGCGATAAACCTGCCGTTATGGCAGAACCCAGCATCCGGCACGCCGGTGACCGCCGCCAGCTCGGCGTCGCGCAATCCCGCCCACGCTTCAGGCAAGTCGGCCCGCGCCTCGAAACTTTCGGGGCTGACCGAGACGGTATGCAACATGTGACGTTGCTCGGCGACGTTATGGCTGATGACGAACAGCACCTTCGGCATTTCCTTGCGTACCACCTGGCCCCACGGCAGCGCGCCGTTTTTCAGGAACAGCACTTGGCCGCCATCGAGCACCTCCCCTTGCCGGACCTGCTCCAGCGCCAGCAATGCGCCCAGCCGGTATCTCACGGCATTGAGCATGACGTCGGTCAGCACCGCCATCGCACGGCGGAACTGGTCCAGCCGGTACGCATCCGCCGCCCCGCCGTAGCCCAGCCTTTGCTCGTCGAGCCAGTTGGTGTTGTAGCCCGAGATCACGGCCGACAGTCCGTACCCGCCCGGCGCGCTCTTGGCCGCCCCCACATCCGACAAATCGAGGTACTGCACCACATCCGCATCGATGCCATAGGCCATTTCCCGCGCCTTATCGTCCGTCAGCTGGTGCCCGCAATGCCCCAGGGCCAGCGCCGCCACGCAGCGCGCGCCGTATTCCCGCCACACCAGGCCCGCGCTGGCATACGGCACGCCGCTCTGGCGCGCGCCGCTGAAGCCTTTTTGATGATGGTCGAAGCGGCCGCTGGCCGGGTCCCAGATGCCGCCGACGTCGACGGCAAAGTCGGCCGCCTCAATGGCCGCAGGGTCGCGCGTCCGGATAATGTCCGCGTCGGGGAATAACACCTTCAGTACGGCGACCGCCCACGCGTCGTCCGCGTGAAACTTGCCGCTGTGAGTCGCTATGATCATGCCTGGTCCTATCGTTGAAACAACCGCCATGATATACCGTCGCGGCCGTGGCACTGATGGCAAAGGCCGGCAAAGGCCGGCAAATCCCGGTGGCGCCGGATACCGCCCGCACTTTGACAAGCAGCGGCCGCTCGCCCATACTTTCAAGCCGCACCGCAAGGCCCGATAGTCGCAGCGCCCGTCCAGGAAGAAAACATGAAGAAAATCGTCGTCAAGTTCGGAGGCTCCAACCTGCGCCGCCCGGACGATATCGATCGCGTGGTCAATGTCGTGCAAACCTACCAGCGCCCGCTGGTGCTGGTGGTGTCGGCATTTTTCGGCATCACCAACGCCCTGGTCGCCTGCGTCCAGGCCGCCAAGGAGGGCGCCGGCACGCTGTCCGCGCTGACCGAGAGCCGCGACTACACGCTGACCTTGCGCGCCCTGAAGAAGGAGATCCTGAACGCGAACATCGCCGATCCCCTGCAGCGCACGCGCACCGAGGCCGCCCTGAACGCCCGCCTGGACCAGCTTGAACGCTTCCTGACCGGCATCCACTACATCGGCGACGTCCCCGACTTCGTCAACGACGTCATCCTCAGCTATGGCGAGCGCCTGTCCAGTCTGCTGCTGACGGCGGTGCTGCAAAGCCGCGGCGTCGCCGCGCGCGAAGCGCTGCCGGAGGATATCGGCCTGGTCACCGACGGCGTGTTCGGCAACGCCGCCTGCGATTTCGAGGCCAGCGCCGGGCCGGTGGCGGCCGCCCTGGCCGGCGACGGCGTGGTGGTGGTGCCCGGCTTCTACGGCGTCAGCGCGGACGGCAAGACCACCCTGTTCGGGCGCGGCGGCTCCGACTATTCGGCGGCGTCGATCGCGCGCTGCATCGGCGCCGAGTCGCTCGACGTGTGGAAGGACGTGGACGGCTTCCTCAGCGCCGACCCGGGCGCGGTCGCGGCGCCGCATTCGATCGCCAAGCTGCACTACCTGGAGGCGGCCGAACTGTCCTACTTCGGCGCCAAGATCCTCCATCCGCGCACGGTCGAGCCGCTGTTCGACCAGGCGATCCCGATCCGCATCCTGAACATCACCCGCCCCGACCTCGGCCTGCACGCGTTCACCGTGATCGACGACGCCCGCACCGTCACCCACGATGTCGTCAAGAGCGTCTCGTCCAGCGACGACGTGGCCATCCTCAAGCTGCACGGTCCCGGGGTCGGCTTCAAGTCCGGCATCCTGGCCGAAGTCACCGCCGCGCTCGACCGCAACGGCATCAACATCAAGAGCGTGCTGACGGCGCAGACGGCGATCAACGTCTTGCTGGCGCGCGAACACCTCGACGCGGCCTACCAGACGCTGGCGGCGCATCACATGGCCGGCGTGGTCGAAGTGAGCCGCAACGACGCGGTCGCCATCGTGGCGGTGGTCGGCGACGGCGTGCTCGACGCCTCGAACGTCGGCAGCGCGATCGCCAGCCGCGCCTTGTCGGCGGCGCTGGCCGGCGGCGTGCGCGTCACGCTGGCGGCCGCCGGCGCCAGCGAAGTGGCGGCCTATATGCTGGTCGACCGCAACGACCGGCGCCTGGCATTGCGCCTCATCCACGCTGAATTCTTCGGACCAGGCCCCGGCGTAGCCGCTTAACCAAGCCGGCAAGGCACGGCGCCGCCAGGATCGCGCCATGTTGGCGCTGGCCGTTCCCCTGTATTGAAAGCTCCTGTATTTCAAACTCCTGTGCTTGCGTGAGCGCGCACCCGCTTCCTATGATGAAGCACGCGCCGCCCGATCGTGTCAGCACCGGCTTGCGCGTCGAGACATCAACGTCAGCCGCGACCTGGAGATGCGCTATGAATACTGGAACGAACGATCAACTGAATGGACTTCGCGCCTCGCTCAGAGGACAACTATTACAAGCCGGCGATGCCGGCTACGACGCCGCGCGCGCGCTCTGGAACGGGATGATAGACCGGCGCCCGGCCGCTATCGTGCGCTGCGCGGGCACGGCCGACGTCCGCACCGCGCTGGCCTATGCGCGCGACCATGGCCTCAGCCTTGCCGTGCGCGGCGGCGGCCACAACATCGCCGGCAGCGCGCTGTGCGACGACGGACTGGTGATCGATCTGTCGGCCATGAACTCGGTCCAGATCGATCCGGAGCAGCGCCGCGCCTACGTCGAAGGCGGCGCCACGCTGCACGACTTCGATCACGAAGCGCAGGCGTACGCGCTGGCCACGCCGTTGGGGATCAACTCCACCACCGGCGTCGCCGGGCTGACGCTGGGCGGCGGCTTCGGTTGGCTCAGCCGAACGCTGGGCCTGGCGGCGGACAATCTGCTGGCGGCCGACCTGATCACGGCCGACGGCCGGCGGCTGCACGTCAGCGCCACCGAACACCCCGACCTGTTCTGGGCCATCCGTGGCGGCGGCGGCAACTTCGGCGTGGTCACCCGGTTTGAATTTCAACTGCATCCGGTCGGCCCCGACGTCACGGCCGGGCTGGTCGTTTTCCCGCTGGCCCAGGCCAAGGCCGTGCTGGCGCAGTACCGCGCTTTCGTCGACCAGATGCCGGACGAGCTCACGGTCTGGGCCGTCCTGCGCCAGGCGCCGCCGCTGCCCTTCCTGCCGCCGGCGGTGCATGGACAGGACGTGCTGGTGCTGCCCATCTTCTCGCGCCAGCCGCCGGATGCCGTGCAGCATGCGATCGATCGCATCGCCCGGTTCGGCGCGCCGCTGGGCATGCATGTCGGCGCCATGCCTTACGTCGCCTGGCAGCAGGCCTTCGATCCGCTGCTGACGCCAGGGGCGCGCAACTACTGGAAATCGCATAATTTCACGCAGCTCAGCGATCAGGCCATCGACACCGTCATCCACTACGCCGGCAAGCTGCCGACGCCGCAATGCGAGATATTCCTCGGACTGCTGGGCGGACAGGCGGGCCGGCCCGCGCCGGGCGACACGGCCTATCCGCACCGCGACGCGCTGTATGTGATGAACGTGCACACGCGCTGGGAGGATCCGGCCGACGACGCCCGCTGCATAGCCTGGGCGCGCGACTTTTTCAACGCCTCCGCGCCCTACGCAACCGGCAGCGTCTATGTCAACTTCCTGACCCAGGACGAGAGCGGGCGCACCGCCGACGCGTACGGCGCAAACTATCAGCGCCTGGCGCAGATCAAGCGGCAATATGATCCCGACAATCTGTTCCGGACCAACCAGAACATCCACCCGGCTTCGTCCGCGACGGAGGAAAACAAGCAAGTGGTGATCGAGGGTTACCAGGACTACCAAAACGGCGACATCCAGCATTTGCTGACCCGCTATCACGAAACCGCCGAGTGGAGCACGCCGGAATCGGAGCTGCTGCCTTTCTCCGGCAACTTCCACGGCAAGTCGGGCATTGCGCAGTTCTTCGCCAAGCTCGACGCCTCCGTGCAGACCCTCCGCTTTGAACCGAAACAGTTCATCGCCGAGGGCGACAAGGTGGTCGTCGTCGGCGACGCGAGCTGGCTGGCCAAGCCAACCGGCCGCGCGTACGACAGTTCCTGGGTCCACGTGTTTACTTTGCGGGACGGCAAAGTGGCGCGGTTTGAGGCGTTCTACGACACGGCGGCAAGCGAACGAGCGTTCCAGCCCGGGCCAACGGCTCAGCCATCGGCCGCCACCGAACTGCATCATTAAGGCCGGTGATTGAACATCCTCACGCCGCTGCTTCGGTTGCGAGCAGAAGCTCGGCAAGCGCGGTGGCGCCGGCGCTTTGCCGTCGCGGCGCCCGATGCAGGGCGATCTCGAATGTGGGCAAGGGCGGCAGGCCGTCGGCCTCGGTCAGCCGATCCAAACCATGGGCCTGCAACCCCGCCTTCCCCACCGTGATGGCCAGCCCGGCGGCGACGGCGCCGTCGATGGCGCCCATGCTTTGCGACAGATACGCGAGCCGCCAGCGCCGCCTGGCCTGATCGAGCGCCGTCAATGCGGCAGCCCGGAATTGGCAGCCAGGCGGATGCAATGCCAGGGGCAGCACGGCCTGCTCGTGGCAGGCATGCCGGCGCGAACCCAGCCACACCGCGCGCTCTCGGCGGATGACTTCGCCGCGCGCGGCGCCCGCCGGGTGCATCGCCAACACCATATCGAAGTCATCGCCCAGGCGCTCCAGCAGGGCCGGCGTGAAGCCGGTTTCCACTTCCACGGCGATCGTCGGATGCGCCGCCATGAAGGCCGCCAGGATGGCCGGCATCGCTTGCGCCGCATAATCCTCGATTGCCCCTATCCGTACCAGCCCGGTATAGCAATCGTCGCGCATGTGGGCCAGCATTTCATCGTTCAGCGAGAGCATGCGGCGGGCATGGCTTTGCATTAATTCGCCGCGGCGGTTCAAGCTCACGTTGCGCGAATTGCGCTCGAACAGCACGCCTCCGGCGATCTCTTCCAGGCGCTTGATCTGCATGCTGACCGCCGATTGCGTCAGGTTCAGCCGGCGCGAAGCCGCCGTGAAGCTGCCGCCTTCGGCGATGGCGAGCAAGGCGCGCAGCAAAGCAAGGTCGATGTCGTTACCCACGATGCCGCCATTTCATCAAAATAATTGATTGATTCTATCAAAATCATTCGTTTTCCTTATTTTGAGTCCACGCCTATCATCCTTGCACCATGCCGCTTGATGCGAGGCGCTCAGGCGCAACTTGGCATTCGATCACCGGAGGATCAGGAAAAATGATAGTCGTCGTCTTCAGATCGCGCTTGAATCCAGAGCACCAGGCCGAGTACCTGGAATGGGCCAGCCGCATGAGCATGCTGGCAAAAGAAATCCCCGGCCATGTTTCGCACAAGGGCTTCACCGCTCAGGACGGCGAGCGGGTCACCATCGTCGAATTTGAAACCGAGGAAGGCATGCGGACCTGGGCCGCGCATCCGGAACACGTCGCCGCGAAAAAGCAGGGACGCGGCAGCTTTTTTTCAGAATACAACGTCAAGATTTGCCATCTGCAGCGCGAAAGCGCGTTTCGTCATCGCGGGGAAAACGAACCGTAAAGACCGTGCCCTCGGCCAGGTTGGACGTCACGGTGATCTTGCCGTCGTGGGCCGTCGTAGTCTCATGAGCGATGAACAGGCCGAGACCCAGGCTGGTCTTCGGCCTGGCATCGTCGTCGCTATCCGGATCCAGCTGGACCAGCGGCTGGAAGATGGTTTTAAGCGACTCCTCCGGTATCACCGGCCCCCGATTGCTCACTTTGAACGTGATGGCCTGCTCGTCGCCGGCTGCCAGCAGCGTAATGTCATGGCTTTTTGCGCTGTACTGGGCGGCGTTGATCAACAGGTTGGTCAACAATTGCTGCAAGCGAACGGCGTCAAACGCGCCAGTCAAATTACCGCTGGACTGAAAAACGATGGCGCTGCCCGGGTACATCGCGCCCGCATCGGCCGCCGCCGCTTTGCACACTTCCTCCGCATCGATCATCGACCGCTTGGTCGGCATGCCCGCCCCCATCTGCAGACGAGTAAATCCCAGCAGATCGGTGACCATCAAACTCATCAGCATCGCGCTGCGCTTGACTTTCTGCCCCAGCGGAGCGACCTGTTCGTGGGGCAGCGCTGCCCGCGTGAGCAGCTCGCCGGCCAATGAAACGGTGGCAAGCGGCGCCCGCAAATCATGCCCTAGCACGGCGAGGAACAAATCCCGCGTGCGGTCCGCCCGGGCAGAGAAGGTCACTATCGATTCCGCCAGCGCCTGATCGATCGCCTCGTTAAACCGGACCATCTCCTGTATCGTCGTTTCCGACATTTGATGGACGCGGGGCAACCACAGACGCAAGACGGTCGCCCTCAGCGCTCGAAATTCCGAACTGAGTTGCAAGAGCGAAAAATTACTCGCCTGTCGCAGCCGTCCGTGTATCGCCGCGGCGCTCTCCTCGTCGCCGTCGTCCGCCTCGCCGCCCTGGGACTTTTCGTATTGCTGTTGCATGCTCTGATGCTTCTCAATATCGTCAGCAATGGCGCAAAGAATGGCCTCGGCATGATCGGTCAAAGCCAGGTCGGACATCTCCCCACCGAGCGGTGCGGCTTTTTTCGCAAAAGCCGTCCACTCGGTAAGAATCTCCGTCATATCGGAACGTATAAAAGCCGACAGGCTCATGTTGATACTCTTTCACAGCAAAAAAAAACGATCTCAGAGACAACAGTCTGGTGAGCCACAGTAACACAGTAGCACCCAAGTTGCCGCCTGGCTGACCTTCCGGTGGACCGGGCGGGTCAGCGCAAGGTGCTCGGCGTGACGCCAAACTCGCGCTTGATCAATTTACGCAAGGCGGTGCTGTCCTGGTAACCGACCTGCGCCGCGACCGCTTCGATCGACAGCGCCGTCGTTTCCAGCAAATGCGCGGCACGCGACAAACGCCGCCGTTGAATGAATTTGATCGGCGATACGCCGGTCGCCGCCGCGATGCGCCGCGCCAGCGTCTTGGGCGACAGCGCCAGTTCGGAAGACAGCGCAGTCACCGTCATCGGCTGCGCCAGATGCGCATCGATCCAGCGCTCCGCCGCAATCACCGTCTGGTCTTCATGCTGCAGATGGTCGCGCATCATGTAGCGCGCCTGCGAAGCGCGCTGGTCGATCAGCAGATAGCGCGAACACAAATGCGCCACCGACTCGCCAAACACGTCGGACACGACGGCCAGCATCAAATCCAGCTGCGACAAGGCCGCGCCCGCAGTCAGGCATGGCCCGTCGCGCACCAGCATGCGCGCTTCGTCGAGCAGCACCGCCGGATAGCGCGCCCGGAATGCCTGGGCCAGCCACCATGCCGTGGTCGCCTTGCGGCCGTCCAGCAAACCGGCCTGCGCCAGCAGAAACACCGCGCTGCATGAGGCCGCTATCCTGGCCTTGCCCGCTCCCGCCGCGGCCAGCCAGCGCATCGCCTGCATGGTATCGCTGCGCGCAAACCCTTCGCTGAGCTCCCGATCCGAACGGTGGCCCAGGCCTGGAACAATGATCCAGTCCGCTACTTCCTGTTTTGCTGTCTTGAGCTGGAGGTCGGCCTTCAGCCGCATGCCGGCGCCGGTGGTGACGTACGACCTGGCGGCGATGGTCCTGACCTGCACTTGCGGCGCACCGCCGCGCGCCGCAAGAATGGACTGCGCCGCATGCAAGGTATCGAGCGTAATCGACAAGCTGCTGTCGAACAGGCCGTCCAACACCAGAACAGTGATGATCTTCATTTGTCCATTTTGACATAGAAAATGTCAAATATGATACTTCACCGGCAAGCTGCCAGAGGCCAGACTGTGGCATTCGATCCCGGGAGACAATCTTGTTAATTAAACACCTAAAACTGTACCATTACCCCGCCAGCCGAAGCGCCCGCACCAAATGGATGTTGCATGAGGTCGTTGGAAACGCGTTCGGCGTCGAGAAAATAGACCTGTGCGGCGCCGTGCAGTATTCCGCCGAGTTCATGCGTCTCAATCCCAACCATAACGTGCCGGTGCTGGAGATTACTTGGGACAACGGTTCTTCGCAGCACATGCTCGAAAGCGCCGCCATGGTCGCCCTGCTTGCCGACGCCTACCCCGATGCCGGTCTGGCGCCGGCCCCGGCGGCGTCGCCCGAGCGCGCCGACTACCTGCAAATGCTGCACTTCGGATCGACCTGGATGGACATGATGCTGTGGCAGATCCGCGCCCACGAGCATGTCTTGCCGGAATCGGAGCGCGACCCGCGCACGGTGGCGCGATACCGCAGGAAGTTCCAGCAGGAGGTCGAACCCCAGCTTGCCGCGCGGCTGGCGCAGGCGCCCTTCGTCTGCGGGCAGCAATTTACCGCGGCCGATTGCATCGTCGGACACGCGGTGGTCTGGGCGCGCGGCTATGGCCTGTGTGGCGACGACATATTCCAGCGATACATCGCACGCATCTCGCAGCGGCCGGCATTCGGCGCCGCCTTCGCGGACCTGCGCGAGTTTGTGCTTGACGCCACCGAACAGCCCATCTCGGCGCATTTCACTGGGTGAGTCCGCTATGTACTGAATCGCACGGACCGGCGCGGCAGACTGGCGCATGCTGCATTCAGACCTCCGCATGCCGCGGCGCAGTCACTGCCAAAGGATACATCATGAAACATACCCTGATCTTGCTCGCCCTCGCCTCCACCTTCGCCCTGACCGCCTGCCAGCGCCAGACGCCGCCACCTGTGGTGCAAGTCGTCGCCGGCCCCGCCGGCGCGCCCGGCGCTACCGGTGCGACTGGCGCCACCGGCGCTGAGGCCCGCCCCGGCGCCACCGGCGCCACCGGCCAGGCCGGCGACAGCGGCGCACCTGGCGTGGACGGCGCCAAGGGTGAGTCCGGCGCCAAAGGCGAGGTCGGCGCTCCCGGCTACGACGGCGTCAAGGGCGACACCGGCGCCAAAGGCAAAACCGGCGACACCGTGATCGTCGTCCCGCAACGTTAATTCCGCCAGCGGCGTCGACCAATCGGCGCCGCCCGTAAAAAGGGCTGGTCAGTGCGAACTGACCAGCCCTTTTTTACGTCCATCGAAAAATTACTGCCAAAACCGCAATATTCGTCGATATTCAAGCATATTCACCTTCTCATTCATGGGTGAATCCTCAAGAATATGCCCACACAATTTGAAAAAGGCCCCCCGCGATGAATTTTGGCGAGCGACTCAAGCAAATCAGAACGGAAAGAAATCTCACGCAGCCGCAGATGTCGGCCGCCATCGGCATCGAGCAGTCCTACCTGTCCAAGCTGGAAAACGACAAATCGCAGCCTTCCGCCGACATGTTCAGCGCCATCGTCACCGCGCTGGAGCTCGACGCCAGGGAATTCCTGGGCGGGATCGACAAGAACGTGCTGCACACCTCGCTGCGCCATATCCCCGAGGTCAGCCAATTCCTCAACGGCGCCGTCACCCGCCGCGTCCACGACGCCAGGAAATGGCTGTTCGGCGCGGCCGCCGCGGGCGCCCTGGGTTTCGCACTGATGTTGGCCGCCAACGACGGCATTTTCTCGTCCAACCATCGCTACAAGTACATATCCAAAGGCGTGCTGCTCAAGAACGAATCGGACACCATTTTTGACCAGTTCGAAAAGATCCAGGACCTGAGGGTCATCGCCAACACCATCAGCCGCGAAGAGCGCGCCCGATTGCTGGCGGAGTTCGAATCCGAGCGGGTCAAGCTGGCGACGGTCGAAACCCGGGAGAGCCGGGGCAGCGTGTTCTTCGAAAGCGCCGGCGACGGCCGGCGCAAGTTCGAACTGGCCGCGGTGCGCGACGAGCATTCGCCGCTCAACCGGGTGTTGCAATATCTGGGCGGGCTGCTGGCATTTTGCGGCGCGCTGACCGTGGTGCTGGAATGGCGGATGCGCAAGGCCGGCGCGGCGATTCAAAACGATTTGAAATAAACAAAGGAGACGCATCATGACGCAAATCAGAACCTTCCTGGCAGGTGCAAGCACGATGGCCAGCGCGCTGGCGGCGGTATTTTTCCTGACGGGGGCCAGGGAACCGATCAGGCACGAGAAATTCGACGAGATCACGGTCGGCCGTATCAACATCGTTGAACCGGACGGCACCAAGCGCATCGTCATTTCCAACAAGGCGCAGTTCCCCGGCGACTTCGTGCAGGGCAAGGAAGGCGCCCGGCCCGATCGCAGGGACTTTGCGGGCATGCTGTTCATCAACGAGGAAGGCACGGAGAACGGCGGCTTGATCCAGAAAGGCGCCATCGCCGCCGACGGCAAGGTCTCGTCCGGCTTGTCGCTGACCTTCGACCGCTTCCGCCAGGACCAGGCCCTGCAGTTGCTGAACAACGACAGCGCCACCCATCAGCAGACCGTGATCAAGATCAACGACGTTCCGCTTTATACGGTGACTTCGCTGGAAGACAACAGCCGCTTTCACGAGGCAGCCAGCAAGTTGCCCCCGTCCGAGCAGCGAGCCTATTGGCAGAAACTGAACGAACAGGGCCGTCTGGGCAACAACCGCATCTGGCTGGGCAACACCGGCGACAAAGGCGCGTCCTTGCAACTGAAGGACGCTCAGGGCCGCCCACGCATGAAGCTGCTGGTCAGTGCCGATGGCAAGGCCGAAATCCAGATGCTGGACGAGACTGGCAAAGTGAGCAAAACGATCTCGCCGACCTCCAGGGAATAGCGCCCCGGCCTATCCAGCCATCCCCACGCTGGAGACCGATCGCACTTCCCGCTCGATGATGTTCGAATGGACGCGATTGCGCCCCAGCGACTTGGCGCGGTACAGCGCCTGGTCGGCAGCCTTGACCAGGTCGACCGGCTCGGTCTCGAACCGCACCGGCGCGAACGATTCGACCCCGGCGCTGACCGTCACGTAGCCGGTGGCGCTGCCGGGATGCGTGATGTACAGGTCTTCGATCGCCGCGCGGATATGCTCGGCGACCGCCAGCGCCCCCGCCACATCCGTCCCCGGCAGCAGCACCGCCAATTCTTCGCCGCCGTAGCGCGCGGCGATATCGCCCGGCCTGTGCTTGCAGTCGGCCACCACCTTGCTGATCGCCTTCAGGCACTCGTCGCCGGCCGCATGGCCGAAGATATCGTTGTACTGCTTGAAGGAATCGACATCGATCATGACCAGCGCCAGCGAACTGGCGCCGCGCATCGCCCGGCTGAATTCGCTCTTCAATGTCGCATCGAAATGCCGGCGATTGGACAGGCCGGTCATGCCATCCTGCATCGCCAAGCGCTCCAGCGTTTGATTCAGCGTCACCAGCGAATTGCGCGCACGCACCAGTTCCGCTTCAGCCTGTGTCCGCAGATTAATCTGCCGCACCAGCCGGATTCCCAGCAAGCTTATCCCCAGCACCAGGATGACGACGCCGGCGCCGTAGAGATAAGCATCGGCCCGCCATTGCGCCAGCACCTCGTCCTTGGACAGCGCGGCCGAGACCACCAGCGGGTATTGTTCCAAACGCCGGTAGCTATTGATCCGTGTCACGCCGTCTTGTGCCGACGTAAACATCACGGTCGCGACTGGCGCCTTGGGCAAGTAATCGTGGAACAGCGGCAGTTTCGAAATATCCCGGCCCAGCGATTTTTCGTTGAACGGCCGCCGCACCAGCATGATGCCGTCATCCAGCGCCAGCTGAATCGCGCCGTCCTCGCCGATTTTGAAGCGCTCGAAAAACTTCTGGAAGTAGTCCATATTGATGGCCGCCAGCACTACGCCACCAAAAGAGCCGTCCGGCTGATTGTAGCGGCGCGACACGGTGACGATCCAATCGCCGGTCGATTTGCTGCGCAAGGGCGGGCCGATATGCACGCCCCGATCCGCATGCTCGCGGTGGTAGATGAAATACTCGCGATCCGAGTTGTTTTTCCCCTGCAGCAGCTCGGGTCGGGAATTGACCAGCCAGCGGCCATCGTCGCCGTAGACAAATAAGCCGTGCAGTTGCGGCAACTCCGCAACGCGGTGCACCAGCAGCTTATGGAAGCGGTCGAGCTCAGGCTCCAGTTTCCCGTCGTTTTCGAGCCGCTCCACCAGCCCGACCAGGACCGTATCGGCTTCCTTGATCGTGTCATAAGCATGCTGGCCCACGGCCTCCGCGAGGTTGGCGGCGGCGATTTCCGATTCGTTCAGCTGCACGCTGCGGGCGTGCGCGGTCAGCCATACCTGGACGCCTACCAGCGAGATGCACACCAGGACAACAAAGAAAATGGCCAGGTACATGACAGGCAATCGTGGAGGAAGGCGGGCGAACGGCGACCCAAAGCGGCGTTCCGACATGTTGCTGAACATCATTGGTGTCACCTCGAAGAATAATCTAGCGGGCAAGACGTTAAGTATGTGCGCTTTCTGCTCAGTGGAAACTCTCGAATAATCACAGCATTTGCGCCATATCAAGCAATCCACACAAAGTACCTAAACTACATTGAAAGTTCATTGAATTACATGGATTCAAGGGATATATATTTACTTAAATACATTTTTGTAGTTGAATAACACAATGAACATCCAATTCGAGACCTCCCCAGAGCAACTCCCCCAACGCTGCGCGCAAGGCGTCCGCTTTCGTTACCGGGGCGCGCCGGAGCTGCGCAGCGTCGCGCTGGCCGGCACTTTCAACTGCTGGGTGGGCGACGCCTGCCAGTTCGAGCAAGTGGCGCCCGGCCACTGGGAATGCACGCTGCCGATCGCCGCCGGCCGCCACTTGTACAAACTCGTGGTCGATGGCGCGCACTGGATACCGGATCCGGCCAATCCCTGGATCTCGGAGGACGGCCAGAACAACTCCTGCCTGACGGTCGACGAGCATGGCGACGTGCTGATGCGCCGGCGCGGCCTGAAAGCCGACGCGGCCGGCCCGCTGTACCGGCGCCATCAGGCGCTGGCCAGCCCGGCGTGGCTGCACGAGGCGGTGATCTACCAGCTGTCGGTGCCCGCCTTCGGCGGCGATTTCGACGGCGTGCGCGCCCGCCTCGACTACCTGGAGCAGCTGGGCGTCGACGTGATCTGGATGATGCCCATCCATCCCATCGGCCACCGCGGCCGGCGCGGCGCGCTGGGCGATCCGTACGCGGTGCTCGACTTCGACGCCATCGATCCGGCACTGGGCGACGAGGCCGCCCTGCACGCGCTGGTCGACGCCATCCACGCGCGCGGCATGCGCGTGTTGTTCGACTGGACGCTCAACCGCAGCAGCGCCGACCATCCCTGGACCGCCGCCCATCCCGACTGGTACACCCGCGACGCCGGCGGCCAGGTGTATTACGCGGTGCCGCAGCGCGAGTACTTCGCCGGCTTCGACTTCAGCAACCGCGCGCTGCGCGGCAGCCTGATCGCGGCCATGCAGCGCTGGATCGGCCGCTACGGCTTCGACGGCTTGCGCTTCGACGATTCCGACATCACGCCCACCGATTTCCTGGCCGAGATCCGCACCGCGCTGGCGGCGCTGCGGCCCGACATCGCGCTGGTCTCGCAGTCCTGCGACGAATTCCACCACCTGCACAGCTGCGACCTAACCTACGAAGGCGGCACCCGCGAGATGCTGCGCCGCGTGGCCTGCGGGCAGGCCGACGCCCACGCCTTCGCCCGGTACTGGCAGGAGTCGACCTACAGCTTCCCGCGCGGCGCGCTGCGCATGCGCTGGCTGGAAGACAAGGAACAAGCGCGCGCCAGCAAGGTGCTCGGCGCCGGTGTACACCGCGCGGCGGCGGCGCTGGTGCTGACCATGGATGGCGTACCGCACATCCTGATGGGCCAGGAATTCGACGAACCCAGCTGGCGCGACTGGACGGTGCTGTTCGACCGCTACCGGCTCGACTGGAGCGCTTTCAACCCCGCCATGCACAGCCACTACCGCGCCTTGCTGGCCTTGCGGCGCGCGCACCCGGCCTTGCGCCAGGGCGCCACCGCGTTCATCGAGAAACTGCCGCCAGGCGTGATCGGCATGCGGCGCGGCAGCGGCGGCGACGCCATCACCGTGCTGGCCAATCTGTCGGACCAGCCGGTGACGTTGGCGGACTCGGCCGGCCAAGTCCTGTATGCCGACGGCTGGGACCTGGCGCGCGGCAGGCTGGCCGCGCATGGCTGCGTGATCCGCGCCTGCTGAAGGGTTGTTTTCTACAATACGACGATGCGCGCGCCGCGTATCGTCGCTCCGGCATGATTCATTCTTACCGGAGACCCGCAACTATGAGCATCCTGATTTCCATGGCAGCCTTCGCCCTGGCTTCGTCGATTACCCCCGGCCCGGTCAACATCGTCGCCCTCAGCAGCGGCGCGCAGCATGGCTTTCGCGCCAGCATGCGCCACGTCACCGGCGCCACCGTCGGCTTCACCGCACTGCTGCTGCTGACCGGCCTGGGCCTGCATGAATTGCTGATCCAACTGCCGGCCCTGACGCGGGCGATACAACTGGCCGGCGTCGCCTTCCTGCTGTACATGGCGTGGAAGCTGGCGCGCGACGACGGCGCGCTCTCGCCCGGGGACGCCGCCAGGGGGCCGTCGCTGGCGGCCGGCGCGGCCATGCAATGGCTCAATCCCAAAGCGTGGGTGGCGTCCGTGGCGGGCATGGGCGCGTTTGCCGCCGACGGCGACGCGCTGCTGGTGTGGCAGTTCGCGGCGCTGTATTTCGTGATCTGCTACCTGTCGATCGCCTGCTGGGCTTATGCCGGCACCTTCCTGCGCCGCAGCCTGAGCGATCCCGCCGTGATGCGCCGGTTTAACCGCGCCATGGCGCTGCTGCTGGCGGCCAGCGCCGCCTACCTGTTGTTCAGCGCAGGTACTGTCCCGGTGTCGCCGCCAGCAATTGCTTGAAGATGCGCTGGAAGTGCGCCTGGTCGACAAAGCCCGTCTCCAGTGCGACCTCGGCAATCGCCCTGCCCTCCTTGAGCAGGCCGCGCGCCAGCTGGATGCGGCGGTTCAGCAGGTAGGCGTGCGGCGTCATGCCGTAGCGCTTGCGGAAGGCGCGGATCAGGTAGGAGGGGGAAAGCCCGGCCGCGCCGCAGATGTCCTCCAGCTTGAGCGCGGCGGCGCAATTGTCGTTGATGTAGTCGGCCGCGCGTTCGAGCTTGCGGTTGGCTTCGCGTTCGACCATGGCGGCCGGATCGAGGCCGGACTGGACCTGTTCGAAGAAGGTCACGGCCGCGCACTGCCGCTGCAGATGGTCGGAAGCGGCGGCCGTCAGCACCTCATAAAAATGGTTGAATCCCACATACAGCGCGGGCGCCGTGCTCATGGTCGCGGCGAAGGGACGGAAATCGCCGTTGGCGCTGAAGCCCCATTCCTGTTGCAAGCCGGCCAGCCAGGCGCGGTCGACATACAGCATGCGATACGACCAGGTCTGGTCGCCCACCGGGTTGCAGGCATGGACGTCGCCCGGATTCATCAGCACCACGGCGCCCGGCCCCACCAGCTGGCGCGACGCCTGGTTGAGGTAGTTGGTGTGCCCGTCGCGGATCACGCCGATCGAAAAAGTCTCGTGCGAGTGCCTGGCGTAGCCCAGCTTGCGCCCATCGCCAACCGCCCGCGCCTCGATGTAGGGCAGGTTGGCGTCCCGCCAGAAACGGGGACCGGGCTTGGGGTTCGAATGCGGCATCCCGCCAGCATACCGCATGACGCGGCTGGCCGCCGGCGTCCCGCTCAACGCGCCAGGAAGTCGAGCATCAGCTCGCTGACCTGGCGCGGCCGTTCCAGCATCATCCAGTGGCCGGCGCGGTCCACTTTCTGGTAGTGCCACTTGCCGGTGACATCGTCGGCCGAGGCTTGCATCTGCTCCTCGGTCAGGTAGTGGTCGCGCTCGCTCCAGACGCCCAGCACATCGCAATGCACCTTGGGCGTCGGCGGCACCGGCGTGCCGTCCGGCGGCGGCATGGACGGCTTCGAATTGGCGCGGTACCAGTTGAGCGCCGCCGTCAAGGTCCCCGGCAGCTTGAAGTGCGCGATGGCCGCGTCGACATCGCCTTCGTCACGGCTCAGCGCGTGGAAGAAAGCAAAGTCGTTCTGCTGAAAGCGCGCTTCCGCCACGCCCTCGAACTGGAAGTACAGCGAGTACCAGAATTTCTCGCGCTGGGCCATGCTGTTGAACTCCGGATTCCACGGCGCGCCCACCGACATCACCATCAGCCGCTCCACCCGGTCCGGATAGAACGCCGCCAGATACCAGGCCACCACCGCGCCCCAGTCATGGCCGACCACGCGCGCCTGCTGGATGTTGAGCACATCGAGCAGGCCGGTGACGTCGCCCAGCACCTTGCCGATGGTGTAGTCGGACACCGCCGGCAGGATCGGCGCGTCGCCGTAGCCGCGCAGGTCCGGCGCCACCACGCGGTAGCCGGCGCGCACCAATGGCGCCACCTGATTGCGCCACACGCGGTGCGAATCGGGGAAGCCATGCAACAGCAAGACGACAGGCCCTTTGCCGACGTCGAGTACGGGAAAATCGAGATTGTGGACACGCACGATCTTGATGCTGTGTTCCAGCGACTTGTCCGTTTCCAGCGACTGCGCCCGTGCCTGCACGCCCGCGCCCAGCACGGCGCAGGCGAGCATCATCGCCGCCATCCGCGCCAGCATAGTCATAACGATCTGCTTCATTCTGGTGTTCCTCCTGAGGTAAGCCATAAGGTGAGGCCAGCTTGCCACGAAGGTAAAACCGTCGGCTACGACTATGTGATCAATCGCGCCAGTTCTGGGACGAACCGCAGGCGCCGCGCATTCAGGCGAACATGGCCTGCACCTGCTTGAGATAACGCGCGCTGACCCGCACCGTATCGCCCTGTGCCAGGCGCACCGCGTAGTAGCCGTCGCTGTCGCTGCGCAGGCCGGCGATGGCGCTGCGCCGCACCACGGCGGTCCGGTGCACGCGCACCCACTCCTGCTCCGGCAAGCGTTCGACGATGGCGGTGATGGTGCTGCGGTGCAGGACCACGCGCCCGGCCAGATGCAGCTCGACATAGTTGCCGGCCGCGCCCAGCCACATCACATCGTCGATGGCGATGCGCTCCAGGCCGGCGGCGGTGCGCACCACCACCTGCTGCAAGACCGGCGCGCTGCACCCGACCTCGTCGGCCGCGCGGTCGCGCAGGTAGGCGTGCACCGCGCTGTTCATCGCCGCCTGCTGGTTCAGCTCCAGCATCAGCGCCGCGCGCCGCAGCATCAAGTCGAAGCGTTCGTCGTCGAAGGGCTTGAGCATGTAGTCCAGCGCGAAGATATCGAAAGCGCTCAGCGCATGCTCGTCGTAGGCGGTGACGAACACGATCAGCGGCGCGCCCGGCCGCTGGCACAGCTCGCGCGCGAACTCCAGGCCGGACTGGTCCGGCATCTGGATGTCGAGCAGGATCAGGTCGACCGGCGCGGTGCGCAAGCGCGCCCTGGCCTGCTCGCTGGAACGGCACGATTCCAGCAGGCGCCATTGCGGGCGCCGGGCCAGCAGCCATTCCAGGTTGGCGATGGCCGGCAGTTCATCGTCGACGATCAGCACCGTCCTGGGCCGGTCCGTCGACGGGGAAGCGTAGTTCGATAGCATAGTGGTGTTCATCGGCGTCTATGTTCAGTTCAGCGCGCGGCCCGTACAGGATGTCCAGGCGTTCACGCGTCATGCTCAAACCCAGTCCGGTGCCGGCGCGCGAGGCGGCCAGCACCGGATTGGCGATACGCAGGCAGAGCATGCCGGCGGCATGCTCGAGCCCGATGTGGATGCGGCAAGGCTGCTGGTGCGCCTCCACGCCGTGATGCACGGCGTTTTCCGCCAGAGGCTGGAACAGCAGCGGCGGACAGGGATAGCGGCTCCAGTCGCGTTCCTCGATCGCCCAGTCCAGCTGCATGCGGTCGCCATAGCGCAGGCTTTGCAGCGCCAGGTAGACGCGCAGGAAATGCAGCTCGTCGGCGACGCTGGCTGGCTTGCCCTGGCCCACCGCCAACACGTAGTTCAGCAGTTCAGCCAGATGGCCCAGCGCCTGGCCGGCCAGCGCGGGATCGGCGGTGCGCACCAGCGCGCTGATGCTGTTGAGCGCATTGAACAGGAAGTGCGGCTTGAGCTGGCCTTGCAACAGGCCCAGGCGCAGTTGCAGGTTTTCCGTTTGCGCGCGCTGCGTCGACAGTTCCTGCTGCCGGCCGCGCCGCCAGGCGCTGTAGCCGGCCTGCGCCAGGAAGGCCAGGCCCACCACGAACAGGTTGTACCACCAGGTCATGCGGCCGACCTGGCCCAGCATGGCGGGGAAGTCGGCCAGCGGGCGGCCGTCGCGCAGCAGCTCGACCAGGATATCGATGCCGGTCAGCAGTGGCAGGAAAACCGCCATCGACAGCAACAGCGCCAGCAGCAATGCCGCGCGCCGCGCCAGCCGCTCCGGCCAGCGGCGGAACACCAGCGCCAGCAGCCAGCTGTTGCACACCAGCGGCAGGTATTGCAGCATCAGCGTCGACAACAGGGCCGGCAGCGCCAGCGCGCGCCCGGCGTGGCCGGCGTCGATCGCCCTGGCCAGCGCTTCCAGCAGCGCCAGCAGTTCCCAGCCCAGCAGGATCAGCAGGCACGGCCGCCACCGGCGCAGCACGCGCGGCGCCGGCCAGGCGGACGCCGGCGCGGCTGGCGGCAGGGCGATGGCGTCAATCATCATGATGCGCCACCGGATAGGCCAGGCGCAGATGGGTGAGGTCGCCGTCGGCCTGCATGCCCAGCGTGGCCGCGCCGCCGTACTGCATGGCCAGGCGCTGCTCCAGCTCGGCCAGCACCGACGCCTTGCCCACGCGGGCGCCATGCGGATAGCTGAGCTCGACAAGCACCAGGCTGCCCGCGCTCGTTTGCCGGCGGCCGATGCGCACCGTCAGCCGCTGCGGCGCCGCCTCCAGCGCCTGCTCCAGCATCGGCAACAGCAGCAGCGGCGGGCAGCGGTAGCCGCTCCAGTCGATCGCCTCCAGCTGCCAGTCGACTTGCAGGCCGGCGTCGCGGCAGATGCGCTGCAGGTCGACATAGTCGCGCAGGAAGCGCACTTCATCGGCCACGCTTTGCCAGTCCGAACGGCTGGCGCGCAGCGCATAACGCAGCAGGTCGCTCAAGCGCGCCAGCGCCCGCGTGGCCTGCTCGCGCAAGCCCCGGCGGTTCAGCCGGGCGATGCCGGCCAGCGCGCCCGACAGCAAATACGGTTCCAGCTGGCCCTGCAACAAGCGCAGCCGCAGCGCCAGGTTGCCTTGTTGCGCCAGCTGCCAGGCCAACGCCTGCGCGTGCGCGTGGCGCCAGGCGCTGTAGGCCAGGTGCGCGCAGAACGCCAGCGTCAGCAGCAAGGTCTGGAACCACCAGCTGAGCGCGCTTTGCTGCCTGAGCAGGTCCAGCGGCGCAGCCAGGCCCTTGCCGCTGAAAATGCCGTTGATCGCGCTTTGCCAGATACACAGCAAGGGCACGCCCAGCGCCAGCATGCCGAGATAGGCCGGCAGCAGCTGCGCCAGCTGCGGCGAGCGCCGTTGCGCGCGGCAGAAGCCGACCGCCAGCATCAGGCTGAGCACCACGAGCGGCGCGTGCTGCGCCACAAAGCGCAGCAGCGTCAGCGCGAACGAGGCGTGCAGCGCGCCATGCTGCTGGGCGTCGCCATAGCTGGCCAGCGCGCCGGACAGCGCGAGCAGGTTCCAGGCCAGCGCCGCCGCGGCAAACGGCGGCAGCCAGGCGTACAGCTTGGCTAGACTGGGCATGGCGGCGGACTGCGGCATGGCGATTCCTGTGTAGATTCCTGCTGCGGTGGCATAAACTTAATTTTAATTCAATTATTCTAATTGTTTTTTGGCAGTTGTCGATGTAACATTTTTTCTTCTTTCGCCGCCACTTAATTTGAGGAAGTCATGATTTTTGTCAAACGCCTGACCATGGCCATCGCCTTGTGCGCCACCGTCGGCGCCGCCGTCGCGGCCCAGGTCAACGCGCCGGTCGCCAGCAACGCCTACATCACCCGCAACAAGCTGGATTGGGCATGGGCCTCGCCGCTGCCCGCTTCGAGCGGCCTGGACCTGTCCTACCAGTCGCAATTCGGCTGGCGCCTGCCGACCGCCGCGGAACTGGCCGACGCCCCGCTGGCCACCGACTTCCTGTTCGCCGGCGCCAACGTGCCGCTGGGCGGCACGGATCCCATGAGCGGCGCCTACTTCTCGGCGATCAACGGCGAGCTGACCGGCGCCGCCGCCTGCGCCGCGCCCTACTTCAGCAACAGCTACAGCAACTGCGACTGGCGGGACGGCAAAGGCCAGCCGTTCGGGCCCTGGGCCGGCGCGCCGGGCGCGACCGCCTTTGCGGAACAGCTGGTGGTGCGCGCCGTGCCGGAAGCTGACGCCTACGCCATGCTGCTCGCCGGCCTGGGCGTGGTCGGCGCGGTGGCCCGCCGCCGCCAGGCAGGCGTCAACACACAATACTAGACGACTGGTCTAATTGTGTTATGATGCGTCCACCATGACCACAGAACACAACAACGTCCGCCAGCACATCCTGGACACGGGCAAGACCATCATCACCGGCAAAGGCTTTGCCGGCGTGGGCTTGAACGAGATCCTGACGGCGGCCGGCGTACCCAAGGGCTCCTTCTACCACTACTTCAAGTCCAAGGAGATGTTTGGCGAGGCGCTGCTGGACGACTATATCGGGCAATACCTGGCGCAGATGGAAACCATACTGAGCCGGCCCGGCCAAAGCGCGGCGCGCTCGCTGATGGACTACTGGGCCAGCTGGAACGACCTCGACGCCGACAGTTGCGATTGCCGCTGCCTGGTGGTCAAGCTCAGCGGAGAAGTGGCGGACATGTCGGAAGCCATGCGCGTCACCCTGCTGGAGGGCACCAACCGCATCGTCGCCCGGCTGGCCGTGTGCGTCGAGCAGGCGCAGGCCGACGGTTCGCTGCGCCAGGTCGCCGACGCCAAGCTCACGGCGCTGGCCTTGTACCAGCTGTGGCTGGGTGCCGCCCTGCTGACCAAGCTGCGGCGCGAGCCCAGCGCGCTGCACGCCGCCTGGCAAACCACGCTAACCATGCTGGACCTGCCAGCCAACACCCACGGGGGTCAGATCTGACATTCGGACACGTGCCCAGCCGTAGTGGCCGCTACGGCTGGGCACGTGTCCGAATGTCAGACCTGACCCCGTTTTTTTACTGCATCACTAGACGACCAGTCTAATAATAGGAGTTAGCATGAAGAATTTTGAATTCCACAACCCGACCAAGATCGTCTTCGGCGCCGACACCGTCGCCCAGTTGTCCAGGCTGGTGCCGGACAGCGCCCGCGTGCTGATCCTGTACGGCGGCGCCAGCGCCGAAAAAAACGGCACCCTGGCCGAGGTGCGTCGCGCGCTGGGCGCCCGCGCCGTCCGCGAATTCGGCGGCATCGAACCCAACCCCAGCTACGAAACGCTGATGCGCGCGGTCGAGCAGGTGCGCCGCGACGAGATCGACTTCCTGCTGGCCGTCGGCGGCGGTTCGGTCATCGACGGCACCAAGTTCGTCGCCGCCGCCGCGCTGTACGACGGCGAACCGTGGGAAATCGCCCAGAGCGGCGGCGCCAAGGTGCGCCGCGCCCTGCCCTTCGGCGCCGTGCTGACCTTGCCCGCCACCGGCTCGGAAATGAACAACGGCGCCGTGGTCACCCACAAGGCCAGCCACACCAAGCTGCCGTTCCGCAGCCCGCTGCTGTTCCCGCAATTCTCCGTGCTCGATCCGTCCAAGACCTTCACGCTGCCAAGCAAGCAAGTGGCCAACGGCCTGGTCGACGCCTTCGTCCACACGGTCGAGCAATACCTGACCTACCCGGTGCAGGCGCTGGCGCAGGACCGCTTTGCCGAAGGCTTGCTGCAGACGCTGGTGGAGATCGCGCCGCAGGCGCTGGCCGCGCCGGACGACTACGCCACCCGCGCCAACCTGATGTGGACCGCCACCCTGGCGCTGAACGGCCTGATCGGCGCGGGCGTGCCGCAGGACTGGGCCACCCACATGATCGGCCACGAGCTGACCGCGCTGTACGACATCGACCACGCGCGCACGCTGGCGCTGGTGCTGCCGTCGCTGCTGGACGTGCAGCGCGCCACCAAGCGCGAGAAGCTGTTGCAATACGGTGAGCGCGTATGGGGCATCCGCGACGGCAGCGACGAGCAACGCATCGACGCCGCCATCGCCCAGACCCGCGCGTTCTTCGAGGGCCTCGGCATCCCGACCCGCCTGTCGGCCTACC
This sequence comes from Duganella rhizosphaerae, assembly GCF_040364205.1. Lineage (NCBI taxonomy): Bacteria > Pseudomonadati > Pseudomonadota > Betaproteobacteria > Burkholderiales > Oxalobacteraceae > Duganella > Duganella rhizosphaerae. Next base: position 89,743 of record NZ_BPWK01000019.1, read on the forward strand.
AGCTGGGACAGGAAGCGGTCGACGCCGTGCTGGCGCAGCTGGCCGCGCACGGCATGACCAGCCTGGGCGAACACCGCGACATCGACCTGGCGCGCAGCCGCCGCATTCTTGAAGCTGCACTGTAAGCCCCTCCACTTCACACACAAGGACCCGACATGAACATCCTGATGGTACTCACCTCGCACGACCAGCTGGGCAACACCGGCCACAAGACCGGCTTCTGGCTGGAAGAATTCGCCGCGCCGTACTACGCGCTGAAGGAAGCCGGCGCGCAACTGACGGTGGTGTCGCCGCTGGGCGGCCAGCCGCCGCTGGACCCGAAAAGCGACGCGCCGGAATCGCAAACCCCGGCCACCGTCCGCTTCAAGGCCGACGCCGACGCGCAAGCCGTGCTGGCCCACACCGGCAAGCTGGCCGAGGTCTCGGCGGCCGACTTCGACGCCGTGTTTTATCCGGGCGGCCACGGCCCGCTGTGGGACCTGGCCGAAGACCGCGCCTCGATCGCGCTGATCGAAGCCATGCTGGCGGCCGGCAAGCCGGTGGCGGCGGTGTGCCACGCGCCCGGCGTGCTGCGCCATGTGAAGGCGGCCGACGGCAGCCCGCTGGTGCGCGGCAAGCAGGTGACCGGCTTCACCAACACCGAGGAAGAAGCGGTCGGCCTGACCAAGGTCGTGCCCTTCCTGGTCGAGGACATGCTGAAGGAACACGGCGGCATTTACTCCAAGGTCGGCGACTGGCAGCCGTACGCGGTCACCGACGGCCTGCTGGTCACCGGCCAGAATCCGGCCTCGTCGGAAGCGGCGGCGGCGGCCCTGCTCAAGCTGCTGGCCTGACACGGCCGCCATGCTGCGCCGCCGCAAAAGTTGCTTGCCCCGACATTGATTCAGTGCAAAAATGATATCTCCATTGCCTTACCCCACGGGAGAACATGATGAGCTTACTGGATCAACTGGCAGGACAAGTACTGGGATCGCTGGGTAGCGGCCAGCAAGGCGAAGCGCAGCAAGGGAACTTGCTGTCGGGTGTGATGGCGATGATAGATAACGCCGGCGGCGTGCCGGCCGTGCTGGAAAAACTCAAGCAAAGCGGCCTGGCCGACCAGGTCATGTCGTGGGTCGGCACCGGCGCCAACCAGCCTATTTCCGGCGGCCAGCTGGTGGATGCGCTGGGCCCGGAGCAGTTGCAGCAGATCGCCGGCCAGGCCGGCATCGATCCGCAGCAGGTGTCGTCCGGCCTGGCCGGCCTGCTGCCGCAGATTATCGACCAGCTGACGCCGCACGGCGAAGTGCCGGCCGACGGCCTGCTGGCGCAGGGCCTGAACCTGCTGAAGGCGCGAATGAGCGCCTGATCACCACATCAGGTCGTCGGGAATCTGGAAGGCGGCGTACGGATCGTCTTCCTCCACCGCGGTGGTGCTCTTGTTGACGCGCACCACCAGCGTGGCGTCGCGCTCGGCGATCTTGTCGGCGATCACGCGCGGCACCAGTTCGGCCACGCCGTTCAGCACCACGATCACCAGCCGGCCGGCCACCAGGTGCTCGCGCACCGCCGCCGTCACGAACATGCGCTCGATCTTGCTGCCGTGCGTGTAGTTGTAGGCGATGTCGCCGTTGCGGCCCTTGTCCTGGCGGTTCTGCTGCACCATCTGCGCGATCTGCGCCAGGATGGCTTTCTGCTGCGCGGCCGCGTCGCGCTGCGCGTTCAGTTCGCGGTTGCGCTCGGCCAGCTTGCGCTGCGCCTCCTGCGCGGCCAGCTTGGCTTCGTCGACGCTCTGGGTGCCGGAGCGGCGTTCTTCCTTCTTCTGCTTGCTCTTTTCCTGATTGGCGACCTTGACCTTGTTCTTGGCCACCAGGCCGGCCTTCAGCAATTGATCTTGTAACGAAACCATGTGTACCACTCCATAAAAAAAGGTCCGCCGCCCCTTGCGGAGCTGCGGACCTCATTATAGCTGCGGCGTGCCGCTTAGAAGCGATAGTTCAGCGAGGCGGCGAAGGTGCGGCCCAGCTGGCTGAACTGCGAGCCATCGTAGGTCACCATCGAGTAGCGGCCGTTGAAGGTCACCAGGTTGGTCTGCGCCTCGACCGGCGTCATGCCGGTGGTGGCGTCCGCTGCCTTGCTGTCCAGGATGGCCTGGCCCTTGGCGTTGCGGGCATTGAAGTGCCAGCTCGGCGTGGTGTTGAACATATTGTTGAGGTTGAACGACAGCGTGGTGCTCGGCGTCAGAGCGTAGGTGACCGCGAAGTCCGTCACCATCTTGGTCTTGAACGCCACTTCCAGGTTCTCATCCATGCCGGCGTTGCGGAAGTGGGTAGGACCGAACACGGTGTTGTTCAGCGACAGGTTCAGCTGCTTGTAGTCCCAGTCGGCGCCGATGATGGTCTTGAACTTCGGACGCGAGGTGAACATCAGCGCTTCGGTGGTGGCGTTCAGCACCGACTGGCCGGCGGAAGCGATCAGGCCGGGGTTGTTGACTTCGCCATCACGTTCATTTTTCAGCGACACGTTGCCCGACAGGTTCAGCGTCATCTTGCCGTCCGCGAAAGGAATGTTCTTGCGCGAAGCCACGTAGTCGAGGCCCTCGGTACGGCTGGTCAGGCCGTTGACGAAGAAGCTGGCCGAGACGATGCCGAACGCGTTCAGTTGCTTGTCGAGCGGATTGGCGGGATTGCCGGTTGGCTTGATTTCGGTGCTCAGGATGATGCGGTCCTTGACCTTGATGTTGTAGTAGTCGATCGTGAGGCTGGTGTTGTTGTCCGGCTTGAAGCCCAGGCCCAGCGTGATGTTGTTCGACTTCTCGGCCTTCAGCTTAGGCACCTGCAGCGCGGTCGCCGCGCTCGAGACGTTGTTGACCAGGCCGGAGACCTGGATGCCGGCGCCCGGCACGAAGGAGTACTGCGCCTTCTGCGTGTAGATCTGCGCCAGCGACGGCGCGCGGAAACCGGTCGAGGCCGATGCGCGCAGCGTGACCTGCTCGCTGATCTTGTAGCGGGTCGAGGTTTTCCACACGAAGGCGCTGCCGAAGTCGGTGTATTTCTCGTAGCGGCCGGTGGCGTCGATCAGGAACGCCGGCGAGATGTCCCAGGTGGCGCCGGCATAAGCGCCGTAGTTCGAGCGCGACGACGGGAAGGAGTTCGTCGCCGAGTTGCCCGCGTACGAATCGGCGCCGCTGCCGTAGTACGAGGCTGGCTCGCCGGCGATGGTTTCATAGTTCTCGTGGCGCAGCTCGGTGCCGGCGTAGAAGTTGACGTCCTTGCTCAGCTGCTTGGAGATGTCGCCGTTCAGCACCCAGTGGCTGAACTTGACGCCGCCGGCGTCAAAGCTGGTCGGCGACGGCGTGCTGATAACGTGGTTCAGGTAGTCTTCCTGCATGCCGCGGTTGACCGAGTTGCCGACCGCGTAGCCCTGCTTGTTGCCGCCGTAGGTCAGGCTGACATCGGCGTTCCAGTCGCCGATCAGGAACTTGCTGCCGCCGGTGGCGTTGTAGTCGTCCAGCGTGCCGACGAAGGTCGGCACATAGCCGACATAGGTGGAGCCGGCCGGGTGCAGCAGGCCGTAGTCGGTCGGGCGCCAGTACGGCGTGCGGTAGTTGGCGAAGGAGTTGACCTTCTTGTTCACGTAGGCGGCGTTGGCGTACAGGCTGGTGGTATCGCTGAGGTCGTAGCGGGTGTTGAACTCGGCCTTGGCGGAGCGGGTCGCCGGCGAGCCGTTGATGTTGCCGGCGTCCGGATGGGTCTTGAGGAAGGCCTGCGCCTGCGGCAGCACGGCCGAGAATGGAACGCCGTTGGCCGGGTCGCTGAAGTCGCTGGCCTCGCCGCGGGCGTCGACCATGCCCGGACGGTTGGACAGGTTGACCTTGGAGACGTCGAGCGTGTAGTTGAAGAAGCCGCGGTCGCCGCCCAGCGGCAGGCCCTGGTTCAGCGACAGGCCGCCCATCTTGCCGTCGTTCTCGTGGGTCATGCCGGTGCGCAGGGTGGCCGAGCCGCCTTCCGCATTGTCCTTGAGGATGATGTTGACCACGCCGGCGATCGCGTCGGAACCGTACTGGGCCGAGGCGCCGTCGCGCAGCACTTCGATGCGCTTGATGGCGTCGACCGGAATCGCCGAAATGTCGGCGCCGCTTTCGCCGCGGCCCGGGGAAGTCTGGGTGTAGATCAGCGCGCTGGAATTCTTGCGCTTGCCGTTCACCAGGATCAGCACGCGGCTCGGGCCCATGTTGCGGATCTCGTAAGGATCGAGCAGCGAGGTGGCGTCGTTCACCGGAGTCTGCACGGTATTGAAGGACGGCACGCGGAATTGCAGGGATTTATCGAGCGTGGCCTGGCCGGTCTTGCCGAGATCGCGCGCGCCGATGATGTCGATCGGCACCGGGGTGTCGACCAGCGTGCGCTGGGCGCCGCGGCTACCGGTGGAAACAATCACCACTTTCTGGATATCGTCCGGCGTCGCATCGGCCGCGGCGGCAGTTTGCGCTGCCGCGGCTGGGGCGACGGCGGTGGCCTGGGCTTGGGCTTGAGCCAGGACGTATGGGCTGGCGGACAACAACAACGCTGCAAATGGGAAATTCTTCTTCATGTGCGATCTCTTTTATTTTCGTAATGTTGAGTAGCTGTTGATAGCAACTTGGGAGCTGGCTGATGATTGTTGCTACGGCTGAATGTATAGACATCATTACTAACCGTCTATTGTTTCCACTAAACTTCGCCATGAATCCAGATTCATGCGGCAAATTAACAACTATGAAAACGTTTTCCCATTGGCATTTGAACATTGTTTCCAGGTGCGGCGCGGGCGCGCTCAGGCCGGCTTGCGGCGCCGTGCCGGCTTGGCCGCCGCCGGCGGCGCCGCCAGCGATGACAGCGATGACAGCGACGCGCGCAAGGTCATCGTCACCGGATAGCCGCGCGTGACGGGGCGCTGCAAGTCGTAGCAGCTGTTGAGCAGCGCGTTGATGCCGTTCTGCGTCATCTCGCGCCACGGCATGTGCACCGTGGTCAGGCGCGGCGCCGAGAATTCCGCGCTGGGCGTATCGTCGTAGCCGATCACCGACAGCTCGTGCGGCACGCGGATGCCGGCCTCCTGGAAATACGACAGCGCGCCCACCGCCATCTCGTCGTTGGCGCAGAACAGCGCGCTGCACGGGTGCTTGGAGTCCATCAACTCCTTGGCCGCCGACCAGCCGCCGGCCGGCGAAAAGTCGCGCTCGGTCATCCACAGCTGGCCGGTGTCGACGCCGTTGGCCTGCAGCTCGGCGAGGAAGGCGTTGACCCGCACCACGTTGTCCGGCAGGCTGGCCGGGCCGGCCACCACGGCGATCTGCCGGTGCCCATGATCGAGCAAGGCGCGCGCCGCCATCCGTCCGCCCAGCGTGTGGTCGACCGTGAAGCACTGGCCGGCGATGCTGTCGAAGCTGTGGTTGAGCACCACCATGCGCTCGTGCTTGAACCGCAGCGCGGCGATGTCTTCCTCCTGCAGCACATTGGTCATCAGGATCAGGCCGTCGCAGCCGCGCTCGATCAGGAAGGCGATGCCCTCGATCGCCTGCTGGCGCGCGCCGCCCAGGCCGGCGCCGAAGGCCACCACCATGTGCAGGCCGGCGGTGCGCAGTTCGTTGTCGATGATCTGCAGGATGGGCGTGTAGAAGGTGCCGCTGAGCACCGGGATGTACACGCCTATCATCTGGCTCGAGCCCGACAGCAGCGTGCGCGCCGCGTGCGAGGGCCGGAAGTCCAGCTGCTCGATGGCCGCCTTGACCTTGGCCAGCGTGGCCGGCGATACCGAACCCTTGCCGCTGACCACGCGCGAAGCGGTTCCCAGTCCTACACCCGCGAGGCGGGCTACGTCTTTGATGGTGGCCACGGCTGCTGCCTTTTCACGTAGGTCATGATGGTTAGAAAAGTGTCGGTCCAGTACAAGCGGCGATGTGCCGCCAAATACCGGACCAGCTCCTCGTGGGCGGCGTTCGAGGTGCTCAGGTAATCGCCGCCGACGCCGTGGAAGGTGAAGTTGACCATGGTGCCCTGCCGCCCCGCCCGCTCGACGATGGCGATCAATTCCTTGCCGCTGAGGCCGACCGGCGCCAGCACCGTCACCGCATGCGGATCGAGCGCCGCCATCGACGCCGTCACGCCGTCGCCGCCGCCCACCTTGATCGCCACGAACGCCGGCGCGATCAGCGGCAGGTAGTCGACGCCGCTGGCCAGCGTGTCGCCGCAAGGCACGGTGTAGGTGCGCGCGCGCTTGCCGTCGATGGCGTACAGCATGGTGTTGGCGGCCAGCACCTGGTCGCGCATCTGCGCGGCGCTGGTGGTGTCGAGGTTGCGCTGCGGCTGCACCCAGTCGTGGCCGGGCGCCGCCAGCGAGCACTGGTGGAACAGGCTGTGGTTGCCCAGCTCATGGCCGTGCCTGGCCGCGCGGCGCCACGCCGCCATGCGCCGCGCGACCGTGGGATTGGACAGTTGCAGGTAGAAGCTGCCCTTCAGGCCGTACTTGTCGAGCGTCGGGATGGCGTGGTCGAGCTGCGAGTCGAGGGCGTCGTCGTAGGCCAGGCTGACGGCCGCGCGGGCGCCGTGCGGCCAGGCCAAGGCCGGACTCGAGGTCGGGGCCGCCGTCGCCGCGCCCAGCCAGAGCGCGCCCAACGCAAGAAAATGGAGTGTATGCATGCAAAGTGTCTCTTTTTGGAAACGTTCCCAGACATGGTGCACGGCTTGATTTCCTCTGTCAACGAAAACCGGCCCCGACTTATGCGGCATTGCAAATTGACTTTGAAATTCGTTCGGTGCTATATTTGCCACATGAAATGGAAACCTTTCCAAATCTGGGTTGAGGGTAGCGGTACACGAGCTGTTCATAAAAACACAGGAGATCACATGCATTATCCAAAGGCACGACAGAAACTCATGAGCCTGGCGGTGGCCAGTGCCTGCGCGGCGGCGGCCGGGCAGGCGCTGGCGCAGGAAGCGTCCGTCAAGGCAGCGGAACCGGAAGTCCAGAGCGTGGTCGTCACCGGCCTTCGCCAGAGCTTGCTGTCCTCGATGAACCTGAAGCGCAATTCCGACGGCATCGTCGACGGCATCGTGGCCGAGGACATCGGCAAGTTCCCCGACACCAACCTGGCCGAATCGCTGCAGCGCATTTCCGGCGTGTCGATCGACCGCTCGATCGGCGAAGGCTCGAAGATCACCGTGCGCGGCGTCGGCCCCGACTTCAACCTGGTGCTGCTGAACGGCCGCCAGATGCCGACCTCCAACCTGGGCGACCTCAACGGCCGCGCCTTCGACTTCGCCAACCTGGCGTCGGAAGCGATCTCCCAGCTGCAGGTGTACAAGACCAGCCGCGCCGAAACGCCGACCGGCGGCATCGGCGCCACCGTCAACGTGATGACCGCGCGGCCGTTCGACCGTCCCGGCATGCATTCCAGCGTCGGCGTCAAGGGCGTGTACGACAGCACCAACGGCAACCTGCCGGGCGACGTCAAGGCCAGCCGCTCGACCACGCCGGAGCTCTCCGGCCTGTACTCGAACACCTTCGACAACAACAAGTTCGGCGTGGCGCTGACCGGCAGCTACCAGGAACGCAACCTCGGCTACAACAACGCGGCTGTCTCCAACGGCTGGAAGGGTCCGTTCCGTGGCGATGAAAACAACTGGGGCACGATCCCGCAGCCCGGAACCGATGGCGCCAAGCTGATCAACGACCGGCCCGGCCCGACCGACCTGTACTCGGTGCCGCAAAACCTGAACTACAACTTCAACGGCGTCAAACGCCAGCGCACCAACGCCCAGCTGACCTTGCAGTACAAGCCGACCGACAAGCTGGTCACCACGCTGGACTACACCTACTCCGAGAACAAGATCCAGACCAAGCGCAACGATCTCTCGGCCTGGTTCAATTTCGGCCCGTCGGCCAGCACCTGGACCAAGGGCCCGGTTTCCAGCCCGATCCTCTACCAGGAGATCATCGCCACCCGCGCGGGCAGCACGGTCGGCACGTCGGACATCGCGATGGGCGCGGCCGACTTCGCCACGAAGACGCAGAACAAATCGCTGGGCTTCAACGCCGTCTGGAAGCCGACCAACGAGCTGCGCTTCGAGCTCGACACCCACCACTCGACCGCCGAGTCCAAGGCCGACAGCCCCTTCGGTTCAAGCAACACGCTCGGCACCGCCAGCTTCAGCCGCGCCAACACCACGGCCGACTTCAGCCGCGACTTCCCGGTCCTGACCATCGCCGGCGCCGACTTCACGGCCGCGCCGCAGCAGGTCACCGGCTCGGTGTTCACCAACGGCTATATGAAGGGCGAAGTCGACCAGACCCAGCTCAAGGGCGCCTGGAAAGTGCTGGAAGCGTCCGAGCTGAAATTCGGCGCCACCGCGTCCGAGGTCAAGAACCGTTCGGCCTTCTCCAACCAGCAGCGCGACACCTGGAGCGGCGCCACCAAGCCGTCCGACTATCCGGCCAGCGTGTTCCATCCGGCGTCGGTGGCGCAGTACTTCGACCATGTCGACGGCAGCGGCAACAGCAATCTGTTCAACCAGTTCTACACCTTCAACTTCGCCCAGGTGCGCCAGTTGGCGTCCGACGCCTCCGGCAAGCCGGCGCTGTACCTGCCGAAGACCACCTTCGACAACGACGCCCGCACCGCTGAGAAATCGAAGTCGGCCTTCATCCAGTTCAACACCGACTGGGACACCAAGCTGCCGATCCGCACCTCGATCGGCCTGCGCTACGAGACCACCGACGTCCTCTCGACCGCGCTGGTGCCGGCCGCGGTCGGCATCAGCTGGGTGTCGCAGAACGAGTTGCCGATCACCTTCGGCGATCCGACCTTCACCACGCTGACCGGCAAGTATCACAACCTGCTGCCAAGCTTCGACTCCGACATCGAAATCACCAAGGACCAGAAGGTACGCCTGAGCCTGGGCGAAACCATCGGCCGTCCGCGCTACGACCAGATCCAGGGCGGCACCACGCTCAACTCGCTGACCCGCGCCGACGGCGGCACCGGCAGCCAGGGCAATCCGTCGCTCAAGCCGGTCAAGTCCAAGAACCTGGACCTGTCCTACGAGTGGTACTACGGCAAGCAGAATTTCTTCTCGCTGGGCTACTTCCGCAAGAACCTGGAAAACTACGCCGGCCAGTCGCAGTTCGACGCCACGCCGTTCAACCTGCACACGCCGGTGGGCGGCAAGTACTGGAACGAAGCGCTGGCCAGCGGTTGCGCCGGCGCCGACACCACCTGCATCCGCGACTTCATCTTCCGCAACCACGACGGCGCGCCGGGCGTCACGCGCGGCCCCGACACCGGGACCGATAAGGACATCCACACCACAGGTGTGATCGTCGGCCAGCCTAGCGATCCGATCGCCAACTTCAAGATCAACTCCTATTCCAACCAGAAGGCGGCCAGCCTGAACGGCCTGGAGGTGAACTTGCAGCACATGTTCGGCAACAGCGGCTTCGGCGTGTCGACCAACTACACCTATGTGCACTCGGGCCTGAAGTACGACAACGCCAAGCTCGGCGAGCAGTTCGCGCTGGTCGGCCTGTCGAACTCCTCGAACGTGGTCGGCATCTACGAGGACAAGAACTTCACCGCCCGCCTGGCCTACAACTGGCGCGGCGAGTTCCTGTCGTCGACGTTTGACGGCTCCGGCCCGAATCCTCAGTACGTCGAGGCATACGGCCAGGTCGACGTCAGCATCGGCTACAACTTCAACGAGAAGCTGAGCTTCCAGTTCGAGGGCATCAACGTCGGCAACTCGATCCAGCGCACGCACAGCCGCACCCGGCAACAGCTGGAATCGGTCACGCAGCAGGGTCCGCGTTACATGATAGGCGCCCGCTACAAGTTTTAACCGGTAGTTGATCGTTCCGGGGCCGCTGCCAGTCAGCGGCCCTTTTCGGTTAGACTTTAAGCCATCTCATCCTCAAATCAAGGCGAGCAATATGGTCCGACGCATCGTGATCGTGGGGGGCGGTTCCGCCGGCTGGCTCACAGCCGGACTGATCGCCGCCGACCACCAGGGCTCGTCCCTGCACGTCACCCTGATCGAATCGCCCGACATCGCGCCCATCGGCGTCGGCGAAGGCACCTGGCCCAGCATGCGCGATACGCTGCGCCGCATCGGCGTGTCCGAAGCCGATTTCTTCCGCGAATGCGACGCCTCGTTCAAGCAGGGTTCGCGCTTCAATTGTTGGGTGAATGGCGCAGACAACGATTACTACTTCCATCCCTTCGTGCTGCCGCAAGGCTATGGCGAAGTGAACCTGCCGGAGCAATGGCAAGCGCAGCATCCGAACATTCCGTTCGCCGACCTGGTCAGCTACCAGCCGCACCTGTGCGTCAACGGCCGCGCGCCCAAGCAGGTGGTGACGCCGGAATTTGCCTCGGTGGCCAACTACGGCTACCACCTCGACGCCGGCAAGTTCGGCGTCTTCCTGCGCCAGCACTGCCTGGAAAAACTGGGCGTGCAGTACGTGCCGGACAACGTGGTCGGCATCAACAGCCACGACAACGGCGACATCGCCGCGCTGCAAACGCAGACGCACGGCGCGCTCGAAGGCGACCTGTTCATCGACTGCACCGGCATGCAATCGCTGCTGCTGGGCAAACACTACGAAGTGCCCTTCCTGTCGCAGAAACACGTGCTGTACAACGACTCGGCGCTGGCGGTGCAGATCCCCTACCCCGACGACAACTACCCGATCGCCTCGCAAACTTCGTCCACCGCGCAAAGCGCCGGCTGGATCTGGGACATCGGCCTGCCGACCCGGCGCGGCGTCGGCCACGTGTACTCCAGCGCGCACATCGGCGACGACCAGGCCGAGGCCGAGCTGCGCCGCTACATCGCCGCCACCGGCGGGCCGCGGGACATACCGCAGCCGCGCAAGCTCAGCTTCAACCCCGGCTACCGCCAGCGCTTCTGGCACCGCAACTGCGTGGCCATCGGCCTGTCGGCCGGCTTCATCGAGCCGCTGGAAGCATCGGCCCTGGCGCTGGTGGAAATGTCGGCCGCCATGGTCAGCGACGAGCTGCCGGCCACGCGCGCGGCGATGGACATCGTCGCCCAACGTTTCAACGAAGCCTTTAGCTACCGCTGGGAACGGGTGATCGATTTCCTCAAGCTGCACTACGTGCTGAGCCAGCGCCGCGACAGCGACTACTGGCGCGACAACACCGCCGCCATCCCCGCGCGGCTGAACGACTTGCTGACCTTGTGGCGCCACCGCGCGCCGTCGCGCAACGACTTCAACCGCATCGAAGAAGTGTTCCCGTCGGCCAGCTACCAGTACGTGTTGTACGGCATGGGCTTCCGCAGCGAATTCATCAACCCACAGCCACGGCAGGCAGCGCTGGCCGACGGCTATTTCCGCGAGGCGGCCGCGCTGACCCACAAGATGCTGGGCGCACTGCCGGACAACCGCGAACTGATCAATCACATCAAGCGCCACGGCTTGCAGAAAATCTAAAAAATGAGAGACCACATGTCGAATACCGTATTGCTCAACAACGTAGACCACAAGGATCTGCGCGTCATCACCCGCCGCGGCGCGCAGTTCGGCGAGCGCCAGATGTCGGTCGTCACCTTCCCGGCCGAATTCCGCGACGTGCAAGCCTGCTACCCCATCGTCTTCCGCAAGACCACGGACGGCCTGGGCTTCGAACCGATCGCGCTGTTCGGCTTCCGCGAAGAGGAAAACCTGTTCCTTGACGGCGAGCGCTGGGACGCGCCCTACGTGCCGATGATGATAGAGCGCCAGCCCTTCATGATAGGCGTCAACGGCAGCGAGCTGATGGTGCACATCGACGCCAACAGCCCGCGCGTCAGCCGCACCGAGGGCGAGCCGGTGTTCATGCCGCACGGCGGCAACAGCGAGTTCCTGGAACGGGCCAGCTCGATGCTGTTGGCCATCCACCAGGGCCTGCAACAGACGCCGGCCCTGCTGGCCGCGCTGCTGCAGCACGAGCTGCTGGAAAGCTTCGTGCTCGACGTCGAATTGAACGACGGCTCGCAGAACCGCCTGGTCGGCTTCTACACCATCAACGAGGACAAGCTGTCGGCGCTGGGCGCGGACGCCGTGGCCGCGCTGCACCAGGCCGGCCACCTGCACAGCATCTACATGGTGCTGGCCTCGCTGTCGAACTTCCGCATGCTGATCGACCGCAAGAATGCCGCCCATGCCTGAAGCCCTGCGCGAGATCAGCGGCCTGGGCGTGAACGACCTGGGCGACGACATCCTCACCGCCACCGAACCCCTGGTGCTGCGCGGCCTGGCCGCCAGCTGGCCGATGGTGCGCGCCGCGCTGGCGTCCGAACGCGGTGGCGACGCCTACCTGCGCAGCCATTACCGGGACGCCACGGTCGGCGCCATGCTGGGTCCGCCGGAAGCGGGCGGCCGCTTCTTCTACAACGCCGACATGAGCGGCTTCAACTTCTACCCGGTGCACGCCAAGCTGACCGCCGTGCTGGACGAGATCGAAGCCAAGCGCCACCACGCCACGCCGGCCACGGTCTACGTCGGCTCGACCACGGTGGACACCTGCCTGCCCGGCTTCCGCGAGCAGAACGACATCAACCTGGGCGGTCGCGACGCGCTGGCCAGCATCTGGATCGGCAACCGCAGCCGCATCGCCGCCCACTACGACGTGCCGGACAACCTGGCCGTGGTGGCGGCCGGCCACCGCCGCTTCACGCTGTTCCCGCCGGCGCAGCTGAAGAATTTGTACATCGGTCCGCTGGACTTCACGCCGGCCGGCCAGGCCGTCAGCCTGGTCGACTTGCTGAACCCGGACTTCGACAAATATCCGAAATTCGCCGAGGCGCTGGCGCACGCGCGCACCGCCGAACTGGGACCGGGCGACGCCATCTTCATCCCCAGCATGTGGTGGCACCACATCGAAGCGCTGGATCCGTTCAACGTCCTGGTCAACTACTGGTGGAGCCAGTCGCCCGACTACATGGACACGCCGACCAGCGCGCTGATGCTGGCCTTCCTCACCATGCGCGACCTGCCGGCGGCGCAGCGCAAGGCCTGGCAGGAGATCTTCCGCCACTACATCTTCGAAGCCGACGAGACCACGGCCGCCCATATCCCCGAGCACGCCCGCCATGTGCTGGCGCCGCTCAACGACGAGGCCGCGCGCGTGCTGCGCGCCCAGACACTTAAAAAAATGAACCGCTAAGGAGACATCGATGAACCCAGGCACACGAGACCCCAAGCAGCGCCGGCCGGTACAGCGCGTCGTCATCGTCGGCGGCGGCACGGCCGGCTGGATGGCGGCGGCCGGCATCGCCAAGGTGCTGGGCAAACGGCTCGACATCAAGCTGATCGAGTCCGACGACATCGGCACGGTCGGCGTCGGCGAGGCCACCATCCCGACGCTGATGAATTTCCACAATCTGCTGGAAATCAACGAGCAGGAATTCATGGCCGAGACCCAGGCCACCTTCAAGCTGGGCATCAGCTTCGAAGGCTGGCGCAACGTCAAGCAGGACTACATCCACTCGTTCGGCATGACCGGGACCGACCACTGGACCGCCGGCTTCCAGCACTTCTGGCACAAGGGCGTCGAGCGCGGCCTGGCCGGCGACTACGGCGACTACTGCCTGGAGCTGAAGGCCTCGCTGGAAAACCGCTTCGCCCACCTGCCGGACAACGGCATGAACTACGCCTACCACCTGGACGCCAGCCGCTACGCCAAATACCTGCGGCGCCTGAGCGAACCGCGCGGCGTGCAGCGCATCGAAGGCAAGATCGTGCGCTACACCAAGCACGAGGACAACGGCGACGTGCGCTCGGTGGTGCTGGAATCGGGCCAGGAAATCGAAGGCGACCTGTTCATCGACTGCACCGGCTTCCGCGGCCTGCTGATCGGCGACGCCATGCAGGAGCCGATGGAAGACTGGTCGCAATGGCTGTTCTGCGACCGCGCCATCGCCGTGCAGACCGAGTCGGTGGGCGACGCCGTGCCGCTGACGCGCTCGATGGCGCACCAGGCAGGCTGGCAGTGGCGCATTCCGCTGCAGCACCGGGTCGGCAACGGCATCGTCTATTCGAGCCGCCACCTGGACGACGACGCGGCGATGAAACAGCTGATGTCCAACATCGAAGGCAAGGCGCTGGTCACGCCGCGCGTGATCCAGTTCAAGCCTTGCCAGCGCCAGCACACGTGGAAAGGCAATGTGGTGGCGGTCGGCCTGGCCAGCGGCTTCCTGGAGCCGATCGAATCGACCAGCATCCACCTGATCCAGCGCGCCGTGGTGCGGCTGATGCAGACCTTCCCGACCGACGGCATCAGCCAGGCCGACATCGACGAATACAACCAGCAGTGCAACGACGAAATCGAGCACATCCGCGATTTCATCATCCTGCACTACCACGTCAACAACCGCACCGACTCGCAGTTCTGGATCGATGCGCGCGAGATGAGCATCCCCGCCTCGCTGCAACACCGCATCGCCCTGTTCCGCGAAACCGGCCGCGTGTTCCGCGTGCCGAACGAGCTGTTCGCCGAGAACTCGTGGATCCAGGTGATGCTGGGCCAGGGCATCATGCCGCGCTCGCACCACCAAACCGCCGACCTGATGGGCGACGCCGAACTCAAGCACTTCCTCGGCGGCATCAAGTCGCGGGTGGACCGCATCGTGGTGCAACTGCCGACCCACCAAGCCTATGTGGAGCGCTACTGCGGCCGCCCGGAATCGGCCAAGGCCGCCTGATCTTCCCGGCCCCGCTCCTCAACGCCACCTTCGGGTGGCGTTTTTTTTGCCTGTCCACGGCCAACAACACTCCGCAGAATATTTATCATTTCCACATTTTTTAAGTAGTAATATTACAGACCCATCCAGTCCGCAGACGATTGGAGGTAAATACCGACAAAAATATGGAGACCAGCATGAAACTGCACTGTAGTTTAGTTTCACATCTGAAAGTTATCACGGCCACGGGCGTACTCGCGCTGCTGGCCGCCTGCGGTGGCAGCGACAGCGCCAGCACCGCCGCCCCGAGCGCCAAACTGTTGGGCGGCAAGATGGTCGCCGGCATCGTGGCGGCGCCGCCGGCGCCGGCCAACATTCGCATGCACTTCCACCGCGCCGCCGGCGACGCCGGCCAGTGGGGCGTGTACTCGTGGGACGGCCCGGTCAACCCTAGCCCCGGCTGGATCAGCGGCCGCTTCATGATGACCCAGAGCGACGACTTCGGCGGCTACGTCGACATCCCCGTCAACACCGGCAAGTCGGCGATCTGGTTCCTGGTGACCGACGGCAGCGGCAACAAGAATTGCGGCAACGACCAGTCGGCCAACTTCAGTCCCGACATCGCCAGCAACGGCCAGGAAGTCTGGATGCTGGAAGGCGACTGCACCGTCTACAACGCGCCGCCGGCCATCAGCTACGGCAACCTCAACAACGCCAGCGCGCACTGGCTGTCGGCCTCGACCCTGGCCTGGCCGGGCGCGGCCGCCGGCGGCAGCTACAAGCTGTACTACGCCGCCAATGGCGGCCTGGGCTCCAGCAGCGCCGGCGTCACCGGCGCCGACGGCAGCATCGCGCTGAGCACGGGAACCTTGCCGGCAGCCTTGCAGCAAAAGTATCCGCACCTGGCCGGCGCCACCGCGCTGACCATGGCGGACGCCGACGCGGCCGGCATCGCGGCCAAGGCCAGCAACCAGTTCGCCATCGCCCAGCTGGACGCCAACGGCAAGCTGTTGCAAGTGACCTCGCTGCAAATGAGCGGCATGCTCGACAGCGTGTTCGCCCCGGCCGCCGCCAGCGCCACGCTGGGCCTGAGCTACGACCGCAACGGCGTGCCGACCTTCCGCGTGTGGGCGCCGACCGCCAAGTCGGTCAGCCTCAAGCTGTACCCGGACGCCACCAGCGCCAGCACGCTGAGCCGCGCCATGAGCGGCGACGCCGCCAGCGGCGTCTGGAGCTACACCGCGCCGGACGCCAGCTGGGTCAACCGCTACTACTACACCTACCAGGTGCAGGTGTTGTCGCGCTGGGCCGGCAACACGCTGGTCGACAACAGCGTCACCGATCCGTATTCGTTCAGCCTGAACGCCAACAGCCAGCGCAGCTTCGTCGCCAACCTGGACAGCGCCGCGCTCAAGCCGGACGGCTGGGACCACCATCCTGTGCCGCGCCTCGACGGCCCGACCGACATCGCCCTGTACGAGCTGCACATCCGCGACTTCAGCGCCAACGACGCCAGCGTGCCGGCCGCGCACCGCGGCAAGTACCTGGCCTTCACCGACCAGGATTCGGACGGCATGCGCCACCTGCGCCTGATGCAGAAATCCGGCCTGACCCACATCCACCTGCTGCCGTCGTTCGACTACGCCAGCGTCAACGAAGCCGGCTGCACCACGCCGGCCATCCCCAACGCCGCCGCCGATTCCAGCGCGCAGCAGGCGGCGGTGGAAGCCACGCGCGGCGGCGACTGCTTCAACTGGGGCTACGATCCGGTCCACTACACGGCGCCGGAAGGCAGCTACTCGACCAACGCCAACGACGGCGCGGTGCGGGTGCGCGAGTTCCGCGCCATGGTGCAGGGCCTGCACAAGCAAGGCCTGCGGGTGACGATGGACGTGGTCTACAACCACACCAGCGCTTCGCAGCAGGGCCCGCTGTCGGTGCTCGACAAGATCGTGCCGGCCTACTACTACCGCCTCAACGCCGGCGGCGGCATCACCAACGACAGCTGCTGCGCCGACACCGCGTCCGAGAACGCCATGATGGCCAAGCTGATGATCGATTCGGTCAGCACCTGGGCGCGCGACTACAAGGTCGACAGCTTCCGCTTCGACATCATGGGCTTCACGCCGCTGGCGGTGATGAAGCAGCTGCAAACGGCGGTCAACAGCGCGGCCGGGCGCGACATCTACCTGTACGGCGAAGCCTGGAACTTCGGCACGGTCGGCAACGACGCCCGCTTCGTGCAGGCGCGCCAGGCCAATATGTTCGGCAGCGGCATCGGCTCGTTCAACGACCGCATCCGCGACACCGTGCGCGGCGGCGGCTGCTGCGACAGCGGCTCCAGCCTGATCAGCCAGCAAGGCTTCATCAACGGCGTCTACACCGATCCGAACGCGCAATCGACGCAGACCAAGGACGACCTGCTGCGCCTGGGCGACCTGGTCAAGGTGGGCCTGTCCGGCACGCTGCGCGACTACAGCTTCGTCGACCGCACCGGCACGCTGCGCAAGAATTCGCAGATCGACTACTTCGGCCAGCAGGCGGGCTTCGCCGCCAATCCGGCCGAGACCATCAACTACGTCGAGGCGCACGACAACCAGACGCTGTACGACCTGAACGCCTACAAGCTGCCGGTCGGCACCAGCATGGCCGACCGCGTGAAAGTGCAGACGCTGGGCGCGGCCATCAACGTGCTGGCGCAGGGCGTGCCCTTCCTGCACGCCGGCCAGGAAATCCTGCGTTCGAAGTCGATGGACCGCGACAGCTACGACGCCGGCGACTGGTTCAACAAGCTCGACTACAGCTACCAGTCGAACAACTTCGGCGTCGGCCTGCCGATGGCCAGCGTCAACCAGGACAACTGGCCGCTGATGTCGCCGCTGCTGGCCAACCCGCTGCTGAAGGCCGACAACGTGGCCATCGTCAGCGCCCGCAACGCCGTCAACGACTTGCTGGCGATCCGCCAGGACAGCAGCCTGTTCCGGCTGCGCACGGCGCAGGACGTATCGGAGCGGCTGCGCTTCTACAACACCGGGCCGCAGCAGGTGCCGGGGCTGATCGTCATGAGCATCGACGGCCAGCATCCGAGCCGCTACGACGGCGCCCGCTACAAGATGGTGGTGGTGCTGTTCAACGTCGACAAGGTCGGCAAGAGCATCGCCGTGCCGGAACTGGCGGGCCGCAAGCTGAGCGTGCACCGCATCCAGCTGGGCGCCGACGGCGGCCGCAGCGCGCGCGTGGGCAACTACGTCAGCGCCGGCGGCAAGTTCAGCGTCGCCGCGCGCACTGCCGTGGTGTTCGTGGAGGAGGCCAGCGCCGACTAAGCCGGGCGGCGCGTGGGTATTGGTGAGTTTTCAGAGTAACAAAAATGTTAAAATGAAAAGCTTACCTTCTCCAACGCGCCGCGCTTCACCCCATGTCCGACACCGACGATTACAGCAGCAACCCGTCCACCACCGGCACGCTGGCCGTCGGCGGCACCGCACTTGGCACGTTTGAATACCAGCCAGACTTCGATTGGTTCAAGATCCACCTGGATGCCGGAACCACCTATGTATTCGCGATGACGTCGGCACCCGGCTCCTACGCCAATTTGAACACTGCGGTATTGAGGCTATACGACGCCCACAACACCATGTTGACAGACTGGAGCATGGGCGGCAACGACAGCGGCCCGGCGATCCAATACACGCCGACCGCAGGCGGCGACTATTTCGTTTCGGCCGAATACTATCTGTATGGCACCGGCTTGGGGCCCGCCAATGTCCACTACGCGGTCTCCGCCGCGATCCAGCAAGCGGACAGCCTTTCGGCGGATATCCATACCACCGGCGTGCTGGCCCCGGGCGGCACAGTGACCGGCCGCTTCGACGTCGCCGGCGATGTAGACTGGTACAAATTCCATGCCGAAGCAGGCCAGCACTACATCTTCACCTATCCGAAAAATGCAGTCCTGCCGACTGTCTTCGGGATCTATGACGTCAACGGCAAGCAGTTGGCCGATGGTTACGACCCATTGGAACTCACTACCAGCGGGGATTATTTTATCGCCGTCGGCGGCAACATCGTGGGCGACTACTCGCTGCGCGCGGTCAACATAGTCGACGACTACTCCACCAACAACAGCAGCGCCGGCGTCCTGACGCCTGGCGGCCAGGCCACGGGCAAGCTGGAGTACGCTTTCGACCAGGACCGCTTCAACATCCAGTTGACCGCCGGGAAAATCTACACGCTGGATCTATCGGGTGATCCACGCGACGAAGATATCCTGCACTTTTCCGTCCTGGACGATCAAGGCAAGCAGATCGCCGATTCGCAATCCTCATTTGACGGGGTCAACGCCCAAACCTTAACCTTCACCGCAACGGCCAGCGCCACCTATTCGGTGATCGTTTCGGTCGACAACTACCAGCACGCCGGACGCGGTCCATACACCATCAAGGCATCCAATCCCGTCCCGGACGACTATGGCGACACCGCGGCCAGCGCCACGCAGCTCACGCTGGGCAGCCCCATCGAAGGCTCGATCAACTTCCAAAGCGATGTCGACGTCGTCAAAGTCGCGTTGCAGGCCGGTACCACCTACTTGCTGACATTGAACGCCGCACCGGCCCTGTCCTCCACCTCGCTGAGGATCACCGACCAGGACGGCCATGTCATCGGCGCGTCGAACTATCAACAGGTCAACACCAGCTTCACGCCGAACGCCACGGGCGACTACTACGTCACCGTCTCCGGCAACAAAGGCAGCACCTACACGCTGGTCGCCACCGCGCCGACCGACGATTTCGGCGCCAACGCCACGGCAGCCGGCAAGCTCGCCGTCGACGGCAGCGCCAGCGGGACGCTGGAACGCAGCGGCGACCGCGACTGGTTCGCGATTGATATGAAGGCTGGCGCGACCTACGAAATGTCGCTGAAAAATGCCGCGGGATCGGCATTGTTGAGCGGCTCCTTCTACACCCAAATGAATGTCGTCGACGCGCAAGGCCATGTGCTGGCAAGATTGGACAGCAACCTCAACGCCACTGGTCCGCAACTGTCGTATCGCGCTGCCGCAGCCGGCACCTACTACGTCGAAGTCGCGGCTGGCCAGCCAACCGGCGGCTATATCGTGAGCGCCGCACTGGGCACGCCCGACGACGTCGGCAATCAGCCGGCCGACGCGACCCGGCTCGATCCGGGCGTCGCCTTTAGCGGCATGCTGGCAGTCCCCAGCGACCAGGACGTCTTTCGGGTTGCCGTGGTCGCGGGCCAGTACTACGGATTCCAGCTGGACCATGCGCCGGGCGCCAAGATGCCCAATCTGCAGGGCACGGACGCGCGGCAGACTATGCTCAATGTAGATACCCTGCGCCTCAGCTACAGCGACAGCACCTACCAGGTCTATCTTGCAAAAAACACCGGCGACATTTACCTGACCGTCGACGAGCGTCCGGAATATGGCGCCAACGGCTACAAGCTGACCGCCACGTCGCTGGGCAGCGACGACTATGGCCACTACCGCGACAACGCCAATGTCGCCAGCCTGGCGATCGGCGCCCGGCTGAACGGCGCACTCAATTTCGCCGGCGACGTCGACATGCTCAAGGTGACCCTGCAGCAGGGCGAGTCCTATCAGTTTGACTTGCTGACCAGCGGCAGCCAGGGCTTGAATGCGAAATACAGCTACGGCGTATCGCTGTACAGCGCCAATGGTACGGAGCTCGTCCGCAGCGGCGGCGCGTTTGGATGGTCGTTCGGCTACAAGGCCGCCGGCAGCGGCGACTACTACCTGGCCGTGCATGCCAACGTCACCGACATCAACGCCACCGGCGGCTACACGCTGGCGGCAAGCAAGATGGACGCCGCGCCGCAACTGGCGACGCCGCCCGCCACCGGTGCTGCCGCAGGCATCTATCACTTCCTGACGCTGGACTTTACCGAGCAGATCAAGGTGTCCGACGCCAGCGGCATTGTGCTGCGAGACGCCGCCGGCACGGAAGTCGGCTTCGACCAGTCTTCGGCCGGCCGGACTGTCGGCACCCACCTGGACCTGGCCACGCAGTGGCATCTCGCCCCCGGCGCCAGCTACACGCTGGATATTGCGTCCAACGCCATCCGCGACATGGCCGGCAATAGTTTTGCGGGCCTGCACACCACCTTCACCACCGTCGCCGCCGCAAGCGCAGGCACCGATGGCAACGATCTGCTGCTCGGCCAGTCCACCGGCGCCGCGATCCATGGCGGTGCCGGCATCGACACTGCGATTTATAACAACCGCAAATCCCAGTACAACATCGTCCAGCACGACGGCCACGCCGAGATCAGCAAACTCGGCGGCGGCAAGGACATCCTCGACGGCGTCGAGCGGCTGTCTTTCCAGGATAAAAACATCGCGCTCGACGTCAACGGCGTCGGCGGCCAGGCCTACCGCCTGTACCAGGCCGCCTTCAATCGCGCGCCGGACCTGGGCGGCCTGGGCTTCTGGATCAATGCGATGGACAAAGGCCTGAGCATGATGGCCGCCGCCGGCTACTTTGCCGACAGCGCCGAATTCCAGCAACTGTACGGCAGCAACCTCAGCGACGACGCCTACCTCACCCAGCTGTACAGCAATGTGCTGCACCGGACGCCGGACGCCGGCGGCAAGGAGTTCTGGCTGCAGGCACTGCACAACGGCACCAGCCGCGGCGACGCCCTGGGGTATTTCAGCGACAGCGCGGAAAACCAGGCCGCGTTGATCGGACAGATCAGCAACGGCTTCGAATACATTCCGGCCGCCGGCTAGGCGCCGCTCTCCGGTCGTGGCCGATTAGCGGCAACTGTCGTATAGTCTGGATGCGGCAAGCAAACGCTGTCCATCCTTCCGTTCAACTTTCAAGGAAATGAAAATGAAAAAACTGTTCGTTGCCAGCCTGATCCTTTCCCTGTGCGGCGCCGTCTCCGCGGCCGAGCCGACGGCCCAGCAAAGCAAGATGAAAACCTGCAACGCCGATGCGACCGGCAAGAAAGGCGATGAGCGCAAAGCCTTCATGAAGGAATGCCTGAGCGCCAAGGCCGAGGCACCGGCGCCGAAAGTGACCCAGCAGGAGAAGATGAAAAAATGTAATGCCGACGCCACCGGCAAAAAAGGCGACGAGCGCAAGGGCTTCATGAAGGAATGCCTGAGCAGCAAATAAACCCCGCATGCTTTACGCGGCAGGCTAGCCCCACCACTTAGGGGTCAGACCCCGCACGGGGTCTGACCCCGCCTGGCGGTGCGGGGTAATCGACGCTAGACCGTCGCGCCGGCCGAGTGCTGTTGCTGCCGCGCCTGGCGGCGATACAGCACCAGCGTGGCGCACAGACCGCAGACGGCGGCAAACGTCATCCACCAGCCCGGCGCGCTCTTGTCGCCGGTGTATTCGATCAGCCCGGTCGCGATGGCCGGCGTGAAGCCGCCGAACACCGCCGTCGCCAGGCTGTAGGCCAGCGAGAAGCCCACCGTCCGCACCTCGACCGGCATCACCTCGGTCAGCGCCACCACCATCGCGCCGTTGTAGCTGGCGTACAGGAAGGACAGCCACAACTCCACGCCCAGCATGCGGCCGAAGCTGGGCGACTGCACCAGCCAGTGCAGCGCCGGATACGCGGTGCAGATCGCCAGCACGGTAAAGCAGATCAGCAGCGGACGGCGGCCGACGCGGTCCGACAGCGAGC
This sequence comes from Duganella rhizosphaerae, assembly GCF_040364205.1. Taxonomy (NCBI): domain Bacteria; kingdom Pseudomonadati; phylum Pseudomonadota; class Betaproteobacteria; order Burkholderiales; family Oxalobacteraceae; genus Duganella; species Duganella rhizosphaerae. Next base: position 112,122 of record NZ_BPWK01000019.1, read on the forward strand.
CCATCACCGGCAGCCAGAAGAAGTTGGAGACGCCGACGAACAAGGTCACCATCAGCGCATCGGTGGTCGACAGGTGCAGCACGTTCTTGCCGAAGGTCGGCGTGTAGACGGTGATCAGGTAGAACGACACCGTGGTCATCGCCACCAGCATCATGCCGGAGATCACCAGCGCCCAGTTGTTGAGCATGGAGCGGAAGATTTCCTTCAGTTCCGGGCGGTGCTTGCGCGCCTTGAATTCCTCGGTCTCCTGCAGCGAGCGGCGGATCACGAACAGCACCGGCACGATCAGGCAGCCGACAAAGAAGGGAATGCGCCAGCCCCAGGCGCCCACCTCGGCCGGCGTCAGCCACTGGTTCAGCGCGTAGCCCAGCGCGGCGGCGGCCACCACCGCCACCTGCTGGCTGGCCGACTGCCAGCTCACATAAAAGCCCTTGCGGCCCGGCGTCGCCATCTCCGACAGGTAGACCGACACCCCGCCCAGCTCGACGCCGGCCGAGAAGCCCTGCAGCAGGCGGCCGGTCAGCACCAGCGCCGGCGCCAGGTAGCCGATCGCGGCGTAGCCCGGCACGCAGGCGATCAGCAGGGTGCCCAGCGCCATCAGCGCCAAGGTGACGATCAGGCCCTGGCGGCGGCCGACCCGGTCGACATAGGCGCCCAGGATGATGGCGCCGAGCGGACGCATCAGGAAACCGGCGCCGAAGGTCATGAAGGTCATCATCAGCGAGGCGACTTCATCGCCGCTGGGGAAGAAGGCCTTGGCGATGGCGTTGGCGTAAAAGCCGAACAGGAAGAAGTCGAACATCTCCATGAAGTTGCCGCTGACCACGCGGAACACCGTGCTGAAGTGCGACTGCTGGGAGTGGGGGATGGTAGAAGAAGTCATGGCTGTCTCGCGCTTGTCACTTTATTGATACAGGGAGGATCGGGTCCGCCGGTCTTTTGGCGATCATACGCCGCTTTTCTTTCATTCCGCCTTCAATCGCGCCCCTCTTGCCCACCATTGAACGTAGCCATAATGCAACACATCCCCGGATTTTGACCGTTTATCGCAAAGTTGTCGGCAGCGGCGGCCAGCTTAAGTAAAATTCATCCTGTTTAAATTAACAACTCACCGAGGAATTCCATGCGCCGTACCGCTGCTGCCGTCCTGATCCCCGCCCTGTTCGCCCTGAGCGCCGCCGCGTCGGCCGCCGAATCGACCCGCCAACTGGCGTCCTTCGTCGCCATCAACGCCAAGGGCGCCTTCGCCATGGCGGTGGAAGTGGGCAAGGCCCAGTCGGTGGTGGTCAGCGGCGACGACCAGTTCGTCGGCTCGCTCAAGACCGAGGTGGTGGGCAATGAACTGCTGATCACCATGCCCGACAAGAGCTTCAAGTCCGGCAAGAACGAGCCGCGCATCACCATCACGGTGCCGTCGCTGAGCCGGGTCAAGGTCGAAGGCGCGGGCGAAACCATCCTCAACAAGGTCAACACCGACCGCCTCGACATCGGCTACCTGGGCGCCGGCCACCTGGTGGCCAACGGCAAGGTCAAGTACCTGCGCGTCAACGCCAAGGGCGTCGGCGAACTCGATACCAGATCGCTAGTCGCCGAGCGGGTCGACGTCAATTTCGAAGGCGTGGGCCACGTCAGCGTGCACGCCACCGAGCTGCTCAACGCGGTTGCCAAGGGCATGGGCGAACTGGACTACTACGGCCATCCGAAGACCGTCAACAAATCGGTGGCCGGCATCGGCAGCGTCAACGCCCGCGACTGAGCCGGCGGCATAACTTGCCCTACTGACACGCCGGGAGATTGCGGGTACTATCGACGATAGGGAACCGCAAACGCACCTAGGAGGCTGTCACGGTGGCTGTGCCGAACGACATCGCGCACTGGCGCGCGCAAATCTTTGCGAAGCTGCTGCTGGTGGTGTTCGCCCTGGGCACGGCCACGGCCATTCCCAGCATCCTGCTGGCGGCCAGCGAAGGCATTTGGGCTATCGTCGTCATCGACATCGTCGCGCTGCTGTGGCTGGCCGGCATCTGGCGCCTGCGCCGCCTGCCCTACACCGTGCGCGTGATCAACTTCCTGATGGTCGCCTTCGTGGTCGGCATCGGCCTGCTGCTCAAGGTCGGGCCGGTCAGCCAGATCTACCTGATGGCCATCCCGGTGCTGGCGGCGCTGCTGCTGGGCCTGCGTCCGGCGCTGTGGACGCTGGGCGTGGCCGGGCTGGCGGTGATGGTGGTCGGCTTCGAACAGAACTCCCAGCTGCACATCGACGGCATGCCGGACTACGGCTTCCTCAAGGCCGCCATCATCACGCTCAACTTCATGTTCATGACGGCGGTGCTGACGCTGTCCTGCGCCGTGCTGCTGCAACACCTGGCGCGCTCCTTCACCGAACTGCAAGACCACCAGCTGGAGCTGTCGGCGCTGAACGCCGAGCTGCGCCTGACCTCGGCCGCGGTGTCGCGCCTGAACGACATGGTGCTGATCGCCCAGGTCGAGCCGGACGGCGCCGGCGGCGAGGGCGGCCAGCGCATCATCTTCGTCAACGAAGCGTTCGAGCGCCGCACCGGCTACCGGCGCGGCGAAGTGCTGGGCCGCAGCCTGCGCCTGCTGCAGGGGCCGGACACCGAGGCGGCGGTGCTGGAGCACATCGCGCGGGCCATGGCGCGCAGCGAGGCGGTGCGCGCCGAGCTGCTGAACTACACCAAGGCCGGCGAGCCGTACTGGGTGGAGACCGAGCTGGTGCCGTTCGCCGACGAGGGCGGCGTCAACACGCACTGGGTGGCGGTCGAGCGCGACATCACCGAGCGCAAGAAATCGCAGGACGATATCCACCGCCTGGCCTTCTTCGACGTGCTGACCGGCCTGCCCAACCGCCGCCTGCTGATGGACCGCATCGACAAGCTGCTGGCCAGCTCCGAGCGCGGCGCCACCTACAGCGCCGTGATGTTCATCGACCTGGACCGCTTCAAGACCATCAACGACGCGCGCGGCCACGCCATCGGCGACGCCCTGCTGCGCAACGCCGCCGAGCGCCTGTCGCAGCTGATGCGCAAGGCCGACACCGTGGCCCGCATCGGCGGCGACGAATTCGTGGTGCTGCTGGGCCACCTGTCGCACGAGCTGCACAGCGCCACCCACGCCGCCTCCACCGTGGCGGAAAAGATCCGCGCCGCCATCGGCCGGGACTTCGAGATCGAAGGCCAGACCTACAACTCCACCGCCAGCATCGGCGTGACCATGCTGCCGCAGGGCGGCCAGAGCGCGCAGGACCTGCTGCGCGAGGCCGACACCGCGATGTATCGCGCCAAGGCCGAGGGCCGCAACGGCATCGCCTTCTACGAGACGGCGATGCAGGCCGAAGTCGAGCGGCGCCTCTCCATGGAGCGCGACCTGGCCGCCGCGCTGGCCGCCGGCCGCCTGCAGATGCACGTGCAGGCCCAGGTCGACCGCAGCGGCCGCGCGGTCGGCGGCGAACTGCTGATGCGCTGGCCGCTGGACAGCGGCGAGATGGTGCCGCCGGCGGTGTTCATCCCGGTGGCCGAGGAATCGGGGCTGATCGTCGAACTGGGCGCGTGGGCGCTGCGCCAGGCCTGCGAGGCGGTGCTGCAGCTGGAGCGCGCCGGGCTGGCCATGCCGCTGTCGGTCAACGTCAGCCCGACCCAGTTCCGCCAGGCCGATTTCGTCGAGGTGGTGCAGCGCACGCTGGCCGACACCGGCGCCCCGGCCGCCATGCTGGTGCTGGAAGTGACCGAAGGCCTGTTGATCGACAAGATGGACCAGACCATAGAACGCATGCACCAGCTGGCGGCGCTGGGGCTGCGCTTTTCGATCGACGATTTCGGCACCGGCTATTCCAGCCTGGCCTACCTGAAGAAAATGCCGCTGTATGAACTGAAGATAGACCGCAGCTTCATCATGGACACGCCGGACGACGCCAACAGCCGCGCGCTGGTGCAGTCCATCCTGGCGATGGCCGGCCACCTGGGGCTGCGGGTGGTGGCCGAGGGCGTGGAGACGCAGGCGCAGGCCGACTTCCTGGTGGCCCACGCCTGCAACTGCATGCAGGGCTATCTGTACGCGCGGCCGATGCCGCTGGCGGCGCTGATCGAACGATTGCAGGGAAAAACGGCAGTGGCCGCCGCATAAGCCACGCATAACCGGGGGAGCAAGCAATGAAACTAAGCGTAGTGCAGAAAATGATCGTGCTGGCCGGGTCCGCGCTGGCCGGCATCGGGCTGCTGGCCGTCGTCAGCCAGTACCAGATGGGCGACGTCTACGAGGCAGCCAACTATTCAACCGTCAACACGGTACCCAGCCTGGTCACGCTGGACCGGCTGCGCGACAGCTTCCTGCGCATGCGCATCCGCATCAACCAGCACGTGCTCAACGACGATCCCAAGAAGATCGAGGAAATCGACGCCCAGATCACGGAAATGCGCAAGGGCGTCGACGACAACTTGAATAAATACGAGAAGCTGCTGAGCGACGACAAGGACAAAGCCATCCTGACCCGCGAGCGCGAATCGTGGGCCAAGGTGCAGCCGCAGATCGAGGCGGTGCTGGTCGAGTCGCGCCAGAACCACGACGACAAGGCGCGCACGCTGCTGGACAAGGCACGCCCCGAGATCCAGGTGATGCAGACCGCGATCGAGAACCACTTCGACTACAACGTCGAACTGGGCCAGCAGGGCGCGGACGCGGCCACGGCGCTCAAGCAAAAGGCGATGCGCACCTCCATCATCATCTCGGCCTGCACGCTGGTGGTGGTGGCGCTGATCAGCGCCTTCATCACGCGCGTACTGCTGCGCCAGCTGGGCGGCGAGCCGGATTACGCCGCCGAAGTGGTCAACCGCGTGGCCGCCGGCGACCTGACCCTGCAGGTGCGCATCAAACCGGGCGACACCACCAGCCTGCTGGCGGCGATGCACACCATGGTGGGCAACCTGTCGCGGGTGGTGAGCGAAGTCAACGACGGCGCCGAGGCGCTGGCCAGCGCTTCGGAGGAAGTCAGCGCCACCGCGCAATCGCTGTCGCAGGGCGCCAGCGAACAGGCGGCGGCGGCCGAGGAGTCGAGCGCCGCCATCGAGCAGATGTCGGCCTCGATCGCGCAGAACACCGAGAACGCCAAGGTCACCGACGGCATGGCCGGCAAGGCCGCGCAGGAAGCGGGCGAAGGCGGCGAGGCGGTGCGCTCGACGGTGGTGGCGATGCGCGAGATCGCGAAAAAAATCGGCATCATCGACGACATCGCCTACCAGACCAACCTGCTGGCGCTGAACGCGGCGATCGAGGCGGCGCGCGCCGGCGAGCATGGCAAGGGCTTCGCGGTGGTGGCGGCCGAGGTGCGCAAGCTGGCCGAACGCAGCCAGGTGGCGGCGCAGGAGATCGAACAGGTCGCCAGCGGCAGCGTCAGCCTGGCCGAGAAGGCCGGCGCCCTGCTCGACACCATGCTGCCCAACATCAAGCGCACCTCCGACCTGGTGCAGGAGATCACGGCGGCGTCGGAGGAGCAGACCACGGGCGCAGGCCAGATCAATTCGGCCATGAGCCAGCTGAGCCAGACCACCCAGATGAACGCCTCCAGTTCCGAGCAGCTGGCCGCCACCGCCGAGGAAATGAGCGGCCAGGCCGAGCAGCTCCAGAGTTCCATGTCCTTCTTCAAAGTGCGTTAAAGGGAGAGCCACACAACGATGCATATCATTTATACCGTTACCCTCATGCTGGCGGCGCTGGCCGCCGCGGTTCTGCTGTTCGAACGGGCGGCGCCGCTGACGGCTGCCCGCCTCGGCATGGCGCTGGAGCGCCGGCGCGCGGGCCTGCGGCGGCGCGACGGCGCCCTGCCCGGCTTCAGCATGCCCTACCTGGAGGGCGGCAGCGGCGAGGTCCTGGTGCTGGTGCACGGCTTCGCCGGCGACAAGGACAACTTCACCCGCATCGCCCGCTTCCTGACGCCGCGCTACCGCGTGCTGATCCCCGACCTGCCCGGCTTCGGCGAGGCCGGGCGCGCGCCGCAGGCCGGCTACGCCATCGCCGACCAGGTCGAACGGCTGCGGGTCTTCCTCGACCGCCATGCGCCGGGGCGGATTCATCTGGGGGGCAATTCGATGGGCGGCTACATCGCCGCGCAATTCGCCGCCTGCCATCCCGAGCGGGTGGCCAGCGTGTGGTTGCTGGATGCGGCGGGCACGGCGGCGGCGCAAAGTTCGGCCGTACTGGATCGGTATCGCGACAGCGGCGCCATGCCGCTGCTGGTGCCGGCCGAGCGCGACTTCGCGCAGCTGCTGGCGTATTCCGCACACCGCAGATTCTTCCTGCCGTATTCGGTGCGCACCGCGCTGGCGCGGCGCGCGGCGGCCGACTTCGCGCTGCATACGGAGATCATGCGCCAGGTGGTGGCGTCGCCGCTGCTGGAGCAGCAGTACCATGGGCTGCGCACGCCGGCGCTGATCGTCTGGGGAGAGCGGGACCGCATCCTGCATCCGTCCGGCGCGGCCACGCTGGCCGCGCTGTTCGGCCAGCACCAGGTGATCCTGATGGCCGGCATCGGCCACCTGCCGATGCTGGAGGCGCCGCGCCGCAGCGCCGCGGATTACGTCGAGTTCCGCCGCCGGCTGGCGCAGGCGGCGGAAGGTGAAGACAAAGACGAAGGCGGCGAGCGCGAAACCGCCGACGCCGCCGCAGTGCTTACTGCATCACGCTGACGCGCTTGCCGCTGATGCTGCGCTGCGCCGGGTTGCCGTACACGGTGACGTGGCCGGAACCGGTGGCATCGGCCACCAGCGACTGGCTGACGCCGGCCGAGATGCTGCCGGAGCCGTAGGACACCAGTTCCGCGCTCTGGCTGGTCAGGCCGGCCAGGTCGGCGCTGCCCGAACCGTACAGGCGCACATTCATGCTGCGCACGGTGCCGCTGGCGTTGACGCCGCCCGAACCCTTGATGTCCAGGTTGAGCGAGTCGCCGTTCAGGCGGCCCAGGTCCAGGCGGCCGGAGCCGCTCAGGCTGGCGACGGTGGAGCCGCTCTGCAGGCCGGCCGCGCTGACGCTGCCCGAACCGTTGACGCGCACATCGAGGCGGCTGACGCTGCCCGACAGCTGGATCTGGCGCGAACCCTTCTGGCTCAGGCTCAGCGGGCCGCCGTTCAAGCCGCTGACCGTCAGGCGCCCGGAACCGCTGGCGTCGATCTGGCGCAGCTGCGGCGTGGTGTAGATCACGCGCAGCGGGTTGGCGCTCTGGATGTTACCGTCGATCCAGACGCGCAGCATGCCGCCGCTGGCGTCGGTGCGCAGCATCGGCAGCAGGTTGCTGTCGCCTTCCACCTGCAGCGAGGTGGCGTCGCCGACCCGCACTTCGACCTGCATCGGGCCGTTGATGTCGATGCCGTCGGTGCTGGCCGCGTCGCGGCGTTCGGTGGCCAGCTGGCCGTTGCCCTGCACCGCCGAGCTGCCGAAGGCGGAGCTGTAGCGCACGCCGCCGTTGCCGCTGCCGTCGTCCGGGACGACGATGACGGCGCAGCCGGCGAGGGTGGCGAGGGCGGTGATGACGGCGATGGAGATGGCAGTACGCATGATGGGACGTCCCTGAAGTTATAGTGACGCCACTGTAGCGCCGCCGCCGGCGCGTTGCCCGCGCCGTGCGACGAACGGCAGAAAACGGGGGACAGGCCGCCCAAAGCCGGTGCTTAAGCAGGTGCTATCATGACGGCATCCACCAGCCCTGCCACCACGACCATGACCTCCCCGACCGCCCCCGCCGACAGCCTGATCGCCCTGCGCGACCTGACCCGCCAATTCTCCGCCGAACGCGATTGGCAGCAGTTCCACACGCCGAAGAACCTGGCCATGGCGCTGACGGTGGAAGCGGCCGAACTGGCCGAGCATTTCCAGTGGCTGCAGACCGGCGCCGACGCCGAGCTCGATGATGCCCGCCGCACCGGCATCCGCCACGAGCTGGCCGACGTGCTGCTCTACCTGGTGCAGCTGGCTGACAAGAGCGGCGTCGACCTGCACGCCGCCGCGCTGGAGAAGATGGCGCTCAACGCCGCCAAGTATCCGGCCGAGCAGGTGCGCGGCGACGCCCGCAAGTACAACCAGTACTGACCGTCCTCACTTCGGCCGGCGCACCGCGCGCACCTTGCCGCTGCCGCCGCCACCGCAGTAGAACAAATCGGCGCCGTCCGATTCCAGGCCGCTGACGCCGACGCCGGCCGGCATCTCCAGCCGTTCCAGCACTTCGCCGCTGGCGGGATCGACGCGGCGGATGTCGCTGTCGTCCCCTTCCCAGGTCCCGTGCCACAACTCGCCGTCCACCCAGGTCACGCCGGTGACGAAGCGGTTCGAAGCTATGCTGCGCAGGACCTTGCCGGTGGCCGGGTCGATCTGGTGGATCTTGCGGTCGCGGTACTCGCCCACCCACAGGCTGCCCTCGGCCCAGGTCAGGCCGGAATCGTAGCCGTCGCCCGGCGCCGGGATCGAGGCCAGCACCTTGCCGCTGGCCGGGTCGATCTTGTCGATGCGCCGCTCGGCGATCTGGTACAGATAGGTGCCGTCGAAGGCGGTGCCGGCGTCGGCGGCGACGTCGAGCGTGCGGGTGGCGGCGCCGCTGGCCGGGTCGAAGGCGATCAGCCGGGCGCCGGTGGCGGCCCAGACGCGCTGGCCGTCGTGCGTGACGCCGTGGATGCGTTCGGCGCCGTCGAAGGGGCCGTACTCGCGCACGATCTCGGCCGGGCGCGCCTTGGTTTGAAGCTGGGATGATCTGGTGTTCGCGTTCATTGCTGCCTCCTGTGGTTGGTGCGCCGCGATCGGCGCCGCAACAGAACTTTATGCCAACGGCAGCGCCGCAGGGAGTAACAAGATTGTCGTGAATTGTGCCATGGAGCCCGACAGCGGCGGCGCCAGCCAGCGGCGCGTGCGCGCCTGGCCGATCGGCCGCGCGCGGCCGGCCGCTTCCAGCTCGGCCAGCGCGCGCTGCACGGTGCGCTGGCTGGCGTCCATGGCCAGCGCCAGCGCCGAGGTCGACCAGGCCGCGCCGTCGGCCAGCAGGGCCTGCAGCGCGCCCTGCTCGCCGGCTATGGGCGGCGCCAGCACCGCCACCTGGCCCGCGCCCAGCGGCTTGAGCGCGAAGCCGGACGCGGTGGCCTCGATGGTCGCCTGGGCCTTGACCAGCGCGCGCAGACGGCCGATCTCGACGCGCAGGCGGGCGCGGTGGGTGTCGTCGGGATCGCGGGTGTTGAAGGCGGCTTCGATCAGGGCTTCGCGGGCGATGTCGCCGGGCCAGGCCTCGGCCAGCGCGCGCGCCAGCGCGAACAGCACCGGCCGCCGCGCCAGCGAGCGCCACTCGGCGCCCGTGCCCACGCCGCGGCGGCAGGCGTCGACCACCAGCGTGTCGGAGGCCAGCAGCGCGGCCACCTCGTCCAACCGCAGCATCCGTTCGACGCCGGCGGCCAAGCGCAGGGCGGCCGGCCGGCCGAAGGCGTTGCGCGCCTCCGCCACCTCGGCCAGCAAGGCCGGGATGCCGGCGCGCGCGGCGGCCGTCTGCGCGCGCTCCAGCGCCGTGCGGGCCGGGGCGATGCGCAGGGAGCGCAGCGCCAGTTCCGCCGCCGCCAGTTCCGCCACCGCTTCCAGTGCCGGCGGCAGGCCGCGCGCGTCGAGCAACGCCAGCGCGGCTCCGGCCTCTTCCAGGCGGCCCAGCAACAGCAGGCGGCGCACCGCGATCAGGCGCGCATGCAGCGCGTTGGCGCGGTCGGCGTGGGCCTCCAGCGTGGTCAGCGCGGCGGTCAGGGCGCGCGGCGAGCCGGCGAAATCGCGCACCGCCAACGCCACCTCGGCCTCGGCGATCACGCAGCGGGCGCGCGACAATTCTTCATGGGAGCCGAAGCCGCGCGCGGCGCGCCGCAGCAGTTCGCGCGCGCGTCCGTGCTCGCCCAGCTGGGCCATGGCGATGCCGCGCAGGGCGAGTGCCGGCGGATCGTCGCGCAGGGCGACGCGTTTGAGGGCGCCGAGCGCGTCACCGGCTGCGAGGGCGCGCGCGGAGGCGGCGATCAGGGAATCCATGGCGACAGCATACACCGGCGCACGGCCGGCGCGGCGTCAGTGGCCCAGCGCCTTGCGGATCTGCGCCGAGACGATGGTCCACGACGGCGAGGTGGCAGCCACCTCGTCGAAATGGCTGCCGCCCGGCAGCACGATCACTTCGGCCTGGTCGCCGGCCGCCTGGGCGCGGCGCGCGTAGTCCTGGCCGGCGCGCAGCGGCGAGATGGTGTCCAGTTCGCCGTGAATCAGCACCGTGCGCACGCCGGACGGCAGCAGCTCGGCCGGCGAGGTGTCCGAGAAAATATCCGGCCGCGCCGCGCTGGGGGTGCCGGCCAGCTGCACCACGTCGCGCTCGCAGCTGGTCTTGATCAGTTGTTCTTCGTTGCGCAGGTCGGCCAGGCCGCCCAGGCTGATGACGACGGGGACCGACAGCGGATCGGCCACGTACAGCGGGCTGCTGCGCGGCAGGCGCGCGCGCGAGGCGGCCCATTGCGCCAGATGGCCGCCGGCCGAGTGCCCGACCAGCACGATGCGCGCCAGGTCCAGCCGCCGCTGCGGCGCCAATGCGCGCAGGTGGTCGAGCGCCGTGGCGACGTCGTGGTACATGCCGGGATAGCCGCCGCCCTCCTCGTCGAAGCGGCGGTACTCGATATTCCAGACCGCGACGCCCTGCTGCTGCAGGTCGCCGGCCATATTGTGCATCTGCGAGATGCCGGCGTATTCCTTGCACCAGCAGCCGCCGTGGACGATCACCGCCACCGGGAAGGGGCCGTCACCGGCCGGCTGGAACAGCTGCGCGAACTGCGACGGCGCCGCGCCGTAGGCCACGTGCAGCGTCGGCGCCGGACCGCTCAGCGCCATATATTCCGGCAAGGTCATGCCCATAGGTTTCAACATGCGTGCGCTCCGATAAACAATAGCGCCATGCTACACATAAAAAAAACGGGGTCAAGTCTGACAATCGGACACGAGCCCTGCCGTAGTGGTCGCTACGGCAGGGCTCGTGTCCGATTGTCAGACTTCGTATATTGAGCATACCGCATCTCCATCGGATAATAAGGACGTAGGTGCGGTCAGGCGGAGTGACGCTGATCAGACTTAGTGCCATAGAGCCCGTGGGTCAGATAGGTGC
>NZ_BPWK01000020.1:0-115775 GCF_040364205.1 Duganella rhizosphaerae
GTCTGATCAGCGTCACTCCGCCTGACCGCACCTACGTCCTTATTATCCGATGGAGATGCGGTATGCTCAATATACGAGGTCTGACATTCGGACACGAGCTCTGCCGTAACATGCCGTTACGGCAGAGCTCGTGTCCGAATGTCAGACCTGACCCCGTTTTTTTTATTGTAGCTGCAGGGTTTTGACAGTCTTGAAGTCGCTCTTCTCGCCGGCGCCGGAGGCGGTGTTGCGGCTCTCCTTGCGGATCGACACCAACCGGTTGCCGGCCAGCGCGTAGACGCTGGACTCTTCGTTCTTCGCCTCGAAGGTGACGACGATGAAGGCGCGGCCGTAGACGTTCTGCGTGATGCGGCTGGCCAGCGGCGTGCCGTCGGCAGCGATCCACACGTTCAGGCGGCCGTCGAATTCCTTGACGTATTTGCGATCGCGGTCAGCCAGCGCGTCGATGCCCTGTGCGAAGGTCAGCATGCGCGCCGGCTTGCCCTGGTAGACGTCGGCCTTCTCGGCCAAAAAGCTCGTCTTCTCCAGCATGTGCGACAGGCTGCTGGCCGCCGAGATCATCGGCCGCAGGTCGGTCGGGCTGAATTCGCGGGCGGCGTTCAGCGTCGGCGTCTTGGCGTTGGGGTTGCGGGCCACGTTCATCGCCTCGGCATCGAGCTTGGCCAGCATCTCGCGGCTGTAGCTGAGCTGCATGCCGCGCTGGCCATCCTCGATGGCGACAACCGCCTGGCCGCTGGTTTCGTCCGCATCCTTGCCTTCGCCGTTGCGGCGCCACACGCTCGAATCCAGTGTAGCCTTCAACGGCACCGGTTCCTGCAAACGCTCCAGCGCGGCCTTCAGATCGGCCAGGCCGTCGGCATGGGCGGCAGCGCCGGCCAGCGCCAGCACGGGAGTCAACATCAGGTTTAGCAAGCGCATTCAGTCCTCTTTCTCACGCGTGGCCCAAGCGGCCCGCAGTCATCGTAACGGTACGGCCGCAACGCGCGGCCACCGATAAATCGTGGGTAACCATCACCAGCGTCGAGCCGCGCTCGCGATTGAGCGCGAACATCAACTCGATCACCGCCGCGCCGGTGGCCGCATCGAGCGCGCCGGTCGGCTCGTCGGCCAACAGCAGCGGCGGCTCGCAGACGAAGGCGCGCGCCAGCGCTACCCGCTGCTGCTCGCCGCCGGACATGTACTTGGGATAGTGCCGCAAACGGGCCGACAAGCCCACTCGCTCAAGCATCGCCTTCGCCTTCTCGCTGGCCTGCCCTTCGCCGCGCAACTCCAGCGGCAGCATGACGTTTTCCAGTGCCGTCAGATGCGGCAGCAGCTGGAACGACTGGAACACGAAGCCCACGTTCTGCTGTCGGAACACGGCGCGGCCGTCTTCGGTGAGCTGGAAGATGTCGGTGTTTTCCAGCTCCACCGTGCCGCTGGTCGGCAAGTCCAGCCCCGCCAGTATGCCCAGCAGCGTCGACTTGCCGGAGCCGGACGCGCCGACGATGGCCAGCGTCTCCCCGGCTTGCACCGTCAGGTCGATGTCATGCAGGATGGTCAGTTCGCCGGTGGCGTCGGCCACCCGCTTGCACAGGTTTTTTACCGCAATCGCAGGCCGCAGCAGGCTGGCGGCGAGATTCATATTCGTCATTGATACTCCTAAGTTTCCCGAAGACTGAGTAATGGCGGCTGGTTCAGCACACCGCGCAGACCCGCCCAACCGCCCAACAGTGCGCACAGCGCACCGGCGGCCAGGCCGGCTATCCACAACAGCGGCGACCATTGCCATTCCAAGTGAAAGCTGAAGCGCGCCAGCGCCCAGCTGGCGGCCGTTGCGCCGCCGGCCGCCAACAAGCCCGCCAGGGCGCCGGTCAGCAGATGCTCGATCCATTGGGCCTGCGACAACTGCCTGCGCGTGGCGCCCAGCGCGCGCAGCAGGGCCGCCTGGCGCTTGCGCGCATCCAGCGATCCCGCCATCGCAGCGTACAGTACCAGCAATCCCGATATCAGCGTGAACCCGAACAAGAATTCCACCGCCGCGCTGACCTGCGCCAGCGTATCCTGCATGCGCTGGATGAAGGCGCTGATATCGAACACGCTCAGGTTCGGATAGTCGCGCGCCAGCAGGTAGGCGAAGCGCCGGTCGTTGGCCGGCACATGCACCGTGGTCGCCAATGTCATCGGCATGCCGGCCATCAACCTGGGCGCCACTTCAAACGCAGCGCCCACCTGGTGCGCGCGCCAGTCGATCTTGCGCAGGCTGGTGGCCTTGACCTCCAGCGTTTCGCCGGCCACGTCGAAGGTCAGGCTGTCGCCCAGTTTGATGCCGAGGATCTCGGCGATGCCATGGTCCACCGACACTTCCGCCGCAGCGCCGTCGTACCAGCGGCCTGCGGTGATGGTGTTGGGCGCCCGCAGCTGGTCGGCCTGCTCGATTTCGAGCTCGCGCTCGACCAGCTCCTTCGCGCGCGGATCGTCCGACTTGGCGGGCTTGCCGTTAATGCCGATCAGCCGTCCACGGCTCAGCACATGCATTGGCGGCTGGCCGTATGGCTTCAGACGCTCCGCCAGCTCCTGCTGCTGGTCCGGCTGGATGTTGATGACGTAGTGATTCGGCGCGCCGTCCGGCGTGGCCTGATGCCATGCCGCCAGCAGGTCGCCGCGCACCACCATCAGCAGCAGCAAGGCGGTCAGGCCCAGCGCCAGCGCGACGATCTGCGTCACGCTGGCCGCCGGACGGCGGCGCATGTCGGTGATGGCGAAGCGCCAGGCGGGATGATTGAACAGGCGACGCAAACGCTGGAGCGAACTCACACCCAGCCACGCCACCAGTCCGAAGACGAACCCGCACGATGCGAAGCCGACGGCCGCCATCAGGCCGAGCATGACATCGTCGGTCTGCCACACCAGCAAGGCGGTGAAGGCGGCGGCGCCCAGCGCATAGGCGACGACGGTGCGCGCCTGCGGCGCCTCTTGCTCGCGGCGCAGCAGGCGCACTTGCGACACATTGCGCAGCTGGAGCAGCGGCGGCAGCGCGAAGCCAAGCAGCAGCACCAGTCCCGACGCCAGCCCTTGCAGCGCCGGCTGCCAGCCGGGCGGCGGCAGGTCGGCGTCGACCAGCTTGCCCAGCCACTCCAGCAGCACGAAGTGGCAGCCGAATCCCAGCAGCACGCCGGCCATGCTGCCGGCCACGCCCAGCATCAGGAACTCCAGCAGATACATGCGCGTCTGCTGCGCCTGCGTCTGGCCCAGGCAGCGCAGCACGGCGCAGGCGTCGAGGTGGCGCTGCATGAAGCGGCCGGCAGCCATCGCCACCGCGATCCCGGCCAGCAGCGCGGACAACAGGCTGACCAGCGACAGGAATTGCCGCACCTGGTCCTGCATGGACTGGCTGTCCTTGCCCATCGATGCGAGCGAGCTGATTTCGATGCCCTGCTTGGGCGCGGCCGCGATGCGCGCCTTGAGCCATTGTTCGAAGCCCGCCACCTGCGCCGGCTCGCCCGCCAGCAGCAGGCGGTACGTGGCGATGGCGTGCTGTTGCAGCAAATTGGTGGACATCAGGTCGGCGCTGGAGATCATGGCGCGCGGCGCCAGCGTCACGAAGGATGCGGCGGCATCGGGCTCCGAGGCGATCACTCCGGCCACCGTCAGGCTACGGTCGCCGATGCGCAGCGTGGAGCCGGTGCGCAGGTTCAGCGCAGCCACCAGCGTCGCATCCACCCACACGGTGCCCGGCGCGGGAATGGCCGCGGCCACCGCGTCCGGCTGGCCGTCGCGGCGCAGCTTCAGGTGGCCGCGCAAGGGATAGGCATCGCTGACGCTCTTCAGCGCGACCAGCATCGACACGCCCTGCTCGTCCCGGCCGGCGAGGGCCATGTTCAGCATGGCGACCGTGTCCGCACTCCTCAGGCCGCGCCGCTGCGCCTCGGCGCGCACGTCGGCGGGCAAGGGCTGGTCGGACGCGAGCACCAGGTCGGCGGCCAGCACCTGGCTGGCGTTGCGCGCGATGCCGGCGCCCATGCGCGCGGTGAAGAAGTTCACCGACGACAGCGCCGCCACCGACAGCATCAGCGCCGCCAGCAAAAACCGCAACTCGCCCGCGCGCCAGTCGCGCAGCATCATGGAAAACGATAGTCTGAACATCTCGCCGCGTCCGATATAAAAACCGCAGCATGCCCAACCTTGACCAGGCAAGCCGCCGGAATGCGACGAAACGCCATACGCCGCGACGGTTTGCAAGAACGGACGGCTGGATTGCACGGCGCAATCCGGCCGACATGCCTATAATCGCAGATACCCTGTTCAATCCTGGAGTACCCCAACCATGACCTACCACGCTTCGCCGCACCGCTACGACGCCATGCAGTACCGCCGCTGCGGCCGCAGCGGCCTGCAACTGCCGCTGATGTCGCTCGGGCTGTGGCACAATTTCGGCGACGTCAGCACGCTCGCCTCGCAACGCGACATGCTGCGCACCGCCTTCGACCTGGGCATCACCCACTTCGACCTGGCCAACAACTACGGCCCGCCGTACGGCTCGGCCGAAACCAATTTCGGCCAGCTGTACCAGAAGGATTTCACACCCTACCGCGACGAGCTGATCATCTCCACCAAGGCCGGCTGGGATATGTGGCCGGGTCCTTACGGCCAGGGCGGCGGTTCGCGCAAGTATGTGCTGGCCAGCCTGGATCAAAGCCTGCAACGCATGGGCCTCGACTACGTCGACATCTTCTACTCGCACCGCTTCGACCCGGACACGCCACTGGAAGAGACCATGGGCGCGCTGGCGCACTCGGTCCAGCAGGGCAAGGCGCTGTATGTCGGCGTGTCGTCGTATTCGGCGGAAAAGACCGCCGAGGCGGCGCGCCTGCTGGCCGAATGGAAGGTGCCGTGCCTGATCCACCAGCCGTCCTACAATATGCTCAACCGCTGGATCGAGGAAGACCTGCTCGACACGCTGGCCGCGCAGGGCATGGGCTGCATCACCTTCACCGCGCTGGCGCAGGGCATCCTGAGCGACAAATACCTGAACGGCATTCCGGAGGACTCGCGCGTGAACCGCCCCGGCGGCGGCTCCTTGCAGAAGGCGCACCTGAGCGATGAAAACCTCGAACGCGTGCGCGGCCTGAACGAGATCGCCAAGGCGCGCGGCCAGACGCTGGCGCAGATGGCGCTGGCCTGGGTGCTGCGCGATCCGCGCGTCACGTCCACGCTGATCGGCGCCAGCAGCAGCGCGCAGATCCGCGAGAACGTGGCGGCCTTGCAGAACCTGGCCTTCAGCGCAAAAGAGCTGGCCGACATCGATGTGCTGGCCAAGGAAGGCGCCATCAATCTGTGGGCCGGCTCGTCGAGCCACAAATGAGGCCAGCTAATAAGGCCTAGTTAGTCCGCGACCAGTCGCGCCGCTCCGGGCGTTCGTCCGGCGCGCCTTCGTGGAAGGCGCCGTCCACCACCGGTATCGTCTCGATGTGATCGAAGCCGATGTCGGTATCGGGCGGCAGCGATTCAACGTCCACGCTGGCGCGCTCGCCGGTGCCTTCGGCGTCGGTGTCGCTATCGAGGCCGGTGTCCGGCTCGCCGGGGACGTCGCTGCCGCTGTCGGAATTGTCGCTGGGACCGAGCGCCCGCGTTCCATGGCCGCGCCCCAGCGAGCGGTCGGTGCCTACCGGTATGTTGTCCGGGTCCAAGGTACTGTCAGACATGATCTGCTCCTCCCTGTGAAAACTTCTATTTGACCACCGTCGCCGTGGCCGTTCCGTGCGCGTCCGCGCATAAAAACTATCGTACTAATAGGAATTTTTTACTTTACAAATGTATTATTCATCTCTATAGTTAACTCATACCGCAGCCAACCCAAGGAGAGCACCATGAGCATCACGACTAAAAACCTGATCACCGCCGCCGCCACCGCCGCATTTGCCATCGCCGCCGCAGCCACCACCGTCACCAGTGCGTTTGCGCAGACCACCGCGCCGGCTGCGGCCACTTCCACCTCCGCCGCCACCGCCGCCGCGCAAACCGCCGTCGCCAACGGCGCGCTGGCCACCGCCACCAAAGCCCAACCGGCCGGCCTGACCCGCGCCCAAGTGCAGGCCGAGTTCCTCGAAGCGCGCAAGAACGGCACGCTGATCGAGACCGAAGCCGACATGGATGTCGCCCAGACCAAGAAGCACAACGTCAAGTAATCGGAAACTGCCCCGTGAAATCGCCACGCGCCGTCCAGTCCTTCGCCCTCGCAGCCTGCGTGCTGGCGGTGCTGGCCGGTTGCGCCGACATGGGCAAGATCAAGCCGCAGGCAGTCGCGCTGAAACCGGCCGAACTGAATCCCGGCAAAGCCATCGCCGCCGCCAGCGCCACTGTCGCTTGGCCGGAGCAGCAATGGTGGCAAGCGCTGCATGACGCGCAGCTGAACCAACTGGTGGCCGCCGCGCTGGCCGACAACCCGACGCTGCGCGCCACCCAGGCGCGCGTGCGCCAGGCCGAGTCGCTGGCCGGTGTCGCCAAGGCCGGCACGCTGCCGCAGGTGACCGCCTCCGCCAGCGCCGACCGCGAACTGTATTCCGCGCACAGCACCGTGCCCGCTCCATTGGCCGGCAACTACGCGTGGAAGAACACGGCCGCGCTGTCCGGCTCCTACGACCTCGATCTGTGGGGCCGCAACCGCGACGCGCTGGCCGCCGCGCTGGACGAGGTGCACATGGCGTCGGCCGAATCGCAGATGGCCCGGCTGACGCTGGAATCGGCCATCGTGCGCAGCTACATCCAGCTGTCGCTGGAATACACGCTGCAGGACAGCGTGGCGCAGAACCTGGCGCAGCGCCAGCGCATCCTGGAGATCACGCGCAAGCGCCGGGCCGCAGGCTTGGCCAGCGAGCTCGAAGTCGCGAGCATAGAAACCACGCTGCCGGCCGGACGGCGCGAGCATGAGCAGATCGGCGAGTCGATCGCCCTGCTGCGCAACCAGCTGGCGGCACTGATCGGCAAAGGACCGGGCGACGGCGATGCGATCGCCCGGCCGATGCTGGCCCTCGATGCCGGCCATGGCGATGCGGTGCCGGCCTCGCTGCCGGCGGAACTGGTCGGCCACCGGCCCGACATCGCGGCCCAGCGCTGGCGGATCGAAGCGGCCGGCGCGCGCATCGCCGGCGCCAAGGCCGATTTTTACCCGAACATCAACCTGGCGGCCTTTGTCGGCTTCCAGTCGCTGGGGTTCACGCATTTTTTGGACAGTAACTCGTCGATGCGCGGCGTGACGCCGGCCATCAGCCTGCCGATCTTCGAAGGCGGCCGACTGCGCAGTCAACTCGGCAACCAGACCGCGCTTTATGACGGCGCGGTCGAGCAGTACAACGCCGCCGTGGTGCAGGCCATGGCCGACGTGGCCAACGCGGTGGTGCGCATCGAGTCGGTTCGGCAGCAGGACAAGCTGGCGCAGCGCGCCCTGGCCTCGGCCCGCCGACAGCAGGAGCTGGCCGAACGCGCCTACCGCGCCGGCATGACCGACGCGCTGAACGTGATCAACGCCCAGCTGACGCTATTGAACGAGGAACAGCAGATGGCGCAAGTGGCTAGCAAACAACTAGATAACTACACATTGTTGATGACCGCGCTCGGTGGCGGCATAAAACTGGAATTGCCATGATGCTTAGATAGTACAATCAAAGCCTTTGAAAAACGTATGAGGAGCAGGCAATGAGCAGTTTTGAAGCGACTAAAAAACGCCTGAAAAACATCCATGCCCGAATGCCGGAGTTCCCCGAGGATTTGATGCGCGTCTTGCGCATGACTTACCACATCCAAAAACGGATGAAAGACCTGAGCAACGCGGCGCTGCGCAAATATGAGCTGGTCGACGCCAGCTACATGGTGCTGGCCGTGCTGTACGGCTCGGACGACGAGACCTCGACGGCGTCCACGCTGGGCGAGGCCTGCATGGAAAAGCCGGCCAACCTGACGCGGGTGTGCAACGACCTGGAATCGCAGGGCCTGATCTCGCGCGGCAACCGCCCCGGCGACCGTCGCTGCGTGATGATCACGCTGACCGACGCCGGCCGCGAACTGGCCGCCAAGGTGCTGCCGGAAGTCTGGGCGACCACCACCCGCGCCTACGACGGCTACACCGCCGAAGAAGTTAAAGTACTTGAAGCGCTGCTGAAAAGGCAGCTGGACAATCTCGAAGCATTGACATAGCCTGAACTGACGCCATGAACCCTCCCCAAGCCGCCACTCCCCTCCAGGACCCAAGCGCGGCAAGGGGAGCGCTGCGCTGGCTGGCGGCGCAAACCGCCGGCTGGTTCAACACCGAGGGCGAGCGCTGGGTGTTCGTCGCCAAGACCATGCTGGCGTCCTTCTCCGCGCTGTGGCTGGCCTTCCGCCTCGGCCTCGACGCCCCCTACACCGCCCTCGCCACCACCGTGATCCTGGCCCTGCCCAGCAGCGGCATGGTGCTGGAAAAGGCTTTCTACCGTTTTCTCGGCACGCTGGTCGGCTGCTCGGCATCGCTGCTGCTGGTGGCGCTGTTCCCGCAATCGCCGCCGCTGCTGTTCATCGGCGTGGCGGTGTGGATCGCCCTGTGCACCGGCGGCGCCGCCATGCACCGCAACCAGCAATCGTACAGCTTCGTCCTGGCCGGCTACACCGCCTGCATGATCGCCGTCCCCGCCATCGACGCGCCGGACCGCGTGTTCACGCTGGCCATCACCCGGGTGACCGAGGTCGGGCTGGGCATCATCTGCGCCGCCGTGGTGCACGACGTGGTGTTCCCGCGCCGCCACTCGCGCACGGTGATGCGCACCGTGCAGGCGCGCTACGCCAGCTTCATCACCTTCTGCACGCAGGTGCTGGAGCAGCGCCTGACGCCGGCCGAGACGGAACTCAGCCACCTGAAGTTCGCCGCCGACATCGCCGCGCTGGAATCGGGCCGCGCCGCCGCCTTCTTCGAGGCCGACCACCCGCGTTCGCACACACGCCAGCTGCATGCCTTCAACGCCGCCTTCATGACGGTGCTGACCACCTTCTATACGCTGCACCGCCTGATCCACCGCCTGCGCGGCGCGGCGCCGGCGCACGCGCAGCCGGTGCTGGCGCTGGTCGAGCCGATGCACGCCCACCTGGCGCAGGCCATGGGCGACGAGCTGACGGCGGCACGCATGGAACAGATGCGCGCCGGCCTGGCAGGCGACATCGCCGCCGCCCGCGCGCAACTGGCGGCGGCAGCAGGGACAAAGACCGCGCCACTCGAACGCGCGCAGCAGATCGACTTCGACACGGCGGTGGAACTGCTGGAGCGCTACGTGCGCGACATGGAGGCCTTCGCCGCGCTCTATCACGGCCTGGCGCAGGAGAAGCGGCAGCAGGTCAGCGATCCCGGCGCCTACACGCCGAAGACACCGCCGGCCATCATCGTCGCCAGCGGCTTCCGCGCCGGCGTCACGCTGCTGCTGACGGCCGGCGCGTGGTACTGGCTGGCCTGGCCGTTTCTCGGCAACGCCATTTTGATGGCGACCATTTTCTGCGCGCTGGCCTCGTCGTCGCCGCGGCCGACGGCGCTGGTGCAGCAGGTGCTGATCGGCTTCCTGGTGGCCACGCCGCTGGCCTTCGCCACCGAATTCTTCCTGGTCGCCCGCGCCAACGACTTTCCGACGCTGATCGTCGCCGCGCTGCCGATCTTCGTGCTGGGCAGCTATCTGATGACCAGCCCGCGCTGGGCCGGCGTGGGCATCGGCATCTGCATGTTCTGCGCCACGCTGGTGGTGCCGACCAACTTGATGCACTACGACGTCGAGGGCTTCATGAGCAGCGAACTGTCGCTGACGATGGGCGTGGCGGTGGCCTACCTGATGTTCAAGGTGGTCCTGCCGGAACACACGATGGGCCAGAAGGACCACGTGGCCGCCGCCCTGTGGCGCGAGGCGCAAGGCGCGTGCACTGCGTCGCTGTACCGGCTGAAGCGGCGCTTCGACAACCGCGTGCGCGACCTGCTCAGCCAACTGAACGCCGCCTCCGGCCCGGCGCCCAACGAAGCCGCGCGCGCCGTGGTGCGCCAGGGCCTGACCTTGCTGGAGCTGGGCCACGCCGTGATCGAACTGCGCCAGCTGATCGCCAGTTCGCAGCCAGGCCCGGTGCCGGTGGCGCTGAAACTGGTGGTGCGCCAGCTGGCCGCCTACCTGCGGGCGCCGGCGCGCGCCAGCGGCGAGACGGCGCTGCAGTCGATACTGGACGCCGGCGCCAGCGTGCGCGCCGCCCTGCCCTCGGCCACGCCGGAACGCCAGCTGCGCCTGCACACCGCGCTGACCGACCTGCATTCCATTTACACGTCCCTGCTGGACCAGATCACTACAGGAGTAACCGGCCATGCCGCGTGAGATCGACTTTTTCGGCGTACTGCTGCCCGGCGTGCTGCCGCTGTTCCTCGTCAGCCTGGTGCTGCAGGTCGCGCTCGACAGCGCCTTGAGCCACCTCGGCGCCTACCGCCGCAGCTGGCATCCGGCGCTGGTGCGTCTGTGCCTGTTCGTCTGCATCTTCAGCGCCCTGCTGGTCACGCTGTACAAATAAATTCAACTCAATCAGAAAGCCCGCCGTGAGTGCATCCAAAATCTTCCGCTTTTCCCTGACCATGCTGCTGCTGGCCGCCGCCCTGTGGATGGGGCGTTCGGCCTGGGACCACTACATGGAGTCGGCCTGGACCCGCGACGGCCGCATCAAGGCCGACGTGGTCACCATCAGCGCCGACGTCGCCGGCACCGTCACCGACGTGATGGTGCGCGATAACCAGCTGGTCAGGCAGGGCGAGGTGCTGTTCGTGGTCGACAAGGCCCGCTACCAGAGCGCGCTGGTGCAGGCCAACGCCGTGCTGGCGTCGCAGCAGGTGGAGAAAGGCCGGCGCAGCAAGGAAGCCAGTCGCCGCGCGGGGCTGGACAACTCCATCATCTCGGCCGAGAGCAAGGAGACGGCGGAATTCGCGGTCGGCACGGCGGCGGCGCAGTACCAGGCGGCGCTGGCGGCGCGCAGCCTGGCGGAGCTGAACCTGGAACGCACGGTGGTGCGCGCGCCCGTGACCGGCTACGTCACCAACCTGAACGTGCACGCCGGCGACTTCGCCGCCGTCGGTGCGGCCAAGCTGGCGATGATCAACAGCGCCTCGTTCTACGTGGTCGGCTATTTCGAAGAGACCAAGCTGCCGCTGCTGAAGGTGAACGACGCCGTCGAAGTACACCTGATGAGCGGCGCGGCCCAGCTGCAAGGCCATATCGAGAGCATCGCCCACGGCATCACCGACCGCGACGCCAACACCGGCCGCGAACTGCTGGCCGACGTCAACCCGACCTTCAACTGGGTGCGCCTGGCGCAGCGGGTGCCGGTGCGCATCCATATCGACCAGCAACCGAAGGGACTGGAACTGGTGGCCGGCACCACCTGCACGGTGGTGATCCACAGCTAAGGGGATCAAGGCGAGGCTGGCACGATGCCCATCTGCTGCAACAGGGTCAGGTTGTCTTCCAGGTGCCAGTTCTCGGCGATGCGGCCGTCGGCCACGCGATACAGGTCGAAGGCCTGGAAGTCTATGGACTGGCCCTTGCCTTGCGTTGCGCCGAAAGTGCCGGTGAAGTGGCCGCTGAAATGCAGGTGCACGGCGACGCGGTCGCCGTCGACGACCATGTCGGTGATTTCCGCCTTCAGATCGGGGACGGCGGTGCGAAAGCCTTTTGATGCCTGAAGCGGGCCGTTGACGCCCTGCTCGCGGCCCGCCGGCAAGGTGCGGTCCATGAAATCGGGCGACAGGGCCTGTCTGGCCAGCGCCGGATCGCCGGTGTTCCAGAAGGCGGCGTAGCGGCGGGCCGCTTGAACGGTGAGATCGTCGGCGTTGGCGGCGCCGGCCAGCAGCAAGCCGGCCAGCAGAATCGAGCGTTTCATGGGCGAGTCCTTACGTTGTTTGGATGCCCGGATTGTGCGCCAGCCGCCTCTCCGCGAGAAGTGGGCTGGCCGTTGAAACACCTGCTTGCGGCGTTTGAAAATCGCCGCGCCGGCTAGCGCGCGCCGGCGGCGTCGATGATGGCGCCGCTGACATAGGACGATTGTGGGCTGAGCAGCCACAAGATCGTCTCGGCGATTTCCTCCGGCTGGCCGCCGCGCAGCATCGGCACGTTAGCTTCCAGCCGCGCCACGCGGCCAGGGTCGCCGCCGCTGGCGTGGATTTCGGTGTAAATCATGCCCGGGCGGACGCAGTTGACGCGGATGCCTTCGGCCGCCACTTCCTTCGACAGGCCCAGCGTCATCACGTCGATCGCGCCCTTGGACGACGCGTAGTCGATGTAGACATTCGGCGCCCCATGCCGGGCCGCGCCGGACGACAGGTTGACGATGCCGCCGCCCTGCCCGCCGTCGGCGGTCGACATGCGCTTGACCGCCTCTTTGCAGCACAGGAAGTAGCTGATCACATTGGTGGTGAACACCCGCTGCAGGCGCTCCACCGACATCTCGGTCAGGCGGCATTGCTGCTCCAATATGCCGACGTTGTTGACCAGCGCCGTCAGCGGCCCCAGTTCCTCGTCGATGGTCTCGAACAGGCGCTGCACGTCGGCCTCCACGCTGACGTCGGCCTGCACGGCGATCGCCTCGCCGCCCTCGGCCACGATCTGCGCGCGCAGCTGGGCGGCCGCCTGCGCGTCGCGCAGGTAGTTGATGCACACCGCATAACCGCGGCGGCTCGCCATCAGCGCGGTCGCCGCGCCTATGCCCCGGCTGCTGCCGGTCACCAGTATCACTTGTTTCATCGCTTACCTCCCCCCCGCATGCGCCAGCGATATGCTTGCGCTCCACTTAGGGGTCGGACCCCGTACGGGGTCCGACCCCGCCCGGCCTTGCGGGGTAAAAAAGCCCGCTGCTGCGGGCTGGTGCCATGCTTATTTTTCCGGGCTGACGTGGGTCAGCGCGTAGCCGACATGCTCCCACCAGTGCTCGCGCGAATGCACGGTGCGCAGGCACTTCTTGTCGAGCTCTCCCTTGAAGACGGGATCGGCGCACTGCTTGGTCATCAGCGCGTTGCGCTGGTTCTCGGCATTGCTCAACGCGATCAGCAGCCAGACGATGAAGCCCAGCGCCAGCACCGCCAGGCTCCATGCCACGTGGTTGATGTAGGCCCACTCGAACAGGGTTTCGATAACCGGTGAAGATTCCTTGTAAATCTTCATGACTTCGCCTTCGGCCGCCTTGCGTTCATCGCTGATCTCTTTCATGTTTTTTCCTTACTTCTTGGCGGCGCGTTCCTGCGCCGACTTGGCAACCAGGCTATCCATCACCGCAAACATGGCGGCGTGCGCCTCCGGGACCGTCGCCAGGCCGTGGCCGGCGATTGCCGGCGAGGTCGTATAGTGACCATCGATCACCAGGGCCGGGGCACTGTCGAGTTTATACTGGTTTGCCACTTGCACGCCACGTTTCATCTTCGTTTGGACCGCGAACGAATTGAAAAATTCCAGATATTTGGCCTTGTCGACGCCATTCTTGACGACGAAGTCCAGGATGGACTGGTCGGTATTGAGGCGGTTGTGCTCGACGTGGACGGCGTGGAAGAACTTTTCGTGCAGGCCGTTGCCCAGCGCGTTCATCGCTTCCAGCGTGAAGAAGGCCTTGGCTTGCGCATCCTCGCCCAGGTGCATGCGGCGGAACACGATCTTGTCGCCCTGCTTCTTGACCCAGCCCGCCAGCGGCGTCTCGAGCGCGTTGCAATGCGGGCAGTGGTACATGAACACTTCCAGCACCTCGACCTTCTTGCCGGTGTCCGGACGGCTGGCCGCGTCCAGCGTATTGAAATCAACGCCGTTCTTGAAATCGGCGGCATGGGCGCCGGCGGCGGCGGCCATGAAGGCGGCGGTGGCAATCAGGGGGCGCAGCAAACTCAGGAAACGCATAACAGTCCTTCATCAAGGTAAGTGGCGAACGCCGCGAGATTACCACCTTTTCCACGATGTGCAAATTAGGCCGGCGTTAAACCTCAGGGCCGGCGCCGGCGCGCCGTCTCCAGCCGCTCGCACAGCGCG
Source organism: Duganella rhizosphaerae (assembly GCF_040364205.1). Lineage (NCBI taxonomy): Bacteria > Pseudomonadati > Pseudomonadota > Betaproteobacteria > Burkholderiales > Oxalobacteraceae > Duganella > Duganella rhizosphaerae. The sequence continues at coordinate 14,022 of NZ_BPWK01000020.1, forward strand.
GCGACGCCGTCGGCGATGCGCGGCGTGGCGCGCACCAGTTGCTCGCCGTCCAGCGTGAACAGGTTGCCGCGCTGGACCGCCAGCATGCCCTTGTACTGCTTCCAGATATTGACGCCGGATTCGGCGTCGTGCTGGTCGCCGCCGAAGATGGCTTCCGGGTTTTGCTGCAATACCGCCTCGGTGCTGACGGTGGGCGCCGGCACCTTCAGCGCGGCGAACACGTTCTGGCCGCCGCAGACGCGGATCGCGTCGCTGACGATGTGCTCACCGCTGAGGGTGAAGATCGGCTTTTCCCAGATCTGGTAGAACACCCGTACCGTCGGCCGTTGCGCGTAGGTGGCCGAGAGTTTGGCGATCTTCTGGCGATAGTCCTGCGCGGCCTTCTGCGCGGCGGCTTCGGTGCCCATCAGCCGGCCCAGGCGGGTCAGGCTGGTGGCCACCTGGTCCAGCTTTTGCGGATCGCTGTAGAAAATCGGGATGCCCAGGCTTTTCAACTGCTCCAGCTGGGGCGCGGTGTTCCCGCTCTTCCACACCACCAGCAGGTCCGGGCGCAGCGCCAGCACGTGCTCCATGTCGATGGTGGCGTTGCTGCCGACCTGCGGGATGCGCTTGGCCGCTTCCGGGTAGTCGCTGTAGTTCATCACGCCGACCACGCGCTCGCCGCCGCCGGCCGCGAACAGCAGCTCGGTGATGTGCGGCGCCATCGAGATGACGCGCTGCGCCGGCTTGGCGACGGCGACGCTGTTGCCGGCGTCGTCCTGCACGGTGACAGCCTGCGCGCAGGCCGCCGTGCAGGCCAGCGCCAGCACCAGCGGCGAGGCCTGGCGAGCGGTCGTGGTCATGGCGCGCATCAGAACTGGTAGCGGGCCGAGAGTTTCAGCTGGCGGCCGTCGGCGGTGTAGATGCCGCCCTGGATGCCCTTGTCGCAGCTGAAGGCTTGCGAGAAGTAGCGCTTGTCGCTCAGGTTCAGGCCCGACACCGCGAACTCCCACTGGCCAAGCTTGCGGGCGTAGCGCGCGTCCAGCGTGGTGTAGGAAGGGATCTGCGCCGGGCACTTGTTGTCGAAGTCACCGCCGTTGCGCTGGCTGTCCACCCACTGCGCGCCGATATCGGCGGTGTGGCCGCTTGCCAGGGTCCAGCTCAGGCGCGCGGTCAGGGTGTTCTTCGGCACCAGCACCATCTCCTTGCCGTTGTTGACGCCGTCGGTGAACTTGGCGTCCACGTGCTGATAGTGGGCGGTCAGGTTCCAGGCGGCGTTGATGCGCTGCTCGGCGTCGATCTCGAAGCCTTGGCGGCGGGTCGGCGCCAGGTTGGTGTTGGCGCCGTAGCCGAAGTTAAGTGTCGGATCGAAGAATATCTCGTTGGTCAGGTTGTGGCGGAACACGCGGCCGGTGATTTTCTGCGCGGCGCTGCCGTAGCTGACGCCCAGCTCCAGGTCATGCGACTGCTGCGGCATCAGCAACACCGTGTTGGTGTCGACGGTGTAGCCGTTTTCATCGGCGTTGGCGACGCGATAGCTCTGGCCGGCCTTGCCGTAGACGGTCAGGTGGGCGACCGGCATGTAGCTCGCTTGCAGCTCCCAGGCGTTCAGACCTTGCGCCAATTTGTAGGCGTTGGGGCCGAAGGTGTTCAGCGGATCGACGGCGTCCTTGTTGAAGATCTCGCGGCGTACGCCGGCCGAGACGCGGCCTTCATGGGCGGCGTCGAAACGCAGTTCGTCGCGCAGGTACAGCGCTTTCGAGTGCTGGGTGGCGTCGGCCGCCGAATATAAACGGCTGGTGGTGGCGGTACGGTTCCAGACGGTCCAGTCGAAGCCGGCCACCATTTCGTTCAGCATGCCGCCGATCTTGCCCAAGCGGCGCACGCGCGGCGAGAACTGGGTCTGCTTGCTGTCGTAGGTGGTAGTCGATGGGCCGAGGCGATCGTAGTAAGTTGCTGCCGCCGTCTTCTTGCGGTACGACAGGTCGGCCGCCAGCTCGTAGGCGCCGATGCGGCGCTGGCCGAAGGCGGTGAAACGGTCGTTATCGAGTTTGCCGTTGTCGTTCGACGTGGTGGACTGGCGCGGATTGGCCTTGTATTGGTCTTCTGTCAGCGCGCCGGCGAAGCGCATATCCTGGCGCGCGCCTTCATAGCGGAAGCCGGCGCGGCCGGCGTTGTCGAACCATTGCGCGCCGCCGCTGAAGTGGGTCTGCTTGAATTCATTGTTGTCGCGGTAGTTGTCGGTGCGCTGGGTGTCGAGCGTGGCGTCGGCGGCGAAGCCGTCCCAGGCCTGGAAGCCGGAGACGCGCGCTTCGCCGGCGCGGAACTGGCCGCCCTCGACGAACACGCTGCCGCGGCGGCTGTTCTTTTCCGGGCGCTTGGTGACGATGTTGATCACGCCGCCCGTGGCGCCGTCGCCGTACAACACGCTGGCGCCGCCGCGCGTGATTTCGATGTGCTCCACGGTGTCGATCGGGATGGTCGACAGGATGGCGTTGCTCAGTTCATTTTCCGACAGGCGCACGCCATCCAGCACGATCACCATATTCTGGCTGCTGTTGCTGCCGAAGCCGCGCAGGTCCAGGCTGAAGTCCGGGCTGCCGTCCAGGCTCTGGCGGCCGTACACGCCGCCCACCTTGCGGATGGCGGTGTTGACGTCGTTGGCGCCGGCGCGCTGGATGTCTTCGGCCGTGATGACGACGGCGCCGATCGGCGTCAGCGCCGCGTAGGCGTCGAAGCGCGAGCCGGTGATGACGATGGGCGCGAGCGCCTCGGAGATCTGTGCGGCGGCGGGAACGGCGGCGGCAAAGCACAGGGAGACGGCGGCGGCCAGCAGGCGCGGTTGGAAGGCGGAGGATTGCATGTCAGGTCATTTTCAAAAGAGACATCCGCCTGCGTCCCCGCAGGCTGGAAGTGTACGGAAGCCACGCGGGCTTCCCCCTGTCTGGCCGATATCCGGGCTGGCAAGGCTGAAGGTAGCCTCGCGTTACCGTTGCGGGGGCAGCACACCTTGGCCGTCGCGCCGTGGGCGCGGGCGGCCTTGTGTTTCCCGTTTAACTGCGCATGTGAGCACATGGGCAAGCACCAGAACCCCGGCATTATACGCGCGCGCCCCGGATCATTCACTTTTTAGATAGGACCTATCTACATTTCGTGCATTGATTGCAACGGCCTCCGTCCTTATAGTGAGGTCATACTCAAACCGGAGTTTTTCCATGAATGCATTGCCTAGCTATTTCCTGTCCCACGGCGGCGGCCCGTGGCCGTTCATGATGGACCAGGTGGGCCATCTGTACGGCCAGCTGGACGCGTCGCTGCGCGACATCCCGCGCCAGCTCGGCGTGACGCCGAAGGCGGTGCTGGTGATTACCGCGCATTGGGAGGAGCGTGATTTCACGCTGTCGTCGTCGGTCAAACCACCGATGATCTATGACTATGGGGGCTTCCCGCCGCACACCTACGAGGTGCAGTACAGCGCGCCGGGTTCGCCGGAGCTGGCGGCTCAGGTCAAGCAGCTGCTGGACGCGGGCGGCTTCCCGGCGCAGCTGGACGCGCAGCGCGGTTTCGACCACGGCACCTTCAGCGCCATGTATCCGATCTATCCGAATGCGGACGTGCCCATCGTGCAGCTGTCGCTCAAGCGCGGCCTCGATCCGTTGACGCATCTGGAGGTGGGCCGTTTGCTGGCCCCCTTGCGCGAGCAGGGTGTGCTGATCGTCGGCAGCGGGCTGAGTTACCACAACCTGCGCGCCTTCAACGCGCAGGGCGCGGCTGCCTCGCACGCCTTCGACGGCTGGCTGCGCGCGACGATGGCGTTGCCGCCGCAGCAACGCACGGCGCGCTTATTGGAATGGGAGCAGGCGCCGGCCGCGCGCATGGCGCATCCGCGTGAAGAGCATTTGCTGCCGCTGATGGTGGCGCTGGGCGCGGCGGAGAACGACGCGGCGGCCGTCCCCTACCACGAGGATGCATTCATGGGATCGCTGGCCGTGACCAGCTTCCGCTTCGGCTAGTCGGGCTGCCACCCCGCAATGCGGACGCGGGGTCGGACCCCGTACGGGGTCCGACCCCTGCCCGGCTCTGCGGGTTGGGTGCTAAGTACCGCGCTTGCCGTTGGCGTAGGCTTCGGCCTTGGCGGCGGCGATGGCGGCTTTCTCGGCGTTCTTGACCGCCATCTCGGCATCGTGCACTTCCAGCCGCCCCTTACGGCTGGCCGGCGTCTCCAGCGAGATGCGGCCCAGGATGCCGCTGCGGTAGTCGCCCAGGAAGGTGTGCGAGGCTTTTTCGAAATCGAGGTCGCCGCCCTTCTGGCGGAAGCCGCGCTTGGCCGCCACCCCCTCCACCACGGCGATGCCGTCGAAGCTCTCGATATCCTTGAAGCCGTAGCGCGCCACCAGCAGCTGCGGGTAGTACTTCAGCATCTCGTCGGCCAGGAACACCGCCACCTCCTCTTCGATCAGCGCGTTCGAGCCGATCGCGTGGCTGGCCGCCAGCATCAAGCCGTCGCTCGGCAGCGCGATCTTCGGCCACAGCATGCCCGGCGTGTCGACCAGGATGGTGTTCTTGTCCAGGTAAAGCTTCTGCTGCTGCTTGGTCACCGCCGGCTCGTCGCCGACCTTGGCCACCTTGCGCTTGAGCAGCGCGTTCATCAGCGTCGACTTGCCGACGTTGGGTATCCCCATGATCATGATACGCAGCGGCTTGGTCGGCACGCCGCGGTGCGGCGCCAGCTGCTTGGCCAGCTCCGGCACGCGGGTGACGTCGGCCGGCTTCTTGGTGGTCATCGCGAACGCGGTCACGCCTTCCTGGGCGTTGTAGTAGGCCACCCAGGCCGCCGTGGCGGCCGGATCGGCCAGGTCGATCTTGTTGAGGATCTTCAGGCACGGACGCTGGCGGAACTTGCGCAGCTCCTCCACCATCGGATTGGTGCTGGCCTCGGGCAGGCGCGCGTCGACCACCTCGATCACCAGATCGGTGTTCTCCATCTGCTCGGCCGCCTTTTTCTTGGCGGCGTTCATGTGCCCTGGGTACCATTGTATCGACATGCTCTGACCTTCAAAATCGTTCTGACAATCCGCTATTTTACCTGCTGGCTCGCCTGGACTTCGGATATCATGAGGCGCTTTTCCCTTTTTCTGACCATATAAATAACATTATTCTCCACCGGAGTGCTGAAGATGAGCATAGCTGCACCGTCCAACCCCAAGGAAATCACCGTACGCGGGATTATCCTGGGCATACTGATTACGCTGGTCTTCACGGCGGCTCAGGTCTACCTCGGGCTCAAAGTGGGCCTGACCTTCGCCACCTCGATCCCGGCGGCCGTCATCTCGATGGCGCTGCTGAGCGCCTTCAAGGATGCCACCATCCAGGAAAACAACATCGTCCAGACCATCGCCTCGGCCGCCGGCACGCTGGCGTCGGTGATCTTCGTGCTGCCTGGCCTGCTGATGATAGGCTGGTGGGCCAAGGTGCCGTTCTGGCCGACCTTCGGCGCCTGCGCCATCGGCGGCGTGCTGGGCGTGATGTACACCATGCCGCTGCGCCGCGCGCTGGTGTCGCAGTCCGACCTGCCCTATCCCGAAGGCGTGGCCGCCGCTGAAGTGCTCAAGGTCGGCATGGCCTCGCGCGCCGGCGCCGCCGAAGGCAAGGCCGGCCTGTGGGCCGTGATCTGGGGCAGCGTCGCTTCCGCCGCCTTCGCCGCATTCGCCGCCGTCAAGCTGATGGCCGGCGAAGTGTCGATCTACTTCCGCACCGGGGTTGGGGCCAATGCAGGCGCCACCGGCATCGGCGCATCGAGCTCGCTGGCCCTGATCGGCGCCGGCCACCTGATGGGCATCACGGTCGGCATCGCGATGCTGGCCGGCCTGGTCATCGCCTGGGGCATCATGGTGCCGTTGATGACGTCCCTGAGCCCGGCCGCCGCCGGCGTCGACGCCAGCGCCCACGCGCTGGGCATCTGGTCCAAGGAAGTGCGCATGATGGGCGCCGGCGTGATCGGCATGGCCGCGATCATCACGCTGGCCGGCCTGGCCAAGCCTATCTTCGGCGGCCTGAAGTCGGCGATGGACTCGGCCCGCAAGGCCAAGCTCAATGGCGGTGTTTTAGACCGCACCGAGCAGGACCTGCCGATCTTCGTGGTCGGCCTGGTCACGCTGCTGTCGATGGTGCCGGCCGGCTGGCTGCTGGCCAGTTTCCTGCAAGGCGGCCCGCTGGCGTCGCTGGCGTTCCCGCTGGTGGCGGTCGGCATCGGCTACATCCTGATCGCCGGCATGTTCGCTGCCGCCGTCTGCGGCTACATGGCGGGCCTGATCGGCTCCTCCAATTCGCCGGTGTCCGGCATCGCCATCCTGACCATCCTCGGCGCCGCGCTGAGCGTGGGCATGGTCGGCCGCAGCATCATGGGTCCGGAAGTAGCCCAGGCGCTGATCGCCTACGCGCTGTTCGTCACCACCGTGGTGCTGGCCGTGGCCGTGATCGGCAACGACAACCTGCAGGACTTGAAGACCGGCCAACTGGTCGACGCCACGCCGTGGAAGCAGCAGGTCGGCCTGCTGATCGGCGTGGTCGCCGGTTCGTGCGTGGTGCCGCCGGTGCTGGAGCTGCTGAACCATGCGAACGGCTTCGTCGGCGCGCCCAACCTCAATTCGATCTCGGACCAGCCGCTGGCCGCGCCGCAGGCGCTGCTGATTTCTACGCTGGCCAAGGGCGTCATCGGCGGCCAGCTGCGCTGGGACCTGCTGGGCTACGGCGCGCTGGTCGGCCTGCTGCTGGTGGCGATCAACTTCGCCTTGAAGAAGTCCAGCAACGACAAGTACTCGCTGCCGCCGCTGGGCGTGGGCCTGGCGATCTACCTGCCGAGCGCCGTGATCACGCCGGTGTGCATCGGCGCGGTGGCCGGCTACCTGTTCGACCGCGCGATGGAGCACAAGGTCGGCGGCGACACCGCCAAGCGCCTGGGCGTGCTGGTGATGTCCGGCTTCATCGTCGGCGAGAGCTTGTTCAACGTCGCGCTGGCCGGGTTGATCGTCGTCTCCGGCAAGGGCGAGCCGCTGGCCATCGCCAATTCGCTGAGCGAAGCGCAGGGCATGATCGTCGCGCTGATCATCGGCATCGCCATGGTGTGGGGTCTGTACCGCTGGTCGGCCAAGAGTGGCCGCAACGTCGCCGCCTGATTCAGCAAGCCGCGTTACCACCAACGCCCTGCCGCCCGGCAGGGCGTTTTCATTTCAGGGCCGGAATCCTTGCCGGCAGTATAGACGCCGGGTTCGAAAATCAACCCTTGCGGCAATCGTGCTGGTTTGCGTTTCTGGTTCTGTCTCTTTTTGACTCGTTCTTACTTTGTGCAGCGCACCGTCCCCTACGAGACAGAACGAGACAAAACCAGACCAAACGCGCAAGGCAAACGAGCATGAATGCCGCAAGGCCCCGTGAACGGCCACCTGCCGCATACGCCGCAGGCAGCCCCGGCACCAACATCCGCGCTCACAGGTCGGCCAGCGCCTTGACGTGCGCCACCACGCTGCGGCCCAGCGCCGACAGGTTGTAGCCGCCTTCGAGGCAGCTGACGATGCGGCCCTTGGCGTACAGCCGGGCCACCTCCATCACCTGCTGCGTCATCCACGCGTAATCGGCTTCGACCAGGCCCATGCCGCCGATGTCGTCCTCGCGGTGGGCGTCGAAGCCGGCCGAGATGAAGATCATCTCCGGCTGGAACGCGTGCAGCGCCGGCAGCCATTGCTCCAGCACGATCTGGCGCACCGCATCGCCCCGCGTGTGCGCCGGCACCGGCACGTTGACCATGTGCGCGCTGACCGGCAACGGCTCGGTGTACGGATAAAACGGATGCTGGTAGAAGCTGACCATCAGCGCGCGCGGCTCGTCCAGCAGCGCCTCCTCGGTGCCGTTGCCGTGGTGGACGTCGAAATCGACCACCGCCACCCGCGCCAGGCCGCGCGCGTCCAGCGCATGCTTGGCCGCCACGGCGACGTTGTTGAACAGGCAGAAGCCCATCGGCTCCACCGGCCGCGCATGGTGGCCGGGCGGACGCACCGAGCAGAAGGCGTTGGCGATCTCGCCGTCGATGACCGCGTCGGTCGCGGCCACGGCGGCGCCGGCGGCGCGCTGGGCGGCGCGCCAGCTGTAGTGGTTGAGCGAGGTGTCGCCGTCGATCGGATAGCTGTCGCCCGGCGCCGGCACGTTGTCGCGCACGATGGCGATGGCGTTGCGGCTGTGGTTGCGCTCCAGGTCCGCGATCGCCACCAGCGGCGCCTCGCGGTGCTCCAGCAGGTCGTGGATGTGCGATCCGATCAGCTGGTCGGCAATCGCTTGCAGGCGCGCGGGGGATTCGGGATGCCACTCGCCCATGTCGTGGCGGGCGCAATCGGGATGGCTGTAAATGGCTGTGGTCATGTGGCTGGTATCTGCTGCTTGTAGGCGCTAATCTACCATAGATATCCGGCCGGCCGGATTGCCCGCCACCTTCGGGTGGACAAAAAAACAATTGCCGCATATCATTGCCGTTTATTTAACAATGAAGGTCATGCATGGCAGTTCTTCCTTTCTTCCGCTCCCTGGCGCTGGCGTCGGCCGCGCTGCTCAGCCTTGACGGCCATGCCGCCGACGCCCTCCCGGCCGTCGCCAGCTTCTTCGATACGCCCCAGGTCAGCCAAGCGGAGCTGTCGCCCAAGGGCGGCTACGTGGCCATCACCACCATGCTGCCTGGCGGCGTGCAGGCGCTGGCCGTGCGCGACACCAGCGACCTGACCAAGGTGACCGTCGTCGCCAAGACCGCCATCGAGCGCGCCGCCATCATCAGCATCCACTGGATCAACGAGAACCGCATCGGCTTCACGGTCAAGAACCTGGAGAACGAGTTCGAGGGCAACCTGGACGAGTTCGCCATCGACCGCAACGGCGACAACCGCGTGCACCTGATCGCCGGCAACTGGGGCCACCAGCAAAAGCAGCTCGGCAGCAATATGGTCAACCGCACCCTGACCGCCGAATACGCCTACCACGGCGTCACCCACGACGGTTCGGACGACATCCTGGTCGAGCGCTACATGTGGAACAATACCGACCTCGCGCCCGACCATTCGCGCCTGATGCGCCTCAATACCCGCACCCAGTCGCTGCGCAGCGCCTTCGAAGGCACCCAACCGGCAGCGGTCAAATCCTGGCTCACCGACGGCAACGACGTGCCGCGCGTGGTCACCTCGCAAGTCAAGGGCCACTGCATCGCCTCCTACCGCAACGTCGACGACACCAGCTGGACCGAGCTCAGCAACGGCGTCTGCTACCAGGACCAGCGCTTCGTGCCGCTGTTCTTCGACGGCGCCGACACGCTGTATGTGCGCGCCAACTACAAGGGCTATGCCGCGCTGTTCCGCTACAACCTGAAGACCATGAAGATGGACGCCGAACCCTTCGTCGAGACGCCGGGCTACGACTTCACCGGCGGCCCCGAAGTGGACCGCGTCACCAAGAAGGTGCTCGGCATTCACCTGCGCACCGACGCCCGCACCACCGCCTGGCTCGATCCGGCGCTGAAGGCCGAGCAGGCCAGGATCGACGCCGCCCTGCCCGGCACCATCAACACCGTGCACTGCGCGCAGGATTGCGCCGCCAGCCCGGTGCTGCTGATTTCCTCCAACTCCGACCGCCAGCCGCTGCAATTCATCCTGTACACCCGCGCCAGCGGCGCCCTGATCGGCCTGGGCGGCACCCATCCCGACCTCAAGCCGGCCCAGATGGGCCGGCGCAGCTTCCACCGCTACGCGGCGCGCGACGGCCGTTCGATACCCGTCTACGTGACGCTGCCGGCCGCCAAGGCCAGCGGGCCGCAACCGGCCGTCGTGCTGGTGCACGGCGGCCCGATGGCGCGCGGCGGCTCGTGGGAGTGGGATGACGAGGCGGCCTTCCTGGCCTCGCGCGGCTATGTCGTGATCCAGCCGGAATTCCGCGGCGGCACCGGCTTCGGCGCCGCCCACTTCCGCGCCGGCTGGAAGCAATGGGGCGGCACCATGCAGGACGACCTGGCCGACGCCGCGCGCTGGGCCGCCCAGCAGGGCTGGGCCGACCCCAAGCGGGTCGCCATCATGGGCGCCAGCTACGGCGGCTACGCCACGCTGATGGGCCTGATCAAGGACCCGGCCGTGTTCCGCTGCGGCGTCGAATGGGCCGGCGTCACCGACATCAAGCTGCGCTTCACCTCCACCGAGTCGGACGCGTCCAAGGAAACCCTGGGCTACAGCCTGCGCCTGCTGGTCGGCGACCCCGACAATCCGGCCGACGCCGAGATGATGCGCCAGAACTCGCCGCTGCTGCGCGCCGCCGAGCTCAAGCAACCGCTGCTGATGGCGCACGGCCTGAAGGACCGCCGCGTGCCGATCGAGCACGCCAAGAGCTTCGCCGCCGCCGTCAAGGCCCACAACCCGAACGTGACCTCCATCATCTACGACGATGAAGGCCACGGCTGGCGCCACCCGGAAAACAGCATCGCCTTCTGGAAGCAGGTCGAGACCTTCCTCGACCACAACCTGAAGCACGCCGAGTAAGCGGCGCCAGCCGCGACATCGCCGCATGGTATCGCCTGGGCAGTTTCTCGCATAGAATCTGTACAGCGCACAACTCCCATCGATACCATGTACACAAAACTGCACGCCGTGGCCCGGCAGGTCGGCAGCATCATCGTCGGCAAGGACCTGCACATCCGCCAGGCGCTGACCTGCCTGCTAGCCGGCGGCCACCTGCTGGTCGAGGACGTGCCGGGCGTGGGCAAGACCACGCTGGCGCACGCGCTGGCGATCTCGCTCGGGCTGCGCTTCAACCGCATCCAGTTCACCAGCGACCTGCTGCCGGCCGACGTCAACGGCATCTCCATCTACGAGCGCGAGAAGAACGGCTTCGTGTTCCACCCCGGCCCCATCTTCACGCAGGTGCTGCTGGCCGACGAGATCAACCGCGCCACGCCCAAGACCCAGTCCGGCCTGCTCGAGGCGATGGAAGAGCGCCAGGTCAGCGCCGACGGCGTCACCCGGCCGCTGCCGGAACCGTTCTTCGTCATCGCCACGCAAAACCCCACCCACCAGATCGGCACCTTCCCGCTGCCGGAATCGCAGCTGGACCGCTTCCTCATGTGTTTGTCGCTGGGCTACCCGGACGCCGCCGCCGAACGCGCGCTGCTGATGGGCGAAGACCGCCGCCTGCTGCTCAAGGCGCTGCAGCCGGCGATGGCGCCGGCCGAGCTGGCCGAAGCCCAGCTGTCGCTCCGGCGGATCCACGCGGCGCCGGCGCTGATCGACTACGTGCAGGCGCTGGCCGCCGCCTCGCGCCAGAACGGCCTGTTCGCCGAGGGCATGAGCCCGCGCGCCGCCATCGCGCTGCTGCAGGCCGCGCGCGCCTGGGCCGCGCTCGAGGGCCGCGACCACGTGCTGCCGGAAGACGTGCAGGCGGTGCTGGTGCCGGTCTGCGCGCACCGCCTGCGGCCGCTGAAATCGGCGCACGGCGTGGCGCTGGCCAGCCGCGACCTGGTGCTGCAACTGCAAAAGTCGGTGCCGGTCTAGGCGGCCATGAGCGGCCCGCTGCCATCGCTGTATCGCAAGGCGCGCGACAAGTGGCTGTTCCAGCTGGGCGCCAGCGAGCCGGGCGAGGTCACGCTGACGATGCGCCGCGTGTTCATCGTGCCGACCCGGCCGGGCCTGGCCTTCGCCGGCCTGCTGCTGCTGATGCTGATCGGCGCCCTCAACTACAACCTCGGCCTGGGCTTCGCGCTGACCTTCTTTGCCGGCGCCTGCGCCGTGGCCGACATGTATCAGACCGCCGGCAACCTGGCCCGGTTGCAGCTCGCGCCCGGCCGCGCGCAGGCGGTGTTTGCCGGCCAGGAGGCGCAGTTCGAACTGCACCTGCACAACCGTAGCAAACTCGATCGCTACGCCGTCTGGCTGGGCTTCCAGGCCGACGGCGAGCCGCGCCAGGTCACCGACATCCCGGCCGGCGGCGCCAGCGCGGTGCGGCTGTCGGCCGCCACCACCGAACGCGGCTGGCTGGAGGCGCCGCGCATCCGCCTCGTCACCCGCTTCCCGCTGGGCCTGTTCCGCGCCTGGAGCTACTGGCGGCCGCAGCTGAAGGCGCTGGTGTATCCGGCGCCCGAGTTCCCGCCGCAGCCGCTGCCGTCCAGCGGCGCCGCCAGCGAGGACGGCCACGGCACCGTGGGGCTGGACAATTTCGCCGGCATCCGCAGCTACCAGCCGGGCGACCCGATGCGCCGCCTGGCGTGGCGCCAGATCGCCCGCCACGATCCGGCGCTGGGCGGGCAACTGGTCACCAAGCATTTCGACGGCGGCGCCGTGGCCGAGCTGTGCCTCGATTTCGCCGAGCTGCCCTTGTCGATGGCGCTGGAACACAAGCTGTCGCGCATGACGCGCTGGGTGCTGGAGGCCGAGCGGCGCGCCCTGCCCTACACCTTCCGCCTGGCGCAGCACGAATACGGCCCGGCGCTGGGCGACGCCCACCAGGCCGCCTGCCTGCGGGCGCTGGCGCTGTTCGGCATCGAGGCCAACGCATGAACGCGCCGGCGCTGCCGCGGTTCCGCCGCGAGGGCAAAGCATGAGCGCCTCCTTGCCGCCGCCAGCGCCGCCCGCCGGCGCCGGCCCGCGCGCGCGCCTGGCGCTGCGCCTGACGCGTGACAAGTCCGACACCCTGCTGCTGCTGGCCGCCGCGCTGATGGTGCTGGCGCCGCACTTCGAGCACCTGCCGCTGTGGACCAGCGCCGTGGTGTGCGGCACGCTGCTGTGGCGCGCCGCCATCACCTGGCGCGGCAAGCGCATGCCGCCGCTGTGGCTGCTGCTGCCGATCTCCGTGGCCGCGATGGCCGGCGTCTACCGCAGCTACCACACGCTGCTGGGGCGCGACGCCGGCGTCGCCATGCTGGCGCTGCTGCTGGCCTTCAAGCTGCTGGAAATGCGCGCCAGGCGCGACCTGTTCGTGGTGATCTTCCTCAGCTTCTTCGTGCTGCTGACGAACTTCTTCTACTCGCAAACCATGCTGACCGCGCTGTGCATGGGCGCCACGCTGATCGTGCTGCTGACGGCGCAGCAATCGTTCCAGTACACCGGGGCCGTGCCGCCGCTGCTGCGGCGCCTGCGCACCGCCGCCAAGACCGCGCTGCTGGCGGCGCCCTTGGCGCTGCTGATGTTCGTCGGCTTCCCGCGCATCCAGGGCCCGCTGTGGGGATTGCCGGGCGACGCCCACAGCGGCCACACCGGCATCTCCGACAGCATGGCGCCGGGCACGCTGTCGTCGCTGGCGCAGTCGGACGCGGTGGCCTTCCGCGTGCGCTTCCTCGACCCGGTGCCGTCGCAGGACCGGCTGTACTGGCGCAGCATCGTGCTGGGCGACTACGACGGCCGCACCTGGACCCGGGTGCCGCGCCGGCGCGGCCTGCAGCGCCTGGACGTGGGCATCGCCACGCGCGGCCAGCCGATCCGCCACGAAATCACGATGGAGCCCACCAACACCCGCTGGCTGGCGGCGCTGGAACTGAGCGGCCCGACGCTGTCGCTGCCCGGCTACCGCGTGCGCGACAGCGACGAACTGGAATTCTTCACCAGCGAACCGGTCACGCAGCGGCTGCGCTACGACGCCCAGGCCTGGACCGATTTCCGCGTGCAGGCCGACGAGCAGCCGCAGCGCATGATGCGCTGGACCGAACTGCCGTCCGGCTTCAACCCGCGCACGCTGGCGCTGGCGCGCATGCTGCGCCAGAGCACGGTCCCGCCGGCCGCCGCCAACGCCCCGCCGTCCGCGCGCGAGGCCGCCGGCGCCGCGCTGCAAGTGATGCAGCGCTTCCACGACGGCGGCTACGTCTACACCCTGCAACCGCCGCTGCTGGGGCGCGACGCGGTCGACGATTTCCTGTTCGGCAGCAAGGCCGGCTTCTGCGAACACTACGCCGGCGCCTTCGTGGTGCTGATGCGCGCCATGGGCGTGCCGGCGCGGGTGGTCACCGGCTACCAGGGCGGCGAACTGAACCCGGTGGACGGCTACCTGACCGTGCGCCAGTCCGACGCCCACGCCTGGGCCGAGTTCTGGGCACCCGGCGCCGGCTGGCGCCGCGTCGACCCGACCGCCGCCGTCGCTCCCGAACGCATCGCCCACAACCTGGCCCAGGCGCTGCCGCAGCCGTCCGGATTCGGCCTGGGCCCCTTGCTGAACCTGCAAAACGACCCCAATTCGTGGCTGGGCAAGCTGAGATTCAACTACGCCGCGTTGAATAATGCTTGGAATCAATGGGTCCTGGATTACAATCCAGAGAGGCAGCGAGGTTTCCTTGAAGAACTAAGCTCGGCCTTCGCCAACTGGCGCAGCGCACTCGGTGCGGCGCTGGTGTGCGGCCTGCTGTATGGTCTGTACTGGCGGCGGCAACGGCGGCCATTGGCGCCGCTGGACGGGCTGTACCAGCGTTTTTGCCGGCAGCAGGCGCGCCACGGTTACGCGCGCCGCCCGGACGAGGGTCCGCTCAGCTACGCCGCCCGCCTGCGCACCATGCAGGCCGGCGCGGACAAACATGCCGCGATGGAGAAATTTTTAACACTGTACGGCGCGCTAAAGTATGGCGACGCCGGTTCCGAACCACGCTCGGCGTCGCTGACGACGCTGAAAACACTGCTACCCTTATGCCGATGAAGACTCTGATTACCGCCCTGCTGCTGGGCGCCGCCACCCTGAGCCAGGCCAGCCAGGCCGCCGCCGTCGACCCCTACGGCTACAAGCTGCCGCCCAGCATGCAGCCGAAGAAGAAGAAAGCGCCGGTCGTCAAGAAGGGCCCGCCGCCGATCGACTACGTCGGCGAGTTCGTCAACTTCGGCGAATGGAAGGAAGTGCGCGCCTTCCTCGACGACGTCGCCAGCCGCGACGGCTTCGACCGCGCCGCCCTGAACGCGCTGATGGGCCAGGTGCGCTACGTCGACTCGGCGGTGCAGCTGGTCAAGCCGGCGCCGCCGGGCAAGCCGAAGAACTGGCAAGCCTACAGCCGGCTGATCGTCGACCCGGTGCGCATCGACAACGGCGTCAAATTCTGGAACGAGAACCGCGAAGCGCTGGAGCGCGCCGAAGCCCTGTACGGCGTGCCGGCCGAAATCCTGGTCGGCATCATCGGCGTGGAAACCGTGTACGGCCGCAACACCGGCCGCTTCCGCGTGGTCGACGCCCTGACCACGCTGGCCTTCTCCTATCCCGAGGCGCCGCAGCGCAGCGAGCGCATGGCCTTCTTCCGCGGCGAGCTGGAGGCGACGCTGCTGTTCGCGCGCCAGAACGAGCTCGATCCGCTGTCGCTGCGCGGCTCGTTTGCCGGCGCCATCGGCATGCCGCAATTCATGCCCAGCAGCGTGATGAAATACGCGGTCGACTTCGACGGCAGCGGCAAGGTCGACCTGCTCAACTCCGGCACCGACGCCATCGGCAGCGTGGCGGCCTTCCTCGTCGCACACGGTTGGCAGCGCGACATCGGCGGCCCGCTGGTATACTCGGCCGCCGTGTCGCCCAACCGCGCCTGGGAAAGCATGACCAACCAGGGCCTGAGCGCCAAGTACCGGCCGCAGGAGCTGGCGGCGGCGGGCGTCACCACCACGGTGCCGGTGCCGGAACAGCAGACCTACGGCCTGGTGGATTTGCAGAACGGCGCCGAGCCCACCGAGTACTGGCTGGCGAACAATAATTTCTTTGCGATCACTCAATACAACCGCAGTTATTTCTATGCGATGTCGGTGGTGGAGCTGGGGCGCGCCGTGCGTCTGGCGCGCGGCGGTTTGTAAGGAAGCGTAAAGTGTGTTGCCGCGCAGACTTATCGGCTGTATTGTTTAGTTGACACTTGGAAATTATTTGTACAAACTGACAGTCACTGTGCGGCAATCGTAAGCTGTTCTACAACAAAATTAATTTATAATTAACTTTGTGTGTTCATTAAAAGTGTGCACGGGCAGCTTAGCATATCAGTGGGTGTATAATTCTCACACAATGTTGCAACCGGACAACAATAACCCATGGCAATCAGGTTTTTTTATTGCTTATGAGTATTAGAAGGCGTGTTGTTGTACAATTGTGTATATATTATGAAACTTGTTATCCCGGAATCCCGTCCGTGTGTGAATTCGTTCCTTGGTAAGGATGAACATTAACGCAGCAAAGCGAGCTCCGAGTGTTTTACTTTGCAGGACAACTTTACAGAAGGAAAAGACGAAATCATGACAAACCAAGTCGGCATAGATATGAACAACGATGCGGATGGCGATGATCTGCTGCAATACAATCCCAACCGCCTGCTCGATACCCTGATCGAGAACCTGCGTCTGAAAAACGATGCAGCCCTGTCGCGCGCATTGGAAGTGGCGCCGCCGGTCATCAGCAAAATCCGCCACCACCGCCTGCCGGTTGGCGCTTCGCTGCTGATCCGCATGCACGAAGTGAGCGACCTGAGCATTCGCGACCTGCGTTACTTGATGGGCGATCGCCGCAACAAGTTCCGCATCAGCGACAAGCAGTTCAAGCCTAAAGAAGGCGAGCCAGGCGGCCAGGGCTGATTGTAGCCGTCGTCCTGTAGCGACTCCCTCCCCCTTATCCAGGGGAGAGGGAAGCAACACCTTACGCCGGGAATACTCCGGTCGACAAGTAGCGATCGCCGCGGTCGCAAACGATGAACACGATGGTTGCGTTCTCCACCGTTTGCGATATGCGCAGCGCAATCTCGCAGGCGCCCGCCGCCGAAATCCCACAGAAGATGCCTTCCTCGGCCGCCATGCGGCGCGCCATGCGTTCGGCCGCCGCTTGCGACACCGGCTCCACCTGGTCGACCCGCGCGCGCTCGTAGATCTTCGGCAGATAGGCTTCCGGCCATTTGCGGATGCCGGGGATCGACGACCCCTCTTCCGGCTCGGCGCCGATGATCTGCACCGCCGGATTCTGTTCCTTCAAATACCGCGACACGCCCATGATGGTGCCGGTGGTGCCCATGGCGCTGACGAAGTGCGTCACGCGGCCCTCGGTGTCGCGCCAGATCTCCGGACCCGTGCCTTCGTAGTGGGCGCGCGAATTGTCGGCGTTGCCGAACTGGTCGAGGATGATGCCCTTGCCGTCCTTCTGCAATTGCTCGGCCATGTCGCGCGCGTACTCCATGCCGCCGGTCTTGGGCGTCAACATGATCTGGGCGCCGTAGGCGGCCATGCTCTGGCGCCGTTCCACGCTCAGGTTCTCCGGCATCAGCAGCAGCATCTTGTAGCCGCGCAGCGCGGCCGCCATCGCCAGCGCGATGCCGGTGTTGCCGCTGGTCGCTTCGATCAGCGTATCGCCGGGCTTGATGTCGCCCCGTTCCTCGGCGCGCTTGAGCATGGACATGGCGGCGCGGTCCTTGACGGAACCGGCCGGATTATTGCCTTCGAGCTTGCCCAGTATGACGTTGTTACGGGCCAGCGCGTCGGCGCCGGGCAGGCGCGTCAGCTGCACCAGCGGCGTATTGCCTATCGTATCTTCCAGAGTCTTGTAAGCCATCGTGTTCTATCTTCAGTTATTTCGCCAAAAGAGGCATTTTAATCCGAGTTCAGATTGCGCGTATGGCAAGCTGCCTGAGGTTGAAGATTTTGCACCGCGCGGCCGCCATGCGCTAGACTTGCAACACTTCTGTCACCCCTTTCATTTCCCGGAATCGTCATGGCTACAACCCCTATGGAACTGCTCCCCGAAGACACGCCGGACGAGCCGACGTCGCTCACCGGTATCGACCTGGAAAAGCGCCGCCACCAGATCTTCCCCGTGCTCAGCGCGGCCGACATCAAGCATATGCACCGCTTCGGCCATGTGCGCCATTTCAACGACGGCGAAATGATCTTCGAAGCCGGCAAGACCAGCTTCGGCCTGATGCTGGTGCTCAAAGGCGGCATCGAAGTCAGCCGCTACGACGGCCTGGGCAACACATCCTACATCACCACCCACGGTCCCGGCCAGTTCAGCGGCGAGGTAGCGCAACTGTCGGGCCGGCCGTCGCTGGGCAACGGCTTGGCGGTCGGCGCGGTCGAGGTGCTGGTGGTGCCGTCCGAATCGCTGCGCGCGCTGCTGGTGGCGCACGCCGACCTGGGCGAGCGCATCGTGCGCGCGCTGATCCTGCGCCGCGTCGGCCTGATCGAGCAGAATTCCGGCGGCCCGGTGATCGTCGGCCCGCGCGGCCACGGCCGCATCCACACGCTGCAAAGCTTCCTGTCGGCCAACGGCCACCCGCACAGCGTGCTCGATCCGGAACTGGACCAGCAGGCCGCCGACCTGATGGCGCACTACCAGCCCAAGCCGGAAGAGCTGCCGCTGGTGGTGTGCCCGGACGGCGTGGTGAAAAAGAATCCGACGGTGGTCGACATCGGCCGCTGCCTCGGCATGCTGCCCGAGATCGACGGCGAAAAAGTCTGGGACGTGATCGTGGTCGGCGCCGGCCCGGCCGGCCTGGCGACGGCGGTGTACGCCGCGTCCGAAGGCTTGTCGGTGCTGGCGCTGGAAACGCGCGCCTACGGCGGCCAGGCCGCGGCCAGCGCCCGCATCGAAAACTACCTGGGCTTCCCCACCGGCGTCTCCGGCCGCGCGCTGGCCGGCCGCGCCTACGTGCAGGCGCAGAAGTTCGGCGTCGAGGTGGCGATCCCGGCCCCGGCCGGCCGCCTGGTCTGCGACACCTATCCGCTGCAAGTGGAAATGTGCGGCAGCCTGCAACGGCTGAAGGCGCGCACCGTGGTGCTGTCGTGCGGCGCGCGCTACCGCAGGCCGTCGCTGGCCAACCTGCGCCAGTTCGAGGGCAAGGGCGTGTACTACTGGGCGTCGCCGATCGAGGCCAAGCTGTGCAAGACCGAAGAGATCGTGCTGGTCGGCGGCGGCAACTCGGCCGGACAGGCGGCGGTGTTCCTGGCCGGCCACGCGTCCAAGGTGCACATGCTGATCCGCAAGGACAGCCTGGCCTCCACCATGTCCAGCTACCTGATCGAACGCATCCAGGCGACCCCGAATATCGAGCTGCACACGCACACGGAAATCATCGCGCTGGAAGGCGATGACGACGGCTTGAAGCAAGTGCGCATCCGCAACTCGCAGAGCGAACAGGAATGCGACTACGACGTCTGCCGCGTGTTTCTGTTCATCGGCGCCGATCCGAACACGGACTGGCTCAGCGACTGCGGCGTCGACGTCGACGCCCACGGCTTCATCCGCACCGGCTTCGACGTCACCAAGGCGCAGTGCAAGGCCAACTTCGCCACCGGCGTGTACCCGCGCGACCTGCCGTCGCGCGCGGCGCTGGAGACCAGCGTACCGGGCGTGTTCGCCATCGGCGACGTGCGCGCCAGTTCGACCAAGCGGGTCGCCGCGGCGGTGGGCGAAGGCGCGGCCGTGGTCTCGCAGATCCACGCCTTCCTGGCCAACCTGCCGGCCGATAAGGTATTCAGCTAAATCGTTTAGCTGTATCGTGTAGCTGAACCCGGCGCTAGGTCCGGCCTGGCAGCGCCAGCCGGGCCGGCGCCGCCGCCCGCGCGGGTTGCTGCGGCCGCTGCATGTGGGCCGCCGCCTCCCCCTTCAAATGGAATACCTTGACGGACTGCGCCAACGCCTGCGCGTGCTCCTGCAAGCTTTCCGCCGCCGCCGCCGCCTGCTCCACCAGCGCGGCGTTTTGCTGCGTGATGTTATCCATCTCCGTCACCGCACGGTTGACCTCACCGATGCCGGTGCTTTGCTCCTGGCTGGCGGCGGTGATCTGCGCCATGATGTCGGCCACTTTCTGCACCGAGGCCACCAGCAGCGTCATGGTGCTGCCGGCATCGTTGACCAGCTTGCTGCCGGCATCGACCGTTTCCACCGAGGCGCCGATCAGCTGCTTGATCTCCTTCGCGGCCGCCGCGCTGCGCTGCGCCAGGTTGCGCACCTCCGACGCCACCACCGCGAAGCCCCGCCCCTGCTCGCCTGCGCGCGCCGCTTCCACCGCGGCGTTGAGGGCCAGGATATTGGTCTGGAAAGCGATGCCGTCGATCACGCCGATGATGTCGACGATGCGGCTGGAACTGGCTTTGATCGAGCCCATCGTATCGACCACCTGCGCCACCATCGCCCCGCCCTGCACCGCCACGGTCGAAGCGTCGGCGGCGAACTGATTGGCCGAGCGCGCGCTTTCGGCGTTCTGCTTGACGGTGTCGGTCAATTGTTCCATCGAACTGGCGGTCTCTTCCAGCGAGCTGGCCTGGGCCTCGGTGCGCGACGACAGGTCGGCATTGCCGCGTGCGATCTCGTCGGTGGCCACCATCATCTCGTCGGTGCTGGAGCGGATGCGGCCTATCATCCCGGTCAGGTTGGTGTTGATGGTGTTCATCGCATCCATCAGGTGACCGACCTCGTCGTCGCGCTCGATGCGGATGTCGTGGTCCAGGTCGCCTGCCGCGATATTGCGCGCGGTGTCGATCGCGTGGTCGAAGCTGAGTTTGATATGGCGGTAAATCATGAACAGGCAGAACAGCGACACGCCGACCAGCAGCGCCAGCAAGGCGATCGCGGTCCAGAACGCCATATTGGTGCTGTGGGTCGAGGCCGCGACCGCCGAGCCGGTGCGCTCATCGAGCAGCACCAGGAATTCATTCACCGGCTGCATGATCTTGGCTTTGTTCTTGTGATACTGCTCGTCGTGCATGATCTTGCGAGCCATCTCGGGATCGGGAGGGCCGGTCTTGGTGAACTTGCCGGTGCCGTCGTCGAACAGGCCTTTGACGGCGTTCATGGCGATGACCTCGGTTTTCACCAGTCCGTCCGAATTGGCCTGCGCCTCTTTCAGCTTGCCGAATTCCTCATCGGTGAAGCCGGCCTGGCGCATCAGCTCGGCCAGCGCGACGGCGCTGCCGTCGGGCGTCGGCTTGTCGATGCCGGCGGCCACAAAATCCCAGTAGATGCGCTCGTAGTGCTGCGGCCGCGGCTTCTTGCCGTTGCGGATATCGAGGATGTCCAGGTATTCTTTTTCGTACTTGGGATCGCCTGTGACGACGTAGGTGCGGGCCAGCCGGGTCAGGTCGTCTGAGCTTTGCCGCAATTCGTCGGCCAGCAGATAGGAGTGGTAGCGCGCTTCGTTCGCACGGTTGAGCTCGCCCTCCTTGGTCGAGATGCGCACCAGCGCCCACAAGGTCAGACTGGACAGCGCGAGGCTGACCAGAAAGAACACGATGAAAATATTCTTGATGGAGAATTTGCTTTTCATGAACGCCCCCGTTGACCAGTTCTCGGATCATTGTAGACCCAAGCGCACCAATCTGGCGCGTTGCACGAAACGATAGGCAATACTGTTGCTTCCCGGTGATATTGATTGGCTAACGAAACCTATTTCGGCGGCGCCGCCGCAGCTTCCAGCGCGTCGATCTCGAAGTCGCCGTCGTCGACCACCCGCTCCCATCCCTCGAACTTGCCCATGCCGCGCGTGCGCGCGATCGACAGCAGCAGGCTTTGTCCCGGCGCCTTGCGATCCGGCTGCAACTGGTAGAGCGGATCGGCATACGCCTGCGCCGGCGCGATGATGGTCCAGCCCATGTCGACGAACTGCTGGATCGCGTCCTTGAGCCACAGCGCGTTGATCAGGTTATGGTGCAGCAGCAGGACCTGCGGGATGTCGCGTCCCTCCAGCTTGCGCGACAAGTCGCGGTAAGCGATGGCGCGCTGGCGCAAATGGGAAAGGTAGGCCTGCCGGATCGGAGCGATATCGGCCTTGGGATCGGCGCGCAGCACCTCGTTCAATTTCTCGTCCAGCCGCCAGTCGCTGGTATCGAGGCTGACGTAGCCGTTGCGGTAACCGCTCTGCTGGAGGAAGGCGCGCATGCCGTCGCGCTTCTCCGGCGTATTGCCTTCGCGCAGGAAGGTGAAGCGGAACCACTTCTGATAGCCCGGCAAGGTCGAGGTGATGCGGTCGCAGTCCTGCACCTCCTGCCGATACTGCGCCAGGCTGAGCTTGGCGTCGTTCAGGTCGGGATGGGTCATCGTGTGGTTGCCGAGCGCATGCCCCGCCCGCCCCCAGGCCTTGGCCAGCGCATAGCCGTCCGGCTGGTCGGCGCCGAAGCCGCAGGTCACGAACAGCGCCGCCTGCACGTGGTGCGCGGCCAGCGCGTCGAGCAGCGCCTGGTTGCGCTGCTGCGGCGACAGCAGCGGCGTCGCCTCCAGCCTTGGTCCGTCATCGAAGGTGAATGCCACCGATTGCGCCTGCGTCGCCGGGGTGCAGATCATTGCGGCGATAACCCACGTGCGGCGTAAAGCCGGTATCCATGACGTCATTGCGTGGAGCGCTCCTTGATGCGTTTGAGTTGAGCCGACTGGTAGGCGCCGAAGGCGTCGTTGAACAGGCAGCGTATCAGCGGATCATCGACGATGTCGGCATCGGGCGGCGCACCGTTGATGCGCATGTACATCGACGTCAGCGACTCGCCCAATGCCAGGCCCGCGTACAGCTTGGCGATGGGGATTTCAGTCATCCACGTCGGCGCTTCCTCGTCGCCGGCCGGCGCGATGTCGTCGCCGTGGATGTGGTAGCGGAACTGCTGCGCCACGCCCTCGTGGTCGTAGACCGACAGCTGCCAGATGCAGGGCGTTTCGAAGTAGCTGTCCGGCGTCAGTTCCATGTCCCGGTATTTCTCGAGCAGGCCGGTG
This sequence comes from Duganella rhizosphaerae, assembly GCF_040364205.1. Taxonomy (NCBI): domain Bacteria; kingdom Pseudomonadati; phylum Pseudomonadota; class Betaproteobacteria; order Burkholderiales; family Oxalobacteraceae; genus Duganella; species Duganella rhizosphaerae. Next base: position 36,690 of record NZ_BPWK01000020.1, read on the forward strand.
CGGCAGTAGTCCAGCGCCAGCGCGGTGTGTTCGGCGCTCAGCGGGGCGAAGTGGCGGGCGATGTCGGACGTCGGCGGCGGCGCGATAGCGGCGTCGTACTCGTAGTCGACATCCTGCTCGCCGACCGGCATCACCCACGGCAGCGGCGCGGCTGGCGCCAGCCCTTGCGGCGTCAGCTCCACCGACACCGAAGGATTCAGGCGCACCACGGCGGCGCCGGGCAGCCAGGCGCTGACCTCGTCGGCGAACTGGCGGTAGGTGATCGGGAACAGCGCGTGGTTGTACCAGGACCAAGGCTCCTGCACAAACTGGCAGGAGCTCGGCACCACATAGCGCGGCGCCAGCGCCTGCAGCTGCTCCGGCCATTCTTCCGGCAGCTGCGGCACACCGCCCTCCGCGCGCGACGGCGCGATGACGTCGATCTCGCGCATGGTCTGGAACGGCCACAGCACCATATCCCACGGCGCGTAGGGCTTGAGCTGCTCCAGCGTTTCCGGGTCCATCCACGAGTCGACCACGTTGAGCACATTCAGTCCGGCGGCGCGGATGTGGAACATCGAATCGACATCGGAATCCAAGGCCTTGCGCGGAATGACTTCGATCGCGCCGACCTGCACCGGCGCATCCACCTTCAGCGGCAGCACGTTGACGAAGCCCAGCTCCCGTATCATCGCGAACAGTTCGTCGAACAGGCAGTACAGGTAGATCGGCGTATCGCGGTCGAGCAGGTCCAGGCTCTCCAACGAACAGTGGTCGTCATGGAAATGCGAGATGAACACCGCATCCGGCTTCATCCCGCGTATCAGCGCAAGGTCGAAGCGCACGTCGGGGAAGGCGTGGCAATTCCTGCTGAACGGGTTCTCAAATATGGGATCGAATGCGATCAGCGTGCCGTCGCATTCGAAGACATAGCCTGCGTGCAGGATGCGGGAGATTTTTAGCGTCATCCCGCCATGTTATCACCGCAACGGCGTCGGATAGCTGGCCGGGCTGGCGTTGCCGTCGTTGTCGATGGCTTGCACGCCGAAGTAGTAGTTGTCCTTCGACAGTGGCACCGTGAACTCGGTGGCCTTGCCGACGAACTGGCTGCCCTGCCATTCGGCCGACGAGGTGTCGCGCCAGACGATGCGGTAGCCCGCCAGGTCCGGCTCGGCGTTGGCTTGCCATACCAGCTCGGTATCGTTCTGCAGCTTGGCGGTGCGCACCTGCACCTTGGCCGGCGCGGCCGGCGCCAGCGACAGCGAGGACAAGGCCGCCGCGTTCACCCGCGCCACCTGGGCGATGTAGTTGAAGTCGTCGTACTGCGGCAGGTCGCCGATCAGCACGCCTTTCTCGGTGCGGATGTTCTGGTGCTGGTGGTTGAAATCCTCGGCCGGCTCGGTGAAGCGCAAGGCCGCGTAGCCGCGCTCCAGGAACGGCATGTGGTCGCCGCCGCGCAGGTAACGGTCGCGGCGCTGGATGACGTTGACCCGGAACTTGGGCACGTAACGCTCGCCCGCCTCCTTCACGGCCCGCGCCAGCTGGCGCGACAGCGAATCGTTCTCCCCGCCGGTCTGGATCAGCGTGCGCACGGCGTCGCTGTTTTCCTTCTGCACCGGCAGACCTTCAGCGAACAAGCGCACTTGCGTGTTATCGATCTTGCCGTGCTCGTCGTGCGAGCTGCCGATGATGTCATTGGTGAACATGCCGGCGATGTTCAGGTTTTTCTGTTTGGCCTGCTCGGCCCAGTGCGCCGCGCCCAGCAAGCCCTGCTCTTCCGCCGCCACCGTCATGAAGACCAGCGTGGCGTCGAATTTGTACTTGGCCATCACGCAGGCCATCTCCATCACGGCGGCGGTGCCGGAGGCGTCGTCGTTGGCGCCAGGCGCGTCGCCCTTGGCGTCCATGATGTCGGTGTTGCGCGAGTCGTAGTGGCCGCTGACCACGTACATGCGGTCCACGGACGCCGGCTGCGTGCCCGGCAGCGTCGCCACCACGTTGACGATTTCGGTCGGGCGACTGATGCGCGCCGAGACCGGCGCGATGTGGCTGTCGAACGCCACTTGCAGGCGGCCGCCCCGGGCCGCGCCGCAGCGCTCCAGTTCGCTCTTGATCCAACGCCTGGCCGCACCGATGCCTTCGGTTTCGGAGACCGTGTCCGACATCGTGTGGCGCGTGCGGAAGCCAACCAGCTTGTTGATATAGCCTTCGATGCGGGCCGGAGAAATCTCCTGGACGATCTGGTCGATCTGGGCCTGGTGGCGGCTGGTGTCGGGCGTGGCCGCTGCGGCGGGCACGGCGGCCAGCACGGTCAGGGCGGACAAGATGAGCGAATTTTTATGCATCTGCTGTCTCCGGTGAAATGGTCGCAATATCTTCTCACGTAACCGCGAGTAATTTATGCCCGGAAACAAATCATCAACAAAAAAACCCACCAGCCTGAACGCGATCTTGAGCGCGTTCAGGCTGGTGGGTTTCAGCAACTGCAGGATTACTTGGCAGGCGGAGCTGCTGGCGTGGAAGCGGCTGCGGCTTTGTCGGCCTTGGCGGCTTTCGCTGCGGCCTTGTCGGCTTTGGCGGCGGCTTTATCGGCCTTGGCGGCCGGAGCAGCTGCGGCCGGCGCACCTTCCAGCGGCTTGCCGTTCACCACCAGGCCCGCTTGCGACAGCTTGACGGCGCTTTTCTCGCCGATGCCCTTCACGCGCTTCTCCAAATCCGCCCAATCCTTGAAATCGCCCTTTTTACGCTCTTCCAGGATGGCCTTCGATTTGACCGGACCGATGCCCTTGACCGCATCCAGCGCGGCGGCGTCAGCCTTGTTGACGTCGACCTGCGCGAAAGCGAAGCCCATCGTTACGATCAGGGTCGCAACTGCCAGCAAAATTTTCTTGAACATGTCTCAATCTCCATGGTGGGTGAAAGCAAGGGCGACAACCGCGCCTTGAACACCCTTAACGGCCAGCCTCGACGACGGTTGACAGATAATCCATGAAGCTTTTATGACATCGCTCAAAGGGTGAACAACTCCTCGCGCGTGACCGTCGCCGTACCCAGCTTGCCGACCACGATGCCGCCGGCGCGATTGGCCGTCTGCACCGCTTCGTTCCAGCCGACACCGGCGCCCAGCATGGCGGCCATGGTGGCGATCACCGTGTCGCCGGCGCCGGAGACGTCGAACACCTCGCGCGCCTGCGCCGGCATGTGGAATTGTTCGCCGTCGGTGTACAGGGTCATGCCCTCTTCCGAGCGGGTCAGCAACAGCGCATCCAGTTTCAGCTCGGTACGCAGTTGCTGCGCCTTGGCGGTCAATTGCTCTTCGCTGTTCCAGCTGCCGACGATGCGCTTCATTTCCGACTTGTTCGGCGTCAGCACGGTGGCGCCGGCGTAGCGGCTGAAGTCGTCGCCTTTCGGGTCGACCATCACCACCTTGCCGGCGGCGCGCGCCGAAGCGATCATGTCGGCCACGTTGACCAGCGAACCCTTGGCGTAATCCGACAGCACGATCACGTCGTAGTCCGCCAGCAGCGCCTTGAATTGCAGCAGCTTGTCGCGCAGCACGGTGTCGGTCGGCGCTTCCTCGAAGTCGATGCGCACCATCTGCTGCTGGCGGCCGATCACGCGCAGCTTGATGATGGTGGAGATGGCGTCGTCGCGCTTCAGGTAGCTGTGGATGCCGCCGCTTTGCAGCATCTGCTCCACTTCGTTGCCGGCTTCGTCGGCGCCGACCACGCCCAGCAGGCCGGCGCGCGCACCCAGCGCCGCGGCGTTGCGCGCCACGTTGGCGGCGCCGCCGAGGCGCGCTTCGCGCTTCTCGATGCGGACGATGGGCACCGGCGCTTCCGGCGAAATGCGGCTGACGTCGCCGAACCAGTAACGGTCCAGCATGACATCGCCCACCACCAGGATGCGCACTTTATCCAGTGCCGGTGCTTGATAAGTCGTGACGTTGGTGCTCACAGTTGCCTCTTCTTTCAAAATCACACGCGGGTCAGGATGGAACGGCCGATGCCGTGGTATTCGAAGCCTGCTTCGGCCATCACTTCCGGCTCGAACAGGTTGCGGCCGTCGAAGATGATGGCTTGCTTCAGCGACGCCTTGATGCGGTCGAAGTCCGGGCTGCGGAAGGCCTTCCACTCGGTCACGATCACCAGCGCCTCGGCGGCGGTCAGCGTGTCCATCGGCGTGGTGGCGAAACGGATGCGCGCCATTTCGTCGGCGGTCAGGTCCAGCTCCAGCACGCGCTTCGCTTCCGTCATCGCGACCGGGTCGTAGACCGCCACCGTCGCGCCGCCGTCCAGCAGCTGCTTGATCAGCACGCGGGCCGGGGCCTCGCGCATGTCGTCGGTGTTCGGCTTGAAGGCCAGGCCCCAGACGGCGAAATGCTTGCCGCTCAAATCCTCGCCGAAGCGCTTGACCACTTTCTGGCCCAGCACCAGCTTCTGCTTGTCGTTGACAGCTTCCACCGCGCGCAGGATCAGCAGGTCCTGGTCGTACTGGCGCGCGGTGCGTTCCAGCGCCTGCACGTCTTTCGGGAAGCAGGAACCGCCGTAGCCGGCGCCGGCGTACAGGAAGCTGTGGCCGATGCGCGGGTCGGAGCCGATGCCGTGGCGGACCGCTTCGATGTCGGCGCCAACCTGGTCGGCCAGGTTGGCCAGTTCGTTCATGAACGAGATGCGGGTGGCCAGCATGGCGTTGGCGGCGTACTTGGTGAACTCGGCCGAGCGCACGTCCATCCAGAAGGTGCGCTCGTGGTTGCGGTTGAACGGCGTGTACAGCTTCTTCATCAGGCCGTGGGCCTTCTCGCCTTCCGGCGTATTGTCGCAGCCGATGACGATGCGGTCCGGACGCATGAAGTCCTCCACCGCCGCGCCCTCTTTCAGGAACTCGGGGTTCGACACCACCGAGAACTTGGAGGCGTCGCCGCGCGTGGCCAGCTCGGCCTGCACCGCGGCCTTGACGCGGTCGGCGGTGCCGACCGGGACGGTCGACTTGTCGACGATGACTTTGAACTCGGTCATGTGCTTGCCGATGTTCCTGGCGGCGGCCAGCACGTATTGCAGGTCGGCCGAGCCGTCTTCGTCCGGCGGCGTGCCGACGGCGATGAATTGCAGGCAGCCGTGGGCGACCGAGGCGGCGACGTCGGTGGAGAATTGCAGACGGCCGGCGGCGCGGTTGCGCGCCACCACTTCTTCCAGGCCCGGTTCGTGGATCGGGATGCCGCCGTTATTCAACAGGTCGATTTTCTTCTGGTCGACGTCGAGGCAGAAAACGTCGTTGCCCAGTTCGGCGAGGCAAGCGCCGGTGACGAGGCCTACATAGCCGGTGCCGATGATGGTGATTTTCATGTTGGTGCTCTTTTAGTTCATGACGTTGAGTTCTTCGGTGCGGCGCGGCGGGTAGGTCTCCCAACGGCTGCATCCAGGGCACTGCCAGTAGAACTGGCGCGCCTTGAAACCACAGTGGCTGCACTGGTAGCGCGCCAGCTTCTGCGTATAGCCGTGTACCAGGTTCTTCACCATCGACAGTTCCGGCACCAGGTTGGCCGGCGCGTCCATCAGGCGCGCCTCCAGCAATTTGTCCAGGCCCAGCAGGGTCGGCGTGCGGCGCAGCTCATTGCTGACCAGCTGCTTGGCGGCGTCCACGCCGTCCAGCTCCAGCACCGCCTTGTACACCACTTCGATCAGGTCGATCGACGAAGCCTGTTCCAGATAGGATTTCAGCAGGTTGACGCCTTCCTGCGGACGGCCGACCTTGCGGTAGGCATCCATCATGCGCTGCGCCACCAGCGCCGTATGCGGCACGCTGATCTGCTCGACGCGGCGCCACGTCAGCAGCGCGGCTTCGACCTCGCCCTGCGCCAGCTGGGCATCGCCGCTCAGCATGGTGGCGCGCACGTTGACGCGGTCCGCCTGCAGCGATTTCTCCAGCAGCGGCAAGGCCTCTTCGGGATGCATGTGCACCAGCGCGTCCTGCGCCAGCTCGCAGTAGAACTGGGCGATTTCCTTCTGGCGCGAACCGGCGCCCGATTCCTGCAGGCCCAGCGCCGCCTCGATGGCGCGCGGCCACTCCTTCTCGCGCTGGAAGATCTCCAGCAGCGCGCGGCGCGCCTGCACCGCGTACTGGCCGCTGACCATGGCGTTGAAGGTTTCCTCGGCGCGGTCCAACAGGCCGGCCTTCAGGTAGTCCATGCCCAGCTCATACTGCGCGTGTTCCTTCTGCTCCTGCGGCAGGTCGGGACGCGACAGCAGATTCTGGTGCACGCGGATGGCGCGTTCGGTCTCGCCGCGGCGGCGGAACAGGTTCCCCAGCGCGAAGTGCATGTCGGCCGTTTCCGGGTCCATGCGGACGATCTCGATGAAGGCGTCGATGGCCTTGTCCGGCTGCTCGTTGAGCAGGAAGTTCAGGCCCTTGAAATAACCGCGCGGCAGCGTGCGCGATTCCGACACCAGTTGACGTATGTCGACGCGCGCGGCGACCCAGCCCAGTCCGAAGAAGACCGGGATCCCCAATAACCACCAGAGTTCGAATTCCATGCTTTGTATTTTTTATTGTGCGTTTATTGAGTATTGACGCTGTCCGGCTGCGGCTGGGCGTTGGCTTGCAGCGCGCTCGATTGCAGCGTGGTGATAGTGGTTTTGTGCTTGTTCGTTTCGCGGCGGTGGCGGAACACGGTCGGCGTCAGCGCCAGCACGCCCAGGAAGGCGCCGGCCACAAAAAAGCCCAGCAGCATCAGGACCAGAGGTCCGTGCAGATCATAGTGAAGGAAGAAATGCAGATCGACTTCCTGCGTGTTCTTCAGGGCAAAGCCAAAAAACAGGACGAAAAGAACGAATCCAATAATCGTGGATATGAATTTCATTAGCCAGGTTTCCTGTTCAGTAGTTCTAAGAGCGCAAGTATCGCATAGATGCCGAAACCCGCAAACCGCTGCGGCGCGGGGTCGGACCCCGTACGGGGTCCGACCCCATCGGTTTGGGGTAAAAAAAAGCGGCATCCAGGGGACGCCGCTTTTTGTTCCAAACTATCAGACGCTTCAGTCCTCAATGATCGGTTGCCCGACCATCGCGTCAACCCGCTCGCGCAATTGCTTGCCCGGCTTGAAGTGAGGCACCCGTTTTTCGGGCACCATCACTTTGTCGCCCGACTTCGGATTACGTCCGATACGCGGTGGCCGGCTATTCAGAGCAAAACTGCCAAAACCGCGGATCTCGATGCGTTGACCGGTCGCCAGGGCGTTGGTCATCGCATCCAGAATGGTCTTGACGGCATACTCCGCATCTTTGGCCACCAGCTGAGAATAACGCTCAGCCAGGCGGTTGATCAATTCGGACTTAGTCATCGACTAGTTCTTAGTTCTTGTTATCGAACTTGGCTTTCAACAGCGCGCCCAGGCTGGTGGTGCCCGAAGCTGCGTTGTTGTCGGTCGCTGCCATTTTCTGCATGGCTTCCTGGGTCTCGACATTGTCTTTCGCTTTGATCGACAGCTGGATGCTGCGAGCTTTGCGATCGATGTTGATGACCAGGGCTTCAACGGAATCGCCAACCTTCAGGTGGGTACCGGCATCTTCCACGCGGTCGCGGGAGATTTCGGATGCACGCAGGTAGCCTTCAACTTCTTCGGACAGTTGGATCACGGCGCCTTTAGGCTCAACCGATTTAACGGTGCCGGTTACCAGCGCGCCCTTGTCGTTCATGGCTGCGAAGTTGTTGAATGGATCGCCTTCCAGTTGCTTGACGCCCAGGGAAACGCGCTCGCGCTCAACGTCGATGGCCAGAACGATGGCTTCCAGTTCGTCACCTTTCTTGAAGCGACGCACGGCTTCTTCGCCGGTTTCGGTCCAGGACAGGTCGGACAGGTGTACCAGGCCGTCGATGTTGCCGGCCAGGCCGATGAACACGCCGAAGTCGGTGATCGATTTGATCGCGCCACGGACTTTATCGCCCTTCTTGTGGGTCACGCCGAAGTCATCCCATGGATTTGCTTTGCACTGTTTCATGCCCAGCGAAATACGGCGACGCTCTTCGTCGATTTCCAGAACCATCACTTCAACTTCGTCGCCCAGCTGGACAACTTTGTTTGGAGCGACGTTTTTGTTGGTCCAGTCCATTTCGGAAACGTGAACCAGGCCTTCGATGCCTTGTTCAACTTCAACGAACGCGCCGTAGTCGGTCAGGTTCGTTACTTTACCGAACAGACGGGTGCTTTGTGGGTAACGACGGGACAGACCGGTCCAAGGATCGTCGCCCAGTTGCTTGACGCCCAGGGACACACGGTTCTTCTCTTGATCGTACTTCAGAACCTTGGCGGTGATTTCCTGGCCAACGGTCAGTACTTCCGATGGGTGACGCACACGACGCCATGCCAGGTCGGTGATGTGCAGCAGGCCGTCGATACCGCCCAGATCCACGAACGCGCCGTAGTCGGTGATGTTTTTGACGACGCCGGTAACCACGGTGCCTTCTTTCAGGGTTTCCATCAGTTTCTGACGCTCTTCGCCCATCGAAGCTTCGATGACGGCGCGGCGGGACAGAACCACGTTGTTACGCTTGCGATCCAGTTTGATCACTTTGAATTCGAGGGTTTTGCCTTCGAATGGGGTGGTGTCTTTCACTGGACGGGTGTCAACCAGGGAGCCTGGCAGGAACGCGCGGATGCCGTTGGTCAGAACGGTCAGGCCGCCCTTGACTTTACCATTGACGGTACCGACGACGATTTCGCCCGATTCCATTGCTTTTTCCAGTGCCAGCCACGAAGCCAGACGCTTGGCTTTGTCGCGCGACAGGATGGTATCGCCGAAACCGTTTTCGAGCGATTCGATCGCCACGGAAACGAAGTCGCCTACTTTGACTTCCAGTTCGCCGTGGTCGTTCTTGAATTCTTCAACTGGGATGAATGCTTCCGATTTCAGGCCGGCGTTGACGATCACGAAGTTGTGATCCAGACGAACGACTTCAGCCGAGATCACTTCGCCCGAACGCATGTCTTGACGCGACAGGGATTCTTCGAAGAGGGCTGCAAAACTTTCCATATTAGACATTGTAACTTCCAGGTTACCAACAAGGCTCGCGATATGCGACTTCAGTTGGGTTAGGGTTAATAAACGTTGCGGACATCAGAGCGACCGCAACACCAGCTATTTACCGATGGCCGCATACCACTGCAACACCTGGGCGACCGCTTCGTCAGCGGTCAAATTCGAGGTATCGAGCACATGCGCCCCCTCTGCGGGGACCAGCGGCGCGATGGTCCGGCTTGTATCCCGGTCGTCACGCGCCTGCAAATCCATCAGTAGGTCTTCCATATTAGCAGAAATTCCTTTGCCAATCAATTGCTTATAGCGACGTTCCGCACGGGCCGCGACACTCGCCGTCAAAAATACCTTCAAAACCGCGTTCGGGAAGATCACCGAGCCCATGTCGCGGCCGTCGGCCACCACGCCCGGCGCCTTGCGGAAGCCCAGCTGCAGCCCCAGCAGCGCGTGGCGCACGGCGTGGAATGTTGCAATTTTTGAAGCGGTATTGCCGACCTCTTCGGCACGGATGGCCTCGGTGACGTTTTCGTGCGACAGGATGATGTCGCCGCCCTGGAAGCTGCACTGCAGGTGCTCGGCCAGCTTGGCCAGCGCGTGCTCGTCGTTCAAGTCGGTGCCGCGGCGCAGTGCCGACAGCGCCGTCAAACGGTACAGGGCGCCCGAATCCAGGTAATGGAAGCCGAGCTTATCGGCGACGCGGTGCGCGACGGTGCCCTTGCCGGATGCGGTAGGGCCGTCGATGGTGATGACTGGAATTGGGGATGTTGTCATTGTTACTTTAATTATTTTGCTTGTTTTGCTTATTTTGCAATCGCGGCAAATGCCGCGAAATACTCGGGGAAGGTCTTGCCGACGCACTTGGGATCGTTGATGCGCATGACATTGCCCTTGCGCGCGGCGCCGTCCAGCGACACCAGCGAGAAGCACATCGCCATGCGGTGATCGTCGTAGGTATCGATAGTAGCAGGCGTGATGACGGCCGGCGGCGTCACCTTGATGTAGTCGGCGCCCTCCTCCACGATGGCGCCGACCTTGCGCAGTTCGGTCGCCATGGCGGCGATGCGGTCGGTTTCCTTGACGCGCCAGCTGGCGATGTTGCGCAGCGTGCTGGTGCCGTCGGCGTACAGCGCGGCGATGGCGATGGTCATCGCGGCGTCGGGGATGTGGTTGAAGTCGGCGTCGATGGCTTTCAGCACGCCGTTCGACTTGGCTTCGATCCAGTTGTCGCCCATGGTGATCTGCACGCCCATCTGCTCCAGCGCGGCGGCAAAGCGCACGTCGCCCTGGATGCTGTCCTTGCCCACGCCTTCGACCCGCACCGGGCCGCCGGCGATCGCGCCGGCCGCCAGGAAGTAGGAGGCCGACGAGGCGTCGCCTTCGACGTGGATGGTGCCCGGCGACTGGTAGACCTGGCCGGGCTGGATGGTGAATGACTCCCAGCCGTTCTGCTCGACCGTCACGCCGAAGCGGCGGATCAGATTCAGCGTGATTTCGATGTAGGGCTTGGAGATCAGCTCACCGACCACGTCGATGCTGATCGCATGCTCGCGCGCCATCAGCGGCGCCACCATCAGCAGCGCGGTCAGGAACTGGCTGGACACGTCGCCGCGCACCGACAGCCGCTGCGCGTGGATCTTGCCCTGCTTGATGTGCAGCGGCGGGAAGCCTGGATTGCCGGTGTATTCGACGTTGGTGCCGGCGGCGTTCAAGGCGTCGACCAGGTCGCCGATCGGACGCTCGTGCATGCGCGGCACGCCGTGCAGCGTGTAGTCGCCGCCGATCACGGCCAGCGCCGCGGTCAGCGGACGGATCGCGGTGCCGGCGTTGCCCATGAAGAGGTCGGCCGATTTGTTCGGCAGCACGCCGGCCACGCCCTTGACGTGGTGGATGGTGCCGGTGGCGGTTTCCTCCTCGGTCCACTGCACGCCCAGCGAGCGCAGCGCGGCCAGCATGACGGCGGTGTCGTCGGAGGCCAGCAGGTCGACGATGGCGACGTCGCCCTGCGACAATGCGGACAACAGCAGGATGCGGTTGGAGATGGATTTGGAGCCGGGCAGGCGCACGGCGCCCTGCACATGGGCGACGGGTTGGAGATCGATAAATTCGTGGTTCATGCTGTTCCGTTCTAAAGTGTGCGGCGCCCGCAAAACCCGCACTGCGCGGCGGCCGGGGTCTGACCCCACGGGGTCAGACCCCTTGGTTTGCGGGGTTCGGCGGCGCCTCGGCCGCCTCGATCGCTGTAATCCACTGGTGGCGGGCGCGCTGGGCGTTGCTGTACACGCGCTCCAGCCCTGCCCCGTCCCCGGCGGCCAGACGGGCGCGCAGGCCCGTCAATTGTGCCAGATAAGCATCCAGCTCCGTCAACAACGCCGACTGGTTGGCTAGGCTAATGTCGCGCCACATTTCGGGCGACGATCCCGCGATCCTTGTGAAATCGCGGAAGCCGCTGGCCGCATACTGGAACAGTAAATCTGCATGCGGTTTGTTCGCGATGTCGTCCACCAGCGCATACGCCAGCAAATGCGGCAAATGGCTTACGGCGGCAAACACCTTGTCATGTTCTTGAGGCGTCAAACGATGGATGATCGCATCGCAGGCGCGCCAGGCGGCGGCCACGCGCTCGACATCCTCCGCCGCGTTTTCGTCCAATGCCGTCAGCACCACCTTCTTGCCGACGTACAGATCGTCGATCGCCGCCTCGGGGCCATTGGTCTCGCGGCCGGCGATCGGATGGCCCGGCACGAACTGGGCGATCTTGCCGCCCAGCGCGCGCCGCGCCGAGGCCACCACGTCGCACTTGGTGCTGCCGGCGTCGGTGACCACGGTACCCGGCTGCAAATGCGGCGCAAGCGCCGCCAGGATCGCTTCGGTCTGCGCCACCGGCGCGGCCAGCAGCACCAGGTCGGCGCCGGCTAGCGCCTCGGCCATCGTGCAGCCGCCACCGCCCGCATCGGCTACACCGATGACGTCGATGATGCCCAACTCCTGCGCGCGTTTCAGCGAGGCGGCGGAGCGCCCCATGCCGACCACGCTGCCGACGGCGCCGGCCTTCTTCAGCGACCGCGCAAACGATCCGCCGATCAGGCCCACGCCAAAGATGACGACCTTGTTCAGCATTCTTACTCCGCCAGTGCCTTGGTCAGCGCCGCGATCAGCACCGCGTTTTCCTGCGGCAGGCCGATGGAAATACGCAGCCATTCCGGCAGACCGTAGTTACCGACCGGACGCACGATCACGCCCTGCTTCAACAGCGCCAGGTTGACGCGCGCGCCGGCGCCGACATCGCTGCCGACCTTGACCAGCACGAAGTTGCCGTACGACGGCACGTATTGCAGGCCCAGCTTGTCGAACGCTTCGGTGAACTGCTGGTAGCCGGCGGCGTTGTTGGTGGCGCTCTGCGCCAGGAAGGCCTTGTCGTTCAGCGCGGCGATCGCCGCCGCCTGCGCCATCGAGTTGACGTTGAACGGCTGGCGGATGCGGTTCATCAGGTCCGTCAGCGCCGGCTGGGCGATGCCGAAGCCCACGCGCAGACCGGCCAGGCCGTAAGCCTTGGAGAAGGTGCGCGAGACCAGCAGGTTGGGATACTGCTTGACCCAGGAAGCCGATTCGAACTGGTTCTCTTCCGCCAGGAATTCGTTGTAGGCCTCGTCCAGCACCACCACCACATTGGCCGGCACCTTGTCCAGGAAGGCCTGGATGTCGGCGGCCGGGATGAAGGTCCCGGTCGGGTTGTTCGGGTTGGCGATGAAGACCAGGCGGGTGTCTTCCCCGATCGCGGCCAGCATGGCCGGCAGGTCGTGGCCGTGGTCCTTGGCCGGCACCACGATGTGGCGCGCGCCGACGCCCTGGGTCGCCAGCGCGTACACGGCGAACGAGTACTGCGAGTACACCACCGACTGGCCGCGCTCGACGAAGGCGTGGGCGGCGATTTCCAGGATGTCGTTGCTGCCGTTGCCCAGCGTGATCCACTCGGCCGGCACGTCGTAGCGCTTGGACAGCGCGCCCTTCAAATCGAAACCGTTGGCGTCCGGGTAGCGGCCCAGGTCCGCGGCGGCGGCGGTCATCGCCTGCACTGCCGACGGCGGCACGCCGAACGGGTTCTCGTTCGACGCCAGTTTGACGATGGCCGCTTCATCGAGGCCAAATTCGCGCGCGACTTCCGCAATCGGTTTGCCGGCCTGGTAAGGAGCGATGGCGCGGACGTATTCGGGGCCGTAGTTCTTGGACATGGTCTCTCTCTATAGAAATAACGATTAAGTCAGGCTGACCGGGTAGGAACCCAGTACCTTGAAGAAGGCTGCGTTGCTTTGCAATTCGTCCAGCGCCTTGGCCACGCCTTCATCCTGCACGTGGCCTTCGACGTCGACGTAGAAGTAGTATTCCCACGTGCCGGTGCGGGCCGGGCGGGATTCGAAGCGCGTCATCGACACATTGTGCTGGGCCAGCGAACCAAGCAGGCGGTAGATGGACCCCGCTTTGTGCGGCGCGGCCAGCGCCAGCGAGGTGCGGTCCTGGCCCGACGGGCCGGCCTGCAGGTGGCCGATCACCGCGAAGCGGGTGCGGTTGTGCGGATCGTCCTGGATGTTGGCTTTGACCGTGCCCAGGCTGTAGCGCACGCCGGCGCGTTCGCCGGCGATGGCGGCGATGCCGTGGTCGTCGCGCGCCATGCGCGCCGCCTCGGCGTTGGACGACACGGCGCGGCGTTCGATTTCAGGGTAGTTGTTGTTCAGCCAGATCTGGCACTGCGCCAGCGCCTGCGCGTGGGCGCAGATGGCGGTGATGCCGTCCATGTTGCCGGTGCCGGTCAGCAGGCTGTGACGCACGGCGATCGACACTTCGCCGCTGATGGTCAGCGGCGTGTGCAGCAGCAGGTCCAGCGTGCGGCCGATGGCGCCCTCGGTCGAGTTCTCGACCGGCACCACGCCGAATTCGGCGGTGCCGGCTTCGGTGGCGCGGAACACTTCGTCGATCGACGAGCAAGGCAGCACGTCGACGGCGGTGCCGAACTGCTGGTACACCGCCTGTTCGCTGTAGGTGCCGGCCGGGCCGAGGAAGGCGATGGTGACGCGCTTCTCCAGCGAGCGGCAGGCGGACATGATCTCGCGCCAGATGGTTTGCAGCTCGGTGTCGCCCATCGGGCCGGGATTGCGCTCGGCCACGCCGCGCAGCACCTGCGCCTCGCGTTCGGGACGGAATACCGGCGCGTTGGTCTCGGCCTTGACGTGGCCGACTTGCTGCGCCACTTTGGCGCGCTGGTTCAACAGGTCGAGGATCTGGGCATCGATGGCGTCGATCTGCTCGCGCAAGGGTGTCAGTTTGTCGTTCATGATGGGTTTATTTTCCGGTGCCGGCACTGGCGGCGAATTCGTTCAAGTAGTCTACGAGCGCTTGCACGCCCTCGATAGGCATCGCGTTGTAGATCGATGCGCGCATACCGCCGACGGACTTGTGGCCCTTCAGTTGCAGCAGGCCGCGCGCTTTGGCGCCGGCCAGGAATGCCTCGTTCTTGCTTTCATCCTTCAGGTAGAAGGGAACGTTCATGCGCGAGCGGCTGGTTTTCGCTACGCGGGTCTGGTAAAAATCGCTGGCGTCGAGCGCGTCGTACAGCAGTTTGGCCTTGGCGATGGCGCGTTGCTCCATCTCGGCCACGCCGCCCTGCTTCTTCAGCCACTGGAACACCAGGCCGGCGATGTAGATGCCGTAGGTGGGCGGCGTGTTGTACATCGACTCGTTGTCGGCCACCAGCTTGAAGTCGAACGCCGACGGGCAGACCGGCAGCGCCTTGCCCAGCAGGTCTTCACGGACGATGACGATGGTGACGCCGGCCGGGCCGATGTTCTTCTGCGCGCCGGCGAAGATCAGGCCGTACTTCGAGACGTCGACGCGGCGCGACAGGATGTGCGAGGACATGTCGGCCACCAGCACGGTGTTGGCAAACTCGCCCGCTTGCGGCGCCGGCACGCCGGCGTCGAAGTCGAACTCGACGCCGTCGATGGTCTCGTTGGTGCACATGTGCAGGTAGGCCGCGCCGGGCGTGAGCTTCCACTCCGACTGCGGCGGCACCGACGTCATCGACGAGGCGGCGACGTTCACGTTGGCGTACTTGGCGGCTTCCTTGATGGATTTGCCCGACCACGAACCGGTGTGGATGAAATCGATGGTCGCTGGCTGCGGCTTGTGGCCGACGAGGTTCAGCGGCACCAGGGCGTTCTGCGATAGTCCGCCGCCCTGCATGAACAAGATCTTGTAATTGTCCGGTACTGCCAGCAGCTCGCGCAGATCGCGCTCGGCCGCCTTGTAAATCGAAATAAACTCCGGTCCGCGGTGGCTCATCTCCATGACGGACATGCCGCTGCCATGCCAGTCCAGCATTTCGGCGGCGGCTTGTTCCAGCACTTCCTTCGGCAATACGGCGGGGCCGGCCGAAAAATTATAGATATGAGTCACGTTGCGGTCCTTATTTGGTGGCTGGCTTTTGTTGCTGCAGTTTCTGCAGCAGCGGCGTGATGCGGCGCGCCGCGACCTGCTGGCCGATCTGCATCGCCTCGGCCGTCAGCTTGGGCATGGTGGCCAGCATCTTGGCGCCGATCGGGGTGCGGTAGAAGGCGGCGATCTGTTTCAGTTCGTCGGCGCTGTAGGTGCGCGCGTACAGCGGCACGGTTTCGGTCAGGATGTCCTCGATCAGGGCCGGATCGTTCATCGCGCCCTGCAGCACGCCGATGGCGGCCGGCAGTTCGGCATCCACCTTGGCCAGCTCCTGTTGTTTTTGCTCGGGCGTGGTGTTCGGGTTGCCCTTGATGGCCGCCTCGGCGCCGGCGCGCATCGACTGGCCGATGTTCTGCGACATCTGCTGCATCACGCCGGTCATCAGGGTGCGGTAGTTCATCGCCTCGAACAGCTCTTTCGCCGCTGCCGTGGAGGCGGCGTCGGCCTGCGCGAACGCCGGGGCGCTGACCAGCGCAAACGCGGTAACGATGCTTGCTACAATTTTTTTCATAGTCGTCTCAAAAGGTCGTTCGAAAATAAAAAGCGGGATCAGTCTTATTGTCGCATTTATCCGCGCAATAAACCTGACCCCGCTCTCCCCGGACCTGCGTCCGGGGCGGTGTGTGCTAGGACTTACTCAGCTGGAGCTTCGTCTGGCTGAGCGTCGTCCGGCTTGGCGTCAGGACCCGGTTCCAGCTCGACTTCGTCGATGTCGGTCTCCACCACGCGCTGCAGGCCGGACAGCTTGGTGCCGTCTTCGACCGCGATCAGGGTCACGCCCTGCGTGGCGCGGCCCATCTCGCGGATCTCGGACACGCGGGTGCGGATCAGCACGCCGCCGGTGGTGATCAGCATGATCTCGTCGGTCGAATCGACCAGCGTCGCCGCCACTACCCTGCCGTTGCGCTCGGAAGTCTGGATCGCGATCATGCCCTTGGTGCCGCGGCCGTGGCGGGTGTACTCGGTGATCGGAGTACGCTTGCCGAAGCCGTTCTCGGTCGCCGTCAGCACCGACTGCTGCTCGTTTTCCGCCACCAGCAGCGCGATCACGCGCTGGCCTTCGTCCAGGTTCATGCCGCGCACGCCGCGGGCGTTGCGGCCCATCGGACGCACGTCGTTCTCGTCGAAGCGCACCGCCTTGCCGGCGTCGGAGAACAGCATCACGTCGTGCTGGCCGTCGGTCAGCGCGGCGCCGATCAGGAAGTCGCCCTCGTCCAGGTCGACCGCGATGATGCCGGCCTTGCGTGGATTGCTGAAGTCCTTCAGCGGCGTCTTCTTCACGGTGCCCAGGCTGGTCGACATGAACACGTAGTGGTCTTCAGGGAAGACGCGGTTATCGCCGGACAGCGGCAGGATAACGGTGATCTTCTCATTGTCCGCCAGCGGGAACATGTTGACGATAGGCTTGCCGCGCGAGTTGCGCGAACCTTGCGGCACTTCCCATACCTTGAGCCAGTACATGCGGCCGCGGTTGGAGAAGCACAGGATGTAATCGTGCGTGTTGGCGATGAACAGCTGGTCGATCCAGTCTTCCTCTTTGGTCGCCATGGCCTGCTTGCCGCGTCCGCCGCGTTTCTGCGCGCGGTACTCGGTGATCGGCTGCGCCTTCATATAGCCGGTGTGCGACAGGGTCACCACCATATCCTGCGGCGTGATCAGGTCTTCGGTGCCGAGGTCGGTCGCGTTGTGCTCGATGTTGGAGCGGCGCGGATCCTTCTGCGGGTCGCCGAATTCGTTGACCACGTGGGTCATCTCGTCGGTGATGATGGTGGTCACGCGTTCCGGCTTGGACAGGATGTCCAGCAGGTCGGCGATTTCGGCCATCACGTCCTTGTATTCGTTGACGATCTTGTCCTGCTCCAGGCCGGTCAGGCGTTGCAGACGCATCTGCAGAATCTCTTGCGCCTGGTCGTCCGACAGCTTGTACATGCCGTCCTGCTGCATGCCGTAGTGCTTCGGCAGATGCTCGGGACGGAAGGCGTCGATGCCGCCGACGGTGGTGCCGTCGCCGGTACGGGCCAGCATCTCGCGCACCAGCGACGAATCCCACGAGCGTTCCATCAGGCCGGTTTTCGCGACCGGCGGGGTGGGCGCGGCCTTGATGATGGCGATGAAGTCGTCGATGTTGGCCAGCGCCACGGCCAGGCCTTCGAGCACGTGGCCGCGCTCGCGCGCCTTGCGCAGCTCGAACACGGTGCGGCGCGTGACCACTTCGCGGCGGTGCGACAGGAAGCACTGCAGCATTTCCTTCAGGTTCAGCAGGCGCGGCTGGCCGTCGACCAGCGCCACCATGTTCATGCCGAAGGTGTCCTGCAGTTGCGTCTGCTTGTACAGGTTGTTGAGCACCACTTCCGGCACTTCGCCGCGCTTGAGCTCGATGACCACGCGCATGCCCGACTTGTCGGACTCGTCGCGGATGTCGGAAATGCCTTCGAGCTTCTTGTCGCGCACGTTTTCGGCGATGCGCTCCAGCAGCGATTTCTTGTTGACCTGGTACGGCAGCTCGTCAACGATGATGGCCGTGCGGCCGCCGTCCTTGCCGTACTCTTCGTAGTGGGTCTTGGCGCGCATCACCACGCGGCCGCGGCCGGTGCGGTAGCCGTCGCGCACGCCGGAGACGCCGTAGATGGTGCCGCCGGTCGGGAAGTCCGGCGCCGGGATCAGTTCGATCAGCTCGTCGATCGAGCAGGTCGGATTGCGCAGCACGTGCAGCGCGCCGGCGATCACTTCGTGCAGGTTATGCGGCGGAATGTTGGTCGCCATGCCGACCGCGATACCGGACGAGCCGTTAATCAGCAGGTTCGGGATGCGGGTCGGCAGCACCGTCGGTTCTTTTTCCTTGCCGTCGTAGTTGGGCTGGAAGTCGACGGTTTCCTTGTCGATGTCGGCCAGCAGTTCGGCGGAAATCTTGTCCAGGCGGCACTCGGTGTAACGCATCGCCGCGGCGCCGTCGCCGTCGACCGAGCCGAAGTTGCCCTGGCCGTCGACCAGCATGTAGCGCAGCGAGAAGTCCTGCGCCATGCGGACCAGCGTGTCGTAGATCGACGCGTCGCCGTGCGGGTGGTACTTACCCATCGTCTCGCCCACCACACGGGCGCATTTGACGTAAGGGCGATTCCACACGTTGTTCATTTCGTGCATCGCGAAGAGGACCCGGCGGTGCACCGGCTTGAGGCCGTCGCGCACGTCCGGCAAGGCGCGGCCGACGATCACGCTCATGGCGTAATCGAGGTAGCTCTTGCGCATCTCTTCTTCGAGGGAAATAGGGATTGTTTCTTTTGCGAATTGATCCATTGGCGGGTCGACTGATCTTTGACTGTGGTTTATTAAGCAATGTATGCCGCACTTACTGCATTTCTAGCGTCGCCCCTCACTACGGACAGGCAAGCGTGCGATTTTAGCATGCGCGCACAGCAACCAGCACAATTCCGGCGCCGCCCCGCCGCCACAAGGCGCGCCCACCTTGTAACGCCATGTAATATTCATGACACATTACTCAATTATTATCGATAATCACGTTGCAACAAAACAACATTTTGGTCGGAATCAAAAAGGACTCGTGTTGGTCCCTTTTCACGCCCAAACATAGCTTGTGGCAAAATGGTTTAGAAGTTAATTGCTCGTTTCGCAATCGGGAGACAGGCGTGACGCCCCTGCGTGGTAGAATTCGCCCCACGTATTACTACGTCGCGCAGTTTTTCTGCGGATATCACCCCCGAAAGGAAGAAAAATATGAAAAAACTGATTTCTATGTTGGCCGTGTCGGCTGCATTCGCTGGTTCGGCTATTGCACAAACCGCACCTACCGCGCCTCCATATGCTCCGGTTACCCAGGACATCAAGGCAGCAACCCCTAAGAGCGCCTACGTCCAGGATGCACGCGGCGTTATCGCCCGTGACCCGTTCGGCC
Source organism: Duganella rhizosphaerae (assembly GCF_040364205.1). Lineage (NCBI taxonomy): Bacteria > Pseudomonadati > Pseudomonadota > Betaproteobacteria > Burkholderiales > Oxalobacteraceae > Duganella > Duganella rhizosphaerae. The sequence continues at coordinate 56,097 of NZ_BPWK01000020.1, forward strand.
TGTGCTGGCGCACCGGCTACTGGACCCCGGCTGACGCCGTTCCAGGTTGCGACCTGCCACTGTGCGTAGAACCAGAGAAACTGGTGGACGGCAAGTGCGTCGCTCCAGCCGCTCCAGCCGCACCAGCACCAGCAGCACCAGCTCCGGCACCGGCGCCTAAGCCAGCCGCCGCCGTGCCTACCGCACAGAAAGTCAGCTTCGCAGCCGACGCGTTCTTCGACTTCGACAAAGCCGTTCTGAAACCAGAAGGCAAGGCGAAACTGGACGACGTGACCTCGAAACTGGGTTCGATCAACCTGGAAGTCATCATCGCCGTCGGCCACACCGACTCCGTTGGTAGCGATGAATACAACCAGAAGCTGTCGGTACGCCGCGCTGAAGCCGTCAAAGCCTACATCATCTCCAAAGGCGTTGAAGCTAACCGCGTGTACACCGAAGGCAAAGGCGAGAAACAGCCAGTAGCAGACAACAAAACTGCCGAAGGCCGCGCCAAGAACCGTCGCGTAGAAATCGAAGTAGTCGGCACCAGCAAGTAATTGCTCGTACCGCAGTTCAAACCCCGCTCCGGCGGGGTTTTTTTTTAACCCGCACCCCGCATGCCGGGGTCTGACCCCGCACGGGGTCAGACCCCTTTTTGCGCCGTGCGGGTTAAAATGACGCGCATATCCAACACGACTGCACTCATGAACGCCGATCCCCTAGAACTGCAAAAATTCTCCGACCTCGCCCATCGCTGGTGGGATCCGACCTCGGAGTTCCGTCCGCTGCACGAAATCAACCCGCTGCGCCTGGAATGGATCAACGCGCGCGCGCCGCTGGCCGGCAAGAACGTGATCGACATCGGCTGCGGCGGCGGCATCCTGAGCGAATCGATGGCGCGCAAGGGCGCCAAGGTGACCGGCATCGACCTGTCGGAAAAAGCGCTGAAGGTGGCCGACCTGCACAGCCTGGAATCGGGCGTGGCGGTGCGCTACAAGCTGATCGCCGCCGAAGAGATGGCGGCCCAGGAGCCAGGCCAGTACGACGTCGTCACCTGCATGGAAATGCTGGAGCACGTGCCGGACCCGAGCGCCATCGTGCGCGCCGCCGCCACCCTGGTCAAGCCGGGCGGCCACGTCTTCTTCTCGACGCTGAACCGCAATCCCAAGGCCTATCTGTTCGCCATCCTGGGCGCCGAATACCTGTTGCGCATGTTGCCCAAGGGCACCCACGACTACGACAAGTTCATCACGCCGTCCGAGCTGTCGCAATACATCCGCAGCGCCGGTCTCGACGTGCAGGGTTTCAAGGGCATGGGCTACAACCCGCTGACCAAGATCTATTCCCTCAACGAAGACACCAGCGTCAACTACCTGGTCGCCACCACCCGTCCGCTGTAAAGTACCTTTTATGACCCAGATCAATCCTCCGCGCGCCATCCTGTTCGACCTCGACGGCACGCTGGCCGACACCGCCCCCGACCTGGCGGCCGCCGTCAACCTGCTGCGCACCGAGCGCGGCCTGGAACCGACCGCCTACGAACTGCTGCGCCCGACCGCCTCGGCCGGCGCGCGCGGCATGATAGGCGCGGCCTTCGGCCTGAAGCCGGAAGACGAGGGTTTCATCCCGCTGCGCGACGGCTTCTTCGCCAACTACCAGGCGGCGATGGCGGTGCACAGCTCGCTGTTCCCCGGCATCGTCGAACTGCTGGCCGGCATCGAGCAGGCCGGGCTGCAATGGGGCATCGTCACCAACAAGCCGGCCCGCTTCACCGATCCGCTGCTGCCGCAGATCGGCCTGGCGCACGCGGCCTGCGTGGTCTCGGGCGACACCACGGCGCACGCCAAGCCGCACCCGGCGCCGCTGTTCGAGGCGGCCGCCCGCCTCGGCCTGGCGCCGGAACAATGCTGGTACGTGGGCGACGACCTGCGCGACATCCAGGCCGGCAAGGCCGCCGCCATGCCGACCATCGCCTGCGGCTGGGGCTACTGCGGCCCGGTCGAACCGCAAGGCTGGCAGGCCGACTATTTGTTTGATAGTCCTGCGCAACTATTGGTACTATTGCAAGAGTCGTTGTCCGGAAGATCCGAACTGGCGGCCTGATATTAGCGATTTTGCATTTGATAACGCTAACTGTTGTATAGATGAGGCTATGGTATCGCTGCCATTTGAAGAGGCGCACTAATCGGTTGTTTTGGCAGTTTAACTACGCAATAATCGGCACCGACTGCGTAGTATTACTTATTTCCTGCAAGCCACAACCTCGCTGAATGGGAAGGGAGACAGTCACCACACTATCTCAACTTTCCAATCAGGAGCATTATGACTTTTCCTGAGCTGGCTGCCATGACCTCGCAGCCTCACTCTGAGCAGTTCGCTGTCTTAGCCTCTCCCTCGTCCGAGCCGGGCGCGCCGCAAAGCTGGATGGTCAGCGTGGCCAACGCCAAATTCCACTGGTACGACCTGGTGGCCGGCTTCCAGCAAGCCCCGGACATCCGCGACCCGATCGGCCGCTACCAGCGCCGCATGCAGTTCGAGCTGGAGGTCGCCGCGGCCCAGCGCCACCTGTTCTTCGCCGTGGTCCGCCCGCGCGTGCGCTTCGACATCAAGGGCACGATCCAGTGGGGCTTCTTCTCGCTCAAGCTGACGCTGCCGCTGCTGCTGGGCGCGGACGAGGCCAGGGAAAGCATCACGATCGAGCTCAAGGTGCCGTTCGCGGCCACCATGAAGAAGCCGACCGTGACGCTGACGCCGAACTTCGTCACCCTGAACTGGGGCGGCCTGATCGAAGCGCTCTCGATCCACGACATCCTGCAAACCTACGCCCACACGCTGAAGATCCCGAGCAAGGTGGTGTATGTCGGCCAGACCCGCGACGATGACGCCCGCCTGGGCAAGGGACGCCTGCCGGCGCTGCAAAAGCTGCACGCGCAGCACAGCGAGCATTTCGACACGCTGCTGCTGGTGCAGCAGCTGGACGTGCAGGTCAGCTGTGCCGACGGCGATCCGGCCGAGGCGCCGCACAACGCCCACCCGCTGGCGGCCGACACCTTGCTGGCCGAACGCATGGACGTGATCGAGGCCGCGCTGTCGAGCTATTTCGAGGGCGCCAATCCCCGCAGCCGCAACCAGGAGCAGCGCCTGCTGCGCACTGCCCGCCTGACCGAAGTCCAGGCCGAGCACAACCTCGCCCAGTTCACCATCGACCTGCAATACGAGGATGCCGGCCGCTACAAATACCTGTGCTCCGAGCACGCGGCCAGCGCCAAGCGCCACCTGCTGAGCTGCCACATCGCCAACGGCCAGGCCATGGCCGCGCCCATGCCGCTGCCGCCGGCGGCGAAAAACGCCAAGTCCTGATGTCTGCTTGCCGGCGCGCGCGTGCGCGCCGGCCTTCGCAGTGTTACATTGTTGAGAGAATTCACATCGTGCTTACTTGCAATATGGAAATATCTGCAGGGACGTACTATACTGTGGGCAACCAATACTTGAGACCCTGGAGCGCACGCCATGACGAGCGATTACAAAGCCATAATCGCTGATGACGACTACCCTGATCCGTCGCCGGATGAGTTGGGCGTGGGCGCATTATTCGCCGAGGCGCCTGAGCCGTTCCATGACTTGATGGCCGCGCCGGCCGAGCAGATCGACGAGCTGCTGCCGCTGATGCCGCAGCGCACCAGCGCGCCGCAAACCTGGGCGGTGACCGTGGCCGACGCCAAATTCCACTGGTACGACCTGGTGGCCGGCTTCCCCGAAACGCCCGACATCCGCGACCCGGTCGGCCGCCACCTGCGCCGCATGCAGTTCGACCTCGAAGCGACGATGGAAAAGCGGCTGATCTTCTTCGCCATCAACCGCCCGCGCGTGCGCTTCGACACCAACCGCAGCACCAGCTGGGGCTTCTTCTCGCTCAAGCTGACGGTGCCCATCCTGGTGGGCGCCGAGGAAAAGCGCGACAGTGTCACGCTGGACCTGGAAGTGCCGTTCGCCGCCACGCTGAAGAAGCCGAGCGTGGTGGTCACCGACCGCTTCATCACCCTGAACTGGGGTGGCCTGATCGAGGCGCTGTCGATCCACGACGTGCTGCAGCACTACGAGAATGGGCTGACCTTCCAGAGCAAGGTGCAATACGTCGGCCAGACCAAGGACCCGCTCGGCCGCCTGGCGCGCGCGCGCCTGCCGGCGGTGCAGCGCATCCACCAGCAGAACAGCGACGACAACGACATGCTGCTGCTGATCCAGCGCATGAACGTGGAAGTGATCTCCGACGACGGCGACCCGGCCGAGCTGCCCGCCAACGACAACCCGGTGGCGGCCGACGTGCTGCTGAAGGACCGCATCGACGTCATCGAATGCGCGCTGATACGCTACTTCGAAGGCCCGGAGATGCACGGCCGCAGCGACAAGGAAGCCGAGATCCGCAAGCAGCGCGTGCGCCAGATCAAGGAATCCAACAAGCTCGATATCTTCCGCATCGACCTGCGGCTGGAGGATCCGGGCAAGTACCACGACCTGTATTCCAGGCACGCGCCGGCTTCACGCAACCACATCATCGACTGCACCATCGTCGACGGCGATGTACTGGTCACGCGCGTGCAGGAAAAGGTCAAGCCTTAAACCATGTCCGGCGCCCTTGCAGGCGCTGGCAAGTAAAATGTCACAAAACAGGTGGCTGGCGCGTCTGCGCTGGAAGACCACTACTTTTACTCGCCATGACCGACACCACCACCTCCGCCGAACTGGCCACCTTTGCCGCGCTGCGCCCACGGCTGTTCTCCATCGCCTACCGCATGCTCGGCACCCGCGCCGACGCCGAGGATGTGGTGCAGGATGCCTGGCTGCGCTGGCACGGCAGCGAACAACAGGCGGTGCAATCGGCCGAAGCATGGCTGGTGACCATCACCACCCGCCTCGCCATCGACCGCCTGCGCTCGCGCATGGCGGAGCGCGAATCCTATGTCGGCTGGTGGCTGCCGGAGCCGATCGTGGAGCTGGACGAACGCACGCCGGAGAGCAGCGCGGAGCTGGCGAGCGAGGTGTCGATGGCCTTCCTGTGGGTGCTGGAACGGCTGTCGCCGGAGGAGCGCGCGGCGTTCCTGATGCGGCAGGTGTTCGACCAGGACTACTCCGATATCGCGGGCATGCTGGGCAAGAGCGAATCGGCCTGCCGGCAGATGGTGCATCGCGCGCAGGAGCGCGTGCAGCAGCAGAAGCCGCGCTTCGACGTGCCGAAGGAGCAGCATCGCGAGTTGCTGGTCAAGTTCATGGAGGCGGCCAAGGTCGGCGACCGCGCGGCCATGAAGGCGATGATGGCCGGCGATGTGCAGCTGGTGGCGGACGGCGGCGGCAAGGTCAACTCCTTCCTGCACATCCTGCACGGCGCCGGGCGTGTGGCGGGCGTGTACTGGTCGCTGGAACACCAGAACCCGAACCAGGTCGCCTACCGGCAGGCGCGCGTCAACGGCGTGCCGGGGCTGGTGCGCTACGTGGGCGGCAAGCTGGAGTCGGCGCAGTCCTTCCAGGTGGAGGATGGCCGCATCGCGGCGATCTTCATCGTGCGCAATCCGGACAAGCTGACCGGCGTGCCGCAATTTATTTGAGATTTTTTTAAAAAGCCGTCACAGAACGCGAAGCCGGGGCGTCTTACAGGTATGGAGGGCGCAATGGTGTGCCCTCAGTGACTGAAAGGCACCATCATGAACCACTCTGCCCGCATTCCATTCTTCCAACTGGCACAACCCCAACTGCACGCGATGATCGCGTTGTCCGGCTCCGTCAAAAAAAGCTCGCTGGGCGCGCGTCTGGTGGAGTTGATCAATCTGCGCGTGTCGCAGATTAACGGCTGCGGCGTGTGCATCGACATGCACTGGCGTGACCTGATCAAGCAGGAAGCAAATCCGCGCCACCTGAACGCCATCGCCGGCTGGCGCGAAGCGCCATTTTTCAGCGACCGCGAACGCGCGGCGCTGAACTGGGCCGAAGCGGTCAACGCGATCCCGCACCAGCATCCGAGCGACGACGATTTCGCCCTGCTGCAGCAGCACTTCACCGATAACGAAATCGCCGAGATCAGCTACACCATCGCCGTGATCAAGGGTTGGAACACCATCAACGCCAGCCTGCGCAACCAGATCCCGGAAGTGCCGGCGCCCGGTATGTAAAGTCAGCGCTTGAGGACTTGTGCGACCACGGCGCAGACGTGGTCGACATCCTCCAGCGTCATCGCCGCGTGCAGCGGCAAGGTGACGGTTTCGCGCGCGATGCGTTCGGCGTTGGGGAACTGGCCCTCGGCGTAGCCGTAGCCGCGGCCGACGGTGGTCAGGTGGCAGGCTTCATACGACATGCCGGTGCCGACGCCCTGCGCCTGCAAGGCGGCGCGGAAGCTCTGGCGCGTGAGGCCGAACTGTTCGTACGGGATCAGCACGTTGAACATGTTCCAGCTCTGGCGCGGCACGCCCTGCGGCGGCAGCACCACGCCCGGCACCGGCGGGAATTTTTCGAAATAGCGTTCGACCAGCGCGGCGCGCTGCGCCAGGAAGCGCGGCAGCTGCTTCAGTTGATGGACGCCGATCACCGCCGACACGTCGGACATATTGAATTTGCCGGCGGCGACGGCGACGTCGCGGGTGTCGTCCGGCAGGCGCTTGATGCCGTGGAAGCGCAGCAGGTCCACCAGTTTTGCCTCGTCCTCGCTGGCGACGACGATGGCGCCGCCTTCGATGGTGGTCATGTTTTTATTCGGGTGGAAGCTGAAGACGGCGATGTCGCCGAAGCCGCCCACCGGCTGGTCTTTCCAGTACGAGCCTTGCACCAATGCGGCGTCTTCGATCACGCGCAGCTGGTGGCGCCTGGCCAGCGCGTACAGGGCGTCGATGTCGCCCAGCGCGCCGGGGAAGTGGGTCGGCATGATGGCCCTGGTGCGCGGCGTGATGGCCGCCTCCACCTGCGCCAGGTCGATGGCGCGGGTGTGCAGTTCACAATCGACGAACACCGGCGTGGCGCCGACCTTGACGATCATGTTCATCGCGGAGAAGAAGGTTTGGGCGGAGGTGATCACCTCGTCGCCGGGGCCGATGCCGCACACTTGCAGCGCGATCTCCATCGCGCCCGTCGCCGACGTCAGCACCCGCGTGGGACGCGCGCCGAAACTCTCCGATAGCGCGCGCTCCAGCTCAGTGACATTGGGGCCGGTGGCTATCCAATTGGAACGCAGCACGGCGGCGACGGCCTGGATGGTGTCTTCATCAAGTTGGGGCTGGGCGAATTTGAGCATGGGTGTGGTTTGGGCAACGAAACTGGGGAGGTTGATTCTACCAGCGAGGCGACGCCCGGTGATACCATAAAACTGCGACAAACTTCAGACGTCAGTTCTCAACTTGTAGCGACCTCGAAAATGACCTATCAGCCGGCGAACAACATCTCGCAACTCAGCACTATCGAGTTGGTCGAAGCGATGCAGTGCATGCCCGTGGGCGTGACCATTATCGATCGCAGCTTGCAGATGCGATTCTGGAACGACGCGTTCTGCCGCCTGCTGGATTTCCCGCAAGAGGTTATGCATGCGGGTGTGACGTTGCAGGAATTGTTCCTGTTTAACGCCAAGCGCGGCGACTATGGCCCCGGCGATCCCGACGACCAGGCCAGGGAACGCATCCGGCTGAGCATGATGTTTCAACCGCACCAGTTCACCCGCACCCGCGCCGATGGTACCGTGCTCGACATTACCGGCCGGGTGATCCATGACCCGGATGGGCAGGCGATCGGTTTCGTCACGATCTATCAGGATGTCACGCGCGAGCATCAGCATGCGCAGCATCTGGTGGCCGCCAACAAGGAGCTTCAGGTTGCCTATGACGATCTGCGGCTGGCCCAGATCAGCTATGCCGCGATGGAGGAAGACCGGCGCCGCTACTACCAACTGGCGGTGCGCGATCCCCTGACCGGCCTGTTCACCCGCTACTACATGGAAGACGCGGCCGCGCGCCTGATCGAACTGCATGAGCGCGATGAAGGCACGCGGCTGGCCTTGCTGGTGTTCGATGTCGATCGCTTCAAGGACATCAATGATGCGCACGGTCATCTCGGCGGCGATACGGTGCTGCGCCATATCGCGCTGCTGCTCAAGCAGCACTCGCGCCGGTCCGATGTCGCGGTGCGTTTTGGCGGCGATGAGTTTGCGGTTTTTCAATCAGGTATCGGTGACATGGAATGCATGGCGTTTGCCGAGCGCTTTCGCGAGGCGGTGTGCGCCACCCGGCTGGACGGTGAGATGTCCGGGCTCAGGCTATCGATCAGCGCAGGGGTGGCGGAGCATCGGATCGGTGAATCGATGACCGATCTTTTGTCGCGTGCCGACGCGGCGCTGTATGCCGCCAAGCGCGCCGGCCGCAATCGCGTGCAAAAAGCGGATTAAGCTGGTGAACTTCTCCCGCGACTACGCGCTATTGCCTAGCGCGCTGATTTGCGCCGTTCGTAAGGCACGTTCGGTGGCAAGGACGAACGGCGCAAACGAACGCCTTGGGTTTCGATGCCGGCCAGAAGTCCCCAGGCGGCGGCCCAACGTGACGCCCGGTCTTTCATTGGTATCGATTGCGTGGCAATAGCGCGGCCAAGCGCAATGATCATTCTATTCATCGCGTAAGACTTCTTTTGCGGACACAAACTGGCAATGCGGGCCATAGAAGCTCCGTATTTACTGGGTCGACGTCGTACATCATCCCCCGCTGAGGAAGAAGCGACCGTGCGCCATCTCACTTATGTTCGTATAAGCTTGCGGCGATTTTGACGACGGCGTGCGCTTGGCAGCTGTCCCGCCTGCCATAGTGCACGTCCAGCGCCATACTAAAGATGTTGGCCATTCAGTTGTCGCTGCATCAGATCTTTGGCCGCCGCGAGTGCATCGTCCACCTTTGCCGCAACATCCGGGATGACGCCCACGCCCTCCCAGTTTGTATGGGTGATTGGGCTGATCGAGCGCTTGCTTGGGATAAAGGCAAAAAAGTGCTCGCTGAGACGATATGGGCGCGAAGCGTTAGCGCCGCCCCAGGTGCGTTCACCGATCACCGTGGCGCGTTTCAGCACCTGCATTTGGTACGCGAATGATTCGGCGGCGGACTTCGTATCGGGGCCTGCCAGGATGAGGACCGGCTTCTTGCTACCATAGCGCTTGCCGTCAAGCTTGTCCCGCGTCCAATACTGCGTGGTGATGCCGGTCGCACGTTCCCAGCTGTCGTCGAGGCGGGTGCGCTCGTCAACAAGATAGCTGATCAGTAGCGCCACTGCGTCTCCCCCGCCACCGCCGTTGTTGCGCAGATCGATGATGAGGCCATCGGTGTCAGCGAGTTCGTTCATCGCCGCGGCGAACTTGTCGGAGACGAGGAAAACCGGCCCGAAAGAGGAAATCTGCAGGTAGCCAATATTGGGGCCAAGGTGATCAACCTTTTCCACGCCAAGGTTTGATGCGAGGACCCTTTCAAGCACGGCAGGCGGCACCTGTTTTTCCCACTCCGCCCGCGTCTTGGGTGGCGGCGGCATTGCATCATCGGGCGGCACCGGGCGGGCACTGACATCTACCAACATATGCTTGTCGTGAACAACGCCATTAATGTCATCCAACAGCTGTTTGGCCAGTTGTTTACCGTCCGTGATCCCATCGTACTTGCCCTCGCGCTGGTGCTGGCGCAAGACGACCTCGGCTTGTTGGGCTTTGTCCGGAAAAACGTAGTTGGCATTCAACTTGGCAACCAGCGTATCGATGACCTCCAGCCGGGTCGCCCGGTCAACCTCCAATGTCGGCGGCGACGGGGGCGTGCTGGCAATTGCTCCTGTCTCGGCCAGCAATAACAAAGACAGTGTGACCATCCATTTCTTTTTCATTATTTTCCTTTCAGATCATTATGTGGAAACGATTAATTGCTCGCCGTCGGCACGAGGGCGGCCGATTACATCTGGCGGAACTGCCTGGTAAACCCCTCACTAACGGTCAAGCGCTCGGTCCGGCCTTTCAGGATCACCTCCAGGCCGGCGCCGCCGCGCGCCCCCTGCTCACTGCGCTCGATCCGGTCGACAGCCTGGAGGTTGACGATGGCGCTGCGGTGAATTTGCGCGAACAGCTGCGGGTCCAGCTGTTCGAGCAGGGACTTGATAGGCAACCGAATCAGCGCATCGCCTCTCTCCGTCACCACCCGTGTGTACTTTTCGTCCGACTGGAAGTACAGCACTTCGCTCACCATCACCAGCCGCACCGTATTGCCGCTCGAAGCCTTGATCCACTTGAGGTACACCGGCGCGCTCTCCTGCTCGAACAGCTTCTCCCACACGGCCGGCGGCGGGCTTGCGGCCGCGCGCGACTTCAGGCGGCGGATCGTCTGCAGCAGGCGCGCGGTCGTCAAAGGCTTGACCAGGTAGTCGGCCGCGCCGGCATCGAAAGCGGCCAGCGCATAGTCCGCGTAGGCCGTCACGAACACCACCTGGCAGGACTCGGGAATATGGCGCGCCACTTCCATGCCGTTCAGGCCGGGCATCTGGATGTCCAGGAATACGATGTCCGGTTTCAGTGCGTCGATGGCCGCCATCGCGTCGATGCCGTTGTCGACTTGGCCGGCGATCTGCAGCTCGGGCCACAGGATGCGCAGCTGGTCCGTCAGCTCCGCCCGCAGCAGAGGCTCGTCTTCGACGATCAGGGCGCTGGGCATCAGGCGCGGCTTCCTGCCACAGGCACCGTCAGCACGGCGCGCACGCCTTGTCCGTCACTGGGCGCCACGAACAGGCTGGCCTCGCGCCCGTACAGCAGCAGCAGGCGCTCTGTGATATTCGCCAGCCCCGTGCCCTGCCCGGCCTGTTCGGTCAAGCCGACGCCGTCGTCGACCACAGACACGCTCAGCAGCTCGCCCGTCCCGTCGCTTTCATGCCTTGCGCCGATGGTGATCAAGCCAGGCCGGCTGGCCCGCTCCAAACCGTGTTTGACGGCGTTTTCCACAAGCGAGATCAGCATCGCCGGCGGGAACGGCAGGCTGCGCAATTCCTCGGCCACTTCGACGTCGAAGCGCAGGCGCGCGCCCATGCGGATGCGCATCACCGCCAGGTAGTCGCTGACAAGATCCATTTCTCGTCCCAGGGTCGAGGACACCGAGCGCATGTCCGGCAGCGCGTTCTGCAGGTAGCCGACCAGGTGGTCGAGCATGTCTTGCGCGGCCACCTGGTCGGTGCGGATCAGGTACTTTAGATTTGCCAAGGTATTGAACAGGAAGTGCGGCTCGACCTGGGCCTGCAAGGCCGACAGGCGCGCCTGCAGCGAGGTGCGTTCCAGCTCGCGTTCACGCCGAACCGCATCCAGCGCGTTGGCATGGCGCGCGAGGTGCTGGCGCAGTTGGGCGGACACCATCTCGGCGGTCTTCAGCGACTCGCCCTGCTGGATCGCGAACCAGGCCAGGCCCGGACGGCAGCGCAGCTCGATGTGGCAGCTGGGGCCCAAATCGGACGATACCCTCACCTCGACATGGCGCCCCAGCGCCAACGGGCGCCAGCGGCCCAGCACGATCCGGCCCTTGAAAGGGTCGTGGAAGAACGCCGGCGGACCGGAGTAGCCAAGTGCCGTGCCGAGCGCGAGTCCCGACAGGGATTCGGTGCACAGGTCAAAGGTGGTATAGGGATTGAACGGCGCATCGATGCGGCGCGTCACCGAGGAAGCCATCGCCTCGGCACTCAGTGGCTTGCCCTCCTCGCCCAGCCGGGCGAGAAAGCCGCGGGCGATCCCGTTCGACATCAGCGCGAGCCAGGCCATCACCGCCAGCACAACGCCGCCGACAATGTACGGAGTCAGCTTGCGAGTCTCTACTTCGCCCGGCGCAGTCGGGCCGAGTTTCAGCCAGAGCGGCAGCAGCGCGATCGCCAGCGACACGAACAGCAGCGAACCGGCGTTGAAGCGCAGCGCCGATTGCAGCAGGTAGCGGCGCACCAGGCGGCGGTCGTGCTTGACCTCCGGTACGGGAGGAGCGTTGAATGGCAGAAATGCGGGAGAACTCATTAAATTCCTCGAGTTGAGCTTGTCCCGCCATTCTAGCGGCTCGGGTGCGCGGGTTTTCGCCCATGCGACGAATGACCGCAAATCGGGGAGGAAACCGGCGCCGGGCGGATGAATGCCGGCGGCCGGATCGCGGCTTGGGCCTGGGGGTGACTGCGGCGATTTTTTTTATAGATGACGCCAGCGCAAAATCGCCAAAGGCGATTTTGAAGTCAGTCGAATCGGAGAGGGTTGCGCTTGCAAGCGCAACCCGCTGCGCGGGCGCCCCGCATGCGGGGCGAAGCCCCCGCTCCGCCCCGACGTCCGTGCCGGACGCGGATTCGATTCCCGCCCGGCGACAGCGCTGATTAAAAACAAAGGCCCCTGCGCTTGCGCGCAGGGGCCTTTGTTTTTAATCAGTGGTGGGTCGGCGTCAATCGAACTCAGTAAATAAATCTATTAAAAATCAGCGAGTTAAAGAAAAAATGTAAGGTTCGCGAATATAAATATCCCCATCAATACCCCTTTAGCAATAGGAAGGGATGGCATCGGCTTGGTTTCAGATAAAAACTGCGGATCGGCTCTCGTCGTAGAACCTAAAACAACATGCCTACCGCTGCCAAAGCACAATACTCAACCGACGATCAGCAGGCGTATCGCAGCTCAATGGATGGAAATAGTTCGATTCCGCAATTTATTCAAATACTCCCGACGGAGCGTCACTTGATTTCGGGTGCAGCGGCTTCAGTAATATTCCCTTATGAAAAATTCATGGATTTTTCATTTTCCCATATTTTCACCCACCAGCCTCAAGAAAATACAATTTAATTAAAAAGTTAAATAGATTTAATTTACAACCAATGGAAACCCGACTTCCGCTTACGCCCCGTTGCGGACGTTGACTTAGACGAAAGGGCGACATTACATCTGAATTTATGCACGCGATTTAACGTGTCCCACTTACATAACGGTTAGGCCACTGAGTTGTTACGAGCAGTGCAAAAGTACCCCAACCTACTGAAAGAGGGAAGAAAATATACCGAACTGCATTTGCTAACGTCAACGGCCCTTGTGTGTAGTGAAGAAGGAATGTGAATGCACCTGCCCAGATGAACGCTACCGCGATGGCAAAAAAAAGGGGAGTTTTTTTTGACCGCAAGAACAGAACGCTTGGCAGTATGAATACCAACGTAAGAACAGATAGTTCAATCACACTAAGAGTTGTGATTAGCCAGCTACGAAAATACGAGTTAGAAAGCGGGCACTTTACAAAAACGCACTCAATTTCATTTAAAAATAGGATGCCGAGCGAAATCGGTAGTGAGGCAAGAATTGTTGATCGTCGTTTCATGATGGCCTGTGAAATTACAAAAGTTCAGCCGGTAGTTGCCGTTAGCGCTTTTCAAAACCCAGAAAATGTTCTCGCATACCATCAACATGTTCGATTCGTATCTCACGGCCATTCGACTTCATTGTTACAACGCGGCATGAGCCAGGATTGCCACGTTGGCTGGTATAATCAAATGCCACACTCCATCCTGCTTGACCATTTTTGCGACTATATTTCGCTCCAATGGCCGTCGGCAACAAGGTGTTACGTCGTTGCTTCAAAAGCTCTTTTCGGGCAAAGGTCCACTCAATGCTCTCGTTATCGAGTGCCTGCTTAACGTCTGACTCAGGCAGGTCTGTATAGCCGTTTTCCGCAACAAAGACTTCGGCAAGCTTTACGGCGGCCCCCATGGTCATGGTTTCAGCGGCATTCACATGAAGACATGCCAGCGTAACGAACAGACTCACAACCAAATTCCGCATCTTAACGCCCTTAATATCGCTCAACGGCTGCTCCTGGCCGAATTCGGTCCGTCTCGTTCCATGCCCTATATCGGGTCTAGGTCTGTAGGAAACTGACTGGCTCGTTGCCAAGTCTCTTCATCAACGTCATCAGCGTGGTTCCGTCGATGCCAAGCTCTATTCAAATGCGAAAAAACGTGCCCAAGGTCAATTCGCAAATTTGCTTCGTCATATTCGGGGTCTTTGTTCATCTCCGAAATAAGAGTCGCTAAATGCTCCTGTGCGTCTTCCAGTTCGTACATAAGTGCAGCCCAACCAACTGGAGCGCTTTCCTTGCTAATCATCGGTTTCCTTCAATTCCATTGTTCGTGGGCTAGCGACTTCCGCTTTTGGCCGGTTGCGGCATATCTACGAGAGGCTCCAGGCTGCCTCGAAATCTTGTGATGAGATTGAAGTGTACCCGACCTCAGATAAACCCAACGGGGCTTGGCTTAGTCCGCCAAACTCATCTTCTATATGCTGTTCACCATAACATAGGCGAACACCCGAATCGTACTGCTCAATCTGACGAAGTACCACGCCTTCATCATCAACTTCGAAGTACCACCAAGAGGTGCCCCAGGCGTCATGTTCATCACCTCGAAGCTCATTCCAGTGTCTTTTAACGTAAGTCAGCATATTCAAATCAAGTGGATAACACCAGTGGCGACTAGTGGCCGAGCACAGCCAAGCAGGGTCTTAAATCTTTTGGCCTTCTCTCAACCGAAATCGCTTTAATGCATTGACGACGACAGCAATAGCAGTTCCCCAGCATAGGCTAGTTACAAGGGCAGGAATCAAAAAGCCACCATCCCCCTCCCAAGTAAAGTAACGCCCTGGCGTTGTCAACGTGTTCGCTAACGGCAGTGCAGTTTCCGAGACTAAATGGTCTAGCCAAGTCCATGTTTCTTTGTCCTTGAAACCTAACCCCAACGCAGCATAACTAAGTGGTCCAAGCCATGCCGCCGCAGTCACAATCGCGTGCAGAAAGGCATACTTTGAGACTGTCTTTAAACCATCCAATAGGCTTTTCGTATCCACGTCGTTCTTTAGTTATTGACAGGCAGCTTTTGGCCGGATTCAGTCTTACATTTTATTTCCAATGGATTTCCCATCCAGACTCGGCAATGAACTGAGACACAGCATCCAAAGTCTCGACCCACGAGTCAAAAGCTCCGTGTCGGTTTGGGCCATCACTACCGTCCCACCATTCATGGATAAGATAGCTGGCCGCGTGAAGGCGCGCGGTAGTCAATTCCATCCACTAAGCGGACGCCGAGATACCCTAAAGTAGAGAATAGATCGTCGATGCAATGAGACAGAGGAGAGCCACCGCGGTCATCGCCCCTAGAACCTTGGATTCCGTGCTTCTCTCCTCGCCCTTTCTTTGCCTATTATTTGACAGCGCCGCTCTTGCATCGCTGCCGAGCATGGACGCAATTCGTGCGTTCGATTCCGAAATAATACCGGCCGTGCTGAGCAGGAGAAACAGCATGGTCCAGTCGAAGCCGTGCGTTGCTAGCATCCTGGCCGAAATTAACAACCCGATGAAGCAAAGAATCTTGAATGAGATGGCGATAACTCTTAATTTCTTGGATGGATTATTCATTTGAGATCCGACTTTCAATTATTTGGCAAGGTTTTCGAAATGCAAACTTATCGTATCAGAGCATCAAACAAACACACATCTTCTCGTTCCGCAAAATAGCTCGCATCGTATGCGAACGGTTCGATCTTGCGCGCAATATAATCGATATAGTATGTTGCATAGACCGGTTGAATCCGCAGCTGATTTCAGCCCAACTGACTACCGGGCAAATCTTGTGTCGGTATCTCAGCTTCGACAAGAACCTCGCGGATAGTTTTAATCAACACCGACGCCATATTAAAGGATGGTTTATCGCGCCCAAACATTTTACGTCCGTAACGACGCAAGGATAGTAGCCAAACATCGTCTTTTCCATCGACGTTACCGCAATGAATTGCAAACTCGGAACCGTCGCTCGATGCGTAATCTAAATACCATCCCCAATCCTCATATTCAGGATAGCTGGTAACTATGCCGTGAGCCGCTAACTTTTGCACGAGCCAGAAAGCGAGCTCAGCACCATACACCCCAGGGTTGACCTGTGAGTCATCAGGCAGAAATGGAGCAAACTTATTGGTTCGCAACTCGACCAAATCGATCAAGTCATCTTGCACGCCCACGCTTATCCTATCAATGTCTGTTACTGGCCGAAAGGGAACTTATCATTCGCAGACTTCTGTTCCACTCAAAGCGTTACATCTTGATTCAGAACGCCGGTATAGAAGCCACCCTGCGCCCAAGGCCAAAGGAATCTCTAAATAGAATATAGCCTTTCGAACCAGCATCGAAGTCTCGGGCGTACTGCCCAAGGTCATCAGTACCAAGAACACTAGACCTATGGCGAGCAACGACCTATTTGAGCCCGTCTTATCCCAACGGCACGCAGCATACCCGCCCGCGACCCAGCTTAAGAAACCAATCCCCTGCGACACAAGCCACTCACCCGAATTTGGATCCATCGGGCCTTTCACCGGCTGAAATGGTACTCCGTAAATTGCAGCCCATACAAAAGGCCGCATCAGCCAAAAAAGAAGAATCAGGCCGAAAAGTACAATGTAGTGCGAAACTATGGCGGCCAAAACGCCACGAACAATACTTCTTTTTCTCATTCTTATTTTTCTCTATTTTTTAGTGGAGAGGCATCTCGCAAATCTAGGCCAAGGACTGGTTCTGGCTGCTTGCGGTACAAGCGACAGCGTGAAAGCCGCCTAATTACTGCCGTTTACTGCATCGCCAAAACCTCTTCCCAGATCATATGTAACACGGCTCCCCCAAGCAAGAAAATCGCTCTCGTTACCCGCATAGGAACCAAAAGTCTCAATTTCACTAGGCGCGGGATGCCGGAAATCAGCCATGCGATGTAGCGTGATTCTTATCATAGCCGGGTGAGCAGGTTCCGCGGCAGTGGTAAAAATATAAATAAATGAGTTCGCATTTGGATCTATTTTCGTGTAGCCATTTGCTGTCTCGCTCACCTTCTTCTGATAGCTCGCTAACTGAGCTAAATGTGCTTCACATTTTCGTATAGCTTCAGCCGAGGAAAAGCCTTCCGGCGGAAGCATAATTTCATCTGCGCCAAATGCTAGTTTGGCGATAAACAATATTGAAATAAAAAATATTTTTTCATGCTATTTTCTAGGTTGGTCATTTAAGTGTCACGGAACACGAACCGTCTGCTCTTGGCCGGTTTGCGACGAACCGGCTTTTGTTAGCTTTGTTTCTTGAATTCGTTGCTCGGCAAAATCATACTGAAAATCTGGCGTAGTATCTCATCTCCGTCTTTAGAGTTGGACAGTAGGTACTGCCCCGACCAATTATCCCATCCGGCTGCAAGAACAATTTCACCTCGAACGAAATTTGGAGAGATACCTTCATCCACTCCAAGAACTGCCGGCCCCTGGCGACGAAAGCCCCAATCTGTTTCCAAGAAAAGTGAGATAGACATTGCCAATGCAGAATCGTCGTCGCCAGAGTCAAGGCTCAAAAATCCGTTTGATGCGATATGCAGTTCCGGCTTCATAGTGTAAACATAAATTCATGTCGAACGGCGGCTCCGGGCCGAGTGCCGACCTAGGCTCAGCTTCACAGCATTACGTTTTACTGATGTGCTTCTGTATAGGAGAAATCAGACGTTCCGCGAAAAATAAAGCACTCGCCTGCCCAATCCCACACAACGTAATCCAAGTAAGTTCAGCAAAAGGCATGTCAAAAAAAGTAGGAAAACATTCATAGAGTGGTCCCAACGAAAGAGACGCCGGAGATGAGACAAAAATGAGCAAGAAGTCGGGCAACATATGTTCGTACCCCGAATTCAAAAGACGAATGTCGGTGTACCAAGCGAAGCTAGCCGCCACAAAGACGATAACGGCATAAACCCACGCGATTAGACGACATACTTTCATTGCATCCTGACAGTGTTTAGGGTGAATCCGGTGCGTCTGCTGTTGGCCGGCTGTCGACCATCAATCTCGATAAGCGTCCGTAAGTATCTGTTCCGCAGACTTCCCCTTCAGCGCAGGCGGCCAGATGATTTCCTGGGAATTCTCGTCCGTTGGCTTAACTAGCGCCACAAATAGAACTTGGTATGAATCCGCATCTTGTTCAGATGCAGCTTCCACAGCTGGCTTTTTCCACCAAAACCATACTTCTTTACCAGATGCTTCCTTGTACCAGCTAACGGGACCGTGTCCTTGACACCATTCACCATAGCGCTTTTTCAAGGTGCCCAGGGTCAGCGAGCCTTCATAGCTAAGGAAATTGGTATCAATCGAAATCTGTTTCCCGCACTCAGCCTTGCTTGGCAAGCACACCAGCATCATCAGCATAGTGAACAATGAACGTAACATGATTGCCTAAATCTTCTGTGAAACTACAAATTGTCAGTGACGGCTTCTGGCCGTTAGCACCTAGTCAGCGAAACAAGCTAATAATAAACAATACCAGAACGATGCCTACCACGGTGAAAATGGAAATCCAATAACCTCGCTTTTGAGCTGGCGTCATCTTGCTCCAAGTTTCCTCGTCCGGGCCGCCTTGTCCTGCCATTCTCAACTCCTCAAATCTTCAAATTTCAACGTCGGGTTGTGGCCGAAATAGGTCGCCAGGGACCACAAGCTTCAGCAAAACCTATAGTTATTTCCTCAATGCAGCGCTACATTGGACGCACAGTCCTTCCGAGTCTAGCGCCAACGGCTGAAAATACCGTCGCAGGTTCTGCCCTTTAAAAAGAGGCTCATCATTTGGCGGCATCTCCGGCTTGTAACCTGTAAACTGACAGCAGGCGCAGCTATTAATCCAACGTCTCAGATCGGGGTACATCGTAAGGTAACCTGCTCCGTCGGCAAATCTCGCACTCATATTAATTCCAAATTACATCACAACCGGATGTGTCCGCTGTTGGCCGGTTCCCGCCGAACCGCCTTTCGTTAGCTGGTTTTCTTGAACTCGTTACCAGGCGAAATCATGCCGAAAATCTGACGCAGTATCTCATCTCCCTCTCTGGAATTGGATAGGAGATACTGCCCCGACCAATTATCCCATCCGGCTGCTAACACAATTTCACCGCGCACGAAATTAGGAGAAACGCCTTCGTCCATTCCAAAAACTGTCGGACCATCGCGCCTAAAGCCCCAATCCGTCTCCAGGAAATCTGAGATGGACGTTGCCAACGGAGAATCGTAGTCGCAAAAGTCAAGGCTCAAAAATCCGTTTGGTGCGGTATGCAGGTCGGGCTTCATAGTATCAAAATAAATGCATGTCGAACGGCTGCTGCTGGCCGAACCTTGCCTCACGTTTCATTGCAGCTCTAATTTGGCCATCCTTTGCGACCATCGGCTAGCTGGCGCGGAGTGCCACAAACAATCGGACGCTGTAGTAGCCCATACTGTCCGCCCATTGAGCGCCTTCAAGACAGCGGGTTCCTGCCTCCCAAATTTCATTATCCTTTAATGCTTCAAATGTGCGTTGTCCAGCGACGTTGCAGAAGAAGAATCGAAACCAATGCAGGTCGCCCATCAGAGAGTCAAGTTTGATGACGTTTTCTAGCTGAGCAAATAAGTCAGCCGGTATGTCCGCTGTAACTCCTTCTGAGCCACGAGTCCCGAAGTTTCCTATAAATGCCGTGTATCGCCTCCCACCAATACTCCAGTCTTCCGTGGTTACTTGCGTGTCATCGTTCTGATTCCAAAGTGCAGCAAGCAGGACATGAAAGGAGTTAACGGTGAAGTTCGTCAGGGCATCGTTTAGACCAACTTCACCTTCGCCGATGCCTGCAAAGCACTCGTCAATCGTCACACCCTCTCTGACAATCGCTTGTACATCTAAACGCCCGCTCGATGAACCTGGGAACCACGTCGCTCTTAAGGCCGGAAGTTCAGAATTTGGAACAACCCAATCGTTGTGGGTCGTACACTCGATACCGTGCCCCTCGAACAAGCGAACAAGAAAGTCTGAGGTCCTAGGATTCGCAGATTCTGGGATGACCTGTCTCGTAGAAAATCGTCTAAGTAGATATCGCAGCATTTACCATGTAATGAAATTTTTCGAGTGACCGTTTTTGGCCGAACTCGGCCCATCGAATCAATACCGCTTCTGCAGCCAGCATAACATTCTTGCCGCCAAGGAAAATTCACAATTTGTCACAATAATCTGACTAACGCAAACCTGAGAACACCGCGCCGTGTTCTAACGGCCCAAGTACACCGCCGTGATTTGCTCTCTGCCGTGCCCCATTTCGTCCGACAGTAGCAACCGCGCCGAGAGATCACGCTGCCTTTGTTCCGGCCCTAACTGAGATGATCGGGGGCCGCCTCGCGCCGGGCATTGCCAGCCGGTGAGCTGGCGGTAGCGTTCTTGCGCGTAGTTGTGGCGCAGCCCATGAACACCGTGGATTCCCGCCTTATCACACTGAGCTCGAAAGCGCTGAAGCTGATCGCGATAACTGAGGTTAGACGGAATGAGACTACCGCCAGCGGCAAGCCGCTTGGCCTCATTGAGCACGGTGCGTTGTTCCGGCGTGCGGATGGCGATTTCTCGATACTTGCCGCCCTTGGTCCACGTATCCTTGAGCTTCAGTCGATCGCCGCCGTCGGCCCACGCCGGCACGATCTTGATGCTCTCCTCGCGCCTCAAGCCAACCGCGGATTGCAACCGCAGAGACATGGCCGTATAGGCATCCGTGATCTTCGCCAGGCGCGCATCGTCAAGCACCTTGGCCTTGGAGATATTGGTGACGAAGGTGCGCTTGTCGATGTCATAGCTGCCGTTGTCGCGCGCGATGATGTTGTCCTTGCCGATCTTCTGCGCCCACCATCGCATGGCGCTCATACGGTTCTTCATCGTGCCGGCGCTGACTCCATCGGCCTTCCACTGCTGCACCAGCGCGTCCACATGCTTGGGACGCAGACTGTCAGCATTCATATGGCGATATCCGAGATCGTGCAACTGGTTGGCTACGTGCGAGAGTATCCGCGCGCGATCGGACTGCGTGGCATAGCTGCCATCGCGATTACGGTCGCACAGCTGCTTGAGTTGATAGTTCAAGTCGCGCATCGCATGCTCCTAAAATCAAACTTGGTGTAGTCGAGTCAGATGAGTGTTTCTGGCCACCGTGCTTGCCGCAGCAAGGACGGTTTGTAAAGGCCCCGGGACACCACTCCCGTGTATGCGGTCTATTCACTGCTTGCCCGCGCCGCATGCGCGTATGGCGCCGCGATCCGCTCCTTGTAGAAGCCTGATCGCGGTGGGACCAGTTACCCAGGGTCCATGGGGTGTGCCTCGCACACGTTGTCGGCCCACGAGGGGCAAGGTTGGCAAGCAGCGTTCTGCTGCGCTGATAGCGGTAGATCCACTGTCACTTGCCGCCGTCACTGAGAAAACAGCGGCGGAGCCCATATAGCGCTTGGTTGCTAGCGCGTCGTCACTGGCAGCAGGCCGCCAGTAACGACGCGCGATTTGCGCCGCGGACTATGGCGGCGTATCGACATGCACGCGGCGGCAGATCGCCGCGTGAGGTGGTGACGGTGCGTGAATGCGCACGATGTGAAGCGCAACGTCCTCAGGGGAAGGATGCGCAATATGGATGCAGCCAGTCCAGGCTGATCGCAGGTTCGCTCAAAGGCGAAGCCAATCTAAAAACGAATGTGGAGACTAAGGGCGCGTGACGAGCGCTACGCCTGGCGCGATGCCAAGTTGCGCGAAGGGCGATCCTTCGCGTCGAAAAGCATATTATCCTCCACCGGGCATCGCGCCGGGATCACGAGTTAAAATTCTCATCGATTTATTTGTCGCCGACGCTAATGCGAAAACACCCCCAAAAAAAGGTCCTATTTCGAGTGGAGCTTGCGCGACCACCAGCGCATCGTATCGTATCCAAACAGACGAAGGAGGTAATCATGGGACCTACGAATATGCACCTGATACGCTTACCCGAAGTGCTCGCGATCTGCGGGCTTTCGCGCAGCACGGTCTACGCTTACGCGAAGCGCGGACAGTTCCCGAGCCAGATCAAGATCACACCCAATACAGCGGGATGGGTGAAAGAGGAAGTGCAGGCATGGGTCGAGAGCCGTGTTCGCGCAAATCGTCGGACCTAGTGGCGTGCGGCGTCGAGCGGGATAATCCGAGCGCCACTTTGCGCGGCGTACAGCATATCGCCCCACCAACGATAGAGCAGAACCCGCTGCGCGAAACGTTCGCCCCGGTCGTAGGCGCGTACAACTTCGTTGTCGTGGGCGTGATCCAGCGCCAGCTCCACTACATCGCGTTCAAAGCCGTTGTCGCGTGCCAGTGTAGAGAAAGCGCTGCGCCAGCCATGCGGTGTATGCTTGCCAGCCAGGCCAAGTGTCACACGGTAGACCTTCTCGACGGATTCACGGCCTATGTGACGTGCGCCAGTTGGTGACGGAAACACGTAGAGGTTTTTCCGCAAGCGCGTCATGGTTTGCCACTGGCGCATCTCTTCAGCGATCTGCGTGCACAGTGGGATGCGATGATCAATCGCCCTGCTGACTACCTTCATTTTAGAACGCGGAATTATCCAGGTCGGCTGTTCATCGTCGAGATGAAATTCGCTCCACTCTGCCTCAACGACATTTCCGATGCGCGCGGCAGTGAAGGCGCATAGCCTGTGGGCGAGACGCACGGCGTTCGACAGCCGGGCCAGTTCTGCACGACGCAGGACATCCCCCAGCGATGGCCAATCAAGCAAGGCAGCCATATGGCTGCCGTTCTTCTTGCGCGGCAGGATTTCTTTGACCGGTGCGGCCGGGTTGTCGCGGCATAGCCCTTTTGCCTGCGCGTAGCGAAATACGCCGTTGAGATGCTGCAGGATACGAGAAGCTGTTTCCAACACTTCCCGATTCTGGATCGTCTGAATGGTCGTCGCAACCATTGCGGGGGTGACGGCGCTAATCGGTAGTTTGCCCAGCAAGGGAAAAACGTCGCGCTCGAACGCTCGAGCGGACTTGACGTGGTGCGTCTCGCTCCACTCCGTCCGTTTCATGTTCAGCCAATCTCCGGCCACCACTTCGACGGTATGGCCAGCGGCAGTGGCACGGGATACGCGCGCCAGGCGACGGCTATCAACAGGATCTTTGCCTGCCAAAATTTTTGCCTTGACCTCGCCCCATTCCAGCCGGGCAGCGGCAAGCGATATCAGCGGGTAAGGGCCTATGGAATAAACCTTCTCCCTGCCGTCCAGCCGATACTTGATGCGCCAGGTTGGGTTGCCGGCTTGCGTGATGAACAGGTACAGGCCGCCACCGTCGGCTAGCTTCCTGCCAATTTCAGCTTTGGCAACAAAAGCTTTGATCGCCTTGTCAGTCAATTTCCCTGTCGCAATACCCCCGCGCATGGTATTACCCTCCATCTGTTTTTGGAGAATACCCCCACTAAGCCCCCCGCAGTATTGAGCTGGCACAGGAAAATTATGGATGCCTGGAGACGTCTCCCAGAGGGAGACCCAAAGAAAAACGCCGTCACGAGGACGGCGTTGGATGGTCTTGCATTGTTCAGTGGTGGAGTCGGCGGGAATCGAACCCGCGTCCGCAAGCACTCTACAGACAGTTCTACATACTTAGCACTATCATTTAATTTAACCAGTACAACACGGATGTGCACGTTTTGGACTAGCGATTCACCTTAGATTTAGCGCGGATTGAAGTGACCCCTCACAGCGCGAGTCCCTGTAAATGACTCCACAGCTTTTAACGGCCCACCCCAGGGACGAGGTGTTGTGGAGCTAACAGCAATTAAGCTGCCAGTGCGTACGAGTTATCGTTTGCAGTTAAGTTTTTTCAGGTTGTATTTACGAGGTAGCCCGCCCTCGGTATGCCCTGCGCTGCTTTGCAACCCACGTCGAAACCAGGTCGACCCCACAGAACTCCATTCTACCGCACTTTGCCCGCCTTCGCACCCTCCCCCTGAAGCGCACGTCAAACGCCCGTCATATTTGCCCGTTATGATGATTGCAGTTCTCACACAGAACGACCATTTAGCGCCTCCCGGAGGCGGCTACTACCGGCGCCGGCGGTCGGGAAATATACCGGCACCAACATTCTCCGCTCGTTACAGCAACTGTCCAGCTTTGGCCAACAGCCCCAAAATCCCGAGAAAACCAGAGATCATCAGCGCGACCAGCCAACGAAACTGGGCGTCACTGCGATCCATCCGCTTCTGACTTTCATGTATCACTGTGTCGATGCGGATGGTGGTTTCACGGTGCAGATTGTCGATACGACCACTAATTTCCCTGTGCATGCCATCTAAGCGACTTGACGTGTCTCTTTGCAATTCGTAATTTTGAGTATTCATCGCCAAGAAATGGGCCGCAGTCTCCTGCCGACTCTGCTCTATCTTGACATCGACCAATTTGAAGTTCTCCGTAGTCTCCTGCCGAACCTGCTCTATCTTGACATCGACCAGTTTGAAGTTCTCCGCAGTCTCCTGCCGAACCTGCTCTATCTTGACATCGACCAGTTTGAAGTTCTCCGCAGTCTCCTGCCGAACCTGCTCTATCTTGACATCGACCAGTTTGAAGTTCTCCGCAATCTCCTGCCGAACCTGCTCTATCTTGACATCGACCAGCTTGAAGTTCTCCGCAGTCTCCTGCCGAACCTGCTCTATCCTGGCATCGACCGCCTTGAAGTTGTCTGCAGTTTCCTTACGCAAATCGTCTATCCGCGCGGTGACTTCGCGACGCGTCTCATCTATCCGCGCCAAGGTCTCGTGACGCAGTTCATCTATCCGCGCCGTGGTCTCGTGACGCAGTTCATCGATCCGGGCGTTGACCTCCTTGAAGCCGGCACCCATCTCCTGCCTTAATATTTCCATGTCCGGGCTCATATCCTCATCCTCGGCACCACTGCGGCCGTTGTCAAGCTGAGCTAACGCGTTATTTTTCGCATGCATGGAACGGCCCCTACCCTATCCAGCCAGCTTAATCCCGGCTCCACGCCACATCTCTGATCTGCCTCAAGGCCATCCTTGCGCAGCGTTGTTGCGACGCAGCATAAAATAGGATTTCTGCATGCTTTTTCGGGTGCAAGCGGTGCTCTGCATTAAAATGAAAGCCACACTATCCGCGCCCGCGCCCACGCCATGCCCGATGCCGCCGTCCTCGCCGCTGCCAGCCCCAAGAAACGCGGGCGGCCCCACAAGGGGGAAGGCGGCGGCCTGCGCGCCGAATTGCTGGAGAAATCGGCCCAGCTGTTCCGCGCCAAGGGCTACGACAACACCACCGTGCGCGAGATCGCGGCCGCCGCCGGCATCCAGGCCGGCAGCTGGTTTTACCATTTCAAGTCCAAGCAGGACATCCTGGCCGCCATCATGGAGCAAGGCCTGGCCCGCTCGCTGGCCGAGATCGAAGCCATCGCCCGCCAGCCGCTGCCGCCCTGCGAGCTACTGCGCCAGCTGGTCGAGGCCCATCTGCATACCCTGCTGGCGCCCGACCATCATTTCATCGCCGTGTTGCTGTACGAGTGGCGCTCGCTGGACAAAGCATCGCGCGCCCGCCTCGTCGCCCTCAAGGACCGCTACGAGGCGGTGTGGGACCAGGCCATCGCCGCGCTGCACCGTTCCGGCGACTGGGCCATGCCCTCGCAATTCGACCGCCTGCTGATCTTCGGCGCGCTGAACTGGACGGTGCAATGGTACCAACCCGGCCGCGGCGTCGACGTCCAGCAACTGGCCCGGCAGGCAATGCTGTTCATCTTGCGCACGCCGGCCGCGCTTGAGGCACAATAGAGGCGTATCTTGAAAGGAATGCCCTATGATCTATGAAATCGCCGAGTTGTACATCAAACCCGAATCCCACGCCGCCTTCCAGGCCGCGGTGGCCGAGGCGGTGCCGGTCTTCCGCGCCGCCACCGGCTGCCTGTCGATGCGCCTGGACCGCGACATCGAAGTGCCGGACACGTATCATCTGGTGGTGGGCTGGGAAACGCTGGACAACCATCTGGTCGATTTTCGCGCCAGCCAGGGCTTCCTGGTCTGGCGCGGGCTGGTGGGCGGCCATTTCGCCCTGCCGCCGAAAGTGGAACATTTCGAAACCGTGGTCCCCGGCTTTTAAGCCGCCCATCGCTGTCCAGTCTCAAGACGGAGGCTCATCATGACACGTACCATCCATCGCAATTTCGACCAGGTGACGGACGCCGAAAGCGCCCGCAGCGCTCTGCTGTCGAGCGGCTTCCCGCCGTCCTGCGTCAAGCTGACCAAGCATACGACGCTGCCGCCCAGCGTGTCGACCAGCATGGTCGGCAACCTGCTGGACTCGCTGACGCCGGGCGGGCCGGCCGCCGCCGCGCAGGCGCGCCAGCGCAGCGGCGCCATGCTGACCATCGATATCTACGACGAGGACGAGGGCGCCAAGGCGGACGCCATCATGGGCGGCTTCGGCTCCACCGCCGCCTAGGCCTGCCGTCCACGAATCAGCTGGCCAGCAGGCCGGCCGCTTCGGCCTGCTGGCGCCGCATCCATTCGCCGGCGTCGGCCACGGTCAGCGCGCGCGCGTAGAAGAAACCCTGCAAGGCGTGGCAGCCGGCGTCGCGGGCGGCCACCGCTTGCTCCAGCGTTTCGATGCCTTCGGCCACCACCTGCAACTCGAGCGCGGCGGCCAGCTGGCAGATCGCCTTGACCACCGCCACCGCGTCCGGCGCCGGCAGCGGGTCGATCAGGCCGCGGTCGATCTTCACCGTGCTCAAGGGCAGCTGGCGCAGCATGCTCAGCGACGAGAAGCCGGTGCCGAAATCGTCCATCGCGACGTCGATGCCCAGCGTGCTCAGATGTTGCAGCTGCAGCCGGGTGTCGTCGAGGTTGTCGACCGCGGCGCTTTCGGTGATCTCCAGGGTCAGGCAGCGCGGCGGGATCGCGGTGTCGGCCAGCGTCTGCTCGACGATCTGCAGGAAGCCGCGGTTGAGCAGCTGCATCGGCGAGACGTTGACCGCCACCGGCACGCAGTCGCCCAGTTCGGCGCACCAGGCGGCGATCTGGCGGCAGGCCTGTTCCAGCAGCATCGCGCCCAGTTCCGGGATCAGTCCGGTGCGCTCGGCGATGGCGATGAATTCCACCGGGCTGACCCAGCCGATGCCCGGCCGCACCCAGCGCGCCAGCGCCTCGAAGCCCAGCAGCTTGCCGGTGACGGCGTCGATCTTGGGCTGGTAGTCCAGGTAGATCTCGTGGTTCTTGATGCCCTTGCGCAGCGCCTGTTCGTTGTCCAGGGTCTGGCTCGACATCTGCTCGAAGCGCTGCTCGGCCATGGCCAGCGCGGTGCCCGGCGTGCGCTTGGCCTGGTACATGGCGGCGTTGGCGGCGCGCAGCAGCGCCTCGGCGTTGCCGGCGTTGTCGGGGAACACCGCCATGCCCATCGAGGCGTCGATGAAGTATTCGCCGCCCGGCACCGTCAGCGCCTGCACGCAGGCGTTTTTCAGGCGCTCGCCGATGTCGCGCGCGTTGCCTTCGTCGGGATCGACGATGGCGAATTCGTCGCCGCCCAGCCGTATCAGTTCGGCGCGCGCGCCGAGCGCGTCCTTGAGCTTGGCGGCGAAGGCCTTGAGCACGTGGTCGCCCGCCACATGGCCCTGGCTCTGGTTGAACAGTTTGAAGCGGTCGATATTGAGCACCACCAGCGTGCAGTGCAGCGAGCCGTCGGCCAGGTAGCAGTATTCCCGCAGGCGCTGCATCAGCACGGCGCGGTTGGGCAGGCCGGTGAGCTTGTCGTGCGTGGCCTGGTGCACCAGCGCGCGGGCGCTGGCGTTGCGCTCGGTGTCGTCGGTGATCAGGATCTGGGTGGCGCCGACGCCATCCCACTCCACCCGCCACGCCTCGAAGCGCAGCTCGAGCTCGCGCCCGCCGGCCACTTCGCGCCGGCCTTCCCAGCTGGCGATGTCGAGCTTGCCTTCCTGCAGCAGCCGGTGCTGGCGCTGCAATTGCTCGTCGCTGAAGCTCTCCGGCGGCAGGTCGGCAAACACCGTGTAGTTGCCCTGCCCCAGCGGCATGCCGTAGATGGCGCGCACCGCCGGATTGGCGTACAGGATACGCTGGCCGTCGGTGACCACCACGCCCTGCACCGAGTGCTCGGTCAGCAGCTGGAAGCGGGTGGCCAGCTTGCCGGCGTCGCGCAGCGCGCCGTCCAGCGCGCTGAGCACGAAGACGGTGCCGATCGCGGCGCGCAGCACGGTGCCGAACACGATATTGGCGGCGATGCCCTGCTCGCCGTACAGCACCAGCAGCAGCTGATTCAGGCCCAGCAGGATCAGCAAGGGGCCGACCAGGCGTTCCAGCGCGTGGGTGCGCCACAGCCAGCGCGTGGCCAGCGCGCCCAGCGCGCACAGCACCAGCAGATTGCACAGCGGCCAGTAGAACAGTTTGCCGGCGACGTCCGGCGCCACCAGCGCGGCGGCGGCGGCCACGCCGATGGCGATGGCGGCACCGCGCGCCAGGCGGCGCCCGGCCAGCTGCATCACGCCGGAGCCGAGGAACAGCAGGTTGGGGATGGCGCCCACCAGCACCAGCGGCACGCCCAGCTTGTCGAACGGCGACGGCGCCGTGGTGTGGATCAGGTAGGCGAGCGGGATCAGCGCGGCGAACAGCGTCGAGCAACCCATGTGGTGGGCGAAGGCCTGAGTGCGATGGCGCCGCCATACCAGCAGCAGCGCCGCGCCGATGACGGCGTACATGGCGGCGTTGAGCAGGTACAGGTAGCGCATGCTGTCCATGTCAGGCCGCCGGGTGGTTGAACACTTGCCGCAGATAGGCCAGGAAGGTCTCGTCCTTGCACAGCGTCTTGCCGGGCGAGTCGGACAGCTTGGCCACCGACTGGCCGTTGCAGCACACCAGCTTCATGACGATGTTCAGCGGCGTCAGGCCGACGTCGTTGGTCAGATGGGTGCCGATGCCGAAGCCGGTCATGATGCGGTCGGCGAAGTGGCGGTACAGCGCGAACGCGGTGTCGAGCTTCAGGCCGTCGGAGAACACCAGGCGCTTGGTGTTGGCGTCGACCCGCAGCGCGGCGTAGTGGGCCAGCGCCTTTTCGCCCCACACCACCGGGTCGCCGGAATCGTGGCGCAGGCCGTCGAACAGCTTGGCGAAGTACAGGTCGAAGTCGTCGAGGAAGGCGTCCATGCCGACCACGTCGGTCAGGGCGACGCCGAGGTCGCCCCGGTATTCCTGCACCCACGCCTCCAGCGAGGCTTTCTGGAAGTCGCGCAGGCGCACGCCGAAGGCCTGGAACGATTGCATGTATTCGTGCGCCATGGTGCCGATCGGCACCAGGCCGAACTGCATCGCCTGGTAGACGTTGGAGGTGCCCTTGAAGTATTGCGGCACTTCGCGCGCCAGCCGCTGCACCACTTCGTCGTGCCAGGCGGCCGAGTAGCGGCGGCGGGTGCCGAAGTCGGAGAATTCGAAGGGGTGGCGTTTGGCCGGCTCGGCGCCGAAGGCTTGCAGCGCGGCGATCTTGGCGGCGAGGCGCGCGCGGCCTTCCGCCAGCGCGGCGGCGGCGTCGAAGCGGCGGAAGTACAGCTCGTTGACGATGTACAGCACATAGATCTCGAAGCCCATCACGTGCACCTGCGGGCCGCTGGCGTGGATCACCAGCGTGGCGCCGTCGGCCCGCACCTCGATGAACTTGCGCTGGAAGCGGAACACGGTGAGGAAGTCGACGAAGTCGCTCTTGATGTAGCGTAGCGAGCGCAGGTAGTTCAGCTCGTCGTCGCGGAAGCTCATCGAGCATAGATGGTCGAGCTCGCGTTCGATGTCGGGCAGCAGCTCGGTCAGCGGATAGGCGGTGGCGTTGCGGCAGACGAACTCGTACTCGGTGTGCGAGTTCGGGTGGCCGTGCAACAGCGCCTGCCACATGGTGAACTTGTATAAATCGGTTTCCAGCAGGCTGCGGACGATGGGCTGGTTCATGCGGGATCGGCTCCCAGTGCGCGGTTGGCGTTGGCCAGCAGTTCGGGCAGCACGTCGGCCGCCTGGCGCAGCTGCACGCCGCGCGCCTGCATCGCTTGCAGGAAGGCCTGGTATTGCGGCTCGAAGCCGGTCACCGGGCTGATGCAGTCGGTGATCAGGACCAGCTTGGACAGGGGCTGGCCGCCGAAGTGCTCGACGATGTGCTCGACCGTGGCCTTGACGCAATGGCTGCCGGCCTCGCCGGCGATGTAGACCTGGTCGGCCTCGGCCAGCGAGGCGATGAACTTGCTGTTGAGCTGGGTGTCCGGGTCGTCGGCGTCCGGCACCTCGGCCATCACGGCGGAATAGTGTTCGGTCCACGGGTTCGAGCCCTTGGCCAGCTTGGCGACGATGCCCAGCGAGGCTTCCTCCCAGGCGCCGTAGGCGGCGCGCACGTGGTCGTGGACGTTGTGGCCCCAGGTGCCGATCTCGCAATGGACCGGCCACACCATCAGCCGGTAGCGGCCGGCCGCCTCCAGTTTGTCGAGGTAGTTCAGCGCCAGCGGCAAGGCGCCGGCATGGCGCGGCAGGAAGCGTTCGGCGCGCACGTCGGCCGCGCTGATCTGCGTGAACGGCGCCACCGGCGCGCCGTCGCGGGCGATCCAGAAGGTCGGGTGGGCGATGTCGAAGCGGTGGTGCGAATCGAGCGTGATGCTGATGGCGGTCAGGCCGGCGCGGCCGCGGTTGATCAGGCCGGCCAGGCGCAGCATGTCCTGGTGGGCGCCGAGCACCGGCAAGGCCGGCGCGTGCGGCGCGCGGGCGGCCGCGTCGAGCGGCAGGTGGCTGTCCGGCAGATCGCAAAAATCGTTTTGCGGATCGATGATCAGCAGATGCAGGTTGCGTTTCATGTGAGCTCCGATGCTTGCTTAACTGTATATGATTTTGCCCGATAGCGCGGGCCGACGGTGAGGATTATCGGCCAAGCCGCACGAATTTGCGTAAAATGCATTTTCAATAACATGGAGGAAACCCTATGCACACTCGCCTGCTCTCCGCCGCCGCGCTGGCGGCCGTACTGTCCGGCTGCGCCAGCGCCGCTTTTCCACCGGTGACCGTGCCCGATGCGCTGCAAGCGCCCGCCGGCCACAAGCTGTCGCTGGCGGCCAACGCCAGCGGCGTGCAGATCTACGTCTGCAGCGCCGCCAAGGCCAACCCGGCGCAGGCGGAATGGGTGTTCAAGGCGCCCGAGGCGGCGCTGTTCGACGCCGCCGGCGCCAGCCTCGGCAAGCACTACGCCGGCCCGACCTGGGAGGGCAACGATGGCAGCAAGGTGGTCGGCGAGGTCAAGGCCAAGCAGGACGATCCGGCCGGCCAGGCGATCCCGTGGCTGCTGCTGGCGGCCAAGTCGGCCAGCGGCGACGGCGTTTTCGGCCGCGTCAGCTATGTGCAAAGGCTGGCGACCGAGGCGGGCAAGGCGCCGGCCGGCGGCTGCGCCGCGGCCGAACTGGGCAAGGAAGCGCGGGTGCCGTACAAGGCGCTGTACCGTTTCTACGTGCCCGGCTGACAGGCCGCCCCGGACGCAAAAAAACTCCCTGCCGGCAGCCGCCGGCAGGGAGTTTTTTTATCGCGGAGCCGAAGCTCAGGCGGCGATCGCGTCGATCTTCGAGCGGCCCTTGGCGACGGCGGCGGCCACCGCTTCTTCGCCCATGGCCACGCCTTCGGCCACCACGAAGGTGACGTCGGTCATGCCCAGGAAGCCCAGCACCGAGCGCAGGTAGGTGGTGACGTGGTCGTAGGCGGCCGCCGGGCCTTCGCTGTAGACGCCGCCGCTGGCGACGAACACGATGACTTTCTTGCCGTGGACCAGGCCTTCAGGGCCGTTGGCGCCGTACTTGAAGGTGCGGCCGGCGCGCGCCACGTGGTCGATCCAGGCTTTCAGGCCGGAGGTGACGGAGAAGTTGTACATCGGCGCGCCGATGACGATGGTGTCGGCGGCCAGCAGTTCGTCGACCAGCGTGTCCGAGGTCTTGATGGTGTGGGCCTGATCGGCGTTGCGCTGCTCGGCCGGGGTGAAGTAGGCGCCCATCATCTGTTCGGTCAGGTGCGGCACCGGGCTGGTGGCCAGGTCGCGGGTGACGACGGTGCCGGACGGGTTGGCCGCCTGCCATTTGGCGACGAATTCGCCGCCCAGCTGGCGCGACAGGGAGCCGTTTTGACGAACACTGCTGTTGATGTGGAGTACGGTTGCCATGATGCTGTTTCCTTTCGGGTGGGAGGGATTGCATTCATCATAGAACGAGTTTAATATCGATGAAACTAGTTAAATTTAAATCTTACCTATCGATATATTCGATAACCTCGTTCGATATCAATCTCTCAACAAGGTGCTGTATGCGCGATCCCGGCCTTCCCTCCCTCGACCAGCTGCGCGTGTTCATCGCCGTCATCGACCATGGCGGCTTCGCCCACGCGGCGCGGGCGCTGCACCGCACGCAGTCGGTGATCAGCTACACCATCGCCAACCTGGAGGAGCAGCTCAACATCGAGCTGCTCGACCGCAGCAAGCGCAAGCCGGTGCTGACCGAGGCCGGCAAGGCGCTGCTGGCCGACGCCCGCGCTGTGTCGCTCAAGGTGGACGGCATGCGGGCCCGCGCCAAGGCGCTGTCGGCCGGGCTGGAGGCCGAGGTGTCGGTGGTGGTCGACGTGATGTTCTCGACCTGCAAGCTGGTGCGCATCCTGCACGCCTTCCAGAAGGAGTTCCCGACCGTGGCGATGCGGCTGCGCACCGAGGCGCTGGGCGCGGTCACCCAGCTGGTGCAGGAGCGGCAGTGCCACATCGGCATCAGCGGCTGGATGCCGGGCACGCCGGACACCATCGAGCGCCAGAGCTGCGGCTTCGTGACGATGGTGCCGGTGGCCGCGCCCGAGCATCCGCTGGCGCAGATCGACGGCATCATCCCCAGCACGGTGCTGCGCGAGCACACCCAGCTGGTGCTGACCGACCGCAGCACGCTGACCAAGGGCCAGGACTTCGGCGTGCTGGCGCTGCGCGACTGGCGCCTGGGCGACCTCAGCTCCAAGCACGCGCTGCTGCGCAGCGGCATCGGCTGGGGCAATATGCCGGTCGAGTTCGTGCAGTGGGATTTGGATGCGGGGCGGCTGGTGCAGCTGCGCATCAGCGAGGGCAGCGCGTTCAGCTTCCCGCTGTATGTGATACGGCGCGGCGACGAGGAGCCGGGGCCGGCCACGCGCTGGCTGATGCAGCAATTCCTCGAGCTGGAGCAGGCCGGCGCGCCGCTGCCCAACCACGACATGCGGCCGGTGCCGGTGGCCGACGCGCCGCCGGGCTTGACGGCGCCCTCGCCTATTTCACTCCGGCGGCGCTGAGCTTGCCGCGCAGGCGGCGGATTTCCTCCGACAGATCGACCACCAGCGCGGCGACGTCGTCGTTGGCGTCGAAGTCGCGCTCGACCTGGCACAGCCGGCGCGCGCGCACCAGGTCGGCGCTGGTGAAGCGCCAGGCCACGTAGTCGCCGTCGGCGCTGTCGAGCAGGATGCCGGTGCGCACCCGCTGCACCACCCAATCCGGCTCGACGGCGCAGGCTTGCGCCAGTTCTTCCACCGTCAGCGCGGCCTCATCGACCAGCACCGGGTTCAAAATTGCCTGTCCCATCGTTCATCCTCCCGCGCGCGGGTTGAAAGCCAGTTCGCGCGCCATGGTTTGATACAGTTCGCGTGCCTTGTCGCTGGTGGCCGGCGGCAGCACCACCTCCAGCAGCAGGTACAGGTCGCCGGCCTCCTTGCCGGGGATGCCGCGCCCGCGCAGGCGCAGCTTGCGCCCGCTCTGCGAGCCGGCCGGCACCGTGACGGTGACCTTGCCGGACGGCGTGCCGACGTCGATCTCGCCGCCCAGCGCCAGCTCCCACGGCGCCACCGGCACCGTTTCGTAGACGTCGCGGCCGTCGATGCGGTAGCGGGCGTTGGGGCGGAACTGGATTTCCAGGTACAGGTCGCCCGGCCCGGCCGCGCCCGGCTGGCCCTGGCCCGACAGCCGCAGTTGCTGGCCGGCCGTCACGCCTTTCGGAATGTTGACGCTGAGGTTGCGCTCGCGCGTGACGATGCGGTCCTGGGCGTCGCGTTCGGCCACCGTCAGGCCGATGTTACGGGTGGCGCCGTGGTAGCTGTCGGCCAGGTCGATGGTGATGCTGGCGTGGCTGTCCTCGCCGCGCCGGGGCGGCGCCTGGCGGCGGCGACCGCCGCCGCCCAGGTTGGCGAACAGGTCGGCAAAGAAGTCGCTGCCCATGGCGTCGCCGCCGAAGCCGCCCGCGCCGGCACCGCCGTTGCCGAAACCGCGGCCCCAGTCCGGCGGCGGACGGAATTCCTGGCCGGCGCGGTACTGATGGCCGCGCCCGAGCTCGTCGTAGGCGGCGCGCTTTTCGGCGTCGCCCAGCACGCCGTAGGCCTCGTTCAGTTCCTGGGTCATGTGCTGGGCGTCGGCCTCCTTGCTGACGTCCGGATGGTATTTCCGGACCAGCTTGCGGTAGGCTTTCTTGATTTCATCCTCGGTGGCCGTCTTGGCCACGCCCAGGGTCTGGTAGTAATCCTTGTATTCCACGTTGCGCGCTCCCGTCATGCGTATGCCACAGTCTAGCGCCGATTGGCCGCGCGCGCCGTCCGTCTCTTCATTTGCGCTCGCGTTTGTCCTTGGGGGCCGGCCTGGCGTCGACCTCCCGCACCGACGACATCATGTCGTTGAAGTTTTTCAGTTCGGCGTACTCGCCCTTTTCCAGCACCAGGCAACGCCCCTTGTAGTGCTTGTTCTCGCAGACCTCCCAGGTGCCGTTCTGCACGATCACGCTGGAGGTCTTGTCGTTGAAGCCCAGCTTGTCGAGGTCGGGCTCCGAGCCGTGCAGCTGCAAGGCCGGGCCGCCGAAATGCTCGCGCGTGTAGAGCGTGATGTCGCCCGCCTGCGCCGCCGCGGCGGCGCCCAGCAGGGTGGCGCACAGTAGTCGGTTCATGGCCGGGCCTCCAGCTCAGCGCACCCGGCGCAGCGAGGAGATCTGGTTGTTCATGTCCTCCAGGCGCTCGTAGCGGCCCGGATCGAGCACGATGCAGCGGCCGCCGAAGTCGGCGTGCTCGCACAGTTCCCAGCGGCCTTCGTTGACGATGACGGAGCCGGCCTGGTCGTTGAAGTCGTAGCGGTCCAGCGTGCGCACCTCGTTGTTGTGCAGCTCCAGCCTGGCGCCGCCGAAGCGCGACTTGGAGAACAGCACGATGGCTTCGCGGCGATGGCCGTAGCCGCGGTCGTCGTCGCGGTCCCAGCGGTTGCCGCCGCGCTCGTCGCGGTCGCCGCGATCGTCACGGCCGCCGCGGTCGTCGCGGCCGCCGCCGCTGACTTCGCGCACCGAGGAGACGGCGTCGTTGAAGCCGTCCAGCTGCCGATACTCGCCGCGTTCGAACGTCATGCAGCGGCCCTGGAAATTGGCGTGCTCGCACAGCTGCCAGGTGCCGGAGCGCACGATCACCGACGAGGTGCGGTCGTTGAAGCCGAGCGGCGCCAGGTCCGGCGTGTTGCCGCGCAGCGTCAGCGGCTGACCGGAGAAGTTGGAGTCGGTGTACAGCGTCAGCTCGCCCGCGTGGGCGGCGCTGGCGGCCAGCAGGGGCGCGGCCAGCAGCAGGGCGGCGCGGGTCAGACGGTGCAGGAATGGTTTCATGATGAAGCTCGCTCAGGTAAAAAGTTGATCAGCCAGTGCCATGCACCAACAACGCGTATGCTAGCGCTTCGGCCGACAAGTCAATATGGCTAAATTGCAAGAAAATGTAATGATACAGCGCGGCGGACTGGAGCGGACCGGGTTAGAATTGTCGCCCGCCCCATTTTGACCGCCGCGCATGCCCCACGCCTTCACCCTGCCCAATCTCCGCCGTGAAACCGCCGCCCTGTGGCGGCTGGCCTGGCCGATGCTGGTCGGCCAGCTGGCCACGGTCGGCATGGGCGTGGCCGACGTGGCGATGACCGGCCACGCCAGCGCCGACGAGCTGGGCGCGGTGTCGCTGGGGGCGTCGATCTGGTCGATCATCCTGGTCACCGTCAGCGGCACCATGATGGCGATCAACAGCGTGGTGGCGCACGACGTCGGCGCCGGCGAGCTGGGGCGCATACCGCACGCGGTGCGGCAATCGCTGTGGAAGGCGCTGGGGGTGGGCGTGGCGGCCATGCTGCTGGCCAACCTGGCGACCCTGCTGTTCGACCACCTGTACCTGACCCCGTACGTGCAGCGCCAGGCCACCTTGTTCGTGCACGTGATCAGCATCGGCCTGCCGCCGTTCGCGGCCTACCGCGCGCTGTACGGCTACAGCACCAGCATCAACCAGACCAAGCCGGTGATGCTGATCGCCCTGCTCGGCCTGGCCTTCAATGTGCTGGTCAACTGGCTGCTGATCTTCGGCCACTGGGGCTTGCCCAAGCTGGGCGGGGTCGGCTGCGCGGTGGCCACCGGGCTGTGCATGTGGCTGATGCTGGCCGCCATGCTGGGCTGGATGCGCATGGCGCCGGCCTACCGCGCCACCTATCCGTTCACCCACTGGGAGGGGCCGCACTGGCCGGAGATCCGCTCGATGCTGCGGCTGGGCCTGCCGATCGGCGTCACCTATTTCGCCGAGGTCAGCGCGTTCGGCGCGGTCAGCCTGCTGATCGCGCGCTACGGCGTGGTGCAGATTTCCGCGCACCAGATCGCGCTGAACTTTTC
Organism: Duganella rhizosphaerae; assembly: GCF_040364205.1. Classification (NCBI taxonomy): domain Bacteria; kingdom Pseudomonadati; phylum Pseudomonadota; class Betaproteobacteria; order Burkholderiales; family Oxalobacteraceae; genus Duganella; species Duganella rhizosphaerae. Next base: position 92,632 of record NZ_BPWK01000020.1, read on the forward strand.
GTCGCTGGTGTTCATGGTGCCGCTCAGCTTTGGCATCGCGCTGATCACCCGCGTCGGCCAGGCGGTGGGCGAAGGCAATCCGGTGCGGGCGCGCTTCGTGGCCTGGACCGGGGTGTGGATGTCGCTGGCGTTTGCCGTGCTGTCGGCGCTGTTCATCGTGGTGTTCCGCCAGCAGATCGCCGAGGCCTACACGTCGGACCCGGCGGTGCAGGCGCTGTGCGTGCAGCTGCTGCTGTTTGCCGCGCTGTTCCAGCTGTCGGACGCCACCCAGGTGGCGACCTCGTGCGCGATCCGCGGCTACAAGGTCACGCGCCAGCCGATGCAGATCCAGCTGCTGGCGTTCTGGGGCTTCGCGCTGCCGCTGGGCTGCTGGCTGGGGCTGGCGCCGCAGTGGCTGCCGTGGGCGCCGGCGCAGCCGATGGCGGCGGCCGGCTTCTGGATCGGGCTGGTGCTGGGGCTGACGGTGGCGGCCGTGCTGCTGAGCTGGGCGTTGCAGCGGCTGTCGCTGGCGCGGGTGGCGCAGGATCAGGAGCAAGCGCGGGCGCCGGCCGGCTGAGGTCCTACACTGTGTTACCGACGCCGAAGGAAAAACGGTTTTCCCGCGCGGATTCAGAACATTGCCGTCTCGCCACAAGCGGGCCGGTCTGGTATCGTCTTGGGTTCTGATAACCAAGAGACACTCACTCCAATGCGCTTCATCCTCTGCTTCCTCGCCCTGCTGGCCGGCTCCCAAGCCTCGGCCGAAAAACTGACCCTGGACCGCCTGCATGCCGACCCGTCGCTGAGCGGCCCCGGCGTGCGCAGCCTGAAGGTGTCGCCGGACGGCGCCCGCGTGACCTTCCTGCGCGGCCGCGACGACAACCAGTTCCAGCTCGACCTGTGGGAATACAACCTGAAGGACAAGAGCACGCACCGCCTGGTCGACTCCAAGATCCTGGTGCCGGAAGAGAACTTGTCGGACGCCGAGAAGGCGCGCCGCGAGCGCGAGCGCACCGCCAGCCTGAAGGGCATCCTCAGCTACAGCTGGTCGCCGGACGGCAAGCAGCTGCTGGTGCCGATCGCCGGCAATCTGTACCTGATCGACGCCAGCAAGCCGGACGCCGCGCGCATGGTGGCCTCGGGCAATGTGCTCGATCCCAAGATTTCGCCGAAAGGCCGCTACGTGTCCTTCGTGCGCGACCAGAACCTGTACGTGATCGACCTCGCCAGCGGCAAGGAAAAGCAGCTGACCAGCGACGGCCAGGGCACCATCCACAACGCCGAGGCCGAGTTCGTGGCGCAGGAAGAAATGGCGCAGACCAGCGGCTACTACTGGGCGCCGGACGATTCCGCGATCGCCTACAAGCGCTACGACGAGGCGCCGGTGCCGGTGGTGCGCCGCTTTGAAATCTTCGCCGACCGCACCGACGTGGTCGAGCAGCGCTACCCGGCCGCCGGCGATCCGAACGTGCTGGTGCAGCTGAAGATCGTCTCGCCGACCAGCGGCGAGATCCGCAACGTCGAGCTGGGCGCCAACGCCGACATCTACCTGGTGCGCGCCGACTGGAGCGGCAGCGCCAAGGCCTTGCTGTTCCAGCGCCAGAGCCGCGACCAGAAGACCTTGGAGCTGGTGTCGGTGGACGCCGCCACGCTGGCGCAGAAGGTGCTGATCACCGAAACCTCGCCGACCTGGGTCAGCATCTTCGACGACCTGCGCTTCCTCGCCAACGACAAGGGCTTCATCTGGTCGTCCGAGCGCAGCGGCCGCAAGCACCTGTACCAGTACGACATGCACGGCAAGCTGCAACACGCCATCTCCAGCGGCGAATGGGGCATCGACCGCGTGCTGGCGCTGGACGAAAAAGGCGGCCGCGTGTTCGTGCAGTCGAACCGCGACGCCGTGGTCGACAGCCAGACCTACGCGCTGAAACTCGACGGCAGCAGCGCCAACAAGCCGCAGCGCATCACCCAGGGCGACGGCTGGCACGATTCCGCGTTCGCCCGCAACGGCGAGGTGTTCGTCGACACCTATTCCGATCCGGACACCCCGCCGCAGGTCAGCATCCGCCGTCCGGACGGCGCGATGATCAGCTGGCTGGAGCACAACGAGCTGAACGCGTCGCACCCGTACGGCAAGTACCTGGACGCCCACCTGCGCACCGAGTACGGCAGCCTGAAGGCCAAGGACGGCCAGACCCTGTACTACTCGATGATCAAGCCGAGCGGCTTCGACGCGGCCAAGAAATACCCGGTCTACCTGTCGACCTACGGCGGGCCGCACTCGCAGCACGTGGCTCGCCGCTGGGGCAACTTCTTCGACCAGTACATGGCGCAGCAAGGCTTCGTGGTGTGGCGCCTGGATAACCGCGGCTCGTCGCGCCGCGAGCGCGTGTTCACCGACGCCAACTACCACAAGCTCGGCAAGGTCGAGGTCGAAGACCAGATCACCGGCATCGAGTGGCTGGGCAAGCAGAGCTTCGTCGACGCCAAGCGCGTGGGCGTGTTCGGCTGGAGCTACGGCGGCTTCATGACCTTGCGCCTGCTGGCGGAAGCGTCGGACAAGATCGCGATGGGCGTGTCGGTGGCGCCGGTGACCGACTGGTCGCTGTACGACACCCACTACACCGAGCAGTTCATGGGCACGCCGAAAGAGAACGCGGCCGGCTATGCATCGGGCGGCGTGTACTCGCACCTGGACGGCCTGAAATCGCCGCTGCTGCTGATGCACGGCATGGCCGACGACAACGTGCTGTTCACCAACACCACGCGCATGATCGACGCGCTGGTCAAGCGCAATGTGCACTTCGAGCTGATGACCTACCCGGGCGCCAAGCACGGCATCTCGGGGCGCGGTCCGCAGCGCCATGTGTACGGCAACATCGAAGCCTTCTTCAAGAAGAATTTGATGCCGGAAACGGCGAAGTAAGCCAAGCATCAAAGGGCCTGCGGGCCCTTTTTTTTGGCCGCGGTTGAGCGGCCACAAGCGCCAATTTGTTAGCCATTCGATAATGCCCGCTGCGGTGCATTCCGCACCGCTCCATTCATATCTTGGAGGAATTATGGCTATCGATGTCTACCTGCAAATTGACGGTATCCGCGGCGAATCGGCCGACGATAAACACAAGGATTGGATCGAATGCAAGTCGGTCAGCTGGGCGGTCAGCCAGCCCAAGTCCGCCACCGCGTCGACCGGCGGCGGCCACACCGCCGAGCGCTGCGAACATCACGACATCACCTTGATGAAGCTGGCCGACCTGGCCTCGCCGGTGCTGCTGCAAACCTGTTCGTCGGGCAAAACCATCCCCAAGGCCAGGTTTGAATTCATGCGCGCGGACGGCCAGGGCGAGCGCGTCAAGTATTTCGAGATCGAACTGGAAAACGTGCTGGTCGGCGCGGTGTCGCCCAGCGTGGAGGAAGGCGACATCCTGAGCGAGCATGTGGCGCTGAAGTTTTCGAAAGTGAAGTGGCGCTACACGCAGCAAAAGATCGGCGGCGGCGCGGGCGGCAATACCGCCGGCGGCTGGGACCTGAGTACCAACCGCATCGCGGCTTGAAGCCCGCGCCAATAAAAACAGCCGCTACAAGCGGCTGTTTTTATTGGCGCGGCAACGATTAGTTGCGGTTGCCTTTGGTGATGTCTTTCACGGCTTCCTTGGCGTCGCCCAGGCCTTTTTGCAGCTTGCCTTCAGCTTGCTTGTTCAGGCCCTTGGCTTGCTGCTCCGAGCTGCCGACCAGCTTGCCAGCCTCTTCCTGGATTTTGCCGCCGACATCCTTTGCCGTACCTTTAACTTGATCTTTGTTCATGGTGAACTCCTTAATGGGATGAAGCTACAGGACACGCAGCGCTGTGCTGTGTGCATGAGGTCCACTATAGGCAGGCGGCGGATGGCGCTCTGTGCGATTGCGCACCCACGGCGGCAATCAGATCTTGCGCCAGACGCTGGCCAGCCAGGGCTGCTGGTCGCGCGGCAAGCCTTCGGGACGATAGTAATGTTGGACTGCGATAAATCCTGCTGCCAGCAGGTAACGCTCCCAGGTTTCGTAGTCGTAGTAGCTGCCGTAGCGCGGGCCGTTCCAGCCTTCGCGGTTGTCGCCGCGCGGATTGGAGCTGAACAACACGCCGCCGGTTTTCAGTGCGGCATGCAGGTCGCGCAGCACCTGCGGCAGCGCGGCGCTGGGCACGTGGAACAAGGAGGCGTTGGCGTAGACGCCGTCGAAAAAACCAGCGGGCAGATCAAGTTTGACGAAGTCCTGCCGCCACGCGTCGCAGCCGCTGTAGGCGCGCGCCATCTCGACGAATCGCGCCGAGCCATCGACGCCGATCGCTTCGTGGCCCATGCTCTTGAAAGTCTTCAGGTCGCGGCCGGGGCCGCAGCCCAGGTCCAGCAGGCGGTATGGCGCGGTGCCGTGTATCGCGCCTAGCAAGGCGGCGATGTTTTGGCTGACGTCGTGGTCGATGGTGCCGGCGAAAAACTGCTCGGCATTGCGCTCATAATGCTGCAGCGTGGTTTGAGTGATCTGCTCGATAGGGTCGGGTTCCATGCCGCCAGTATATACGGCGGGTGCCGAATTCACTCCTTCGACAGACGATCCTATTTCGGCTCTCTGAAACCCTCTATTTTTCTAGAATCCGTACTTTGTGCGGCGCACAAGCCAACCCTAGAGAGGACCGAACAAAAATAGAGAGTTTCAGAGGGCCGGAATAGTAAGGTCCGGCGAAGGATGTGCGACAGGGCGCCCACCGCACATCCTTCCTGCTCAGCTTACCAGACGCGCACCCGGTCCTTCGGCGCAAGGTACAAGGTCTGTCCCGGCTGCACGTTGAAGGCCTGGTACCACGCGTCCATATTGCGGACGGTGGCGGTGCGCCATTTGTCGGGCGCATGGCCGTCGGTCAGGATCGCGCGGCGCAGCGCGGCTTCGCGCTGTTTCTCGCGCCAGCTCATCGCATAGCCGGTGAAGAATTGCTGGTCCGCTTCCGCCGTCACGCGCTTGTTGTCCAGCGTGGTGTGGTAAGCGTCATACGATGCCGCCAGCCCGGCCAGATCGGCCAGGTTCTCGCTCAAGGTCTGCTGGCCGTTGATGGCCAGATCCGGGAACGGCTTGTACGCCGAATACTGCGCCGCCAACGCCGCCGAGGCCTGCTTGAAATGCTTGCCGTCGGCCGCCGTCCACCAGTCGCGCAGGCGGCCTTGCGCATCGAACTGCGCGCCCTGGTCGTCGAAGCTGTGGCTGATCTCGTGGCCGATGGTGGCGCCGATGCCGCCGTAGTTCATCGCGTCGCTGGCGCCGGCATCGAAGAACGGCGGCTGCAGGATCGCGGCCGGGAAGTTGATCGCGTTCTGCATCGGCATGTTCACCGCGTTGACCAGCTGCGCCGGCATGCACCACTCGGCGCGGTCCACCGGCTGATGCAGCTTGGCCAATTGCTGCTGCGTATGCACGCGTTGCGCGCGCAGCAGGTTGCCCAGCGCATCGCCCGGCGCCACGTCCAGCTGCTCGTAGCTGGCCCACTTTTCGGGATAGCCTATGCCCACGTACAAGGTCTTCAGCTTGGCGTGCGCCTCCTTCCTGGTGGCCGGGGCCATCCACGCCAGCTGGTCGATGCGGGCATGGAAGGCGTCGATGATCTTGCCCACCATCTGCTGCAAGCGCTGCTTGGACTCCGGCGGGAAATACTTGGCGACATAGACTTTACCCAGCGCATCGGGCATGGCGGCGTTGACGGCGGCCAGGCTGCGCTTCCAGCGCACCGATTGCTGCGGCGTGCCGTTCAGCGTGCGGCCATAAAAGTCGAAGTGCTGGTCGGCCAGCGCCTTCGGCAGCGCGCTGCTGACCTGGTTGATGCGGTGGAAGGTGAGGAAATCCTTCCACGTTTCCAGCGGCGCCGACTGCACCAGCTTGGCCGCGCCGACTATGGCGGTCGGATGCCAGACGATGAATTTTTTCTGCTCGCCCAGGCCGGCGCTGGCGAAGAAGGCTTGCCAGTCCAGGCCCGGCGCCTTGCGCGCGAAATCGGCGGCGCTCCAGTTGTTGTTGGCCTTGAGCACGTCGGACGACACTTCGCGGCTGGCGTGCGCCAGCGCGATCTTGCGTTCCAGTTCGAACACGCGCGCGGCGCGGGCGTCGGCGTCGGCGATGCCGGCCAGCTTGAAGGTGGCGGCGATGTGCGCCTGGTATTGGCCGCGCAGCTTTTGCATGGCCGGCGTGGCGTCCAGATAGTAGGCGCGGTCCGGCATGCCCAAGCCGCCCTGCAACAGGTAAGGCGTGTAGTGCGCCGAGTCCTTCAGGCCTTGCGCGATCCACAGGCCGAACAGGTTTTCGGTGAAGAAGTTGGTGGCGTTGAGCGGATCGACATCGGCTTGCAGCGAGCCGCCCAGCGCCTGGGCCAGCGCGCGCTTGTCGCCGATGGCGGCGATCTGTTGCAGCAGCGGTTGCAGCGGCGCCAGGCCCTTGGCTTCGATCCCAGCCTCGTCCATGAAGGCGGCGTAGTAGTCGGCGATTTTTTTCGCCTCGGCGTCGGCCGGCTGCGCCGCCATCGCCTCGATCAACTTGACGATGCGCTGGTTGGTGTCCTCGATCAGCGCGTTGCCCACGCCCCAGCCGCTGCGGTCGGCCGGAATCTCGACGCTGTTGAGCCAGTCGGCGTTGATGTAGTCAAAGAAATCGTCGCCCGGCAGCACCGCGCTGTTGGCGGCGGCGGTCGATGGGGCGGCGGAGGTCGGCTCGGCGCGCAGCGGCGCGGCCAGCATCAGGGCGGCGCATATGGCCAGGCTTAACTTGCTTGCGGATGGGTGCATGGGAGTCCCTTGGTCGTGGATCTGGTTGAGTGTCAGGCGTGGTACGCCAGCGTGCACTGTATCGCCGCGGCGCGCCCGGCGATGCTGCTTTGCGACGAACGGCGGATTTGACGGAATAGATGGTAGCAACTCGGCAGAAAAGAGACGCCAGCCCCGCAAAATTGTTTCATTCAACGGGCGAATCGCTATATAGTTAGCCTATAGCAACGCGCTAACAACCCAGGAGATAAATATGAAACTTGATGCCCTGTTCCAGAATCCAACTGCGTTGCCCACCGCGCCCAAGGTCGTGGAAGAGCTGATCAGCAGTTTCGACAAGGCCAGCGTTTCGACCGAAGAGATCGCGAAGAAACTGTCGACGGATCCGGTGCTGAGCGCCAAGCTGCTGCGCCTGGCCAACTCGGCCTACTACCACGTCTCGCGCAGCATCGGCACGGTGGAAGACGCGGTGCTGATGCTCGGCTTCGTGACCGTGCGCACGCTGGTCATCAGCTCCGGCCTGGTCAGCGGCTTCAAGACCGTGCCCGGTCTCGACCTCAAGCAATTCTGGCGCTACAGCCTGCACACCGCGGTGTCGGCCAAGTGGATCGCCAAGAAAACCAAGGAAAACACCGACCTCGCCTTCACCATCGGCATGATGCACGCCATCGGCCAACTGGTGATCCACTCGGCGATGGCCGAGCAGGCGATGGCGCTCGACAAGGTGGCCGGCCCGCTGGACTCGCGCCGCCTGGACGCCGAGCAAGCCTCGTTCGGCTACACCTTCGCCGACGTCGGCGCCGAGCTGGCCAAGCGCTGGAAGTTCCCGCTGACGTTCTCGGAAACCATCCTGGCCTTCCCCGAGCCGCACCACAACGGCGAGCTGAACCGTCTGGCCGCCGTGGTCTCGCTGGCCGCCTGGCGCGCCCGCGTCGAGCAGGCCGGCCTGAGCGAAGACGAAATCGCCGCCTGCTACCCGTCCGACCTGGCCGAGGAACTGGGCCTGGACGACAACGCGCTGATCGACGAGATGCCGTCGCCGGACGAACTGAGCGCCGGCCTGGAAGAGCTGGTCAAATAAGCCAGCTTGCTGTTATCGCCACGGAAAGCCGCCGGTTTTGCCCCGAGCGGCTTTTTTTCGATCTTTTTCAAATATTTTTTCAAAACACCCTAAAGTTCCCATTTAAGGCGACGTTAATCAGGACATGCGGTAATCCGTTTTAACTAGCCAGGGTGAGAACATGACCTCCACCGAAGTCCTCTCGATGTACGAAAATATTGCCGGTTTGACCAATCAAATGGCCGCCGCCGCACGTCTGGGTGATTTCGACGGCCTGAACCGCCTGGAAGCGCAATGCGCCAGCGAAGCCCGCGCCACCGCCACCGGCGTACCGGCCCTGAGCGGCGCCCCGCGCCTGCGCAAGATCGACCTGCTGAAACAAATCCTGGCCAACGACCGCGCCATCCGCGACGTCACCGAGCCTTGGTTGAACAATGTACCGGGCGTGACGCATCAGTAAAATGCTGAGCTCCAATTAAAAAAGCGCCGTCAAGGCGCTTTTTTCATGGTGGGGTCAGTTCCGGCATCGTGCCATGTGGCGCAATGCCGGAACTGACCCCAAGTACTTAGCCCGCCAACGCTACCTTCAGCGACAACGCGATGCCCTGCGCCGCCTTGGTGATCTCGTCCAGCGACGGGAAACTCGGCGCGATACGGATATGGCTGTCCTTCGGATCGTTACCGTAAGGGAAAGCCGCACCAGCCGGCGTCAACGTGATGCCCGCCTCCTTGGCCAGCGCCACGGTGCGCTTGGCCGAACCGTCCGGCGTCACCAGATCGATGAAGTAGCCACCCTGCGGACGGGTCCACGACACGCCCGGCACGTCGGCCAGATAGTGCTCGAACTGCGCCAGCACCGCATCGAACTTCGGCTTCAGCAACAAACGATGCTGTTCCATCAACGCTTCCACCGTCGCCACATCCTTCAGCAGGCGCACATGGCGCAGCTGGTTGATCTTGTCCGGGCCGATGCTGCGGATACCCGCATGCTTGGTCCACCAGGCGATATTGGCGGGCGAAGCGGCCAGCGCGGCGATGCCAGAACCGGCCCAGGTCACCTTCGACGACGACGCGAACACGATCGCGCGGTCCGGGTTGCCGGCCTTGGCGCAGGCGTCCAGGATGTTGGCCACTTCCAGCTTTTGCTCGCCCAGATGATGGAAACGATAAGCGTCGTCCCACATCAGGCGGAAGTCCGGCGCCGCCGTCTTCATCGCCGCCAGGCGGGCCACCACGGCGTCCGAATACACCACGCCACCCGGATTGCTGTACTTCGGCACGCACCACATGCCCTTGATGCTGGCATCCTCGGCCACCAGTTTTTCCACCAGATCCATGTCAGGACCGGCTTCGGTCATCGGAATGTTGATCATCTTGATGCCGCGCGCTTCGCAGATGGCGAAGTGGCGGTCGTAGCCCGGCACCGGGCACAGGAAGGTTACCGGCTCGCGCACCCACGGCGCATTGCCGGGCGTGCCGTTGAGCAGGCTGTAGATGATCACGTCATGCATCAGCGACAGGCTGGCGCTGCTGTCGACCACCACTTGCGCGGCCGGCACGTCCAGCAGCTTGCCGAACAGTTCGCGCGCTTCCGGCAGGCCGATGGTGCCGCCGTAGTTGCGGCCATCGGTGCCGTCGGCGGCCTTGTAGCCGTCCAGCGACGCCATCAGGCCATTCGACAGATCCAGTTGCTCGGGCGCGGGCTTGCCACGGGACATGTCCAGTTTCAGGCCGAGTTGTTTGAAAGCCTGGTATTGCTCGTGATGCTGAGAAGGGAGATCTACTGCGGTCATAGCGCTCTTTCAGTATGGGGAAGACGGAGGGGGTCGAATACTATACCCCAGATTGTCTGGCCTCGATAAGAGCGTACAGTTATATACTTATTACTGCTGCATCATTGATTCCGGCGTGACTTCGTGCAGCGGCGGCGCCTCCATCGGCTGGTCGCCCTCGCCGGCCGGCTTTTTCTTGCGGAATCCCTGCCAGATTTTCAGCGGCCCGCTGCCGCGTTTCTTGCGCAGGTAGAAGTAGCCGCCGGCCCCCAGCAACAAGGCCAGCACACCGGCGCCGGCGGCGATCAGCGGCAGATTGCTGGCGGCCGGTTCCGGCGGTTTTTCCTTTTTGTACTTCAACTTGGGCAACACGCGCACCTTCTTGACCGGCGCCGAAGCCGTTTCAGAAGCCGCTGCGGAGACCGACGCCGCCCCGCCGGAAGCCGCCGCGCTTGCGGCCGCCGCGTGCGCCGCCGATGCTGACGCCGATGCCGGCGCCGCGTGCGCTGAAGCAACCGCAGCATGCCCCGCAGCCGTCCCGCCCTTTGCCGCCAGCGCCCCTTGCAGCAGCTTCACCTTGCCCTCCAGCTCGACGAGCTTGCTGGACAACTCCACACTGTGCGTATCCAGCGCCGCGCATTCCTTAGCACTCATGCCCGACGGGGCGCAGGCGGCCGGAGCCGCCGGCCGCTTCACGCCCTTAGGCAGCGGCAACGGCGCCAAGGGCAACAAAGCCTGCGCCACGCCCAGCGGCACGCCGCCGTCGGCCTGCGCCGCTTCGCTGCTGGCCGACGGTTTGGCCGGCGCCGGATGTGGCGCCAGGCGAGCCGTCGAGCCCATCGCATCGGCTATGCGCTCAGGCAAATTCCGCACCGCCGCCGACGGCCGCCGCGACGGCGCCGTCCGCACACCAGCCGGTTCGCCCACCTCGGACTCATGCGCCGACGGCATCGGCGCCGGCCGCGTCCGGTCCCGCACCGCCGCCACGGCCGGCGCCTCCGCTACCGCGACCGGTACCGGCGCCGGCGCCGCCTCCCTGACCGCCCGCTCCGCCCTGGCCAACGCGGCCGCCTGCGCCGCCGTCATGGCCGGCGGTGGCGGCGGCGCCGGATTCGGATCCGCCTGCAGCCACACGGTGGCCGCGCGCACATCCTGGCGCCCGGCGGCGCTCAGCTCCAGGAACAAATGCACATACTCGGCATCGATGGCGCGGGTGGTGGTGACATGCAGGAACTGCCGGCCATCGCGCCGCACCACCGACAGGCGCAGCGAGGCCAGCGCCGGATTCATCGTGATATTGGCGCCGCGATACACATCCTGCTGCGCCAGCCGGACCTGCAGGGCCGACACCTCGTCCGGCGCCAGCTGCACCAGTTCGATATCGGCCGCCAGCGGCTGGCCGATGTAGGAACGCACGGCGATATCGCCCAGCTCCGCCGCCGGCGCGGCGGCCGCCAGCAGCAAGGCGCCGGCGCAAGCAAAGATCGTGGTCAGGAATGGTGTGCGCTGCATGTCGGGGTCGCTTGGACGCGAATTCTTAAAGTGTATCAGCTATAACGGCTGATTTTCCCGGTTTTGTAGCCCTAGGTTAATTTTTCAAGACTGCGCTACACTGGCAGCCAGTTAGCAAACACACATGATTGCCTCCGCGCGCAAAGGAAAAACCATGAACACCAGAAGTGAACGTGACAGTTTTGGCCCGATCGACGTCCCCGACCACCAGTTGTGGGGCGCGCAAACCCAGCGCTCGCTGGAACACTTCCACATCTCCACCGAGCGCATGGCGCCGGAGCTGATCCACGCGCTGGCCAGCGTCAAGCGCGCCGCCGCCCGCGTCAACCTGGACCTGGGCCTGCTCGAAGGCGCCAAGGCCATCGCCATCACCCAGGCCGCCGACGAAGTACTGGCCGACAAGCACCCGACCGAGTTCCCGCTGGCCGTCTGGCAGACCGGCTCCGGCACCCAGTCCAATATGAACATGAACGAAGTGCTGGCCAACCGCGGCTCCGAGCTGATGGGCGGCGTGCGCGGCGAAGGCCGCAAGCTGCACCCCAACGACGACGTCAACAAGGGCCAGTCGTCGAACGACATCTTCCCCACCGCCATCCACGTGGCCGCCGCCCAGGCGCTGGCCAACCACGTGCTGCCGGCGCTGCGCGCGCTGCGCGACAGCCTGCACGCCAAGGCCGAAGCGTTCGCCGACATCGTCAAGATCGGCCGCACCCACCTGCAGGACGCCACGCCGCTGACCCTGGGCCAGGAATTTTCCGGCTACGTCGCCCACCTCGACTTCGCCGAGCGCGCCATCAGCACCGCCCTGCCCGGCGTGCTGCAGCTGGCGGCCGGCGGCACCGCCGTCGGCACCGGCCTCAACGCGCACCCCGAATACGCGCACCGCATCGCCGCCGAGCTGGAGCACACGCTGGCCCTGCCCTTCCGCAGCGCCGACAACAAATTCGCCGCGCTGGCCGGCCACGACGCCCTGCTGTCGGCCCACGGCGCACTGAAAACCCTGGCCGCCGCGCTGATGAAGATCGCCAACGACGTGCGCTGGATGGCGTCCGGCCCGCGCTCGGGCCTGGGCGAGATCAGCATTCCGGAAAACGAGCCGGGCAGCTCCATCATGCCGGGCAAGGTCAACCCCACCCAGTGCGAGGCGCTCACCATGCTGTGCTGCCAGGTGTTCGGCAACGACGTCGCCATCACCATCGGCGGCGCCTCCGGCAACTTCGAGCTGAACGTCTACAAGCCGCTGATCGCCCACAACTTCCTGCAAAGCGCGCGCCTGCTGGCCGACGGCATGCGCAGCTTCGAGCAACATTGCGTGCACGGCATAGAACCCAACCTCGGCCGCATCGCCGAGCTGATGGAACGTTCGCTGATGCTGGTCACCGCGCTGGCGCCGCACATCGGCTACGACAAGGCCGCCACCATCGCCAAGCAGGCGCAGCACGAGGGAACCACATTGAAGCAAGCCGCGCTGGCGCTGGGCTACGTCAGCGCCGAGCAGTTCGAGCAGTGGATCGTGCCGCTGGACATGACCCGTCCCGGCGCCAAGGGCTAGCCCCAAGAAGGCGGTTCAAAATGAGCGTGGCTAGGCGCGGCGACGAAGACAGTGCGCTTGCACGGCAAGGAGCTGCAACGACGCCACGGTCATTTTGAGCCGCCTTCTTAGAAGCCGTAGGAGTAGCGCACCCCGGTCAGCCAATCCGGCCGGGCGCTGGCGTCGTGGCCGGGATTGACCCGCCACATCACCGCGCCGGTCAGCTTGCCCCCGCGGCCATCGCGGCCGAACGAGGTGGTGTAGCCGAACTCCAGGTCGCGCTCGGTCGCGGTCGGCCGCAGGTTCAGGGTCGGCGCGCCGAACGCCGGCGCGCCCGGATCGCCGGACTGCGGCGCCGAGCCGCTGTATTGCAGCGTGCCGGAACGCACCTTGGCCGGCACCGACAGGGTCACCGCAAAGCGGTCATGGCTGTTGAACACCTGGCGGGTCGACAGGCCCACGCTGAACGCCATCGTCCGCACCGACGACACTTGCGCGATCAGGCTGTCGGGATTGCCGATGCCCTCGGTCTTGCCGTAGGACGCCATCAACATCAGCGCGCTGCGCGAACTGAGCGCATACCCCAGCGACAGCGAGGTGAAGGTGGTGGTCGGCCGCGTGCTCATGGCCAGCGCCGGCGACTGCTGCGAACCCAGCGCCGAACCGGTCTCGCGCAAGATGCCGATGGTCACGATGCCGACCGCGCGCCCCATTTTCTTTTCAAAATCCGCGCTGGTGAGGAAACGCTTGCTGTGCTCGTTAAGCATGGGCCCCAGCGGATCGAGCAGCGCCAGATTGTCCGGCAAGGCGCCGAAATGCAGCCGTGGCACGCCGCTGTAGGCGGCGCCGTAGCGCGGCGCGGCGTCGCTCTGCAGTTGCTCGCTGAGCGCCAGCTGCCGGTCCGCCGCCTCGAACAGCAAGGACGAATTGGCCCGTTTTTCAAACGCGGGCGGCGGTTTTTGCAGGGCAAAGGGATCGGATGCGGCGGCGCCCGCCAAGCCGGATAGCGGACAAATCAGGACTGCGACTGGCCAGTAGAGCTTATTCATGATGCAACTCACTGAGGGCAAACCATGCTGCACAAAAATTCAGCAGTTAACTCAGGATAGCAACTTTTTTTCCAGACGGCAACCTCAACCGTGCGGGATTCGAGGAGTAAACTGCGGCCCTGTCGGAATGCCGCTACACTACTGAAAGTAAGCGGCGACGCCGATTTCACATCATAGCAACAGAGGATAAAATGCAGAAAGTAAGTTTTGAATTGAGCGGGGAGTTTGTTGAGCTGAATCAGCTGCTCAAGCTGGTTGGCCTGTGCGACAGCGGCGGCGCCGGCAAGATGCTGGTCGCCGGCGGCGGCGTCAAGGTCGACGGCAAGCAGGAATTGCGCAAGACCGCCAAGATCCGCGCCGGCCAGCAAGTGAGCGTGGGCGACATCCGCATCAGCGTCGAGGGCGCGTGAATTGATCTTGCATTTGGGCAATAACGACCTAAGCTGAAGGTCAGGACGGGTGGGCGCGTTTGATCCGGCGCAAACCGGCGGACCTGACCGCCGATATATTGGGGATGGCCTGCTACCCGGCTTGTTCAACCAGCTTTCTTACGACCAGGGGAACGTCATGGACGATCCTGCACACAATATGCAAACGCAGGAACGCCTGCTCGACGACCTGCGGCAAGTGATCGAAAACGCCGAGGAGTTGCTCAAGAACACAGACCAGTACAACGGCGCGCTGTACCAGACGGCCCGCGCCAAGCTGGCGCAGGCGCTGCTGACCGCCACCGAAGAACTGGCGCGCTTCGAAGACACCCAGCTCAACCGCATGATCGAGCTGACCGCCGCCGCCAACCGCCTGCACCGGGACCTGACCGGCGAAGCGAAAATCCTGCGCGCCTTCCGCCCGACCTAGGCCGCCCGGCGACCGGCCAGCCATGCATCCAGCGAAAATTTACCCGGGCCAAAGGCCACCAGCACCAGCAGCATCGCGCCCCAGTAGAAGTGGTCGTTGATCGCGGCCGGGCATTCAAAGCTCAACAGCTGCGGGTAGGAAATCACCGCCATCGCATTCACCAGGAACAGCGCCAGGGCCGCCGGCCGCGACACCAGTCCCACGCACAGCAGCAGCGGCAGCGCCAGCTCGCCGGCCGCGCCGCAGTAGGCCGCCAGCTCGGGCGGCAGCAACGGCACCCGGTACTCGTCGCGGAACAGCGCCAGCGTCGCGCTCCAGTCGCCGACCTTGACCAGGCCGGCCTTGAAGAATTGCCAGCCCACATACCAGCGCAGCGCCAGGCTCATCAGGGAACCGCCCCACGCGGTCAGTGCCGCGTCGTAGCGGGTTAATTGTCGGTGCAGTCCGAGGATAGTTTTCATCATTGCGCTTTCAAAATTAGTTAGTCGCCGCTAGGCGTCTATCCTGACAATCAAGGCGAAATCTATCCATAGGCGCAAATTGGCGGCGAAGTCGTAGTCATCGTCACGGTCGAAGGCCGCGTCCAGCGCCGCCCCCAGCGTGTCGCCGGCCGCCAGCACCGACAGCGCCGCATGGCTGGCCGCGCTCAGCGGCAGGACCTGGGTTTTCCAGTGCGGCCGCGTGACCAGCCCGTGGGACGGCGCCGCCAGCTCGTCCGGAAACGGCACGCCGCTGCCGGGCTGGTGCGCCTGCCACAGCGCGACCGTCGCCCAGTCCGACGCCAGCAGCGTGCAGGCCGGATGCAGTTGCAGCCGCGCCGTTTCGATCTGCTCCGGCGTCAGCGCCGCCATCTGCTGCGCCGTCACGCCGGCGGCCGACGGCGCGTAGTGGGCGCGGTGCAAGGTCCACTCCAGCGCCGCCATGTCCGGCAGATACGGGTAATCGGCCACATGCGGGAAACTGCGCAGGAAGGCGCCGAAGTGCGCGCCGAAGCGGTTCAGGTCGCCGCTATCGGAAGGATGGGCATGGCCGTAAGCCTGCGCCAGGCCGCCGAAAAATTCTTCGCCCACCAGCATCTGGATCACCGGATAGGCCGCGCCCAGCACCTTGCTCCAGGTGGCGCCGAGGTTGCCGCGGTACAGCGCGTAGCGATGTTCCTGGTGCTCCCCCTTGAACAGCGCCAGCGCCGCCGGCGTCAGTCGCGCGTCGAACAGCGCTTCGGCGAACACTTGCTGGCTGGCGGCCAGCGCCGGCGCCTGCTCGCCCACCGCTTCGTCCTCCGGCACGGCCGCGCGCGGCGCGCCGGCCACGGCCAGCGCGGCATGGCGGCGATGCAGCACCGCAGCCTTGTCCGCCTCGCCCAGCAGCACGCCCAGTTCGGGAATATCGGTGTCCCACTCGATCAAGGTCGGCAGCGCGCCGAAGCGCTGCAGGGCCGCCTCGTACAGGCGCCAGACCGGCTCGGCCACCGTGTCGCCGTGATGGTCGATCACCGCCCGCGGCGTCACCAGATGGCCGGCCAGATGCATCTCGCCCACCATGCCGGGCCGGATCGCGGCCAGCGCGGCCAGCGCGTCCTCGCCGTGGTTGCATTGATTGACGTACAGGTTGTTAATGTCCAGCAGCAGCCCGCAGCCGGTGCGCGCCGCCAGGGCCGCCATGAATTCCGCCTCGCTCATGGCGTCCTGGCGGAAGCGCACATAGGTCGACACGTTTTCCAGCAGCAGCTGGCGCTTGAGCGTGTCCTGCACCCGGCCCACGCGCGCGCACAGCAGGTCGAGCGCGGCCTGGTCCAAGGTCAGCGGCAAAAGGTCGTTGAGCTGGCGGTCGCCGACGGCGCCCCAGCACAGATGTTCGGACACCAGCATGGGTTCGACCCGCTCCACCAGCGCGCGCACGCGTTCCAGGTGATGGTCGGAAAAGCCGCGCGCCGAGCCCAGCGCCAGCCCGACGCCATGCAGGCTGATCGGATAATCGCGTCGCAACTGCTGCAACACGTGCCAGTCCCAGCCGGCTTGATCGAGATAGTTTTCGGTATGGACTTCGAGCCAGGCGGCGCGCGGCCGCTGCTCGACAAACTGGCGGTAATGCGGAGCCCTCAGCCCCACGCCCACGCCCGCCAAAGACTGCGCTGGACCGGGCAAGGACATGGCTCCGCGACCGCCGGTTGCGATTACTTGGCTGGCGCTGCGGTTTTGCCGCCGGCTTTTTCGCACGTGCCCTTGGCCACGTATTTCCACTCGGCGGCGCCGTTGTCGGTCTTCGACTGGCCGGCGCAGGAGTGCGAACCGTTGGCGGCGGCGCAATCGTTCTGGCCGGCCTTGGCGATGCCGAAGCATTTCTCTTTTTCAGCGGAAGCCGACGCGGTGGCGGCGGCAGCGGTGCCGACGGAAGCGGCGCATACGGTGGCCAGGGCGGCGGCGATCAGGGCTTGACGTTTATTCATGGTAAGTCTCCTCAATGATGGAAGTTAAGTTCAACGTGCAACGAAAATCGTCTGCAACTGTACGGTAGTCGGCAAACAGCGCTCCGGCCTTACACTTTTTTTAGAATTTTTTTCGCAAGATCTGCAAGCAGAAGCAGCGTACCAGCAATAACGCGCGCGCGCATCATTCTGTTGACAGGATTCAATTCGGGAGGGGAGTACCGGGCGCGAACACACGCCGGCACGCTGCGCACCGGCCGGCGCGCAGAGCGTTCACGCGGCGCCTGGCGGGCCGCGGCGATGCCGTTCAGGCAGTCGTGTTGATGGTGTTGCCGAGATGCGAAGGCAGATTCGGCGCCGACGGCACCGGAGGAATCGCCTCGATCAGGGCAGCCGCGCTCGACGCCTGGATATCCTGGGCTTTTTTCAATACCGCGATGCCGACCGCCTGCTTGGTGCCGGTGTCTGCAATCGTGGTTGCTACTTGAGCAATACCTGAAACGTCCATGTGATTCTCCAGTAAGGCGTATCACTTTATTTACGGACGTTCCGGGCGTAACTTTAGGCGTTTGCTGAAACTTTTTTCAGATGGCCGGCCAGCCAGGCCAGCACGGCCTGCGGCTGGTTCAGATCCAGCCAGGCCAGGCCCGGGCGCAAGTCCGCCGGCGCCGGCTGGTCGGAAGCGACCGCGATCACGCGGTCATCGCCGGGATACAGCGGCGGCTTGCCGGTCGCGGCGCGATACACCTCCAGCTTGGCCACCGGATAGGACTTGAAGCCTTCCAGCAGGGTCAGGTCGGCCGGAGCGAGGCGGTCCAGCTGCTCGTCCAGCGACGGCTCGGGCGCGCCGCGCAATTCGCGCACGATCGCCACCCGGAACGGCGAGGCCACCATCACCTCGGCCGCGCCGGCCCGGCGCAGACGGGAACTGTCCTTGTGCGGCGGTTCCAGCTCCAGGTCGTGGTGGCTGTGCTTGACGACATTGACTTTCAAGCCCTGCGCGGCCAGCCCGGCGATCAGCAATTCCAGCAACGTGGTCTTGCCGCTGCCCGACGTTCCGGTGACCGCCAGCACGGTGCGCTCGATTTCTCCCTGCATTGCCTGACTCTCCACTGCATCATGTTGCCGCCATTATACGCAGCAACATCGGAGCGGGGACGGCGGCGGCTTACTCTTCGTTCAAGGCCTTGAAGCGTTCGCTGCGGGCGCTGCGCGCGCCCAGCAACAGCAATCCGAGGCTGATGAAGCCGGCGACATGGGAGCCGGTCTCCTGTTGCGCTTGCGGTGCCTGCCCGGCGGCGTGGGCGCGCGGAACGGCGAAGGCTGCGGCGATCAGCAGCGGCAGCAATTTCCAGTGTTTCATCGTATTTCCCGTGCATGAATGTCAATGATAAGAAAATATCATTGCAACATGACGGGCGGATGACAGCCGTCAATACGGAACCCGGTAGCGATAGCCTTTGAAATTGAATACCGCCTCGCGCGGCTGCAGTTTATCCAGGACCAGGCCGGGGGCGACCTCCTCGCCTTCGTGGCGCAGTATCTTGTCGATCAACAACAGGCGGTCGGCAGGATTCTTGGAATAGATGTAGCCGCCCACGGCGATATGCGGGATCGAGCGCTGTATCGGTTCCGGCAAATCTCGCAGGTTCTGGACCGCTTCTTCCTGCGCGACGGCCGGCTTGGCGGATTTTTCCACCACGGGCGCCGCCGCAACCGGCTCCGGCGCTGGATGCGGACGCGGCGCCGGCGTCACCGTCGCCACCGGCGGCGGCAAGGCGGCCGCCAGCGGCTGGCTCTCCACCGGCGCGGCTGCGGCGACAGCGGGCGCAGGCGCAGGTGCGGCTGACGCGGCGACTGGCGTGGCCACCGTTGCGGCTGGCGCGGCGGCTGGCGCCACCGCCTGCTGCGCAGGGCGCAGCACCAACACCAGCAACACCGCGATCGCCACAGCCATCGCCAGTAGCGCGAGCACCACCGGCTTCTTCAAGGCGCCGCCCGCCGACTTGCCGTCCGCCGCATGCAGCGTGGGCGCGTGCAGCGTCGGCGCACTGCCCAGTTGACGTTCCGCCTGCGCCTTCTTCAGCGCTTCCAAAATATAAGACATATTATTTCCCTGCCGCGCTGGCCAACAAGCGCGGCTCCTGCACGCCGCCCAGCTGATACAGCCGGATGAAAGTTTTCGGACCGGCCACGCCGTCCGCCTTGAGATGTTGCTCGGTCTGGAATTCGGTCAGGCGCGCGCGCAGGCCGGCGCTCAGCGGCTGATCGTCCTGCGGCTTCTTCAGGCCATAGATCTGCGCCAGCCGCCGCGCCAGCCAATCCACATCGGGACCGTGATCGCCGCCATGGACCTCGTCGCGCCAGCTGCGCGGCGCGCGCCAGAAGGTCGTGAACTCGCCGTCGAAGCGGGCCTCCAGCGCGTCCAGGCTGATGCTTTGCGGCTTGCCGCCGGGCGCGGCGATGGTCGCGCTGTGTTCGTCCATCGCCGTCAGCAGCACGTAGTTGGGCGCGGTGGGATCGTCATGCAAGGCCAGCATCGCCGGGCGGTCCAGCAGACGCAGTTCCGTCACGCCACCCTTGACCTGCAAGCAGCGCAGGTTCAAGCGCGCCGCCGTCGGACAAGGCTCGCCGTCCGGCAGCGCCAGCCCCCAGACCGCCGCCAGCTGGCGCAAGGCCGCCGCGCTGCCGCCTGCCGCCGCGGATGCAGGCACAGGCGCCGGCCCTGCCGCCGGCACAGGCAACGCCGCTGCCGCCGTCGAAGGCGCCGGCGCCGCCGCTTTCGCCGCCTTGGGCAGCGGCGCTCGCGCCGTCGCCGAAGCCGCCTGCGCGCCCGGCAAAACCGGTTTCGCATCATGCGCGGCCAACTGCCACGCCGCCACACTCAACACCACGCCGCCCAACACCCCGGCCGCCACCAACGGCCAGCGCGCCGCGCCCGCGTGCGCGCCTTCGCCGCCGATCGCCGCATCCGGCCGCGCAAACACCTCGGCCGCCGCCTTGCGCAGGATGGTGCGCGTCACCTGCGGCTGGTTCTCGACATACGCGCCCAGCAACGCCCGGTCGCACAGCAGATTGATACGGCGCGGCACGCCCTTGGCCAGCTTGTGCACCAGCCCCATCAGCCCACGCGGAAACGGCGCGATCGCCGCCGCGCCCGCCACCGCCAGGCGGTGCTCGATATACGCCCCGGTCTCCGCCTCGCTCAGCGAGCCCAGGTGGTAGCGCGCAATCACCCGCTGCGCCAGTTGCTCCAGTTCCGGCCGCGCCACCATCGCGCGCAATTCAGGCTGGCCGATCAGGATGATCTGCAACAGCTTGCGCTCGCTGGTTTCCAGATTGGTCAGCAGGCGCAGCTGCTCCAGCACCTCGGCCGACAGGTTCTGCGCCTCGTCGATGATCAGCACATTGTTGCGGCCCTGCGCATGGCTGGCCAGCAGGTAGGCATTGATCGCATCCACGTAAGCCTTGACGCTGACCGCCCCCGCGCCCGGCGGCGCCAGCGCGATGCCGAACTCGTCGCAGATCGACAGCAGCAGCTCCTCCACCGACAGCTTGGGATTGAAGATATAGGCCAGCTTGCAGTTCTCGGGAATCTGCTCCATGAAGCAGCGGCACACGGTGGTCTTGCCGGCGCCGATCTCGCCGGTCAGCAGCACGAAGCCGCCGCCGCTGCCGACGCCGTACAGCAGATGCGCCAGCGCCTCGCGATGGCGTTCGCTCATGAACAGGTAGCGGGGATCGGGCGCGATGGAAAACGGCGATTGCTTCAGATTAAAAAAATGCGTGTACATGAAGACCCTGGCGATGCGCTACTTCAAGCGCCGGCGCACCGGCGGCGGCTGCACCGGCGGCAAGGGCTTGAACTTGGCGCAGTAAATCTTGGATTTGGTATCGAAATACACGATGCGGCTGGCCGGCTTGGCCTCGCGCACCGGATAGGCCGAGCTGTCGATTCTCGCATAATGCAGGCCGACCTGGGTGATGATGGCCTGCTCCAGCTCCTCCGGCGTGGCCTCGGCCACCGCGCCGACGAAGATATAGGTGCTGGTGTCGTCGCTGACCATGACCTCGGAAATCGGCTTGCCCCACAGATTGGCGCCGTCGGTCTTGAACCAGTAGGCGCCGCCGTCGTGCTTGTACGCCGGGCCGAAGGCCTTGAGCAGATAGTCGTAGTAATACAGGTTGTCGGTCTGGTCGCGGCACAGCAGGCCGTTGCCGACGATGGTGCCGAAGGTGGTCGGCACTTGCGCGGCGGCGGCGCAGCAAGCCGCCGCCAGCACGGCGGCCAAGGCGCCGCGCAGCAAGCGCGTAAACGGCGGCATTATAATTTCTGCAACCAGGACCGGTTGGCGCTGATGCGCGCCTTGGCGGTAGCAGGCAGGGCTTCGTAACAGCCAGGATATTGTTTCAAGGCGCTTTCCCGAATTTCCTTCTGCAAGCCGTTAATCAAAAAAATATACAGCACCGAGCCGTCTTCCGTGTTTTTCGTCCCCATGTACCTGATCATGTGCGCTCCTTTGACCTGCGCAGGTGTTCCCCGGCAATACATCTTACGTCCATTATGACATTAACGGTCGCGCCGCACTGAAGTTGAATGACAGTTCATCACCGTTTTTTTGCAGCTGATCCCCTCATTCCGCGCGTCCGTCCCATTCCGCGCGCCGGCCGGCTGCGTTTATCTTATCGTTCAATCCTCGCCACTTCCCATAATCGAGATAAAAATGAAGCAGACGACCAAACACACCGCGCTGGTTTCCGCCCTGATGCTGGCATCGCTGGCCAGTTTCGCCGTCCAGGCCGACACCAGGCAGGACGGCAAAGCCGACGACACCATCGGCACCGAAACCCGCACCGTGGCGGCCTTCAGCAACATCGCCATCAGCGGCCCGTTCCAGGTGATCGTCACCGCGCAGCCGGGCAACGCCATCGAGCTGTCCGGCCTGCGCCGCCAGTTCGCCGAGATCGAAACCTCGGTCAGCGGCGACACTCTCACCGTGCGCCAGCCGCGCAAGAACAAGGGCTGGGTGTTCAACTTCGGCTGGGGCAAGAAGGACAGCAAGCCGCCGATGACCATCCGCATCAGCGCGGCCGGCCTGAAGAGCCTACGCAACTCCGGCAGCGGTGACGTTGATCTGCAACAATTCCAGGGCCAGCAGCTGAACCTGACCTCCGAAGGCCCGGGCGACATCCACGCCAGCGGCGCCGTGCGCGACCTGACCGTCACCGCCTCCGGCAGCGGCGACCTCGACCTGCGCACGCTGAAGGCGGCCAGCCTGAACCTGACCATGAGCGGTCCCGGCGACGTCAACGCCGGCGGCATGACGCAGGACGTCAACCTGACCGTCAGCGGCTCGGGCGACCTCGACCTCGGCGACCTGCACGCGGGCAAGATCAACGCCTCCATGCACGGGCCGGGATCGGTGTCGCTGCACGGCACCAGCAAGGAAATCCGCGCCGAGATCGCCGGCTCGGGCGACCTGGAAGCGTGCTCGCTGAACACCGAGGCAGCCAGCGCCATCTTGCACGGCCCGGGCGAAGCCTGCCTGGCCGGCGCCATCAAGAAATTCGAAGCGGAAGTGCACGGCTCGGGCGACCTGACGGTGCGCGGCCTGCAGGCGCCGAGCGCGCGCGCCCTGCTCAGCGGGCCGGGCAATATGAACCTGTCGGGCAGCGTGGGCGTGCTCAGCGCGGAAGTGAGCGGCTCGGGCGATCTGGAGGGGCAAGCGTTGCAGGTGGCGCGCGCGGTCACGCGCAGCCGCGGCCCGGGCAACATCATCCTGAGCAAAGTCAGCGACGCGCTGGACGCCGAGTTGAGCGGCTCGGGCGACCTGAGCGCCACGGCCGCCTGCAAGAACGTCAAGCTCAACATGCACGGCCCGGGCGAGGTCAAGCTCGAAGGCAAGACCGACACCCTGGTCGCGCAGCTGAGCGGTTCCGGCAGCCTGCACGCCCGCCAGCTGTGGACCAGCCAGGCCGACGTCAAGGTGAGCGGCCCCGGCAACGCCGTCGTCAACGTCGCCGACAAAGCCGTCACCTACGACCGCAAAGGCCGCAGCCAGTAAAAATCCGGGGTCAGATACCGTCTTGAATGACAAGCCCTTTCGATAGGTAATTGGGATCGAAAGGCTTGTCATTGTGTATCACCCCATAAATTAAGTGGGCCAGTTTGTGCATAA
>NZ_BPWK01000021.1:0-114082 GCF_040364205.1 Duganella rhizosphaerae
GCCGCCGGTGAGGGTGTCGGCGCCGGTGTCGACCAGCGTGACCTTCCACGGTTCGGCGTGGCGTTCGTGCACTTCCATGCTGTTCTTCTGCAGGTCGA
This sequence comes from Duganella rhizosphaerae, assembly GCF_040364205.1. Lineage (NCBI taxonomy): Bacteria > Pseudomonadati > Pseudomonadota > Betaproteobacteria > Burkholderiales > Oxalobacteraceae > Duganella > Duganella rhizosphaerae. The sequence goes on from NZ_BPWK01000021.1 coordinate 99, forward strand.
AGGTGACGTCCGAAGTGTGCAGGAAGTAGTTGGCGAAGAATTCCTTGATGACGTAGCCGCGGTAGCCGCAGCAGATGACGAAGTCATTGATGCCGTGCGCCGAGTAACTCTTCAGGATATGCCACAGGATGGGCTTGCCGCCGACTTCGACCATCGGCTTCGGTTTGACAGTGGTTTCTTCGCTCAGCCTGGTACCAAGGCCGCCTGCCAATATGACTGCTTTCATACTATCCCCGAATAGTTGTGCTGATTATGTGTGAAGGCCTACAGGCCATATTGTCAGCCACATCCGTCGTATTTTAAACGAAAAGCAGGGCCTGTTAGGGGCGTCTTCTGGAAGGATGGGAAATTTCCACAAAAAAGCGAACTCAGGTTGACAGCAGCAGTTGATAGCCCTGTCGCAGCACATCGTGCAGGGCGTCGAGATGGGGGCCGGCGCCGGCGGCCAGCGCGGCGTGGCCGCTGGTGAGCAGCGCGTTGAGGGCGGCCAGGCGCGTGGCCAGTATCTGTTTGAAAGCGGCGGCGTCGGTCAGGAAGGCTTGCTGCGCATGGGTTGCGTATAAAAGATGCAAGCCGTCGAGGGCGCGCGCCAGCGCGTCGAGCTCGGACTGCGGCGCGGCCGGTGCGCCGCCGGCGTGGCGCTCGGACAGCGGTTCGGCCAGGTAGACGCCGGAGCCGCCGGCCAGCGCCGACAGCGCGATGGCGATGCCTGGAAGACAGGAATAGTGCCGTCCGAGATAGTGGCCGAAGCCCGCGCCCAGTATGCTGCGGCGCAGCAGCAGCGTGCCCGGGTCGCACAGCGTGGCGGTGGCGGCCGCATCGGACGACAGCAGCAGGCTGCCCAGCGCGGCGCCGTCGACCACGGTGTCGGCGCCGAACAGCGGCTGCCCGGCGCCGTCCGGCGGCCGGCGCCAGCTGCCGACCAGGCCGACGTTCGGGTAGGTTACATAAAAGTGCATCATGCGCGCCAGTTTTTCCGGATGCAGCAGGTCGCCTGGCGGCGCGACGGCGATGTACTCGCCCAGCGACAGCGCCAGGCAGTGATCCAGGCTGGCGGCCTGCGACAGGCCGGGGGCGCGGCTGTAGCGCAGCTGCGGATGGCGTTTCAACAACGGCGCGACGCTGGCGCGCAGCGCCTCGCCGCCGCTGCTGTCGCAGACGATGATTTCGGTATGGCCCCAGCTTTGCGCGAGGGCGCTGTGCAGCGTGCGCTCCAGCGCGGCGCCATCGCTGTCTTGCGCGGCGATCAGGATGCTGGCCAGCGGCAGGCTGGTGTCGTGGTGATGGCTGCGGTCGGCGTCGCTGGCGCAGGAGGTGCCGCTGCTATTGCCGCTGCCGCTGCTGCGCTCCAGTGTGCCGCGCGCCACCCGCAGGTAAGCCTGTTCGAGGTTGCGCACGAAGCGCGGCGTGTCGAACAGCGCGGAGCTCTTGCGTTGGCCGGACAGGCGCCGGCGCAGCGCGGCCAGCTGCTGCGGCGCGCAGGCCAGCCGCACCGCCGCGTCCTCGAACGCCTGCAGGCTGTGGGTGACCAGTTCCGGCAGGCCGGCCGCGTGCAGCAGGCTGCCGGAGGTGCGGCTGGCATAGCTGCGGCCGGAGCAGGTCAGCAGTGGCAGGCCCGCTTGCAGGGCGTCGCAGGCCTGGCCGGCGGCGTTGAAGGGCAGGGTGTCGAGGAACAGGTCGGCCGCCTGGCAGCGCAGCAGATCGTGTTCCGGCTCCGGATCGGCAAAGCACAGCCGTTCGCTGGCCACGCCGTGGCGCAGCGCGGCCACGCGCAGGTTGTCGCGCGCTTGCTCGCTGTCGGCGGCCAGCCACAGCACGCTGTCCGGCACCCGTAGCAGGATGCGCATCCAGCTGGCGAACTGCGGCGGCGCCAGTTTGTCGCTGTCGCTGAAGCAGCAGAATATGAAGCCCTTCGGCGGCAGCCCGTAGGCGTTGCGCAGCCTGGCGCGCGCGGGACGGCGGCCGGGTTTGCGCTGGCGGTCGACGATCTGGAAGGTGTCCGGCAAATACAGCGGCTGTTCGCTGAAGTAGGGCGCCAGCTGCTGCGGCAGCACGTAGGCGTCGGCCAGCACGTGGTCGACGCCGTCGAGCGAGGTGGTGGCGGGATAGCCGGGCCACGCGATCTGCACCGGCGCCGGGCGTAGCGCCTGGATGCCCGGCCGGCCGCCGGCGTGCAGGCCGTGCAGGTCGACCAGGATGTCGATTTCGTGCGCGCGTATCAGCTGCGCGGCCTGCAGGTCGCTGCTGCCGGCGATGCGCAGGTGGTGGTCCAGGCCCTGCACGATGCGCAGGCGCAGCGCGGAATTGTCTTCCTCGTCCCAGCAGAAGCCGTAGACCTCGACCAGGCTGCGGTCGTGCAGCGCATACAGCTCGGCGCTGTGGGGGCAGGAGTCCGGCGACAGGTAGCCGACGCGCAGCTTGCGGTGGGTATAGCCGGCAATGTCGGCCAGCGGCGCGGCGCCGGGCGCGACGTGGATGGCGACGTGGCGGCGGGCGGCCGCCAGCTGCACGGCCGGATCGTCGCTGGCGCTGAGCGTGGCCGGCGCGGCGGCGGTGGCCAGCAGTTGTTCTTCGTCCAGTCCCGGCAACGGCGCCAGCACCGGCCAGGCGCACTGCTGCTGGCGCAGCCGCACCCAATGCGCGGCCACCAGCGGCTGGCGCGGATCGAGTTGCAGGCTGCGGCTCAGCGCTTCCTCGGCCTCGTGGCGGCGCCGCCGGCCGTCGGCCACGCGGCCGATGTTGTTGAGCAGCTGGATCTGCAGCTTGCCGGCGTTGGCGGCGGCGGGATCGAGCAGGTCCAGCGCTTCGTACCAGGTGTCGAGCGCCTCTTCCGGACTGCGGCGGCGTTCCATCAGCGCGCCCAGGCCCAGATAGGCTTCGATGAAGCGCGGCTGGATTTCCAGCGCGCGGCGGTAGGATTGTTCGGCGCTGCGTTGGTCGCCGCCCTGCATCTGCAGCACCGCCAGGTTGTACCAGGCCGCGTGCAGCAGCGGCGTATCGGCATGCCTGATCCACAGCTGGTAGAGGGCGACGGCCTGTTCGGGCCTGCCGCGCGCGGTCAGCAGGCCGGCGATGCCGATCAGCTCCGTGATCGGCAGCACGCCCAGTCCCGCCTGCGCAAACGCCAGCGTCGCCGCTTCGGCGACGTTGCCGGCGGCGATGGCGGCGTTCAGCTGGGCGGACATGGGAGCCTTGGCCTCAGGCGGCGACCGCCACCAGGATGTATTGCGGCGCCAGCGCATCCTCGACCGCGATGGCCGGATCGATGCCGCTGGCCTGCGCCATCAGGCGTATCGCCGGCAGGTATTTCTCGCGCGCCGGTTCGTCCGGAATGCGCGAGCTGCCGCCGGCGATCTTGAAGCCGGCCTGCTGGAACAGGTCGAGCATAGCGCCGCGCGTGAAGATGCGCTTGTGGCCCTGGTTCATCGCCGCGCCGGAGCCGTAGCGCAGGTCGCCGGCGTTGAGGCGGGCCTGGATGCCCCAGTGCTGGAAGTTGGGGATGGCCGCCACCACCCGTCCGCCCGGCGACATATTGGAGCGGATCTTGGTCAGCACCGCCCACGGGTCGTTCATGTATTCGAGCACCTCGCCGAGGATCCAGCAATCGGCGCCGGCCACGTGCGACCAGAATTCCGGGCTGGCGCTTTCAATGTCCTGGTCGAACACGTAGTCGCAATGGGGGCGGGCGGCGTTGGCCGGCGCCGGATCGCGCTCGATGCCGGTGTAGTGGCAGATCGGGTTGCGCTGGCGGTAGGCTTTGGCGAAGGCGCCGTCGTGGCAGCCGACGTCGACCAGCTTGCCGGCGTCGGCCGGCACCAGCGACAGCAGGTCCAGGTTGACGTGGGCCGAGGCGGCCGGCAGGTCGTAGTGGTAGCCGCCGGTGCGGATCACGGTGCCTTGCCAGTCGTGCTTGAGGAAGTGGCGTTTCGGCGCGCGGCTGAAATCCTCGCCGACCCAGTCGACGGCGGCGATCAGGTGGTGGGCGCCGGCGCGGTGGATGGCCAGCATGGTCTGCACCATCGGCGCGCCGTGCTTGATCGGCAGCGGCCACAGTCGGGCCACGTCGAGGTTGACCAGCATGCAGGCCGGGTGCAGGTAGCGCACGGCGCCGTCGTCGGGACGGTCGTAGCCCTGCTCGTTGACCAGGTGCAGATTGCCGACGCCGTACATCTCCGGCTGCAGGTGGCTTTGCAGCGATTCGATGAAGCCGGGGTTGATCACTTCCACGTCCGAATCGAGGAACAGCACCTCGCCCTTCAGACCCAGGTTGTTGATGGCCCAGGTCATGCCGGGGCCGTGGTGGATGTTGTAGCCGAACGGGATGAACTCGACGTTGTCGTAGCGCGCGGCGATGGCGCGGATCTGTTCCGCGATGTCCGGATTGGAGCCGTCGATGATGGTGACGCGGTTCGGGTAGAACTTGCGCAGCGACGCCAGCAGCGCCTGCACCAGGTCGGGCGCGTTGTAGGACACGGTGACGATCGGGATCTGCGTGGCGGGCAGGCGCGGCGCGCCGGCCTTCAGCAGCGAGGTCGGCGGCGGCGCCATGCGCGGCGCGGCCGGCTTGGCGATCTGCTGCAGCACCGCCTCCATGTTGCGCACGAAGCGCGGGCTGTCGAACAGCGCGCAGGTGTTGCGGTGGTCGTGCAGCTGGCGCTTCATGGCGGCGACGCGCTGCGGATCGTTGGCCAGCGCCACCGCCTTCTCCTCGTAGTCGGCGAAGTTGAAGGTGATCAGTTCCGGCAGGTCGACCGCGCGCAGCAGGCTGCCGGCCATGCGCGACGAGAAGGTCTGACCGGCGCAGGTCAGCAGCGGCAGGCCGGCCCACAGCGCGTCGCTGGCGGTGGTGCCGGCGTTGAACGGGTAGGTGTCGAGGAACAGGTCGGCCAGCTGGTAGCGCGCCAGGTAGTCGGCTGGCATGGCGCGGCTGTTGAAGATCAGGCGGGTGCGGGCGACGCCGGCCTGCTCGGCGTAGCGCCACAGGTTCTCGCGCACTTCCGGATAGTCGGCCACCAGCCACAGCACGCTGCCGGGCACGCGGTTCAGGATGTTCATCCACACCGCGAACACCTCGGGTGTGAATTTGAAGTTGTTGTTGAACGAGCAGAAGACGAAGGCGTCTTCCGGCAGGTTGACCGAGGCGCGGGTCGGCTTGGGCGCGATCAGGCGCTGGCGGTCGTTGATCTGGAAGGTGTCCGGCAGGTACAGCGGCTGCTCGCTGAAGTCCCTGGTCATCTCCGGCGTGATCAGGAATTCGTCGGCCAGCACGTAGTCGATGCCGGGCAGGCCGGTGCTGCCGGGAAAGCCGAGATAGGTCAGCTGCACCGGCGCCGGGCGGTAGGCCAGGATGTTGGGGCGCGCGCCCAGGGTCAGGCCGTGCAGGTCGATCAGGATGTCGATTTCATGGGCGCGGATGGCGCGGGCGGCCTGCTCGTCGCTCAGGTGGTCGATGCGCAGGTAGTGGTCCATGGCCTTGACCACGCGGGCGCGGATCGGCGAGCCGTCCTCGCGGCTCCAGCTGAAGGCGTAGATGTCGAACTTGCTGCGGTCGTGCAGCTCGTACAGCTCGGCGGTCAGGATGGAGACCGCGTGCGAGCAGAAGTCCGACGACAGGTAGCCGATGCGCAGGCGGTCGTGGTGGTAGCCGTGGGCACCGGTCAGCGGCGCGACGTCGGCCTTGACCTTGTCCTTAACGAAGCGGCGCGCGGCGGCCAGCTGCTGGGCCGGATCGGCGGAGGCGCTGAGCATGGCCAGCGCCGAGGTGCCGTCCATCATGGTGGCGACCGGGATGTCGAGGCCGCTGTAGACCGGCCACGCGCACTGCTTCTGGCGCAGGTGGACCCAGTGCGTCATCACGTCGGCCTGCTTGGGGTTGACGCGCAGGCTCTGGGCCAGCCGGGCTTCGGCCTCCGGGTAGCGCTTGCGGATCTCCAGCAGGCGGCCCAGGTTGTTGAGGGTCTGGGTGTACAGCGCGGGGGTGGTCTGGATATCGGGCTGGATCGGATCGCTGAGGATGGCATTCCACATGGCCAGCGCGTCGTCCGGGCGGCCGCGGCGCTCGAGCAGCGAGCCCAGGTTCAGGCGGCCCTCGACGAAGTCCGGATTGAGCGCCACGGCCTGGCGCAGCAGCGCCTCGGCGGCGTCGTCGTCGCCGGCGCCGGACAGCACCACGGCCAGGTTGAAGCAGGCGGCATAGGCCAGCGGCGACGGCGTGTGGGCGATCCAGGTGCGGTACAGCGCGACGGCGGCCGGCAACTGTCCGCTCTCCTGCAGCACGCCGGCGGCGCTGAACAGGTCGGCGATGGACAAGGTCCCGCTGGCGGCCATCGCCATGACGGTGCCGAGCGGGCTGGACTGAAACGAAGCGGGGTCGACAGGAACGTATGCGGTCATAACGTGGTGGTCAGTGAAATCGTTGCATTCTACTCCGCAACCCCGGGGTCAAGTCTGACATTCGGACACGGGCTCTGCCGTAGCGGCTGCTACGGCAGAGCCCGTGTCCGAATGTCAGACTTGACCCCGATCGGGTTTAGCGGTTGGGGACGCTGAACCAGCTGGTGGCGGGGCTGGCGCCCAAGGCTTTGTCGCCGTGGGTGTCGGTCCACGCGGCTTGCAGGGCCTGGCCGGCCTGGTAGTGGCGCAGCGCTTCGGCCAGCGTGCCGTCGGCGGCCTTGGCCAGCGTCAGCTGCGGGGCCGGAACGGCCGCCGCCGCCGCGTGGCCGGCGGCGAAGCCGGCGATGGCGTTGCTCAGGCCGCTCACCTGCTGCTGCAGCGTGGCCCCCGCCGTCGCGCCTTTCTGCGCCAGGAACCAGACGTCGGCGCTGGCGTGCGTGCTGCCGTCGGTGCCGGTGTAGCTCGACGTCAGGCCGATGGCGTTGCCGTTCTGTAGCGTCAGCGCGGCGTCGGCGTGGGTGGCGATGCCGGCGATGCCCAGCTGCGCCAGCGTCTTCAGCTCGTCCGCCTGGCTGACGCCGTCGGAGTTGCCGTCGACCCAGACCCGCAGCGCGCCGTAGGCCTGGTCGGCGGCGTCGATCTGGCCGTCGCCGTTGCTGTCGAGCGCCTGCAGCGCGGCGTAGCCGTCGCGCGCCTTGCCGCCGCCGGCCAGCGCGGTGGCGCTGCCGAACAGCTCGCCGCCGTCGTTGATGACGCCGTCGCCGTTGCGGTCCAGGGCCAGCAGGCCGTCGTGGGCGTCGACCCAGCCGGTGTGGACGGCCTTGCCTTCGGCGCGGATGTCGAACTGCACGCCGGCGGCGATGCTCACGGTGCGCACGCCGTTGCCGTCCAGGTCCAGCACCAGCGGCGTGGCGTAGTTGGTCGACGAGGCGTTCAGCGCCATGGTCTGCGTCACCGTCATCGCCGCCACCTGGGTGCCGGTGAAGGCGTTGGCCTGCGCCACGCTGAGCGCGGTCAGGCCGGCGGTGGTCAGCGACGGCACCTGGCCGGCCGTGAACGCGGCGATCTGGTCGGTCGTGAAGACGATCAGCTGGCTGGTCTTCAGGCCCACCACCTGCGGGTTGGTCAGGCCGGCGATCTGCGCGGTCGACAGGTAGCCGATCTGCGTCGCCGTCAGCGAACCGAGCTGGCTGGTGGTCCAGGCGCCCAGCTGGGTGGTGGTGAAGGCGTTGATCTGGTCCACCGTCAGCGCGGCGATCTGGGCGTTCTTCAGCGCCGCCATCTGCTGCGTCGTCAGCGCGGCCGCCTGCGGGCCGGTCAGCGCGTTGAGCTGGGTGGTGGTCAGGGTCTGGATCTGCGACGTGCTCAGCGCCTGCAGCTGGTCGGTGCCGAACGCGGCCATCTGGTCCACCGTCAGCGCGGTGATCTGGCTGAGCTTGATCGATGCGACCTGGGCCGTGGTGAAGGACTGGATCTGGCCGTCCGACAGCGCCGCCAGTTGCGTGGTGTTCAGGTAGCCGATCTGCGCGGTGCGCAGCGCGCTGATCTGGCCGGTGCTCAGCGCGAACATCTGGTCGGCCGTCATCGCGCCGAGCTGGACACTGGTCAGCGCCTGCACCTGCGCGGTGTTCAGGCCGGGCAGTTGCGTGACGTCGAGGCTGGACACCTGCAGCGTGCCCAGCGCGGCGACGTCGGCCGTCAGCAGCGCGCCGAGCTGGTCGGTCGACAGGGCGACCACCGCCGTCACGCTGAGCGCGGCCGCCTGCGCGGTGCTCAGCGCAGCGATCTGGTCGGTGCTGAAGACGCCGATCTGGCCGGCGGCGATGGCGGCCACCTGCGCGGTCTTCAGGCCGCGCACCTGGGCCGTGGTCAGCGCCACGGTCTGGTCGGTGGACAGGCCGGTGAACTGGCCGGCGGTCAGCGCGGCGACGTCCTGGGTGTCGAGCGCGGCGACCTGGGCGGTGTTGAACGCGGCCAGCTGGTCGGCGGTCAGCCACGGCATTTGCGCGGTGGACAGGCCGGTGACCTGGGCGGTGGCCAGCGCGGCGATCTGGTCGGTGGACAGGCTGCTGGCCTGGGCCGTGGTCAGCGCGGCGATCTGCGCGGTTTTCAGCGCGTTGATCTGGTCGCTGGTCAGCGCCAGGATGGCGTCGGTGTTCAGGCCGTAGGCCAGCTGCGCGGTGCTCAGCGCGGCGATGTGGGCGGTGTCGAGCGCCGCCACTTGCGCCGTCCGCAGGCCGTTGGCCAGCTGGCGCGTGCTCAGCGCGGCCAGTTGCGTGGTGCTCAAGGCGTTCAGCTGGTCGCTGCCCAGCACGCCGACCTGGTCGCTGGTCAGGGCGGCGATCTGGCGCGTGGCCAGCGCGTTGACGTCGACCGTTTCCAGCGCGACGATCTGGTCGGTGGTGAGGGCGGCGATCTGCTGGGTGCTCAGGGTCGCGGCCTGGGCCGTGCCCAGTGCGACGATCTGGTCGGTGGTCAGCTGCTGCACCTGGGCCGTGCTCAGCATCGAGGTTTGCGCGGTGCGCAGCGCAAGCAGCTGGTCGGTGGTGAGCGCGGCGATGCCGTCGCTGCCGATGCCGTACACCAGCTGCGCGGTGGTCAGCGCGCTGATGTGGGCGCTGTCGAGCGCGGCCAGCTGGGCCGTGCCGAGGCCGTTGCTCAGCTGGCTGGTGGTCAGCGCGGCCTGCTCGGCGGTGGTCAGCGCGTTCAACTGGTCGCTGCTCAGGGCCGCCACTTGCTGGCTGCCCAGCGCGGCGATCTGGCGCGTGGCGAACGAGGCCAGGTCGGCCGTTTCCAGCGCGACGATCTGGTCGGTGGTCAGCGCCGCCACCTGGCGCGTGGCCAGCGTGCTGGCTTGCGCGGTGGTCAGCGCGACGATCTGGTCGGTGCTCAGGCCGGCGCTGATCTGGTCGGTGGTCAGCACCGACAGTTGCGCGGTGGCCAGCGTGGCGAACTGCTCGGTCAACAAGGCTTGCAGCTGATCGCTGCCCAGCGTGACGATCTGGGCGGTGGCCAGCGCGGCCAGGTCCCGCGTCTCCAGCGCGGCGACCTGGTCGCTGGTGAGCGCGGTCAGTTGCACGCTGGTCAGGGCGCGCGTCTGCGCCGTGCTCAGCGCGACGATCTGGTCGGTCGTCAGCGCGCCGAACTGGACGGCCAGCAGGTTCTTGATGGCGCTGGTGCTCAAAACGGCGAACTGGTCGGTAGTGAGCGCGGCCAGCTGGGCCGTGCTCAGCGACGGCGCCTGGAGCGAGGTCAGCGCCGCGATCTGCGCGGTGCTCAGCTGGCTGAACTGGTCGCTGGTGAGCGCGCCCAGCATCTGCGTGCTCAGGCCGGTGATGGCGCTGCTCGACAGCGCATTCAACTGGTCGCTGGTCAGCGCGGCGAACTGGTCGCTGCGGAACGCGGCCAGCTGGTTGCTGCGCAGCGCCACGAAGTCCATGGTGCTCAGCGCGGCGATCTGCCCGGTGCCCATGACGACGATCTGCGCCGAACTGAGCACGCCCACCTGGGCGGTGCCGAGCGCGGCGATCTGGTCGCTGCCGAGGGCGACGATCTGGTCGCTGCCCAGGCCGGAGATCTGGGCCGTGGCCAGCGCGGCCACCAGGCCGGTGGTCAGCGCGGCGATGTTGGCGGTCGGGATGGCGGCGATCTGCGCCGTTTTCATGGCGGCGAAGTCGGCCGTTTCCAGCGCGTCGAGTTGGTCGCTGCTGAGCGCGGCCACCTGCGCCGTGCTCAGCGACGACACCTGCATGCTGCTCAGCGCGACCATCTGGTCGGTGGTGATGGCGCCGAACTGGGCGGCGTTGAGCGCGGCGATCTGCGTGCTCGACAGCGTGACGAAGTCGTCGGTGCTGAGGGCGGCGATCTGGTCGCTGGTGAAGGCGTTCAGCTGGCGGGTGGCGATGTTATCGACCTGCAGCGTCGTCAGTCCGGCGATCTGGTCGGTGGTCAGCGAGGCCGCCTGCGCCGAGGTCAGCGCGTCGATCTGCGCGGTGGTCAGGTTTTGCAGCTGGTCCATGGTCAGCGACACCAGCTGCTGCGTGGTCAGCGCCTGGATTTGCGTGGTCTTCAGCGCCTGCAGGTCGTCGGTGCTGAGCGCCTGCAACTGGTCGGTGCTCAGCGCCACCAGCTGGGCGCTGCCCAGGGCGGCCGCCTGCAGCGTGGTCAGGGCGCCGATCTGCGCCAGGCCGAGCTGGCTGATCTGCAGCGTCGCCAGCGAGGCGATCTGCGTGCTCAGCAGCGCTGCCAGGTCTTCCAGTTCCAGCGCCACCAGCTGGTCCGAGCTCAGCGCGGCCAGTTGGGCGGTGGCCAGCTGCGCCACCTGGCGTGTGGTCAGCTGGACGATCTGGTCGGTGCCCAGCGCGTTGAACTGCGCCGTGGTCAGGCCGTTGAGCTGGGTCGAGCCCAGGCTTTGCAGCTGGTCGACCAGCAGGGCGTTGAGCTGGTTGCTGTTCAGCGCGACGATTTGCGCGGCCTTCAGGGCCAGCAGGTCGTCGGTGGTGAGCGCCTGGATCTGGTCCGAGCCCAGCGCCTGCAGCTGGTTGCTGCCCAGCGCCTGCGCCTGCGCGGTGGTCAGCGCGGCGATGCGGTCGACCGTCAGCGCCTGCACCTGGCCGGTGCCGAGCGCGGCGATCTGGGCGGTCTTCAGCGCGGCCAGGTCTTCCAGCTCGATCGCCGCCAGTTGCAGCGTGGTCAGCGCGGCCACTTGCGCCGTGCCCAGCGACTGGTATTGCTGCGTGGTCAGTTCGATGATCTGGTCCGAGTTCAGCGACTGCCACTGGGACGAGCTCAGCGCGTTGAGCTGGGCGGCGCCCAGCGCCTGCACCTGGTCGATCACCAGCGCGCCGATCTGGTCGGTGCTGAGCGCGGCGATCTGCGCCGAGCGCAGCATCAGCAGGTCGGCGGTGGTCAACACCCGTACCTGGTCGGTGCCCAGCGCGGCCACTTGCGCGGTGGTCAGGGCGCCGGCGTGCGCGGTGGTCAGCGCCATGATCTGGTCGGTGGTCAGCTCGGCCACCTGGTCGGTGCCGAGCGCCACGATCTGCGTGGTTTTCATCGCGGCCAGGTCTTCCAGCTCCAGCGCCCGCAACTGGTCGCTGTTCAGGGCGGCGACGCCGGCGGTGCTGACGCTGCCGATCTGGCGGGTGGTCAGGGCGACGATCTGCGCGGTGTTCAGCGCGGCGATCTGGGCCGTCGTCAGGCCGCCGACCTGGGTCGGCGTCAAGGCCTGGATCTGGTCGGTGGTCAGGTTGCTCAACATGCCCAGCGCGCCCAACTGGGCGGCGCTCAGCGCGGCGAAGTCGGCCGTGCTCAATGCGGCGATCTGGTCGGTCGTCAACGAGGACAGCTGGCCGGTGCTCATCGCGCTGACCTGCAGGCTGGTCAGCGCGCCGATCTGGTCGGTGCTCAGCAGTTGCACTTGCGCGGTCAGCAGCGAGGCGACCTGCGTGGTTTTCAACGCGACGATTTCATCGGTACTGAGCGCCGCCAGCTGGGCGGCGCTCAGGCTGGCGACCTGGCCGGTGGCCAGCGCCGCCACCTGGGCCGTGGTCAGCGAGCTGATCTGCGAAGTCAGCAGGCCCTGGAATTGCGCCGTGCTCAGCGAGGACAACTGCGCCGCCGTCATCGCTTGCAACTGGTCGGTCGACAGCGCGTCCAGCTGGCTGGTGCCGAGCGCCTGCAATTGCGCGGTTTTCAGCGCGGCCAGGTCCTGGCTTTCCAGCGCGAGCATCTGGCCGTTGGTCAGCGACGCCACTTGCGCGGTGCTCAGGTTGGCCACTTGCGTGACGCTCAGGCCGGCGATCTGGTCGCTGCTCAGCAGCACCAGTTGATCGGTGCTCAGCGCGGCCACTTGCGCGGTCTTGAACGCGGCCAGGTCCTGGGTTTCCAGCGCGGCCAGCTGGCCGGCGGTCATGGCGCGCACTTGCGCGGTGGCCAGGCTGCCCGCTTGCAGCGTGTTCAGCGCAACGATCTGGTCGGTGGTCAGCGACTTGAACTGGGCGCTGCTCAGCGCCGCCATCTGCACCGCGGTCAGCACGCGGAACTGGTCGGTGCCCAGCGCGTCGAGCTGGTCGGTGGTCAGCGCCGCCAGTTGCGCGGTCTTCAGCGCCACGATGGCGGCGCTGGAGAGCACGGCCAATTGCGCGGTGCCGAGCGCCACGGTCTGGCGGGTGCTCAGGCTGGACAGCTGGGCGGTGGTCAACGCGGCGACCTGGGCGGTGCTCAGGCTGGCGATGACGTCGGTGCTCAGCGCGGCGAATTGCGCGGTCTTGAGCGCGGCGAAGTCCTGGCTTTCCAGCGCGTTCAGCTGGTCGCTGCCGAGGGCGGCGATCTGCAGCGTGGTCAGGTTGCTGACCTGCGCGGTGCTCAGCGCGGCGATCTGGTCGCTGTTGAGGGCGGCGATCTGCGCGGTCTTGAGGGCGGCGATCTGCGCCGTCTTCATCAGCGACAGCGTTTGCGTGCCCAGCGCCACCAGCTGGTCGCTGCCCAGCAGCGCCACCTGCGCGGTGGCCAGCGACGCCACCTGCGCCGTGGCCATGGCGGCGATCTGCGTGGTGTTCAGCTTGGTCAGCTGCGCGGTGCTCAGACCGTTGAGCTGGAGGGTGGTCAAGGCGGCCACCTGGCCGCTGGTCAGCGCGTTCAGCTGGTCGCTGCCCAGGCCGATCACCTGCGCGGTCTTCAGCGAGGCCAGGTCGCGCGTTTCCATCGCCACCAGCTGGTCGCTGGTCAGCGCCTGCAGCTGGCGCGAGCCCAGGCCGGCGTATTGGGCGGTGCCCAGCGCGACGATCTGGTCGGTGCTCAGCAGACTGATCTGGGCGGTGCCGAGGGCGGCCAGTTGCGCGGTCTTCAGCGCGGCCAGGTCCTCGGTCTCGATCGCCAGCAGCTGGTCGCTCGACAGCGCCGCCACTTGCTGCGTGGTCAGGCTGGACGCCTGCGCGGTGCTCAGCGCGACGATCTGGTCGGTCGTCAGCGCGGCCACTTGCCTGGTGCTCAGCGCGGCGGTCTGCAGCGTTTTGAGCGCCTGCGTCTGGGTGGTGGTCAGGGCGGCGACGGCGGCCGTGCCGAGGCCGGCGATCTGGTTGGTCTTGAGCGCGGCCAGGTCCTGGGTTTCCAGCGCGACCAGTTGATCGGTCGACAGCTGCGCCAGTTGCTGCGTGCTCAGGTTGGACGCCTGGGCGCTGGTCAGCGCGACGATCTGGTCGGTGGTGACGGCGGCGATCTGCTTCGAGCTCAGCGCGTTGAGCTGCGACGATTTCAGCGCGGCCCAGTCGGCGGTGGTCAGCACGGCGATCTGTTCGGTCAGCAGGTAGCCGATCTGCACGGTGCTGAGGGCGTTGACCTGCTGCGTGGTCAGCGCGCCCAGCTGGATCGAGCTGAGCACTTGGATCTGGTCCGACGTCAGTTGCGAGATCTGCGAGGTTTGCAGCGCCGCGACCTGGCCGGGCGTGAGCGTGGCGATGGACTTGGTGCCCAGGCCCAGCAGCTGGCTGGTCTTGAGCGCGGCGAAGTCCTGGGTTTCCATGGCGCCCAGCTGGTCGCTGCTGAGCGCGTTCAACTGGCCCGGCGTCAGCGCGCCGGCCTGGGCGGTGGTCAGGGCGACGATCAGGCCGGTGCCGAGGGCGGCGATCTGGTTCGACGTCAGGGCGACGATTTGCGCGGTCTTCAGCGCGGCGAAGTCGGCCGTTTCCAGCGCGTTCAGCTGGTCGGTCGACAGCGCGGCGATTTCACGCGTGGCCAGCTGGCTCGCCTGCAGCGTGGTCAGCGCGACGATCTGGTCGGTCGTCAGCGCGGCGACCTGGGCGGTGGTGAAGTTGGCCAGCTGCGTGCTGCCCAGCGCGGCGAACTGCGCCGTGGTCAGCGCGGCGACGGCGCCGGTGGCCAGCGCGGCGGCCTGCTGCGATTTGAGCGCGACCAGGTCCTGGGTGTCCATCGCGGCCAGCTGGTCGGAACCGAGCGCGGCCAATTGCAGGGTGCCCAGCGTGGCCACTTGGGCGCTGGTCAGCGCGACGATCTGGTCGGTGCCCAGCGCGGCGACCTGGCTGCTGTTCAGGGCGGCCAGTTGCGCGCTCTTGAGCGCGGCGACGTCGCGGGTTTCCAGCGCGGCGATGGCGTTGCTGCCCAGCGCGGCGAGCTGGCGGGTGGTCAGCGAGGCGGCTTGGGCGGTGGTCAGGCTGACGATCTGGTCGGTGTCGAGCGCGTTCAGCTGCTGGGTCGACAGGGCGGCCAGTTGCGCCGTGCTCAGCGCGGCGACCTGGTCGGTGCCCAGGCTGCGCAGATTGCTGGTGCTCAGGCCGGCCAGCTGCTGGGTTTTCAGCGCGGCGAGGTCGCGCGTTTCCAGCGCGACCAGCTGGTCGCTGGACAGCGCCGCCAATTGCAGCGAGTTCAGCGCGGCCGCCTGCGCGGTGCTCAGCGCGACGATCTGGTCGGTGGTGAGCGCGGCGACCAGGCCGGTGCCCAGGGCGGCCAGCGATTGCGAGCGCAGCGCCGCGAAGTTGGCGGTGCTCAGCGCGGCCAGTTGCTTGGTCGACAGCGCGGCCACTTGCTGCGTGCCCAGGCCGATCGCCTGGTTCGAGCTCAGCGAGGCGATCTGGTCGGTGTCCAGCGCCGCCAGTTGCGAGCTTTTGAGCGCGCCGATCTGCTGCGTGGTCAGGGCGGCGACCTGGCTGGTGCCGAGCGCGGCGATGCCGTTGCTGGAGATGGCGGCGATCTGCTGGGTCTTCATGGCGGCCAGGTCGGCCGTTTTCAGCGCGGCGATCAGGCTGGTGCCGAGCGAGGCCACTTGCTGCGTGGTCAGGGCCGCCGCTTGCGCGGTGGTCAGCGCCTGCAGCTGGTCGGTGCCCAGCGCGTTGAGCTGGGCCGTGGCCATGGCGGCGAACTGCGCCGATTTCATGGCGGCGATGTCGCGCGTTTCGATCGCGGCGATCTGGTCGGACGTCAGCGCCAGCACTTGCGCGCTGCCGAGCGCGCCGATTTGCGCGGTGTTCAGCGCGACGATCTGGTCGGTGCTCAGGCCGCGGACCTGGCTGGTCTTCAGCGCGGCCACCTGGGCGGTGCTGAGCGCGGCGATCTGGTCGGTGCTGAGCACGGCGGTGGTGCTGGTGTTCAGCGCGTTCAGCTGCTGGCTTTTGAGCGCGGCGAAGTCCTGGGTTTCCAGCGCGGCCAGCTGGCTGCTGGACATCTGCGCCAGCTGCAGCGTGGTCAGCGCGGCGGTTTGCGCGGTGGTCAGTGCGACGATCTGGTCGGTGCTCAGGGCGACGAATTGCTTGGTGGTCAGCGCGGCGATCTGCGCCGTTTTCAGCGCGGCAAAGCCGCCGGTGCCGAGCGCGGCCAGCTGGTCGCTGCTGAGCACGCTGATCTGGCCGGTCGCCAGGCTGCCGGCCTGGGCGGTGCCCAGGGCCGCCACCTGGCCGGTGGTCAGCGCGGCCAGCAGGCCGGTGCCGAGCGCGGCCAGCTGCAGCGTGGTCAGCGCGGCGACGTCTTCGGTGTCCAGGCTGATCAGCTGGTTGCTGCTCAGCGCGGCGATCTGGCTGGTTTTCAGCGCGGCGCTCTGGCTGCTGCCCAGCGCGGCGATCTGGTCGGTGCGCAGGCCGCGCAGCTGCTGGGTGCTCAGCGAGGCCAGCGCCTGGGTCTTCAGCGCGGCGATGTCGCCGGTGCCGAGCATGGCCAGTTGCGCGGTGGTCAGCGCGGCCAGCTGCGGGGTCGCCAGCGCGGCGAACTGGGCGGTGGTCAGGCCGTTGACCAGCTGGTTGGTCGTCAGGTTGAGCAATTGCGCGCTCGACAGCGCCTGGATTTGTTGGGTGGTGATGCCATACCCCAGCTGAGCGCTGTTGAGCGCCTGCAGATTCTGCGTGGACAGCGCGCGCAGCTGGCTGGTACCAAAGTAGCCGAGCTGCTCGGTGTTCCATGCGGTCATTTGCAGGGTCGTGAGCAGTTGCATGTCGGCGGTCGTCAGCAAGGCGATCTGGAAGGACTGCAGGCTGGCGATTTGGTCGGTGGTTAAACCAGGTATGAGTGATGGCATTTAAATGTTCTCCTTACGGAAATATATAGTACCGCCAATCGACCCCATGCGGAGAGCACAGGGCCAAAAGTAGTTTAAATCTTGGTCTGAAAACAATGACTTAGCGTGTTTACCGTGATCGGATTGTCATCAATTCTCACCGCCGAAAATAATCATTTAGGAAACACTGTAAGATCATGTTTTGCGATAAAACCTGAGCCTCCCCGACATGCTGCTGACGCCCGCCACATTTACGCCGCTGATCCGCCCCGCCGCGCATGAGCATCCGCTGACTTTCGTGTTCCACCGTGGAGAGTTGCTTTTACGCAACGAAATCCTGGGTTTGCCCGACCACCAGGCCGTGGCGGCGCTGAAATTGCCGCCGGAGCGCTTCCATGCGCTGGGCCAGTGGGAAGGCCGCTACTATCAGCTGGCGTGGGTCGATCAGCCGGAACTGCCGGGGCCGGAGTACGGTTATCACGGTTTGCGCTCGCTGTTCGGCGTCGTCGACGACGGTTTCGTGGCCCTGGCCGGCAGGGCCTTCCAGCTGGCCGACTGGGCCCGCACGCACCGTTTTTGCGGCGCCTGCGCCACGCCGATGGGTCGGCTCGAAGGCGAGCGCTGCTACCAATGCCCGGCCTGCGGCATGAGCGCCTATCCGCGCATCTCGCCGGCGATGATGGTGTTGATACGCAAGGGCGGGCAGGTGCTGCTGGCCATGCACGCCAACGCGCCGTACAAGCGCTACACCGCGCTGGCCGGCTTCCTGGAGGCGGGCGAATCGGTCGAGGAGGCGGTGCACCGCGAGGTGTACGAGGAAGTCGGGCTGCGGGTGCACAAGCTGCAATACTTCGGCAGCCAGTCGTGGCCGTTCCCGCATTCGCTGATGATCGCCTACACGGCCGAATACCTGGACGGCGAGATCCGCGTCGACCCCACGGAAATCGCCGACGCCCGCTGGTTCGGGCCGGGCGATCCGGAGTGGCCGGACATGACGGCCACGGTGTCGATCGCCGCCGAGCTGTTGAAGGCCAACCGGCCTTAGCGGGTGCGCTGCCGCGGATTTCTATATACTGTCGGCAATCGTAAAAAAAAGGTGTTTCATCATGTCTCAAAAAGAATTCTCGGAAGGCGACTGGCGTCGTCTGCTCGCCAGCTTCGGTGAAGATCCCGACCGTCCGGGCCTGGTGGAAACGCCGGCGCGCGTCACCAAGGCATGGAAACACTGGACCTCCGGCTACGGCCAGGATCCGGTCGAGCTGCTGAAAGCCTTCGAAGACGGCGCCGAGCAGTACAACGAACTGATCGTGGTGCGCGGCATCCCGGTCTACAGCCATTGCGAACACCACCTGGCGCCGTTCTTCGGCAAGGCCACGGTTGGCTACGTCCCGAACGGCAAGATCGTCGGCCTGTCCAAGCTGACCCGCCTGGTGGACTGCTTCGCCAAGCGCCTGCAGGTGCAGGAACGCATGACCATGCAGATCGCCAACGCGCTGATGGAAGTGCTGGAACCGAAGGCGGTCGGCGTGGTCGTCAAGTGCCGTCACCTGTGCATGGAAAGCCGCGGCATCCGCACGCCGGGCGAAGAAACCGTCACCTCGGCCATGCTGGGCGAGCTGCAGCCCAACCTGGCGATGCGCACCGAATTCCTGGCCCTGGCGCGCGAGTCCTGAGCGGCATGGCGGCGATCGACTGGCAGCAAGGCGGCCTCGACGCCGCATTCGCCCTGGCGGCGGCGCAGCAGCGGCCGCTGTTCCTGTACTGGGGCGCGGCCTGGTGCCCGCCCTGCAACCGGGTCAAATCCGATATTTTCGCGCGGGACGAGTTCGTCCAGCGTTCGGCGTCGGTGCTGTGCTACCACCTCGACGGCGACAGCGCTGGCGCGCAGGCGCTGGCCGCGCAGTACGGCTTGCGCAGCTATCCGACGCTGGTGTTGTACGCGCCGGACGGCGGCGAAATCACGCGTCTGCCGTGCGAGCTGGACGGCGAACTGTTCACCGCCGCCTTCGACGTGGCGCTGGCCGTGCATGCGGCCGGATCGTCCGCCTCGGCCGCGCTGGCGGCGGCCTTGTCAGGCGAGCGCAAGCTCAGCGCCGGCGAGTGGTCGCTGCTGAGCCATTATTCCTGGGATACCGACGAAGGCCGTTTGCTGGGCGCGCGCGCGCTGGCGCCGACGCTGCTGGCGCTGGTGAGCGCCTGCGACGACGCCGACGCCGGCGTGCGCCTGCAACTGCACGCGCAGCTGGCCACGGCCGGCCAGGATGTCGACGCCGCGGCCAACGCCGCCTTGCTGCTGAAGGTGTTTGGCGACGCGCGGCTGGCGCGCGCCAACATGGACATCCTCGGCAACAGCGGCGTCCCTCTGATCAAGTTCGCCACGCGCCGTGAAGAACTGGTGGCGGCGCTGGGCGCCACCGCCGCGCAATGGGCCGACGATTTCTGGCTCAGCGCGCCGGACCGCCTGACGGCGGTGCGCCTGCAAATGCGCCTGGGTCGCCTGCTGGCGCCGACGCAAGGCTTGCACGAACAAGTGCGCCTGCGGGTGGAAGCGGCGCTGGCCGAATCGACTGATCGCTACGAACGCCACACGCTGGTCAACACGGCGGTCAGCGCGCTGAACGACGCCGGCCTGCCGGCGCAAGCGGAGCAAGTGCTGCTGGCCGAATTGCCGCGTTCGCATTCACCGTACTACTTCATGCTGAGCCTGGCCTCCAGCGCCAAGCGGCGCGGCGACGCTGCGGCTGTGCTGGATTGGTACGACAAGGCATGGCAAGCGGCCGTCGGTCCGGCGACGCGGCTGCAATGGGGCGTCACCTACCTGCTCAGCCTGTTGGAACTAACGCCGGACGACAGCGCCCGCATCGAGCAAGCGCGCCAGGGCCTGCGGGCCGACATCGCCACCGCCGGCGCCGACGCCCACCAACAGCGCAACCAGTCCCAGCTACAAAAACTCCGGGGTCAGATCTGACATTCGGACACGACCTCTGCCTTATTCGTAAAAGATCAGCCCGGGTTGCGGCGACCTCTGCGTTTTATCAGCGCCGCGCCAGGGCGCACCGGCTACATTGCGGAGATGGTCCGCCCACTCCGACTCGAATTTCCCGGTGCGCTGTATCACGTCACTTGCCGCGGCAACCGACGTGAGGATATCTTTCGCGATCGCGTGGACCGCCTGGTATGGCTGGAAGAAATGGAACGCGTATGCCGGCGCTTTCATTTCCTGATCCACGCCTTTTGCCAGATGACGAACCACTACCACGTGCTGATCGAGACTCCCGAAGGTAATCTCGCGCAAGGCATGCGCCATTTGAATAGCGCGTATTCGCAGTACTACAATCGCCGCCACGAATTGGTCGGACACGTTACGCAGGGCCGTTATCACGCCATCCTGGTGCAGAAGGAGAGCTACCTGCGCGAACTGGCGCGCTATATCGTTTTGAATCCCGTGCGGGCCAGTGTAGTGGCGGCACCCGGTGACTGGGAGTGGAGCAGCTACCGCGCCATGATGGGCGAGGCGCCGGTGGCCGCATGGATGACGACGAGTTGGCTATTGACCTGCTTCGGCCCGGACCAGATCGCCGCGCGGCAAGCCTATCACCGCTTTGTCATGGCGGGCTTGCATGCGGACAGCCCGCTGAAGAAAGTAAGTTTCCGCTGCATTTTAGGTGACGAGACATTCATTGCCCGCCACAGGGAGTCCGCGAAAGAACCCAGGTCGGCAGAGATAGCGCGAGTGCAAAGGCGGGCCCTTGCCCTGACGCTGGAGGAATATGCCGCAACATTCGCGCCGCGCGAAGCTGCCATGGCTGAGGCCTATCGGTCGACCGCGTTTTCGATGCAGCAAATCGCCGCGTACTTCGGCGTCTCGGTTAAGACGGTAAGCCGCGCCGTCGCCGCGTCGGAACGCTCAGTGAACCGGCACGACGGATGAGATCGTGTCCGAATGTCAGATCTGACCCCCATGCAAAGAAGTCAGCGCTTGAACTCGGCGTTGTCTTTCCACTGCGGGCGGTCTTTGCCTTGGGCGGTCTGGTAGCCGGCTTTGAACAGCAGCTCGATGTCTTCCACCGCGCCGCTGGTGTCCCATTTGGCTTGCACCGTGTCGTTGACGGTGTGGTACTGGTGGGCGCTGTAGTTCAGCAGCTTTTCGCGGCCGTAGCCGGCAGCCTTGCCGACGAAGTTGGAGCTGCTGCGCAGATACACCACCGGCACCCCACCCCTGGCGAACTCGAACTGGTCGCCCCGGTAGAAGCTGCCGTAGTCGGCGTTGCTGTCCGGCCGCACCGTGCGCCCCTGGCTGCGCGCGATGGCGGCAACCAGCTCGTCGGCATTGGATTTGCCCATGCCGCTCAGCTCCACGTCGCGGGTGCGGCCCCACATGTTCAGGCCGTCCACGTTGATGTTCAACAGCGTCTTGTTCAGCGGGTACAGCGGATTGCGCGCGTAGTATTGCGCGCCCAGCAGGCCGCGTTCCTCCGCCGTGGTCAGCACGAACACGATGCTGCGCTTGGGCGCCACCGGCAGCGCCTTGTAGATGCGGGCGATCTCCAGCAGCGCGGCGACGCCGGCGGCGTTGTCCATGGCGCCGTGGAAGATCTGCTGCGTGCGCGGACCCGGCAAGCTCTCGTCGATGCCGAAATGGTCCCAGTGCGCGCTGTAGACGATCACTTCATTCTTCAACAGCGGATCGGAGCCGGTGATCTTGCCCACCACGTTGTGCGAGCCCACTTCGCGCCAGGCGTTCAGCGCCGTGACGTTGAGCTTGACGCCCAGCGGCACCGGCTTGAAGCTGCGCGACAGGGCCTGCTGCTTGAGCACGTCGAAATCCAGTCCGCCGGCCTTGAACAGTTCGCGCGCGCGGTCGCCTTGCAGCCAGCCGGGGATGGCCGGGAAGGCCGGATCCGGCGTCTTGCTCTTGAGGGCGAAATTCTCGCGGCCCCAGCTGTTGCGCACCACGTCGTAGGGATAGCTGGCCTGCCTGGTCTCGTGCACGATCAGCGCGGCGGCCGCGCCCATCTTGGCCGCCATCTCGAATTTGTAGTTCCAGCGGCCGTAGCGGGTGATCGCGTTGCCGCCGAACATGGCCGGGTCCAGCAGCTTGGGATGCTTGGGATCCGGCAGCGGCGGGTCGTTGATCAGCATGACCAGGGTCTTGCCCTTGAGGTCGGCGCCCTTGTAGTCGTCCCACTGGAATTCCGGCGCCTGCACGCCGTAGCCGACAAACACCAGCTCGGAATTGGCGACCTCGATTTTTTTCTCGGTGCGCGCGGTCCAGGCGACATAGTCGTCGCCGAAGGTCAGCTGCCTGCTCTGGCCGTCCTTGGTGTAGCTCAGCGTCGGATGGCTGGAAATGGCCACCAGCGGCACCGCCTGCAGATAGGTGCCGTCCGGGTTGCCCGGCTCCAGGCCCAGCTTCTTGAACTGTTGCTGCAGGTAGTCGATGGTGACGGTTTCGCCGTGCGTGCCCGGCGCGCGGCCTTCGAACTCGTCGGAGGCCAGCATGGTGATGTGCTGCAGCAGGCGTTCGCCGTCGATGCCGGAAATCGCGGCCTCGACCGGTTTTCCGGCCTTGGGCGCGGCGGCGTGGGCGTGGCCGACGCCTAACGCCAGCAGCGCCATCGACAGTATGTATCTCATGTGGAAAGGATTGTTAAGAAGGAATGCCTCATTCTGACACAGTTTGTTGCTCAAGAACACTAGCAAGCCAGTCGACAAACACCCGCACCCTCGGCGACAGGTGCCGATTATGGGCATAAACGATGTTCAAGGGCAGCGGAGCCGGGCGCCACTGTGGCAGGATTTCCTCCAATTCCCCCGAGGCCAGCAGCGGCGCCAGGCTTTGGCGCGGCATCTGGATCAGGCCCAGCCCGGCCAGGCAGGCGGCCAGATAGGCCTCGGTGCCGCTGACCGACACCTGGCTGCGCATGGCCTGGGTGCGCTCGACGCCGTCGGCATCGACATATTCCCAGTCGAGGTCGCGCCCGCTCTGGCTGGAGAAAAAGTTGACCGCCGTGTGCAGGCGCAAATCCTCCAGCGTCCGCGGCCGGCCGTGGCGTTCCAGGTAGGCGGGCGAGGCGACGTTGATCTGCTCCATCGAGTCGATGCGGCGCGCCACCAGCGTGGAATCGCGCAGCGTGCCGCCGCGCACCGCGCAATCGATGCCTTCGCCGACCAGGTCGACGAAGCGGTCGTTCGAGCCCAGCCGCACCTGGATGTGCGGATGCCGCTGGAAGAAGGCCGGCAGCGCCGGGATCACGTACAGGTGGGCCAGCCGCTCCGGCAGGTCGACCCGCACCGCGCCGCTGAGCAGCCGGCCTTCGCCGGCGAACAGGCCGTTGAGGTTGTCCAGGTCGTTGAGCAGGGCGGTGCAGCGCTCCAGGTATTGCGCCCCCTCGACAGTCAGGCTGACCTTGCGCGTAGTGCGCTGCAGCAGGCGCACGCCCAGCTGCTGTTCGATGGCCTGCACAGCGTTGGTGACGGTGGGCTTGGGCAGGTCCAGCTGCTCGGCGGCCTGGGTGAAACTCTTGCAGTCGGCCACCGCCTTGAAGATCTGCATGGCCTTGAATTGGTCCACGATTGTTATCTTTGTTCGAATAAAGTAATAGGATTTACCGTATTTATTGCCGCAATCGATAATAGCATAATGCATCCAGTCGCTAACCACCCTGGAGAAACATGATGCAAACCCGCAAACTTGGCCGCACCGGCCCGCAAGTCGCTCAACTGGGCCTGGGCCTGATGGGCATGTCCGACCTGTACGGCCCGGCGGACCGCAAGGAAAGCCTGGCCACCATCCGCGCCGCCATCGAGGCCGGCGTCACCCTGCTCGACACCGGCGATTTCTACGGCATGGGCCACAACGAACTGCTGGTGGCCGAGGCGCTGGCCGCCGGCGGCCGCGACCAGGTGCAGATCAGCGTCAAGTTCGGCGCCATGCGCGACCCGGCCGGCAACTGGATCGGCATCGATACCCGTCCGGTGGCGGTGAAGAACTTCGCCGCGTATTCGCTCAAGCGCCTGGGCGTCGAGCACATCGACATCTACCGTCCGGCCCGCCTTGATCCGAACGTGCCGATCGAGGACACCGTCGGCGCCATCGCCGAGCTGGTCCAGGCCGGCAAGGTCAAGCACATCGGCCTGTCCGAGGTTGGCAGCGAGACGCTGCGCCGCGCCCACGCCGTGCATCCGATCGCCGATCTGCAGATCGAATATTCGATGATCTCGCGCGGCATCGAGAACGGCATCCTGCAAACCTGCCGCGAGCTGGGCATCGCCATCACCGCCTACGGCGTGCTGTCGCGCGGCCTGATCAGCGGCCACTGGAGCAAGCAGCGCGAAGGCGAGGCCGACTTCCGCGGCCTGGCCAGCCCGCGCTTCCAGGGCGAGAACCTGGACCGCAACCTGGCGCTGGTGGAAAAGCTGCGCGCCATCGCCGGCGAGCTGGGCGTGTCGGTGGCGCAGGTGGCGATCGCCTGGGTGGCGGCGCAGGGCCAGGACATCGTGCCGCTGGTCGGCGCCCGCACCCGCGTGCGGCTGGAGGAGGCGCTGGCCTCGACCCGGCTGCAGCTGTCGCCGTCCGACCTGGCGCGGCTGGAGCAGGCGGTGCCGGCCGGCGCCGCTGCGGGCAGCCGTTACGACGCCCACTCGACCGCCGTGCTGGACAGCGAAAAAGGCTGATAGCCGAGTTAACTGATCGGATAAGCGAATGGATTTGACCGGATATTTGCGCTTTTATATCTGAAAAATTAATCCTAATATGACTCCATCGACGACACAAAGCCGGTTGGCACTCAAAACTGGGCGCCACACTTAATCTGACAAGGAGCATCAAAATGAACGCCAAATCCATCATCGCATCGGTCTCCCTCCTGCTTGCCGCTGGTGCGGCTTTCGCCCAGGGCCCTGTGGAGCAGAACGAAGTCACCGCGGACATCGCCAATGTCAAGTCTGCCCCAAGCACCGTCACCCGCGCCCAGGTGAAGGCTGACACCATCGCCGCCATCCAGGCCGGCGCGCTGGAGCAGAACGAAGTCACCACCGACGTCGCCTACGTGGCGCCGCGCGGCAAGATCGCCCGGGTCGATGCGCAACTGGCCGCCAAGACCGTCAAGGACCGCAACGCCCAGTAAATCGGACCACGTTTTCCCGGCGGGCGCCACGATGCAGATCGCGGCGCCCGCCGTGTTTTTTGATACAAAATTTGTAAATAAGCGACATTCGTCCGAGACAATTCGGGTATTCTGGTTTCCATAAGACAATACGGAGACTCTGTACCATGAACAAATTGTCCTTCCAACAGAAGCTCTGGGTACCGTTGATTTGCAGCTTGCTGTGCATCACCGCCATCTTCCTGTACCAGACCATGCAGATGCGCGACGTGCGCATCGAGGAACGTCAGATCGACCTGATGAACCTGGACGACGCCGGCATGAGCATCCTCAAGCTGTACGGCGAAAAAGCCACCTCCGGCGCCCTGAGCAAGGAAGACGCCCAGAAACAGGCGATGGCGGTGATCGCCGGCCTGCGCTTCGGCAAGGATGGCTACATCACCATCACCCAGGGCACCCGTTCGCTGATGAATCCCTTCAAGGCGGAGAACAACGGCAAGGACATGGCCGACTTCAAGGACCCCAACGGCGTCTACCTGTACCGCGACATCGCCGCGGCCGGCGCCAAGCCGGAAGGCGGCGGTTTCGTGCGCTATTCCTGGACCCGGCCGAACACCAAGGAGCCGGTGCCCAAGATGAGCCGCGTGGTGCACTTCGCGCAGTGGGACTGGGACCTGGTCACCGGCGCCTATATCGACGACATCGATAACGCGTTCTACCAGTCGCTGTACAAGTCGGCCGGCGTGCTGGCGCTGGTGTGCCTGGTGCTGTGGGCCATCGTCAGCATGGTCAACAAAAGCCTGCGCCACACCATCGGCGGCGATCCCGAATACGTCAGCGAAATCGCCCAGCAGATCGCCGGCGGCGACCTCAGCGCCAGCATCAAGACGCATGACTCGGACCGCGCCAGCATCTTGTACGGCATGAAGTCGATGCAGGCGCGGCTGGCCGACACCATCGGCGAGATCCGCCGCAGCGCCGACACCATCGCCACCGCGTCGGGCGAGATCGCCTCCGGCAATATGGATTTGTCGGCGCGCACCGAATCGCAGGCCAGCTCGCTGGAAGAGACGGCCGCGTCGATGGAGGAACTGACCTCGACCGTGAACCAGAACGCCGACAACGCGGTGCAGGCCAACCAGCTGGTGCTGTCGGCGTCGTCGGTGGCGGAGAAGGGCGGGCATGTGGTGTCGAAGGTGGTGCAGACCATGGACACCATCAACGCCTCGGCCACGCGCATCGTCGACATCATCAGCGTGATCGACGGCATCGCCTTCCAGACCAACATCCTGGCGCTGAACGCGGCGGTGGAAGCTGCGCGCGCGGGCGAGCAGGGACGCGGGTTTGCGGTGGTGGCGTCCGAGGTGCGCAACCTGGCGCAGCGCTCGGCCGGCGCGGCCAAGGAGATCAAGGAGCTGATCAACGCTTCGGTGGAAAGCATCAACGCCGGCAGCGTGCTGGTGGCGGAAGCCGGCACGACGATGGATCAGGTGGTGGCCAGCGTGTCGCGGGTGACGCAGATCATGTCGGCGATCACCGAGGCGTCGAGCGAGCAGAGCACGGGCATCGGCCACGTCAACATGGCGATCACGGAGATGGATTCGGTGACGCAGCAGAACGCCGCGCTGGTGGAAGAGGCTGCGGCCGCCGCCGGCAGCATGCAGGAGCAGGCCGGCTTGCTGGCCGAACTGGTCAGCCGATTCAAGCTGAGCGGCGACCAGGGCGCCAACGCGAGCGCCAAGCGCCCGGCGAGCCGCCTGGCCTTGCGCTAACCCCGCAAGCCTGGGGTCTGACCCCCGCGGGGTCAGACCCCTTCGCCGTGCGGGGTTATTTGGCGGGTGGGGTAGCGTCGGAGCCGACCGGTTCAAGCACGGCGGCTTCGAACACCAGCTTCTTGCCATCGACCCGGAACACTCCGATCAATTCGCCGCCGTCGCCTTTGACGTCGGGGTACTGGGTGCAGCTCTGCGTTTCAACCTGCCACATCGCTTTGCCGGCCCGCAGCGTCCAGACGTTGTCGCCACCGGACAGCAGTTCGATCTCCACGTCATCGGCCGGCATCTCGGTCAACTCGATGCGCCGCAGGCATTCGGGCAGCCGCTGCATGATCAGCTCCACAGTGCTTTCGCTGCTCCAGAAGTGCTTCTGCGCGCGGTGCAGCGTCAAGGCGTGGTTGCCGGTGCTGCCGTCCGCGTAGTACGAGGCCGTGTCGTCGACGCATGCGGTCAGCATCAGGGCGGTCAGGACGATCAGGATCTTGCGCATGGGCCGGGCTTCCGTTAGTGGTGGGTGCGCACCATTATAGCGGTCCCCGGCGCCGCGCCGGTTTTGAAGAAGCCCACCACCGAGGCCAGCGCCGCCGCCTGCTCCTGCATGCTCTGCGATGCGGCCGCCGCCTGTTCCACCAGCGCCGCGTTCTGCTGCGTGACCTCGTCCATCTGCGTGATGGCCATGTTGATCTGCTCGATGCCCATGGTCTGCTCCTGGCTGGCCGAGGTGATCTCGCCCATGATGTCGGTCACGCGGCGGATGCTGTCGACGATGTCGCCCATCGTCTGCCCCGCCTCGCCGACCAGCCGCGAGCCGTCGTCGACGTTGGCCACCGAGGCCGAGATCAGTTCCTTGATTTCCTTGGCCGCCGCCGCGCTGCGCTGCGCCAGGTTGCGCACCTCCGACGCCACCACCGCGAAGCCGCGTCCCTGCTCGCCGGCGCGCGCCGCTTCGACGGCGGCGTTGAGCGCCAGGATGTTGGTCTGGAAGGCGATGCCGTCGATGACGGCGATGATGTCGACGATCTTGCGCGAGGAGCTGTTGATGCTGCCCATGGTGTCGACCACCTGCGCGACGATGGCGCCGCCCCTGGTCGCCACCTCCGACGCGCTGCGCGCCAGCGTGTTGGCCTGGCGCGCGTTGTCGGCGTTCTGCTTGACGGTGGAAGTCAGCTCCTCCATCGACGACGCGGTTTCCTCCAGCGAGCTGGCTTGCTGCTCGGTGCGCGAGGACAGGTCCAGGTTGCCGGCGGCGATTTCATTCGATGCGGTGGCGATGGTGTCGGTCCCCTGCCGCACCTGGCCGACCACCTGCAGCAGGCTGTCGTTCATCGACTTGAGGGCGCTGAGCAGGCGGCCCGTTTCATCGGTGGCGCCGGTCCTGATGTTGGACGACAGGTCGCCCGAGGCCACCGTCTCCGCGACGTCGACCGCGGCGTTCAGCGGCACCGTGATCGAGCGCGTGATGAACCAGGCCACGCCGCAGCCCAGCGCCATCGCCAGCGCGCCCAGGCCCACCTGCACCATCTGCGCGGTGCGCAGCACGGCTTCGACCTCCTCGCCGGCCTGCCGCGCCTGCGCGGTCTCGTAGACCAGGATGTCGTCGAGCGCCTTCAGCACGCCCTTCAGGCTGGGCGCCGCGGTTTGCGTGAGGTAGGAGGTGGCGTCCTGGATCTCGCCGTCCTTGCGCAGTTCGATCACCTTGTTGTTCTTGGCCGCGCCTTCCTTCAGCAGGCCGTCCAGCGTGGCCAGCATGGCTTTTTCCTGGTCGTCGGTGATATGGTCCAGCAGGATCTTCTTGGCCGCGCCGTACTTCTTGCGCGACTCGGCGATCTTTTCCAGCTCGGCGTTCACTTCCGGCGTGCTGGGCACCACCACGATATTCGTCAGCGACAGCGTGATGTTGCGCACGTTGTCCACCATGCGGTTGGCCGCCTCCATCTTGACGTTCTTGTCGTCGATGATGTCGTGCGTGCGGCTGCCGATGCGGGTCATGGAGCTCAGTCCCAGCACGATGACGGCGACCAGCAGCGCCAGGACGATGGCGAAGCCGAAACCGAGGCGGGTGCCGATTTTTACGTGGTCGAACGACATGGCGGTGCTCCTTCCGGGAAAAGCGAAAACGGGTAGTCCAGGAGCTTGATTGTCCCCAGATTACCCGTCCGTGTCACCATATTGCTAGGTCTGTCGCGGTGTCGCAACGCTGACCGGCGCTGTGTATCAGCGCTGTGTATCAGTGCTGTGTATCAGTGCTGTGTATCAGAAGCGGTAGCCGACGCCGACGCCGACCAGCAGCGGATCGACCTTGACGCGACTGACCTTGGCGCCGCTGATGAAGACGTCGCTGCGGATCTGCACTTTCTTCACGTCGAAGTTGAGCGACCATTTCTTGTCGATGGCGTAGTCCACGCCCGCTTGCAGCGCCAGGCCGAAGCTGTCATGTTCCAGGCCGCCCTTGCCGCCCAGCAGATCGACCTTGGACATGGTGGTGTAGTTCACGCCCGCGCCCAGGTAAGGCTTGAGCGGCGAATTGAGCACGAAGTGATACTGCATCAGCAGCGTGGGCGGAAGATGCTTGAAGGTGCCGATGTTTTTGCCGTCCAGTGCCACGTCGTGTTTTTGCGGATAGGTCAGCAGCAGTTCCGCCGCCAGGTTGGGCGTGAAGAAATAGGAGATGTCGAAATCAGGGATGGTCTTGCTGCTGACGGTGAGGCGGTCGGATGCGCCGGCGCCGCCGACCGGATCGGACTTGTCGGCCGGATCCAGGTGCACGGCGCGCACGCGCACCAGCCATGGGGATTCTTCCGCCATCGCATTGCTGCCAGCCGCCAGGCTCAGGGTGGCCAATACTGCTGCTGCTAAAAGCTTGCTCATTTCACTTCCTCTTTTTGTCGTTAAGTAACGTAGAGAAGTCTATTGATGCAGCGCAGTAAAAACTTTGATTCAAGTCAAAATACAAAATATTTTTCAAAATTGTGTAAGCAATCGGGAAGTGGCCGCGACAGAGTCATGCAGCACCAACCTAACTTACTTTTTTTGGAGAATCACATGAACCACATCACCCGTATCGCCGCAATGGCAGCAACCGTCGCAACCATGGCCATGTCGGCGTCGGCCATCGCCGCCACCACCACCATCAGCGCCGACGACACCGTGCACTGCGCCGGCATCAACAGCTGCAAGGGCACCAGCGACTGCGCCACCGCGGAAAACGCCTGCAAGGGCCAGAACTCCTGCAAGGGCCACGGCTTCCTGGCCACCAAGGCCGGCGCCTGCTTCGCCAAGAAGGGCAAGATCGTCGACCTGGACAAGTAATCTGCACGCGTCATCATCGATACCGCGCCGGCGCCGCCGGCGCTACCTAAAACATGACATCCACACTACCGTCGCCGGGCTTCGGCCTTGGCTTGCGCCCCGCGCACTACAACGACATCATCGCCACGCCGCCCGCTGAATCGGGCGTCGACTGGTTCGAGATCCTGTCCGAGAATTACATGGTCCCCGGCGGCAAGCCGCTGGCGATGCTGGACCGCATACGCCGCGACTATCCGGTGGTGATGCATGGCGTGTCGATGTCGATCGGCACGCCGCAAGGTCCGTCCGAAGACTACCTGCGCGAGCTGAAGGCGCTGATGCGGCGCGTGGAGCCGCTGTGGGTGTCGGACCACCTGTGCTGGACCGGCACGCACGGCGCCAATATGCACGACCTGTTCCCGCTGCCGTACACCGAGGAGGCCGTGGCCACCGTGGTGCGCAATGTGCGGCGCGTGCAGGATTACCTGGAACGCCCGCTGTTGCTGGAGAACGTGTCGAGCTACCTGTCCTTCGAGTCGGACACGTTCCAGGAATGGGACTTCGTCGCCGCCGTGGCCGAGGAGTCCGACAGCCTGATACTGCTGGACGTGAACAACGTCTACGTCAGCTGCGTCAATCACGGCTTCAATCCGATCACCTACCTGGACGCGCTGCCCGCGCGGCGCGTCCAGCAGATCCACCTGGCCGGCCACAGCGTGCAGGAAGGCTGCATCATCGACACCCACGACCAGGCGGTGGCCGATCCGGTGTGGGCCTTGTACGCGCAGGCCTTGCGCCGCTTCGGCAAGGTGGCGACGATGATAGAGCGCGACGATAATATTCCGCCGCTGTCCGAGCTGTCGGCGGAGTTGCGGCGCGCGCGCGCGTTCGCGGAGGCGGCATGAACGCCCTCGAACGCTTGCAGCTGGACTTCCAGCGCTACATCCTGGCCGACGAGGCGCCCGGCGCCATCCACGCCGCCGTGCGCGAGCAGTACGGGCTGAGCGCCGGGTCGCGGCTGGCGATCTACCACCGCGCCTATCGCAGCCGCTTGCGGCAGGCGCTGTGCGAAGCCTACGACAAGACCTGGACCTTCGTCGGCGACGACATGTTCGCCGAACTGGCCAACGGTTATCTCGCCGCGCATCCGTCGCAGCACGCCAACCTGCGCTGGTTCGGCGCCGGCCTGGCCGCGCATGCGCAGACGGCGCTGCCGGACTATCCCTTCATCGCCGAACTGGCGGGACTGGAATGGACGCTGGGCCTGGCCTTCGATGCGCCGGACGCCGCGCCGCTGGCCGCCGCCGACATGGCGGCGATACCGCCCGAGGAATGGGGCGATCTGCAATTCGGCCTGCATCCATCGGTGCACCTGCTGGAGATGCACTGGAACGCCGTCGCCCTGTGGCAGGCGCTGGCCGCCGGCGCCGAACCGCCGCAGGTGGAGCAAGCCGCCGGCGCGACGCGCTGGCTGGTGTGGCGCCAGGGCGAGCAGCCGCATTTCCGTTCGCTGGCGGCGGCGGAGGCGCAAGCCCTGTACCGCATCGCCGAAGGGGCGAGTTTCGGCGAGGTGTGCGCGGACGCCGGCGAGGAAGCGATGCTGGCGCTGGCGGGCTATCTGCAGCATTGGCTGGCGCAGGGCGTGCTGCTCCGGCCTTAGTCCAGCACTAGTCCTGCACTAATCAGGCACTAGCCAGCCAGGCCTTGCTGGCCTGCCATTGGGATTGCGTCAGTTCGGTCATCGCGCTGGCCGCATCCAGCATGGGCTGGCGCCAGCTGTCGTCTTGGCCGTGGGCGATCAGCTCGTCCGCACCGGCGGCGCCGGCGCGGCCCGCGGCGCGCAGCTGGTCCCAGGCCAGGTTGCAGCCCATGGTGGCGATCACTTCCTGCAGGCGACTGAGCTTCTTGCCCCAAGCATCCAGCGCCACGCGGTCTTCCGACGGTTGCAGACCGCGCAGCACGCAGGACTTGCCGTCCAGCGGTATCGCGTGCAGGGAGGCGTGATCGACCGCCTGCATGCGCTGCTGCACCGCCACCACGCGGCCGGCCTGGTCCGGCCACGCCGGCTGCTTGATCTTCCACGCGGTCAGGCGCGGCGTCAGCGCCGACGGCTTGCACTCCTTGATGTCGAGCAGGTAGTTCCCGTCCGGCGAACCCTTGCCTTCGACCAGCACCACAAAGCGCATCAACCCCAGGCTGCCGGTGCCGGCGATGCGGCGCGCCGCGTCCAGCATGGTGTAGAAGCCGGGGTTGTCCTGCTGCTGGGCGAAGCGCGGCAGGAATTCGGCCAGCAGCTCGCGCTGGCCGGGCAGCAGCGGCAATGCTTTCTCGCCGTCGAGGTTCAGGCTGCGGCGCTGGCCTTTGCGGGTGGTGCGCTTGTCGAGGAAGTCGGCGCGCGTGCGGTTCCTCAGATCGTCCAGCAGGTCCCGGATCAGGCCCACGCTGGTTTCGCGCTCCACCCAGCGCGGCTTGCCGGTGGCGAGCGCGGCGCGGTAGGCGTCCAGGCAGTGGGCGCCGAGGTCCGCGGCTTCCGGCGCCGACACCCGCAGCGCGTCGGCGCCGCACCGGATGCTGGCCAGCAGGCGCACCAGGTCCCAGCTGGCCGGCGCCAGCGCGCCTTCGTCGAAATCGTTTATATCAAAATAGACCTGGCGGTTGTCGCCCTTATAGCTGCCGAAGTTTTCCATGTGCAGATCGCCGCAGGCCCAGGCCAGCGGCGCGCTGCGGAACAGCGGCTGGTCGGGCAGGGCGTCGTAGAACAGGTGGTCGGCGCCGCGCAGGAACAGGAAGGCGCTTTGCGCCATCTTCCGATACTTCATGCGCAGCAGTTGCGGGTCGCGGTCCTGGTTGTGGGCTTGCAGGGCGGCGGTCAGGGTGTCGGCGGACATGGCGGACTCCTTGTATGACTGTGTCACAAATTGAATTTTATGCATATGCTGTTGAATTGTCTACAACAGTGTACTTGGAAGGTGAGCCGGTCGATGCATTGTTTTTTTAACATGGACCTCTGAAACAATATATTATTAAATATTTATTATTTCGGAGAAGCACTTTGCACATACCCCCTCCCTTCCGGCCGCTGTACCTACTGGTCGCCGCCGTGATTTGTGTTGCCACCGCTGCGCAGGCGACGCCGCCGTTGAAAACGGAGCACCCGCATTTACTGACTACGCAGGCTGCCATCGACAAACTGAAGGGCCAATTACCGTTCCTGCCCGCCGCGTTTCCGGCCGCCGGCGGCACCTTCACCCTATCCATCACGCCCACCGAGTACAATCCGGCGATCGATGCGTCACAACAGACCGTCTATGGCGAACTGAAGGGCATTGGTGCGAAAAATGGCCTGTTCCTGCGCCATACGGATAAGGACCTTCCCGGCTCCGCGAGTTTTCAAATTGGCCTGCTGCAGCGCACAGACGCTAGCAATGCGCGCTACATTACCCATGGTGAGTTCGACCTCCCAACAGGGAAAAGCGCGCGCATCGAATTTTCCTGGAACAGCACAACCCATCAGGTCAGCCTGAAGGTGAACGATGTAGTCAAGTGGGTGCAGGCATGGCCGACGACAGACAGTGCGGCTCTGAGTTACCTGCCGGATGAGACTGTGCATCAATTCATCGGCCGAGCCAACGAATCGATCAGCGGGTTCAAACTGACCGATTTGAATGGCCAAACTGTAGCCGACATCCCCACCATCGACACCCCTCTGAGCGTGGCTTGGTACACCATGATCAACCAGCTCAGTGCCAACATCGTGAAATTGCAAAGCTGTCCGACGACAGGCACGCCATCGACCGACCTAGCCTTGGCCGTCTGCAACGTGGCTACAGGGCACCGCAACGCCATCGTCCCGCTAGCCCAGCAGCTCGGGCTGGCCTACAAGGTGACTGGCAACCCCGCCTACCTGGATGG
Source organism: Duganella rhizosphaerae (assembly GCF_040364205.1). NCBI lineage: Bacteria > Pseudomonadati > Pseudomonadota > Betaproteobacteria > Burkholderiales > Oxalobacteraceae > Duganella > Duganella rhizosphaerae. The sequence continues at coordinate 33,575 of NZ_BPWK01000021.1, forward strand.
CGCTCTGAACTACGTCGACAAGATGCGCGCCGTGCCAGTGACAGCGGGCCAGGATATGTCCATGGGTGGCCGGGTTACCGCCCTTGGCCTCTTGTATGACTGGTTGTATCACGACCTTGAGGGAAAACCGATACCGAACGATGGCACAGGACGCAGCTATCGTGCGGCCATGGCACAGACCATCAAGGACACCATCATGGCTCCCGCGCAAACGGGCTCCAGCAATCTGGTGGATGAAATCTGCGGGAAGCTAAACGCCTCAACTAAGTTGTTCAGCTGCGAAAAGGAACCGGCATACCAGAACTGGAACCGCCTGGCCTCCCCACTTCAGCCCTCGATCTCCGATGCCTACATGGCCGGCATGAACTACAGCAGCGTCTATGGCGCCGCCGCCGGTATGCTGGCGATTGTCGACGACTATCCCGAAGTCGCGCCGATGATAGATATCGCCTACAATCATTTCGCCAAGGGCTTCCTGGCGGTACGCAACGATATTTCTATCGATGGCGGTTATCACTCTGGGTATTCCTACAGCATCGTAGATACCCCGACCCGTGTGCTGTTATGGCGTAGCGCACTGCAAAATCCGGCGGACCTCACCTTCCCGCTCGACTGGTTGCCCAAGACTATATACCCCTACATCTACGCCTTGCGCGATGACCATACCTTCCCGGCCAGCGGTGACAACTACAAGACCCTCTCCACCGACACTCTGCTCGGCAATATCGCGTTGTGGGCCGCAAGCGAAACGGGGGATGAACAGGCTTGGTGGTTCTATCAGTCGCAGATCCAAGGGCAACGCACTACTGCGGCCAGTCCTCCGCTAGTTCTGGAGCGGCTGTTCTGGCCGGTCAGTTTAAGCAAGGCGGTACCGCCACCTTCGCTGGATCTGTCTGCTTACTTCCGGCGCTCTGGACAGGTATTGATGCGCGACCGCTGGACTTACCCGGATGCCGTACTGCTGGAGTTCAAATCGACGTCATTCATGAGCGATAACCACCATCACCAAGACCAGAACAGTATCTCGCTCAACTACAAGGCGCCATTGCTGATCGACTCTGGCCGCTATGACTCGTTCGGTTCTCCTCATTGGGCCAATTACTATGCCCGCAGCATTGCACACAACACCATCGTGGCCTTCGATGCGAGCGAACGCTTCCAGAAGTTCGACAACAGTGCCGACTACAGCAACGATGGCGGACAGTGGGTCAGCGCGCCACGCAAGCTCTATCCCACCATCGAGGAAGTGCAACCATCCGGTGTCAATGCCATCGGTGGCGTGATCAATTACGAATCCGCGCCTGGTTACACCTACACGCGAGGCAATGCCAGCAAGGCTTACGCGCCTGGAAAGTTCGATGCCGCCGATGGTTTCGTGCGTAGCGTGGTTTACCTTCGCGCACCATCGCTTAGCGCCATGCCTGTCGCCGTCATCTTTGACCGGGTACAGCCGGTGAACGCCAGCCTGCCGGTCACGTTCTTGCTGCATTCGGTCAATGAGCCAATCGCGCCGCAGAACGTCGTTGTCACGCCGGTGGCCGACGGCCGTTCGACGTTTGGCTTCGCCCCCGGTGCCGCCCGCAACATCACCATACGCAACGGCGGTGGCATGGTAACCGTGCAAACCATTCTGCCGCTGGATGCCAAGATCGCCGAAGTGGGTGGTAAAAACGTCCGCAATCAGCAATGCGAGCAAATGCATTCCACTACCGGCGATTATCTGCCGGGCGGCGCTAACGGCGATTGCCGCTTCACTGTGCGCGTACGTCAGGCGGATGGAGGTTTTAAATGGCGCAACTACCGGCCGGTTGAATCCGACACAAATAACGACACCAACGACGTCGGCGCCTGGCGGCTCGAAATCAGCGCGCCAGCCACAGGCAGCGGTCCCACGTATTTCATGCATGTCCTGACCGTGGCCGACAACGACAATGGCACCGCCGCCGCCATGCCGATCGCGGCCCAGCGCTTGGCCGGGGACGCAAATACGTCAGCGCTGTTATTGGGGACGCAGACCGTGATCGCCTTTAACACTGGAACGGTCCCATCGGCCGGCATGAGCTGGACCTCGCCGGTGGCGGCGGCCTCCGGCAAACTTCTGGCCTGCGGCCTGCAGCCGAACACCGATTTCGTCCTGAGCGCGACGCCATCGGGCGATGGCTATCTGGTCCAGCTGCAGCAGTCGGCGCCAAACAGCACGACCTATCACAGTTCCAAAGAGGGGGTGATCAGTATCGGCCTCTAGTTTTCATTGCGGGGTAGCGCTGTGAGACTAACGGTAGCGCGCCATGATCTGGTCGATGACGCCCTCCTTGAGCATGGCGTCGATGACCCGGTTGGCGTCGGTGAACGGGACTTGCGATTTGCGCGAGAACGCGCATTGCGCCTTGAAGCTGGCGAACACCAGCTCCGGCCGCAGTTTCAGCGTCGGATGGATGCGCTGCAGGTAGAACAGCGTGTTCTCGCCGGCCAGCGTGTATTGCACTTTGCCGGCCACCATCTGCTGCACGTTGGCGTCCATGCTGGCCGAGTCGATGCGGAAGAAGCGCCTGCCGAGCACCTGCTCGAGGCGCGGATAGCGGTAGCCGGCGACGGTGCCGATCGGCCTGTCGCGCAGGTCCTTGAGCGAGCGCAGGCGGGGCGCGTCGGCGTGCGCCACCACCATTTCGGTGTCGGGCAGCAGCGGCGTGCTCCAGTCGTAGTCGCCGTCGATCCAGACCGGCATCACGTAGCACATGGCGTCGGCGCGGCCGCTGCTCAGCGCCGGGGTGACGCCGGCGACGTCGACGCTGAGGTAGACCGCGCGCAGGCCCAGCCGCTGCGCCAGGGCGTCGCCCACGTCCTTGAGGATGCCGCCGTCCAGCGCGCCGTTGCTGAAGCGGACGATGGGCATGGTCTGGTCCAGCGGCGCCAGCATCACCAGTTCGCCCGGCGCGGCATGCGCCGTGGTCAGCGACAGGGCCGCGAAGGTCAGCGCTAGCAGGGACGGCACGGGCTTCGGCATGGGCACTTTCCGGGTTCGGCAGGGAAAATCAATTATAGACGCTGGGCGCGTCGCGGCGCGGCCGCGGGTGACAATTGAATAGTTTTTCCGGTGTGAAATGTTGATAATATGTTGGAACTATTGATCCATCTACAATTCCCATGAGCGACGATTACAGCAGCGATATCAACACCACCGGCCGCCTGGTCGTCGGCAAAGGCACGACCGGCATCTTTGAGACCACCTCGGACAGCGACTGGTTCCGCATGTCGCTCACGGCCGGCACCAGCTACGTGCTGCAGTTGGACGGCGCGGCGCAAGGCGGGGGCACGCTGGCCAGCATGTCGAACACCTCGCTCACGCTGATGGGCCCCACCGGGCAGTGGATGGGCTACGCTTACGGCAACGGCAGCTTCGGACCGGCGATGAATTTTACGCCGACCACTTCCGGCGACTACTACGTGTCGGCCGGCGCCGGATACAGCGCCGCCGGCAGCTACACCATCAAGGTGGCGCCGCCGGCGGCGGACGACTTCGCCGCCGACATCACCACCACCGGCTACTTCAGCGGCAATACGATTACCGGAAAATTCGAGCGGCCGGGTGACTCCGACTGGTTCAAATTCCATACCGTGGCCGGGCAGATCATCGCCTTTGACGCCGGCACGGGATCGGTACCGGCCAACGTCGCTATCTATGACGCCAACGGACGCTATTACAGCGCGCTCGGCGCCTCTCCGTTCAGGGTGGAGACTGGCGGCGACTATTACCTGGCCGTGACCACCGACTCCTACCTCGGCCGCTATACGCAGAGCATGCGCTTGCTGAGCGACGATTTTACGGCCGCAGCGCCGGGCAGACTGAACGAGGGTGCCCAGCTGAGCGGGTCGCTGGAGTTCAATGGCGACACCGATCCCTTCACCATCACCACGGTGGCGGGCCAGATTTACACGGTGACCTTGAATACGCAAGCCGGCGATAGCCGCTACGCCAGCCTCTACCTGTATGACAGCAATGGCCAGTACGCCGGCGCCGCCAACCAGACGTTCAACAACGAGACGGTGCTCCGCTTCCAGGCGGACAAGAGCGGCAGCTACACGGTGCGCGTGGACAGTTACTCCAGCTTGTCCACCGCCTTGTCGTACACGGTAAAGCTGGGCCTTGCCGCGGTGGACGACTATAGCAACACCCGCGCCGACGCCGCCGCGCTGGCGCTGGGGACTACGCTCCACGGCAAGGTGCAGGCGCCCAACGATGTCGACCTGTTCAAGACCGAGCTGGCCGCCGGCGTGACTTACACCTTCAGCATGGGCGCCGACGGGACGATTCCCTCGTACACGCAGTACCTGCTGCTGCAGGATGGCGCCGGCAGCACCGTCGCGTCTACGCGCTATGGCAACGACACCACGTTCAGCTATACGCCGACCAAGGGCGGCAGTTTTTATCTGCAGGCGTCCGGCTACACCGGCGTTGCCTATAACGTGACGGCGAGCCAGGCGGTGGACGATTTCGGCGCCACCACCGCCACCGCCGGCAAGCTGCTGGTGGGTACTCCGATGAACGGCGAGCTGGAAGCCGGCGGCGGCGACCGCGACTGGTTTGCGGTCACGCTCGACGCCGATACGCTCTACTGGTTCACGCTCGGGGGCCAGAAGGAAGGCGCCGGCACGCTCAACGGCGGTTACGGCGTCGCCTTCAACCTGCTCGACGCCTCCGGCAAGCTGCTGGTGTCGTCGCCCCCCAGCTATACCGCCACCGCCGGGACGCTGCCGTTCACGCCATCGGTCAAGGGCACTTACTACCTGGAAGTGGCGGCGACGCAGACGTCCGGCACCTACCGGGTGGCGGCGCAATTCGGCCAGAAGGACGACTACGGCAACGACGCCGCCCATGCCGGCACGCTGGAACCCGGCACGGCCGTGAGCGGCAAGCTGGAACTGCCAAGCGACAGCGACGTCTTCAAGGTGCACCTGATCGCCGGCCAGACCTATGCGCTGGACCTGGCGCCGGTCGAAGGCGGCGGCAACTGGAACAATTACACCTCGCTCGAGATGAAGGACAGCTCCGGCAACTACGTGTCGCTGCGCTACCAGTACTCGTCCGACGGCAAGATCCACAAGTTGTTCGAGCCGGCGCAGTCGGCCGACTATTACCTGACCGTGGCGACCTCGACGAGCAGCGGCCTGGCCGGCGGCTACAAGCTGAGCGCGACCGACCTGGGGCGCGACGACTTCCCCGCCACCCCGGCGACCCTGGGCACGCTGAGTCCCGGCGCGCCGGTGACCGGCATCATCGGAGTGGCGGACGACCATGACTGGATCAAGGTGCACCTCGATGCGGGCCGGACCTATGTGTTCGACCTGCACGGCAAGTCCAGCGGCGGCGGCACCCTGGATACCAGCAGCAACTATGCCGGCATGTCGCTGGTGAACAATTACGGCGGCTCGTATGCCTATGCCAGCAGCAGCGCCGCCAGCGGCAATGAACCCCGCATGACCTACGTCGCCAACGTCTCCGGCGACTATTACCTGGACATCCGCGGCGGCACCGACCACACCGGCACCTACACGGTCGAGGAAACCCTGACCAGCGGCGACGTGACGGCGCCGCGGCTGGTATCGAGCACGGTGGCGGCGGGCGCGGTCGATGTGCCGCTGACGCCGCGTTTCGCGCTGAACTTCAACGAGACCATCATGCTGGGCACGGGCATCACCCTGACCGATTCCGCCGGTGTTGCGGTGACCGGCAACGGCGAGCCGCTGGCGTCGGTGTCCGGCCATGCGCTGGTGATCAATCCGCACCAGAACCTGGTGCCGGGCATGACCTACACGCTGAACCTGCCGGACGGCAGCATCCTCGACCTGGCCGGCAACCACTACGCGGGCGCGACCAGCTACAGCTTCACCACGACCAAGCCGGTGGCCGTGGGCACCGACGGCAACGACTATATGCTGGGCAAAGGCACCGGCGCCAGCCTGAACGGCGGCGCCGGCCTCGACACCGTCTACTACGCGCAAAAGCAGTATGAGCTGAGCATCGTGCGCAACACCGACGGCAGCGTCAGCGTCAGGGACTACTGGGCGGACAAGGATGCCGACACGCTGACCGGCGTCGAGCGGCTGATGTTCTCGGATCACGCGGTGGCGCTGGATCTGGGCGGCGCCGGCGGCCAGGCGTACCGGTTGTACCAGTCCGCCTTCAACCGCGCGCCGGACAGCGGCGGCGTCGGCTACTGGATCAATGTGCTGGACCGCGGCGTCGACCTGAAGACGGTGGCGCAGGGCTTCATCGACAGCCAGGAATTCAAGACCCTGTACGGCGCGGCGCCGACCGACCAGCAGTTCGTCACCAACCTGTACAACAACGTGCTGCACCGCGCGCCGGATGAGGGCGGCAACAGCTTCTGGCTGGACCGCCTGCACGACGGCGTGTCGCGCGCCGACTTGCTGATGGGCTTTAGCGAGAGCGCGGAAAATCAGGTCGCCATCGCCAAGATCATCGGCGCCGGCTTCAGCTACACGCCGGCCGGTTAAGGCGGTTCGCCGCGATTAGAGCTGCGGCTCTAATCGCGGCGGACAGCCTTTACCTTCAAGGGATTTGTGCCAGAATGAGCTGCACGAACTCACTGAAAAGTCCTAACAAAAAATCGTGTTCACCCCACTCGCAAGTGCCCTCGCGGCGACCGCAGCAACTCCCCCACACGCCAGCCTGACCATTGCCAGCCCGCCGCGCTAGCTGCGTCAGACCGCACACGCCACACCTGCATCCACAACTTTTTCCACAACCGAAAGGTTCGTATGTTTACCCTGCTTGGCAGTGAAGTGACCGTTGTCGTCCTGATTTTAATCATCGCCGCCCTGATCAAGTTTTCCGGGATCATCAAGTACATCCCCAACGACAGAGTCGGGGTCATCGAAAAACTATGGAGCTCGTCCGGCTCGGTGCAGAACGGCCTGCTGGCGCTGAACGGCGAGGCCGGCCTGCAGCCTGACCTGCGCCGCGGCGGCTTCCATTTCTTCGCGCCGTTCCAGTATCGCGTGCACATCCATCCGATGGTGTCGGTCACGCAGGGCACCATCGCCTACGTGTTCGCCCGCGACGGCATGGACCTGCCGGCCGGCCAGACGCTGGCCGACAACTCGCGCATCGTCGACTTCCGCAACGTCCGCGACTTCCTGCGCGACGGCGGCCAGAAAGGCCCGCAGCGCATGGTGCTGCGCGAAGGTACGCATATCATCAACCCGGCGCTGTTCGTCGTGATGACGGAAGAGTCGACCTATTCGATGTCGCTGGATGCGCTGGAGAAGGCTTACTACCAGCAGATGCGCGGCGTGCTCGACGAGCGCGGCGGCTTCAAGCCCGTGGTGATCAAGGAAGTGACCGGCTCGCACGACTCCGACCAGCTGGCCGTGGTGACGGTGCAGGACGGCCCCGGCCTGCTGAAGGACGAGCTGCTGGCGCCCGATGTCGGCGACACCCACAACGCCTTCCAGGAGCCGGAGAAATTCCTCGCCGCCGGTGGTCGTCGCGGCCGCCAGGAGCGGGTGCTGGTGGAGGGCACCTACTTCATCAACCGCCTGTTTGCGACGGTGGAGTTCATCAAGAAGACCATCATCCCGGTCGGCTTTGTCGGCGTGGTGGTGTCGTACACGGGCCGGGTGGGCACGGACTTGTCGGGCACCGAGTATTCGCACGGCGAGCTGGTGGAGACCGGCTGCCGCGGCGTGTGGCGCGATGCGCTAATGCCGGGCAAGTACGCCTTCAACACCTACGCCGGCAAGATCGAGCTGGTGCCGACCACCAACTTCGTGCTGATGTGGAAGTCCGGCGAGAGCGGCTCCAACTTCGACAAGAACCTGCGCGAGATCACCTTGATCACCAAGGACGCGTTCGAGCCGCAGCTGCCGCTGTCGGTGGTGGTGCACATCGACTACCGCAAGGCGCCGATGGTGGTGCAGCGCTTCGGCAACGTGGCGCAGCTGGTTGAGCAGACGCTCGATCCGATGGTGTCGTCGTACTTTAAAAACGTTTCGCAGACCAAGACCTTCATCGACCTGATCCAGTCGCGCAGCGAGTTGCAGAACAACGCGTCGATCGACATGAAACAGCGCTTCCAGGCCTACTCGCTGGAATTCCAGGAGGTGCTGATCGGCACGCCGAAACCGCAGGCCGGCGACAACAAGATCGAGGACATCATGGCCCAGCTGCGCGACCGCCAGATCGCCCGCGAGCAGGTCGAGACGTTTGCACAGAAGCAGATCGCGGCCGACAAGCAGCGCGAGCTGAACGAGGCCGAACAGCGCGCCGCCAAGCAGAAGGAGCTGACCGGCTCGCTGGTGGATATCTCGATCAAGGAGAACCAGGGTTCGGCCAACGTCAAGGCCGCCGAGAAGCGCCGCCAGGAAATCGAAGCGCTGGCGCAGGCCGACAAGTTCCGCCAGGAGATGGAAGGCGCCGGCCGCGCATCGGCGATCCGCTCGGTGGGCGAGGCGGAGGCGGCGGCCATCCAGGCCAAGTCCGAGGCGATGCAGGGGGAAGGCGCGGACAAGCAGCTGATGCAGACCGTGATGCTGCGCCTGGCCGAAGCGTTTGAAACGGCCAAGGTGCCGCTGGTGCCGCAGGTGCAGATGGGCGGTGGCGACAGCAACGCCTTCAGCACGCTGATGGGCCTGATGAGCGCGATGAAAGCCGGCGAACTGGTGAAGACGATCGAACCCCAGGCTTGATGGGGGCACCGGACTCCCGGCCGGGCCGGGAGTTCATCCTCATGTTGTCGTAATGTTCGTGCGCGCACATGCGGCGCGCCGTCGATATGGCACGCTACTCCGTTCTCACCAGACAGGAGTAGCCATGACTACCGAACTGAAAAACACCAACGTCGCCATCCTGATGACCGACGGCGTGGAGCAGGCCGAATACACCGAACCGCGCCGTTTCCTGGAACAGCAGGGCGCCAGGGTGACGCTGGTCTCGACCAAGGAGAAGGGCGAGCATATCCAGGCGTTCAACCACATGCAGCCGGGCTCGCGCTACGAGGTGGAGCTCAACGTGCGCGACGCCAGGCCGGCCGACTATGACGCGCTGGTGCTGCCGGGCGGCGTGGCCAATCCGGACCAGCTGCGCCTGCACAAGGAGGCGATCACCTTCATCCGCGAATTCGGCCGCGAGAACAAGCCCATCGCCGCGATCTGCCACGGCCCGTGGACCCTGATCGACGCCGACCTGGTCAAGGGCAAGCACGTGACCAGCTGGCCCAGCCTGGAAACCGACCTGCGCAACGCCGGCGCCGAGTGGAGCGACGAGGAAGTGGTGGTGGACGGCAAGTTGATCACCAGCCGAAAGCCGGACGATATCCCCGCCTTCAACCAGGCCTTGCAGCAGCAACTGATGGCCGCCTGAGCGGCTTGAACGATGCAATCCGGTGCGCTCATTTTCCTGCTGGCAAACGAGCGCTACGCCCGCGACGTAAGACGTAGACTGGGATTGCAGTCGGACACCAGGTCTGAACGCCAGCGTCTTTATCCAGGAGCCACCATGACACACACACTCGCAGCTGTATTTGAAACCCGTGCCGAGGCCAACCGAGCCAAGGACGAACTGATTCACAGCGGCTATGCCGCCGAAAGCATCACCGTGAGCGATTCCGGCACCGTGGCCGGCACGCCGCGCATCAACGACAACGAATCCATACTCCACTCCATCAAGCAGATGTTCAGCGGCCTGCTGGGGCGCGAGCATGCGGACCGCCACATCTATGCGGAGGCGTTGAACCGCGGCCACGTGGTGCTGACCATCCAGACCAATGGCATGGAGGCAGCCGACCGCGCGGCCGACATCGTGGAGGATTTCAATCCGATCGACATCGACGAGCACGAGACCATGTGGCGCGCCAGCGGCTGGACCGGCGCCGAAGTGCAGCGCAGCGGCGCCGGCGCGCCGCAGACCGGCCTGGGCGCGCAGCAAAGCGCGCCGGAGCAGCATGGCATTCGCCAGCGCGAGGAGGCGGTGGACTTTGCGCGTTCCGAGCAGGGCTCGCTGACGCAGGGATCGATGCAGCGCGGCGAAGTGGCGTCGCCATCGCTGACCGGCGTGAACGTGCCGATCTCGGAGCAGAGCACGGTGCAGCGCAGCGGCATGCGCATCTACCCGCGCGACACGACGCAGCCGAATCAGGACAGCCTGAACATCCTGCGCGGCGGCGAGGGCGACGACGTCCTGTATTTCCGCACGCACTGGCAGGACACTTTCTCGTATGGCGGCGGTACTTATCAGGAGTTCGATCCGGCCTACCGCTACGGCCAGTCGATGGCGGGCAACCCCGGCTACAAGGACAAGCCGTGGGAGGAGGCCGAGCCTGAGCTGCGCAGCGATTGGGAAAGCAAGCATGCGCAGTCGAGTTGGGAGAAGTTCAAGGATGCGGTGCGCGCCGGCTGGGAGCGGGTGACGAAGTAAGGCTGCGTTGCTGAAGATCAAATAGGAGAGCCTGCTGGCATGACATGATCGGCAACCTGAGCGGTCCATAAATTTCTGTGGACCGCCCATCTTGCGATGGATGCCACGATGGAAAAACTGCTGCCTTACTTCGAACGCGAACTGAGCATGCTGCGGCGCACCGGCGCCGAGTTTGCAAGTCGCTACCCCAAGCTGGCGGGCAGTTTGCAAATGAGCGGCGAGACCTGCGCTGATCCGCATGTCGAACGCTTGATCCAGGCGACGGCGTTTCTCAACGCCCGCGTCGCCAAGCTGCTTGACGACGGCTATTCCAACTTCACCGAAGCGCTGCTGGGCATGTTGTATCCGCACTACCTGCGGCCGATTCCTTCCTGCTCCATCGCCCGCATCGACTACAGCGGCGCCAAGGTCAACGAAATCAGCAGCGTCACCACACTGCCGCGCGGCACGGAGATGAAGTCGCTGGGACGCAGCGCCGTCGCCTGCCGCTTTCGCACCGTCTACGACGTGACGGTGGCGCCGCTGACCATCAGCGCCGCCTGGTTCGAGCCGTACATCCAGGCGCCGTCGACCCTGCCGCTGCCGGGCGAGGCCGGTTCCGCGATCTGCATCACCATCGACAGCACGGCCGCCGCGCGGGGCTTGGCGACGCTGGGCCTGCCGATCGTGCGCGTCTTTATCGACGGCGAGGCTTCGCTGCGGGCCACCCTGCGCGACATGCTCTTCATGCGCGCAGCCTGTGCCTGCGTGGAGGCGAACGGCCAGTGGCGCATGCTGGACCGGCTGCCGATCGCGCCGGCCGGCTTCGCCGCCGAGGACGCTTTGCTGCCGGCCGCGTCCTCGGAGCACAGCGCCTACCGGTTGCTGAGCGAGTACTTTGCCTTCCCGGAAAAATTCGACTTCTTCGATATCGACCTGGCCGCGCTGGTGGCCGCCAGCCCGGCCGATTGCTCGCGGCTGACGCTGCGCGTTGCCCTGGCCGAGCTGCGGCCCGACGCGCCGGCCGCACGCATCCTGCGCACGCTGTCGGAAGACCATCTGGTGCTGGGCTGCACGCCCGTAGTCAACCTGTACACGCAACAAGCCACGCCGATCCGCATCGACCACCGCCGCAGCAGCTATCCGCTGATGCCGGACGAGATGCCAGGCAGCGCCTGCGAAATCTACAGCATCGATACGGTGCAGCTGCTGCGCAAGACGCCGCAGGGCAGCGCGCTCACCGAGTTCTTTCCCTACTATTCGCTGCGCCACGGCGAGGAGGACAGCCGCAAAGGCCACTACTGGCTCGCCCATCGCGACGAGGAACTGGCCGACGCCGCCGCCGGCCACGAATACTCTCTCGCGCTGGTGGACCGCGATTTCTCGCCGCTGAAGCTGGACGAGGGCACGGCTTCGGTGCGCGTCACCTGCACCAATCGCAACCTGCCGCATGGCATGCAATACGGCCGCGCGCGCGGGGACCTCAGCACAGAGGTGGCCGCCGGAAGCTTCCCGATCCGCCTGCTGCGGCGGCCGACGCTGTCCTACCGGCAGGCAAGCGGCGGCAATCAATGGGGACTCATCACGCAATTGGCGCTGAACCACCGCTCGCTGACGCAGGAGGGATTGCCGGCGCTGACCGCGATGCTGCGCCTGTACGCCCAGCAGGACAGCGCCGTCTCGCAGCGGCAGATCGACGGCGTCATGGCGCTGTCGCAGCAGCCGGCCACCGCGTGGGTGCGGCAGGTGCGCGGCAGCGCCTATCTGCGCGGCGTGGAAGTACGGGTGTCGCTGGACGAGGACGCGTATGCCGGCACCGGCGTGCATGCCTTCGCGCAGGTGCTCGATCATCTGTTCGGCCTGCATGTGCATTTGAATAGCTTCACGCAACTGGTTGTGCTGTCCCACGTGAGCGGAAAGGAGTTGCTGCGATGCCTGCCCCGCAACGGCGCACTGACGCTGGCCTGATCGACGCACTGCTGGCGGAGCCGCAAGGCTTCGAGTTTTTCCAGGCGGTGCGCCTGGTCGAGCAGGCGCAGCCGCCGCGTCGGCTGCGCTATCGCAACCGGCTGTCGCTGGCGTTCCCGCCGAACCAGATCGAGAACGTTAGCGACGATGGCGGCGACCTGATCCGCCTGACGCCAGCCTTCATGGGCCTGCTGGGCAGCCACGGCGCGCTGCCGCTGCATTACTCGGAGTGCATCAACCGTCACGAGAGGACCAGCAACGACGGCGGGCCGCGCGCCTTCCTGGACATGCTGTCGCACCGGTCGCTGTGCATGTTCTACCAGGCGTGGGCCAAGCACCGGCCGGAATGCATGACGGCGGCGGATGGCGACGACGGTTTTCTCGCGATGCTGCTTGCACTGTCCGGTGCGGCTCCCGACGGATCGGTCGATCGCGAGACGCTGGCGCGTTACGCGATGCAGATCCGGAGCCGCAGCGTATCGGCGCCGTTGATGGCGGGGATCTACTCGGAATACTTCAACGTGCGCTTTGTGGTGGAGCAGTTGGTCGTGCAGTGGCAAGCGCTGCCTGCGGCGGATCAGGCGCAGCTGGGTAAGGCCCATGTCGACCTGGGCGCGGGTGTGATGCTGGGCGAGCGCATCTACGGTTGCGATGCGCGCGTGCGCCTGCGCATCGGTCCGCTGGATAGCGCGGCCTACGGGGATTTCCTGCCCGGCCACAGCGCCGCGCAGCGGCTGGAAGCGATGCTGGGCCTGCACTGCGGCGTAGGCATGACATATGAAGTGCATCTGATCCAGCGGGCGGAGGATGTGCGCGCGCCGAGTCTGGATGGAGGATGCAGGCTGGGCGTCAACACCTGCCTGGTGGACGGGCCGCCAAGCCGGGACCGCGAAGAGCTGATGTACCTGCTGCATACCTGAGGAGCGATTGTGGAAAGCGATAATGATTTCTTCAGCTTCATGGGCCTGGCCAAGGAACTGGTGGCCAGCAACCGGCCGTTGCGCCTGCGGCTGGATCTGCCGGGAGGCGTCAACGACGATATGTTGCTGCCGCAGCGGGTGTTCGGCTCGGAGGCGCTGTGCGGCGGCATCGAGTATCGCGTGCTGTGCGTGTCGTCCGACGCGTATCTGCCTTTGAAGCAAATGATCGCCGTGCCGGCCGCGCTGGAATTCGTCACCGACACGGGAGACTTGCGCAGCGTCTGCGGCATCGTCACCGAGGCCAGCTCGGGCGACAGCGACGGCGGCCTGGCCAGCTACCAGCTGGTGCTGCGCGATGCGCTGTCGATACTGGAAAAGCGCACCAACACGCGCGTGTTCCGCAACATGAACGAGGTGGAGATCGTCCAGCGCATCCTGAACGAATGGCGGCACAAGAGTCCCATCCTCGGCACCTGCTTCAAGCACGAGGTGGACGAATGCTTCCACCAGCGCGAATATCCGCAGCGCGAGTTCACCATGCAGCACAACGAATCGGACGCGGCCTTCATTCGGCGCCTGCTGAAGCGGCGCGGCATAGGCTGGTTCGTGCGCGCGGAGGGCGGCGAGTACCCGGTGCATACGCTGGTGCTGTTCAACAACGCCGACATGCTGCGCCAGAACGCCGCCGGCACCATCCGCTATCACCGCGACGCCGCGACCGAGGAGCGCGACACGATCACTTCCTGGAGCGCGGTGCGCAGCCTGCAGCCGGGCACGGTGACGCGGCATAGCTGGGACTATCGCAACGCGCAAGGCCGCGACTTCATGATGATGGACGCCAGCAGCGGCGTGAATCAGGGCGTGAGCGGCAACGAGCTGGCCGCGAGCCTGGACGACTATCAAATCCTGACGCCGCATGCGGGGAGTGACAACGAGGACCTGTGTCGCCTGGGCAAGCTGCGCATGGATCGGCACGACTACGAAACGAAATGCTTCCACGGCGAAGGCAGCGTGCGCGATCTGTGCGCCGGAGAGTACTTCACGTTGGCTGAGCATCCCGAGGTGGACGAGCATCAGGCCGAGGAACGGGATTTTGTCGTCACGGCCTTGCAGGTGAATGCGCAGAACAACCTGCCCAAGGCGCTGGCGATGCGCGTGGAACGCCTGTTCGCCCGCAGCCGTTGGATGCAGGGCGCGCAAGAGTTGCAGTTGCAAAAGGATGTGGCGGACAAGGTGGCATCGGGACCGCTACGCATGCATATCCAGTTCACGGCTGTGCGGCGTGGGGTGATCATTGTGCCGGCCTATGATCCGCGTACGGATCTGCCGCAGGCGCAGATGCAAAGCGCGATCGTTGTCGGGCCGGAAGGGGAGGAAGTCCACTGCGACCAGATGGGCCGTGTAAAGATCCGCTTCCCCGGCACGCGTGCGGTGGATCACGAGCAGGCCGCCAACGCCGGCGCATCCGATACCCAGACTGACTCCGCCTGGGTACGAGTCGCCTCAAACTGGGCCGGCAACGGCCCCGGCAGCCTTCAACAATGCGGCACCGTCGGCCTGCCACGCATCGGCACCGAAGTATTAGTCAATTTCCTCGGCGGTGATCCAGACAAGCCGGTCATCGTCGGCCAGCTCTACAACCAGCAAGCTTGTCCACCAGCCCTCAGCAGCGCCGGCGACCTTCCAGGCAACCGCTACCTTTCCGGTATCAAAAGCCGCGAAATCAAAGGCAGCCGCGCTAATCAATTGCGTTTTGATGACACCGAAGGACAGATCAGTGCCCAACTGTCCAGCGACCACGGCCGCAGCGAACTGAACCTCGGTTTTCTCACACAGTCGAGAGTAAATGGTGCAGGCAATTCGCGAGGCGAAGGGGCTGAACTCAGAAGTGATAAGGCGGTCTCGATTCGAGGCGCCCAGGGCGTACTGATCACCGCGAGCGGCCAGACTAATTCTTCAGGACAGCTGCTGAGCCGAGAGGAACTATTGAGTACAGCTGAGCTATCTCAGCAAGTGGCTCAGCAACTATCCGCCTTGGCGGAAAAACATGCTGAGGATTTGGCGGACGGTCCCGAACTCGATCTATTGGTCGGGCGAATTAAAAAATGGGATGGAGAAGGTGAACCGATTGTCGCCGTTAGCGCACCTGCAGGCGCCTTCATCGGAAGCCAGCAATCCCTTGCGCTGGGAGCGACGTCAGCTATTGACATGGTCAGTGCTGCTGATACGCGCATCGGTGCCGGACGAAACCTGATGTTGAGAGCAACTCGTGGCGTTAGCATGTTCGCTTTCAAACTCGGCATCAAATTGGTCGCTGCCAGCGGGAATATTCGGATCCAATCGCAAGATGGTGATATCGAAATAACTTCGTTGAAGAGGATAAGGTTGATTGCGAATGTTGGTATCGAGTTGCAGTCACCGACAATCAAAGTAGTTGCCAAGGGATGCCAGGCCGATTATGGCGGAGGCGCTATTACCCAGCAAAGTAGTGGAGTCCACACTATCAAGTCATCGCAATTTTCTCACGAGAATGGTGGAAGTGGTTCGACTGAAAACCTAAAGCTCCCCAGCACAGAAGTCGAACATGATCAGCAAGTGCTTGTAACCGACCTTACTACCGATGAGCCAATTGCAGAGCGAAAATATCGCATTACGCTCGAAGATGGAAAAGTGTTTGAGGGCACAACGAGCAAAGCGGGACTGACCGAAAAGTTTACTACTAAGATCGCTTTCGCTACCTATCAAATTGAGTTATTGGATTGAGGGGAATTTCATGACAAACCAATTGGGGGTGAAGGTTGAGAGCGGTGGTGTGAAAGCAAATGGATACTGCACTCCTGTGGCAGACACGGTTCCACAAAAGATGAGTGTGCCTCCTAAGAGGGTGCTGCCGATTATTTTTTTGCCCGGCATTATGGGATCAAACCTCCGCATGACAGCGGAGAGACAAGCGTTGCTGAGCTATACGAATAACGTTGCTTGGCGGCCTGATGACCTGTCTGAAGGGACAGCGCTTCTTCGCGCTACGGCTGCTGACCGACAGCTACAACTGGACCCGGATACCACCGAGGTTGACATCTATGACCCAACTGGACCGACCGGAAATAAGTCGATTACTGCCGGCCGGCGCCATACGCTAAATGGCATTGACGTGCATCTCAATGTTGGCGTGAATACTCCTTTACTTATTGATGATCCTGTAACGGACGGACACCGGCACACGAAAGAAATGAAGGCGCGTGAGCGTGGGTGGTCGGAAATATATTTTGATAGCTACCGTCGCGTCTTGGAGCTGTGTGAAGAAAATTTGAACATGCCTATCGCATATGGCTATTGGAGGGAAATAGTGGACGTGGATCCGCAACAATGGAGAGCTGCGCCATCACCAGCATTGAAACCGCTATCACTCGACGAAATCAAGACGGCTGTTGCGGGGTGCTGGTTTCCCGTGCATGCAATGGGCTACAACTGGCTAAAATCAAACAGAGATTCTGCTGTTGAAGTAGCAGGGCGTATTCGAGCCCTGATTGCAAAGTACTCAGAAAAATATACGTGCGAAAAGGTCATTGTTGTTACGCATTCCATGGGGGGGCTTGTCGGAAGGGCACTGGTTCATCCCGAAATGGGAGCACTTGAGTCCCAAGTGCTGGGCATAGTTCATGGCGCGATGCCAGCGATAGGAGCGCCAGCTGCTTATAAACGTATGCGTTGCGGTTTTGAAGAAGGAGTTTTGGGTGTCTCTGTGGCAGCCAAAGTACTGGGAAATTATGGCGATGAAGTTACTGCCGTCTTGGGAAACGCGCGAGGCGGACTGGAGCTCCTACCAAGCAAAGCCTACGGTAACGGGTGGCTAGAGATACGAAAAGACGATGCCGTATTGCAACGACTTCCCGTACATGGCGATCCCTACGCTGAAATTTATCAATTAAGAGGAAAATGGTTCGGTCTACTAAGAGAAGAATGGCTCAATCCTGGGCATCTTGATGATCGCGGTTTTGAGCATACATGTGAGTTGCTACAGCGAGCAAAGGCTTTTCATGAAAGCATAAATTCTACCTATCATAGCCGGAGTTATGCTCACTATTCTGCTGAAACTGCCAGGGCATCATGGGCATCTGTATCGTGGAATCTAGATAAGAAGTACCAAGGTAATGATTGGCAAAATCTAACTGTCACTACTGATTCACGCCAGGGAAAATTTAAAGTGCGCGATCCAAGTGCAACGAAGGAACCAAGGGTCTGGGATGTGTCGC
Source organism: Duganella rhizosphaerae (assembly GCF_040364205.1). Classification (NCBI taxonomy): domain Bacteria; kingdom Pseudomonadati; phylum Pseudomonadota; class Betaproteobacteria; order Burkholderiales; family Oxalobacteraceae; genus Duganella; species Duganella rhizosphaerae. The sequence goes on from NZ_BPWK01000021.1 coordinate 51,130, forward strand.
TAGGACCAAGCGTTGGACCAGGTGACCAAACGGTTCCGCTCCGCTCCGCAGAGCATCAGCTATTGAGCGGAAAGTTCAGCGGAGTATTTCGTCAAGTCGGCTATGAACATCAAAATAGCTATCAAGACCCGAATGCGCTGAAATCAACCTTATACAGCTTGATTCGCATCATCGAGACGATGAGCTGGTGCAAACATGCATAGCAGATCCACTCGCCTCTGCATCGCCGGCGCGCTGATCACGATATCGGTTTTCATACTAGGCGATGGCCACTTAGGTAGCCGACGTGCCATAGGAAGAAACATGACTACTTCATCTCCAGTTCTCGAGCATCTATTTGATAAAACAAAGACGGTATGTTTTGGCCGGTTTCTGATTGATGTACCTCTGTCTGCTCAAGTAGTCTATGGGCCCACTGAGGCTCCTCTTTCCTTGGAGCGTCATCCTGGGAAGGCCGCAAATATGAAGGAAATAATTGTAACTCGGTTGGCTGAGATAGAAAGGGAACGTTACCGCGCTTATGACCACTTGCGTGACCAGGATTCTATGCTGGGTAAGGCCATCAATGGTGCCGTCACACATCAAAAAATCGTATTCGGGGTTAGTCCCGGCGGCGGAGATTTTTATCGAATCGAATCTTACCTTTCCGTAGGTGACGATCTCTTTGTTCAGAAAGTAAACCCTTATGGGGAGAAGGCCGAGTACGAGAAGTCAGTCCAGAAATTGAACTCTGTTGCTCGACTGTTGCGATCTCGTGCGGAGTTAGAGATTCCTTCTGAGCCAGGGCTATGTGTGGATGGCGGGTTCATTCGCGATTCCGAAGAGCTGACACATGAAAATTTTCGGCTGGGCATAAGACTAGTTGAACACCCTGACGTACATTTTTCGATCGCCGCGATCAAGAAGGATTTCTTGGTTGAGTCCGATGCTATTGAACCCCGTCTACGACAAGCAGAAGATGACGCAAAGAGAGCTGGAAATGGTGACTGGTACTCACGCATAAAAATTCTACGTCGCGGGCAACGCAAGATCGGAAACTGGAGCGGCTTCGAGATTTTGGCAAGGAAACCCGCTCAAGTGACCGAAGAAGAGTCTCATGAATTTGTGTTCCTCAGCCAAGGTGAGCCTAAGAATGCATACTTGCCCGTGCTCGACGTCAAGCTTCACACCGGTGTCGAGAATAATAAAGCAGGGCGAGTGAAGCCGAGCATTACCGACGAGGAGGCGATGATGCTTTGGGATCGAGTAACAAAGTCAATCCGGGTGCGGCCGGTTGCTGAAAGCGGACAGGGATTGCCGACTATTTGAAGGCCTAACTCTTAGGTATGCTGGTAATGGCAGGCACTGTATGTCCTCAAAGCGGCTGGTGGGCATGCGTGGACGGTGACGAAAAAACACAAGCGTAACTCGGAGAGTGTCAATACTTCGCCGACGGTAGTGTGATGCCTCAGGCTATGCTGCCCGGGCAGAAGTCGATATGGAAAAAATTACACTTGAGTCGCCGAGGTTCAATACCGAAAATTCGACGGTCTGAACTCGTGTAGAGATTGATTCGCCAACGCAGAGCCAGCTGAAGCCGGATCGCCTCGACAGTGCAGCTAACGGCGTTGATCGGGACATTCAGGAGAACTAAATGGCTAATATCATTCGGTTAGGGGATCCCACCTCACACGGTGGTCAAGTTGTAGAAAGCGGTGCCCCCCATATCACCGTAAGCGGCAAGCCTGTAGCGCTGATCGGCGATAAGTGTATTTGCCCTATCTATGGTCATCAGAACTGCACGATCGTAAGCGGCAATGCCAAGCACATGGTCAACGGCAAAGCGGTGGCATACGACGGCGACAAGACTAGTTGCGGCGCCACGCTGATCTCGACGATCGGCACCTTCTCCTCAGAATAGAATCTGTTCCCCCCATCAAGCGATGATCAGGTAGCATGAGCAGGTATATTTCCTGGCAAACATCTCTTGAAAGTCTATCGAATTGCACTCTCTCTACGTTTTCGACTTCCTGCAAACCGTCTCCCTCCAACTGAAAGAAAAGTTGGAGGGCCTGAACGAGACGGTCTTGAGCCAGGAATCGTTGTTGGATTTAACGCGCTATCAACGTGAAGTGGACTCCCAGCAAGGCGTCTACGTAGTGCATTACCAAGGCATTCCAAAGTACGTCGGCAAGGCCATCAACGTGGCCGACAGGTTGTCGCAACACTTGACTAAACTCCTGGGCCGACAAGGTATCGATGCCCAAGCAATCGGATACAAGTCGCTACTGCTGGACAAGAGCATGAGTACCGCAGCCAACGAAGGCATACTCATCTCGATGTTCAAGGAAGAGCACAAGGACATGTGGAACGGCGGCGGCTTCGGTCCCAAGGATCCCGGCAAGGAACGCGATACCACCAAGCCAGGCAAGTTCGACCAAACCTACCCGATCATCGATGACTTCAAGATCAATCTGAAAACGGATGAACAGAACAGGATCCAGCTGGGCGAAATGTTCAACGCGATGAAAGCGCAACTGCCCTACGTTTTCCGCTTCGATGTGCCGGCAGAAGAGCTCGAAAAAACCATTATTCTGGCGGATGAGGACCGCAGCGCGCGGCACCTGCTCCAGGCCGCCGTCACCTTCCTTGGCGAAGGCTGGAAAGGCGCGATCATCAGCTACGGCATGGTGCTCTACAAAACCGCCAAGCACTACCAATATGGGATAGAGCTGACGCCTTAGATCCGAATTGCGATTTACTCTCTGAGCAAATCGCAGACAGCTTCCGCCATCACATCCGCTAGCCGCACAGGCACTGCGTTGCCTAGCTGGCGCATGATTTCGGACCACGAGCCCTCAAAGAGAAAATTATCCGGGAAGGTCTGGATGCGCGCGGACTCGCGGATCGTGAAATATCGCACGGAGCCGTCAGGACGACGCAGCATATTCTCACCACCTGGCACTCCGTGATCGCCAGCCTTCAGCGCTTTCGCTGGCTCATCAAGGGGACTGCCGGTATGCCCGACATATGTACGTGCGCCAGGCTGAAAACGATGTGCCTGGAAATCACGATTGTTTGGATAACGCTCAGGATCAGGTAGATCGGAGATCGCATCGCGCACTGTCTCCCACGGCAGAACGTTGGCGTCGGGATCCGAATCCAACAGTATGCGGATCTTCTTGTCGACACCCTCAGGCCTCTCCGGACGGTCTTTCAGCGCGACCTTGTGCCGCTTCCAATAGTCGCCACCCTTTGCCCATTGCGACAGCAACAGCGCATCGCTGCTGTGGGTTTCGGCCGGGAAGGTCCACACCTTGTTCTCGTCGACGCGGAAGCCGACGAAGAACACGCGCATGCGCTTTTGCGGCACGCCATAGTTCGCTGCGTTCACCAAGCGTTCGTAGACCCTGTATTCGCTGCCCTTGCCAGTGGCCTTTTGCTTTTGCAGTCTGGCCAGATGCTCGGTCCATTGCTCTTTGGCTTTCGCCACCAAAGAAGGGAACTCAAGCTGAAGCATGATGTAGTTGAAGTAGTCTGAGAAGGCGGCCCGCTTCAGACCTTTGACATTCTCAAAGACGAAAGCGCGCGGCTTTGTCTCACGTACCGCACGTACGGCTTGCGGGAACATGTCTCGTTCGTCCAGGAAGCCGCCGTGCTTCCCACCCATCGAAAAAGGCTGGCAAGGTGGCCCACCTGTGATCAGATCAATGCCCTTAAAAGTGTCGTACTTGAATTCTCTGACGTCACCTTCCGTCACATCCGGCCAATGGCTGATCGGAGCGACCTTGAGCTTTTTATTGTGCCGTATGGTATTGCATGCATGTGTGTTCCACTCGACCACTGCCTTGTGATGCACATCGTTACTGGAAAATCCGAGAGCCAGACCTCCCGCGCCCGCAAAAAGCTCGATCGATTCTAGAGGGCGTGGAGCCAACACAAGGTGTTCTGTGTGAAGCGCGGAGGAGAGGGGCTGCTTGTACATGGTGTTTTTTTTAATACGGTTGGATTGAATCGATTTAGCTCCAACCAGACGTAATCTGTTAGCGCGATGCTCCCGGCCCGGCCCGGCGCGTTAGCCAACTGGAACTGCAGCAGTATAAAGCAATGCCGGACCTCAACCAACTCCGTCAACTGCCGATGAGACACAAATTGCGTCAATTATACTGTGTGTTTAAACAGTATTTGGTGCGACTTTCTTGTGTTTTATCAGAACACTCTTGAATATTCTGTGAGACCTGCGATCTTTGCTCTAATCAGGATGAAGGGAGTGGAGGACGACATGGTCGATTCGATAGACCAGGCGGCGCGCAGCGCGTTGATGGCACGGATACGGGGCAAGAACACACGTCCCGAACTCATCGTGCGCAAACTGGTGTTCGCAGCCGGCTACCGGTACCGTCTGCATGTGCGGACCCTGCCCGGATCGCCGGACCTGGTCTTTCCCGGGCGGAAGAAAGTTATCTTCGTTCACGGCTGTTTCTGGCACTTACACGACAACTGCAACCTGGCGCGTATTCCGAAGTCGCGGGTGGAGTTCTGGAGCGATAAACTCAATGGCAATAAGGCGCGCGATGCGCGTAGCTACGATGCCTTGCGACAGGCCGGATGGCAGGTGCATGTCGTGTGGGAGTGCCAGCTTGGCGATCTAGCGGCGCTGGAAGAAGATTTGCATGTGTTCCTGGGACCTGCTGGCAGCGCGCCGAAACTCGGTTCATCGTAAATATCGAAGATCAAAACGAATGGAAACTTAGAGAATTTTGAAAACTACATTCGTTGGGTCATTACAAGGCTAGTTGAGCTTGCGGTTGTTTGATGAGCGCCGCAAGCTGTAGGTCGTTATAGCTTACTCAGGATCGTTTCAAGCTTGCCGACCGTGGTCTTGACGTCAAAGTAGTTCTGGTAGGACGCCTTAGCAGATTCAATCAAGCCCTTGTAGGTCAGAATTTTGATGTTGTAGGCATTGAGGGCCTCCTGCTGTTTCTGCGAGATCGGCGGGGCAGTAGAAATCAGTAGGAATATTTGGATTCCGGGGACTCGTCCACCCAGTTTGGCGAGGAAATCTGGATGGTCACGGTAATATTGCTCCATCGCCTCAACATATTTTCGCGCCTGCATTTCGAGATCGGTCATCTTCAAAGTCAACCCAGGCCGCTTGAGTTCGATAATGATGTGCGCACCTGCCGTTGTGCGGTAGGCGATGTCCAGCCGAGCACCAACTTCGGCTTCGGGGCACGCGCGCTTCAGCTCGGCGGTCATCGTCACTTCCATCGCTTCAGTGCCTTTGACGCGATCCCATGACGGATCGAGCAACCACAAATGATCAAACAAGTATTTTTGCGCCACTTTTTCAAGCTTTTTCGCATCTACAATTTCTACGTCGAATTTGCGGATGATCTCTAGACGCTGCTTTGTGATGTCGAGGTAATAGCTTTCCTCGATGTCGTCGAGTGTCGCGAAGATTGCCTGAAACTCCGGGCTAAGTACGTCGGTGATCTTGTCTAGCTCATCGAGGCGTTGTCGTGCTCGCAATTTTTCGAAACCTACGATCGCGCTGCGATACAGCAAGCGTTGGGCTTCTTGATTTTGGATAGGGTCATTGGAGACCGAGACGTTGCCGATTGATGTCATGATGCGGTCCGCAGCCTTTCGGTCGCGCTGATCGGTGAAGCTGTCAAGCCATTCGACGATGTTTGGATTTGGAGTAGCGGTCTTCGTGTAACCCAGCTCTCGGCGCCAGTCATCCCATTCGTCCCGGATTTGGCGCATTACGATGACCAGATGCGAACGCAGCGCCTGAAAGTGAGCGTCATCGTGCTTGATGGCCTCGCGGCTGGCTGTGGCGCGATCCGTGTCGTCGGAATCTAAGAAATCGGCCTGCACCTCACCGAAGATGTAATTGTTGAAGTAGCGCGCATCGCCAAGTTCGGACAGAATATCCTCTTGAAACAAGCGGCCGTTGGCGAAGATGGAAACCTTGTTGAGGCTTTCGTCTCCACGTCCCAGCTTGGAAGGGGTGTCGACGGTCCCGATAAAGCCCTTTACTTCCACGTCAACGCCCCCGACCTTTAGGATTGCCGGCAGGCTGGCGGCAAAGTGTTCGATATTCCCCTCCTCGTCGGTCCTCGTCGCAACTGCGGGCGCGATTTTGAGGACTTCATCCCGAGCGACCGTATCGAAGAACCACAGGAATTGCAGATCTTTGTAGAGAGAGGCTTCAGATCGCGTAAGGGCTTTACCATTCAATTCGACCTTGAAGGTATCGGCAAAAACGCCGAATCGTCGCGCAAGCCGCGGGCGGAGATATTCCTCAGTCTTGTTAATCTTTGAGTTTAGATCGGTCAAGCGAATACGCGTTCCCATCGGTTTCGTGAAATCGGCAGGGACATCGATCCTCTCGACTGGGTAGTCAACGGCATCCTCCGAGCCACTGGTCATCGCCTTCAGCTTTTTGACGTCAATCTTGAATGCAACCGCATCTGTTCCTTCCGCCTTGGTGACGACCTCAATCGAGTTGGCAAGCGAAAACATGGCGAGCTTGCCGATGCCTTTTCTGCCCATGACCCGGCGTTTGCCGCTTTGGCTCATTGACTTGTTCTTCTCTCGAAGGCGTCGCGTGTATCCAACCTTTAGGAACTTGTTTAGCACGGCGTCTTCCGTCATGCCGTGCCCGTCGTCGTCAACGATGATTTCGTCATCGTCGGATTTGAGTTGGATTTTGACCTCGGCCGCATCTGCGTCCCAAGCATTGGAGATGACCTCGCTGACCACTGCGGGGGTCGAGCTGTATAGGCCGATGCCAAGATGATTCAGAACGTTCAGTTCGATGCGAAACTTGAGGTCGGCCATCAGGATTTTATCTCCAATTGTTTGAGGTGAGCTTTGAAAATGTCGCCAACAAGTTTGCCGAGCGCTGGCGGCACTGCATTGCCGATCATTCTGCCTACTGAGGAGAATGTTATCGGCACGTCAGGGCCGACGAATTGATAGTCGTCGGGGAACGATTGTAGAATAGCTGCTTCGCGTAGGGTAATCGCGCGATGTTGTTCCGGGTGCCCAAACCTGCCTGTACCGAAGTTATAGGACTGCGTCGTAATGGTTGGCGATGGCACGTTCCATTTCATACGCGCGTAGACGCTTTTGAAGGATTTACCGGAATCCGCTTTGTGGCACGGCGCCCGCAGATCCTCGGGCCAGTCGAGCCAAGTGCCGCCAGGCTGGGAGGCTTTAATGCGTTTAAGATTAATTGGCGTCAGTGATCTGGCCTTGTGCATCGGGTCGGTGCCGCAAGTTTCTCCAGCTTTAATTTTAGGCAGATGGCCGATCGCTTCCTTGACGGTAATCGCTTTCTTGGTAGTGGGGCCAGGAATCTTGATTTCACCCAACTTGGATGCAACTAGTACGAATCGGCGCCGCTCTTGCGGGATGCCATAGTCTGCACAACGGACGCGCTTCCAGTCGAAATGGTAATTGTTACGTGTCAGCGTCGCTATGAATTTTTTGAAGGGGGCATGATTGGTAACGCGCGGTACGTTTTCCATCGACACCAGCTCCGGCTGCGTCTCTTCAATCAGGCGAGCGAAATGGTCCAGCAAAGACCATTTCGCATCTTCAGAATTGTCTCTGCCCAGTGCGAGCGTTGAGAACGGTTGGCAGGGCGCGCAGCCAGCAAGCAACCGAACTGTTCCTTTGGAATAGTGCTTTAAAATCGACTCGCCGTTTAGCAACTCCACATTCTTTTTATGAAATTTGGCCTTAATATTGCTCTCATAGGGAAATTCGCAGTTAGTATCGGTGTCATACCCTGCTTTTATCTTGATTCCCGCTGCTTTGAGGCCATAACTGAGGCCGCCAACGCCGCAAAATAGGTCGACTGCTTCTATACGCATACACTTCTCCAATGATGCGACGATTCTAACCGAACAGCCACGCTTGCACACACCTTAGTGATGAGAACGATGCAATGTCGTTGGTTCAGCATCGGGGTGCTCCGCTGCGCCGGTTGGCGGTTGGCGATTTCTTATTCTTGGGCTTGCTGCAATGACTGTATCGCTGGTCAGGATCTATTGATTGAACAAGGAAACTATTGAAAAAGGCCCATGAAAATTCATGAGCCTTTCTAAAAACTGGTAGCAATTTATGACCCACAAATTGCTACCAGTTGAGTCACCTGCATTGGCTTAAACGTCGATATTGCCCGCCCGCAAAGCATTATTCTCGATAAACGCCCGACGCGGCTCTACATCATCGCCCATCAAAGTGGTAAAGATCTGATCTGCCGCAATCGCATCCTCGATCTGCACCTTCAACAACCGGCGCACGGTCGGATCCATGGTGGTCTCCCACAACTGATCCGGATTCATCTCACCCAGACCTTTGTAGCGCTGCTTGGACACCACACGTTCCGCCTCATCACGCAGCCATTGCATCGCCTGGTGGAAGTCCACAACGGCCGATTCCTTGGTGCGCTCGCCTTCGCCGCGGCGCACGTAGGCGCCTTCGCCGATCAGGCCCTTGAACGTGGCTGCCGCGCTGGCCAGTACGTTGTAGTCCGCGCCCTGCACGAAGTCCGCGTCGATCGAGCTGACCTTGATGTTGCCGTGATGCATACGCTCGATGCGCAGCGCGTGCTTCTCGGACAGCTCATCCGAAATCACTGTCACTTTGACCGCGATATCGTTGATCTCCGCCACCAGCGCGCGGGCCGATACATCAGCCAGCTCCTGCGTGCTCAGATCCAGCGTCACACCAGTCATGATGGCCGTCAGCGCCGCACGGTCGATCACGCGCGTCAGACGCGTCATGATGACGTTGGCCAGGTTGAACTGACGCACCAGCTCGCCCAGCGGTTCGCCGACGATAGGATCGGCGCCTTCGCGCGGCATCAGCGCGGCGGTGTTCAGCGCCACGTTCATCATGTAGCTCGCTTCTTCCGCGTCATCCTTCAGGTAGCGCTCGTCGCGGCCGGCCTTGACCTTGTACAGCGGCGGTTGCGCGATGTAGATGTGGCCGCGCTCTACCAGCTGCGGCATCTGGCGATAGAACAGGGTCAGCAGCAGCGTGCGGATGTGGGCGCCGTCGACGTCCGCATCGGTCATGATGATGATGCGGTGGTAGCGCAGCTTCTCGACGTTGAATTCGTCCGGGCCGATCGAGGTGCCCAGCGTGGCGATCAGCGTGGTGATCTGTTCCGACGACAGCATCTTTTCGAAGCGCGCCTTCTCCACGTTCAGCACCTTACCGCGCAGCGGCAGGATGGCCTGGAACTTACGGTCGCGGCCCTGCTTGGCGGAGCCGCCTGCGGAGTCACCCTCGACGATGTACAGTTCGCACAGCGCCGGATCTTTTTCCTGGCAGTCGGCCAGCTTGGCCGACAGGCCCAGGCCGTCCATGATGCCTTTGCGGCGGGTCAGGTCGCGGGCCTTGCGGGCCGCTTCGCGCGCGCGCGCCGCTTCGACGATCTTGCCGCAGATGATCTTGGCGTCGTTCGGTTTTTCTTGCAGGTAGTCCGACAGCGTCTTGGCGACGATCTCTTCGACCGGGCCGCGCACTTCGGACGACACCAGCTTGTCCTTGGTCTGCGACGAGAACTTCGGCTCAGGCACCTTGACCGACAGCACGCAGGTCAGGCCTTCGCGCATGTCGTCGCCGGAGATTTCCACTTTCGCTTTCTTGGCGAATTCCTGCTCGTCGATGTACTTGTTGATGACGCGGGTCATCGCGGCGCGCAGGCCGGTCAGGTGGGTGCCGCCGTCGCGCTGCGGGATGTTGTTGGTGAAGCACAGCACCTGTTCGTTGTAGGCGTCGTTCCACTGCATCGACACGTCCACCGAGATGTTGGTGCCCTGGTCCGACATGCGTTCGCCGGTGGCCTGGAACACGGTCGGGTGCAGCACGGTCTTGGCTTTGTTGATGTACTCGACGAAGCCGCGGGTGCCGCCTTCGAACGCGAAGATTTCTTCCTTGCCGTTGCGCTGGTCGGTCAGCTTGATGTTGACGCCGTTATTCAGGAACGACAGTTCGCGGATACGCTTGGCCAGGATCTCGTAGTGGAATTCAACGTGGTTGAAGATTTCCTCGTCGGCCCAGAAGTGCACGTCGGTGCCGCGCTTGTCGGTGTCGCCGATGACCTTGATCGGCGAGACGGCGAAGCCGTCCTTCTCCGCCAGTTCGCGGTTCTGCGGCACGCCACGGACGAACTCCATGTAGTGCACCTTGCCGTCGCGGCGGATGGTCAGCTTCAGCAGTTTCGACAGCGCGTTCACGCACGATACGCCCACGCCGTGCAGGCCGCCCGACACCTTGTACGAGTTCTGGTCGAACTTGCCGCCGGCGTGCAGTTCGGTCATGACGATCTCGGCGGCGGAGCGCTTCGGATCGTGCTTGTCGTCCATCTTCAGGCCGGTCGGTACGCCGCGGCCGTTGTCGGTGATCGAGATCGAGTTGTCCGAGTGGATGGTGACGTGGATTTCCGTGCAGTGGCCGGCCAGCGATTCATCGATCGAGTTGTCCAGCACTTCGAACACCAGGTGGTGCAGGCCGGTGCCGTCCGAGGTGTCGCCGATGTACATGCCGGGTCGTTTGCGGACTGCTTCCAGACCTTCGAGGATCTGGATCGACGAGGCGCCGTATTCTTCGGTTTTGGCCGGTACTGGTACTGGATTCTCTTCTGGGATGGCGGACATGTGCTGCTTTCTCAATGTGACGAATTACTGGGGACTGCGTCGTCCTCGCGAAAGCGGGGACCCATGCTGAGTATCCTATATCGCTCAGTATGGATTCCCGCCTGCGCGGGAATGACGGTGCTGCTGCTACGTTTTTATATACGCATCGGCATGACGACGTACTTGAAGTCGGCATTGTCCGGGATCGAGATCAGCGCGGACGAGTTCGAATCGCCCAGCGCGACGTTGACCTGGTCGCACTTCAGGTTGTTCAACACGTCCAGCAGATAGGTCACGTTGAAGCCGATGTCGACGCTGTCGCCGCCGTAGTCGATTTCCAGTTCTTCCACGGCCTCTTCCTGGTCCGCGTTGGTCGAGCTGATCTTCATGCTGCCCGGCGTGATGATGCAGCGCACGCCTTTGAACTTGTCACTGGTCATGATGGCGGCGCGTTGCAGCGAACGCAGCAGCTCATCGCGGCCGATCGTGAACTCGTTCTTGTAGCCTTTCGGGATCACGCGCGTGTAGTCGGGGAACTTGCCCTCGACCAGCTTGGAGATCAGCTCGATGTCGGCGAAGGTCAGCTTGACCTGGTTGGCGGCGATGTCCAGCTGCACGGTCTCGTCGTTCTCTTCCAGCAGGCGCTGCAGTTCGATGATGGTCTTGCGCGGGATGATCACTTCCTGGCGTTCGAACGATTGCTCGGTCTCCACCTGGCAGAACGCCAGGCGGTGGCCGTCGGTGGCCACGGCGATCACGTTCTTGCCGTCCAGGACCAGCAGCAGGCCGTTCAGGTAGTAGCGGATGTCCTGCTGGGCCATCGAGAAGTGCACCATGTTGAACAGGTGCTTCAGCGTTTTCTGCGGCAAGGTGACGGAGGCGCTGTAGCTGTCGGCCTGCTGCACGGTCGGGAATTCTTCGGCGGCCAGCGTCTGCAGCGCGAAGCGCGATTTGCCGGTCTGTACCGTCAGGCGCTTGTTCAGCAGGGTCATCGTCACGTCGCCCGATTCAGGCAGCGCGCGCAGGATGTCGAGCAGCTTGCGCGCGGCCACGGTGGTGCCGGTCACTTCGCTGCCGGAACCGATCTCGGCGTTGGTGGTGATCTGGACTTCGGTGTCGGTCGACAGGAAGGATACGCTCTCGCCCTCTTTGCGGATGAGGATATTGGCCAGAATCGGCATAGTGTGCCGACGCTCGACAATACCGCTCACGATCTGCAGTGGCCGGAGAAGGGTATCTCGGGTGGTTTTGACCAATTGCATAGTTATCCTCAATAGTAAAGATTAAACGATATTTTTATAACAATGTTGCCTTGTGAGCAGACGTGCATTTTTGCCTAGATCATAAAGCCAAACCAACCCGTCCGCCACTATGTCGTTCCCGCGCAGGCGGGAACCCATAGAACGCCGGCCAGGACGCTCAGTATGGATTCCCGCTTTCGCGGGAATGACGTTTGCTAGCCCTTCAAGGTTTGCTCCAGCACGTGCAGCTCGTGGTTGCATTCCGGGTTCTTGGTGCGGTCCAGCGCGATCTTGCGCACGGCGTGCAGCACGGTCGTGTGGTCGCGGCCGCCGAACAGCTCGCCGATCTCCGGCAGACTCTTCTGCGTCAGCTCCTTGGCCAGGTACATCGCGATCTGGCGTGGCCGCGCGATGTTGGCAGGGCGACGCTTGGAGTACATGTCGGCCACCTTGATGTTGAAGAAGTCCGCCACCGTTTTCTGGATGTTTTCCACCGAGATCTGGCGGTTCTGCACCGACAGCAAATCCTTCAGCGCTTCCTTCACGATGTCGATCGTGATGTCTTTGCCGTGGAAGCGCGAGTACGCCAGGATCTTGCGCAGCGCGCCTTCCAGCTCGCGCACGTTGGAGCGCAGGTGCTTGGCCACGAAGAAGGCGACGTCGTCCGAGAAGGTAACCCCTTCCTGCTTGGCTTTCTTGAGCAGAATCGCCACGCGCATTTCCAGCTCCGGCGGCTCGATCGCCACCGTCAGGCCGGAATCGAAGCGCGAGATCAGGCGGTCGTCCATGCCGGTGATTTCCTTCGGATAGGTATCCGAGGTGATGATGATCTGCTTCTTGGCAGCGATCAGCGCTTCGAACGCATAGAAGAATTCTTCCTGCGTACGGCTCTTGCCGCCGAAGAATTGAATATCATCGATCAGCAGCATGTCGAGCGAATGATAGTAGTGCTTGAAGTCGTCGAAGCCCTTGCGCTGGTAAGCCGTCACCACGTCGCGCACGTACTGCTCGGCGTGGATGTAGCGGATCTTGGCGCCCGGCTGGTCGGCCATCACCTGGTTGCCGATCGCGTGGATCAAGTGGGTCTTACCCAGGCCGACGCCGCCGTAGAAGAACAGCGGGTTGTACGACACGCCCGGATTGTTGGCCACCTGGATCGCGGCGGCGCGCGCCAGCTGGTTGGCCTTACCGGTGACGAAGCTGTCGAAGGTCAGGTCGGTGTTGATGCGACTCTGCTCGCGGCGCGGCGCGGCCGAAGCCGGCAACTCGGGCACCGACGGCACCGGGTCGGAGTTGCGCGCGTGGCCGTTCGGGTTGCCGTCGTTGTAGTCGGGCGCGGGCACCACGGTCGCCGGTTTTTTCGGCAGCGCCAGGCGCGGGTCGAGCACGAACTGCACCTCGGTCGGCGCTTCCCAATACTGGCAGGCCAGGGCCGTGATGCGGCTGGCGAACTGGGACTTGACCCAGTCCAGCTTGAACCGGTTGGGCGCGGCCACACGCAACTTGCCCGCCTCGTAGTCGAGGGGGATGAGCGGTTTTATCCACGCGCTGAATTGTTGCGGCGTCAGCTCCAGCTCCAGCTGGGCGGAGCAGGTCTGCCAGAAATTTTCCATGAATCTTTATCTATTCTTTACTGCTGATAAGGGTGTCGGCGAACCTGGGTTCGCCACACGTAACGCGCTATTCTACTCTCGCCGGCCCAAGTTATCCACAGGCACGATGCTTATTTTCGCACTTTAGGCGGTCGCCGAATGGCGGCCGGAGGCCATCAGTTGTTGACAAGCGGGACCGAAATGTTGATAATTCAGGGTTCCCCGCCCGTATTCCTAGTTTATTCACATGAACGTCAATATGGAGTAAGCGTGGATTTAGCGGGCGATGAGATGGACCCAGCTTGTGCCGGTAGCGTTGGCATGGGTGCGCGAAGTGTCATTGGCACCAAAAACTGACGGGGCCACAACCCGATTTTGCATTTTTTTCTGCTTTTAGCGAGACCAACATGAAACGTACTTACCAACCTTCCGTTGTACGCCGTAAGCGTACCCACGGCTTCCGCGCACGTATGGCTACCCGCGGTGGCCGTCAAGTGCTCAACGCACGTCGCGCCAAAGGCCGCAAGCGTCTGGCTGTATAAGCCAACTCTTGTTAGCTGATCGCGTGGAAAGCTGTATTTCAAGCGGCTCGACAGGCGAAGGTTCACACGACTTCGCGCGCGTTCGGCGTATCGTTAAAACGGATGAATTTTCATCCGTTTTTCGTTTGCGCCCTACCCAAAAAAGCGCGCACTTCGTGCTCTACACCCGTCTGAATGAATTGCCGCATGCGCGGCTGGGCGTCGTTGTGGCCAAGCGATTTGCGCCGCGCGCCGTCACGCGCAACACGATCAAACGCGTTACCCGCGAACTGTTCCGCCAGACCGGCCTGCCGGCGATCGACTGCCTGGTGCGCCTGGCCAAGCCGGTCAACAGCAAGGACGGACCGGCCACCACTGCCAAGCTGAAAGCGGCTTTGCGGGTGGAACTGGCACGTCTGTTCGCGCAGGCCAAGGTGGCCAAGCTGCCGAAACCGGCCTTGCCTTCGACGCCGCCGCCTCCACCTGTGGCATCATGAAAAAACTGCTACGCTTCCTGCTGCGTTTTTACCAGCTGGCCATCAGCCCGCTGATGGCGCCGAGCTGCCGGTTCCATCCGAGCTGCTCGAACTATGCGCTGGAAGCGTTGCAGGTGCACGGCGCCGCCAAGGGCAGCCTGCTGGCGGCCAAGCGCGTGTGCCGCTGCCATCCGTGGAATCCGGGCGGACACGATCCGGTGCCCCCTGCGGACGGCAAAACGAATTCCTCTTCTACGACCGCTTGCGGTTGCAACCACTCCTGACAAATAGCCTAATGGATATCAATAAACGTACCATCCTGTGGATCGTGTTTGCCGTGTCGCTGGTAGTTCTTTGGAACAACTGGATGGTCTCGACAGGCAAGCCTTCCATGTTTGCTCCCGCCCCGGCGCAGACCGCCAAGGCCCCGGAAGCGAAGAAATCCGACCTGCCGGCCGCCACCGCGACGGCCGCAGCTGGCTCAGCTGCGTCCGCACTGCCGGGCGCGCCCGCAGCGGCCGAGGCGTTCAAGAGTGAGCGCATCACCGTCACCACCGATCTGTTCCGTGTCGACGTCGACACCCTGGGCGGCACCATCAAGCGCCTGGAACTGCTGAAGTTCAAGGACGGCGTGGACACCAGCAAGAACCAGGTGCTGTTCGACGTCGACGCCGGCACCGGCAAGACCTACCTGGCCCAAACCGGCCTGATCGGCGCCGCCGGCCTGCCGAACCACCAGACCGGCTTCGTCGCCAAGCCTGGCCCGCGCATGCTGGGCGACGCCAACCAGGTGCAACTGGTGCTGGAAGCGGAATCGGCCGGCGTCAAGCTGACCAAGACCTACACCTTCAAGCGCGGCGACTACACCATCGACGTGCGCCACGACGTGACCAACGTCGGCGCCGCTCCGGTCAAGCCTGAGCTGTATCTGCAGCTGGTCCACGACGGCAACAAGCCGGCCGGCGACTCCTACTTCAACAGCAGCTACACCGGCCCGACGCTGTACACCGCCGAAGACCACTACAAGAAGCTGAAGTTCGAAACGCTGGAAAAAGAAGCCGCCGAAGCCGCCAAGACCGGCAAGGACGCCGTACAGGATCACCCGACCAAGGCCGACAACGGCTGGTTCGCGATCTCGCAGCACTTCTTCGTCTCCGCCTTCGTCCCGCAGGACAAGCTGGCGCGCACCATCTTCACCAAGAAAGTGACGACCAACCAGTACGCGATCGGCACCATCCAGCAGCTGGGTACGCTGGCGCCGGGCGCCACCGTGAGCAACGAGGCCAAGCTGTACTCCGGCCCGCAGGAATCGAAGCTGCTGGAAAAAGTCACGCCTGGCCTGGACCTGGTCAAGGACTACGGCTGGCTGACCATCATCGCCAAGCCTATCTTCTGGGTCATGGACCACATCCACCAGGTGCTGGGCAACTGGGGCTGGACCATCATCGCCTTCACCATCCTGATCAAGCTGGCGTTCTTCCCGCTGTCGGCCGCCGGTTACCGCAGCATGGCCAAGGTCAAACTGGTCACGCCGAAGATGCAGGCGATCCGCGAGCGCTACAAAGGCGATCCGGCCAAGATGAACCAGGCCACCATGGAACTGTACAAGACCGAGAAGATCAATCCGCTGGGCGGCTGCCTGCCTATCCTGGTGCAGATGCCAGTCTTCATCGCCCTGTACTGGGTGCTGCAAGCGTCGGTGGAGATTCGCGGCGCGCCGTGGATCGGCTGGATCACCAACCTGGCCGCGCCGGATCCTTGGTACATCCTGCCAGTGCTGTATGCGATCTCGATGTACATCACCACCAAGCTGAACCCTGCGCCTGCCGATCCGATGCAAGCGAAGATGATGCTGTTCATGCCGCTGGCATTCTCGGTCATGTTCTTCTTCTTCCCGTCCGGCCTGGTGCTGTACTGGGTCGTGAACAACGTGCTGTCGATCGGTCAGCAGTACGTGATCTCCAAGAAGTTCGCGCCGCCAGCGGCCGCCAACTCCTGATAGCCAGCTTGTTGCAGAAAAGCCCGTGTTAATCGCGGGCTTTTTTTTTACCCCGCATAGCCAGGCGTTACCCCGCACTGCCCGGTGGGGTCAGACCCCGTACGGGGTCTGACCCCTAAGTGGCGAAGCTGGCGTTTCGCTTAGGCACACGGGGTTGAACGGCCTACTTTTACTTTACAATTGCCTTATGAATATCGACTCTTCCCCCATCGCCGCCATCGCCACCGCACCAGGGCGCGGCGGCATCGGCGTGGTACGCGCCTCCGGCAAGAACCTCAAGCCGCTGATTACCGCGCTGTTTGGCGCTACCGCCCTGCAGCCGCGCCACGCCACCTACATCCCGTTCAAGCAGGCCGACGGCGCACTGATCGACCAGGGTATCGCCATCTGGTTCAAGGGGCCGCATTCGTACACCGGGGAAGACGTGCTGGAACTGCAGGGCCACGGCGGCCCCATCGTGCTGCAGCTGCTGCTGGCGCGCGTGCTGGAGGCGGGCGCCGAGCTGGGTCTGCGACTGGCCGAGCCGGGCGAGTTCACCCGCCGCGCCTACCTCAACGACAAGCTCGACCTGGCGCAGGCCGAGGCCGTGGCCGACCTGATCGACGCCTCCACCGAAGCGGCCGCCAAGTCGGCGTCGCAATCGCTGTCGGGCGCGTTCTCGAAGACGGTCAACGCGCTGGTGGACGGCGTGACCGGCCTGCGCATGCTGGTCGAAGCCACGCTGGACTTCCCGGAAGAGGAAATCGACTTCCTGGAAAAATCCGACGCGCGCGGCCAGCTGGCCGGCATCGTCCAAGCGCTGGAGCAGGTGTTCAAGCAGGCGTCGCAAGGCGCGCTGCTGCGCGAGGGTTTGAACGTGGTGCTGGTCGGCCAGCCCAACGTCGGCAAGTCGTCGCTGCTGAACGCGCTGGCGGGCACGGACGTAGCCATCGTCACGCCGATCGCCGGCACCACGCGCGACAAAGTCACCGAGACCATCCAGATTGAAGGTATACCTCTAAACATCATCGACACCGCCGGCATCCGCGCGATCGACGATGGCGTGGACGTGGTCGAGCGCATCGGCATCGAGCGCACCTGGGGCGAGGTCGGCAAGGCCGACGTCATCCTGCACCTGCTGGACGCCGACCACGGCCCGTCGCGCGCGGACGAGGGCATCGTCGCCGCCTTCCCGCCGGGCGTGCCGGTGCTGCGCATCTGGAACAAGATCGACTTGTCGGGCCACAAGCCGGGCGTCGATCCGATGGAGGATGCGACGCATGTGTACCTGTCGGCGCACGAGCATATCGGTATTGATTTGCTGCGCGCCGAGCTGCTGCGCATCGCCGGATGGCAGCAGACCGGCGAATCGCTGTACCTGGCGCGCGAACGCCATCTGATCGCGCTGAAGAACGCCGGCGCCCATCTGGAGCGCGCCGGCGAACACGCTGCGCAGAACGACCAGTCGCTGGAGCTGTTCGCGGAAGAGCTGCGGCTGGCGCAGGTGCAGCTGTCGGGCATCACCGGTGCGTTCTCGTCGGACGATCTGCTGGGTGTGATCTTCTCCCGCTTCTGCATCGGCAAGTAGGCGCCGACCTTTACCAACCAACCCCCACCATCCATGTTCAAACGCCTCCTGTCCGCCCTGTCCGGTAAAAAAAACGAAGCTTCCGATTCCTCCCCAGTTACGGAAGCACGACAGGGCGGCGGGGAACTGATCACCGTCTATGACGCCTACGGACGCGAATTGAACATCAGCCGCAACGAGTGGCATGACAAGATGTTCCTGCCGAGCCTGAATCAGCAGTGGAACAAGCCGGATGAACTCTACAACTTGATACTCTCGGGCCTCAACGATGGCTTCGCAGCGGACCTGCAGCGGGCGGCGGAGCGCCTGCTGAAAATCGATACGCTGCCCGAGCGCAGCCACACCTTGCTGGGCATCGTGCTGCTGAAGAACGGCCAGTGCGACGCGGCCGAAGCCGCGCTGCGCGCCGGCATGGAGAAGGTCGGCGAGACCGGCACGCTGCTGACCAATCTGGCCAAGGTCTACGCCGAGCGCGGCGACGAGGCGCTGGCGGATGAAACCTTATGGCGCGCGGTCCAGGCCGATCCGAACCAGGAAAACGGCTTGATGTGGTGGGCGTCGATCCAGAAGGAGCGCGATGGCGAAGCCGGCTATTTGCAGGCGCTGCAAACCGCTGCCGCCCTGCCGGGAAGCTGGCGCGCGCAATTGTGGCTGGCGCGCCATCATCTGGAAAAAGAGGAATTTCCGGCGGCGCGCGCGCTGTACGCGGCCGTGCTGAACGGCGGCCGCTTCGACGGCAACGCGCTGATGATGATGTCCGGCGACATGGGCAACAGCGGACAGCTGCCGCTGATGCTGGAGCTGGTAGGCCCGGCCTACGACGAACACCAACACGATCCGATGGCCGGCATCAACCTGCTGCGCGCCTGCCAGGAACTCGGCAGGGTGGACGAAGGCGAGGCGCTGCTTGGCCGCATGTACGCGCTGGGCTTCCCTCCGATCAAGCAGCACCTCGATCAGTTTGCCGAAGCGTATCAGGAGATGCGCCAGCAATCGTCGCAGTCCGCGCCGCTCGACCAGGCGAACCTGAAAATCGCCACCATGTCGCTGACCCAGCCGATCTGGCACTACGGCCTGCGCAACGTGGACTGGCTGTTCGCGAGGAAATCCGAAAGCGCTCCAGGGATCGGCTTCTTTGCGCTAACAAAAATCACCGACGGAACCGAGCGCGCCGAATCCCAGCGCGAGGATGATTTGGGACGCTACACCCGTGCGTTTCCCCTGTATTTCGCGGAAGCCGCGCATTACTGGAGCGACTACGCCGCCAGCTGTAACATCCTGATCGTGGAAGGCAGCGGCCCGGTCGTAGCGGGAACCGAAACCGACGGCCATGCACTCTTCGACATCGTGCCGGCAGGGATGAAATATTTCGTGACCGGCGAGGTCGGCTGTACCGGTGAAGGCAAGGCGGCCCGATGGAGCATCGCCTTGCATCTGTGGGACTGCGCCACGCGCACCAGGCAGACAAGCGAAAGCGGCAGCGCGACGGAAGATGAACTTGGCGCGCTGGTACTGTGGCTGGAAGAGCGCCTGCTGGCGCGCATCGGCCACAAGCGCGAGCAGCCGCTGGACGCGTTCTATCAGCGCCCTGCATCCGAATCCATGGCGGCGTATTTGACCGAACTGGGCCAGTCCTTCATGCTGACCTTGCTGGACAATGGGCAACTGCCGAAATCCGCGATGTGGGGCGAGCGCTCAATACTCGACTGGCCGCTCACCATGTCGCTGTACTGGCCCACGGCCGAGGTTCCCAAACTGATGTACCTCGCCGGCCTAGGCAAGGCCCGCGGCTACAAATCGGACGTGCTGCCGGAATACAAGGAGCGCAGCCTGCAACTGTTGCGCGATGCCGAGCAGGCGAACAGCGCCGCCTTCCGCCTGGCGCCGCTTGTCTGGGCGCTGTTCGGAATGACGGACGAGCTAGAGAAATTTATCCAGGACCAGCCTTCGGACGCGAACCCTGCCTTCGTGGCATGGCTGAAACGGATTGCGGAGTAAGCCATGATCCTCTATCACTGCATCGCTGCGCGCTCCTTCCGTCCGTTGTGGATGCTGGAGGAACTGGAACTGCCGTATGAACTGCGCATGCTGGCCTTCCCGCCGCGCGTGCACGACAAGTCCTACCTTGACATCAATCCCTGCGGCACCGTGCCGACCTTCTTCGATGGCGACATGCGGATGACGGAATCGGCGGCGATCTGCCAGTACCTGGCCGAGCGCCATCCGGCGGCAAGGCTGAACGTCGCGCTGGACGAGGCGGACTACGGCGCATGGCTGAACTACCTGCACTTCGGCGAAGCCACGCTGACCTTCCCGCAAACGCTGGTGCTGCGCTACAGCCGCTTCGAATCGCCGGAGCGCTTGCAGCCGCAGGTGGTGGAGGATTATTCGCGCTGGTTTTTATCGCGCCTGAAAACGTTGACGCCGCGCCTGGAGCAAAACGAATTCCTGTGCGCTGGCCGCTTCACGGCGGCCGACGTCTCGGTTGGCTACGCGCTGTTGCTGGCCGAGCAGCTGGGACTGCACACGTCCTTCACGCCAGCCGTCGCCGCCTACTGGCAGCGGCTGCGCCAGCGTCCCGCCTTCCTGCGCGCGCAAGCCGCCGAACAGGCTGCCGCATTGGCGCAGGGCGTATCGTCGCGGCCGGCGACAGAACTGCCAATCTAGGCGCTTTGGTTGTTGTTGTGGATTGCAGTCCAGGATCATTGGAGTATAGTGTTCTAAACATGTCATTGTTCCCTTGATGAATATTCCTCTCAACAGACCTGCCGATTTGCCTGACTTCGACGCTCCTCCGCTCGATGAGGTCGTTCTTGGTGTTCAATTTGACTCCCTTGTTGGCTATCAGCAGATAAAATGCGGCGAAGTCTGGGCGCTGTATCGTGATCGATATCCTCGCGTTGAGGAGCGCTCACCGTTACCTCCTTCGTTTGAAATATTCGGAGGACATGCGCCCATCAACTCCATGAATCAGCTGAACTTGATTGATGGTCCGCTGCATGATCGATTTTGGTTTTTGGATCCGGCAGGGAGTCAACTGATTCAATTTCAGCCAGACCGGCTTCTGCATAATTGGCGCAACGTCGAGGGTTCCGGAATTTATCCCCACTTCGAAGCAATGGCCACTGCTTACAACAACGAACTTTCTCTTCTTGAGGGATATGCTGGCAAGCTTGAAAAGCAGGTGCTTGTCGTCAATCAATGCGAGATTTCGTACATCAATAAGATCGCGATCGAATCGGATGCTGAAAGAGCGCTCGCGAAGTGGATCACACTTTGGGCTGGAAGCGCGGCGGAACCAGAGAGCGTAGGCATTAGCCTGCGCTATGTTCTCACGAGAGACAATGGATCGCCTTACGCCAGAATGTTTATCGACTGCGGCTCCGGGGTTGATGCCAAAGGCAAGCCGACATTCGGACTGACTATCTCGATTCGGGGAACGCCGCTGGAGCCTACCGTGGCATCTGCAATGGACTTTATGATTTGTGGTCGCAGCAAGATCGTAAAAAAATTCCGAGAAATTACTACTCCATATGCGCATAAGAAATGGGGAATGAAAAATGTCTAACTCAACATTTTCCGGAGCCGTGACACGCCACGAGCGAGCCCAGACCGTTGATCGAGCGATTAGCATGAGCGCATCCAGTTCGTCATTAATGGATGCCGTCCTTGCTAAACTTAATGCGCTGCGACGGCTAACGTATGGTTGGGACGGCTACCGAGGGGTGGCGGTCTCTTACGAGAATACCTATTTTGCGGCGCAGCTTCTATCGCAGATATGTGGAGCGGACACTCCAACGCCGGCAATTGTCCCTGGATCTGCCGGGGACCTTCAGATTGAATGGCATACTGTGCATGGAGATTTGGAACTGCACATTGTGAAGCCGTATGATGTCCGCGCATTTGTCAGCTTTACTGACTATGGGAATGACGAGGAGTTGTCGCTTACCAGGGATTTCTCTCAAGTGGCAAAGTGGCTGCTTGTGATTACCGAGGGCGCTGGTGTTATCCCCGCCGCCGCGTGATGCAGATGGGAACGTAACACCGCACGATCACGACGGAATACACGATACCGACGGCATTTTGCGGAAGGTTACGGAACATCATCTGGTCCCGGATGGGAAGGGGGGGACGTCGACTCTCTTCTTTACTACTGAAAATTAGTTCACCAACCACCGGTATCTCCGTGGACCTTGAGCAGTTGATACTGAAGGATGGACTTGATCCACAAGTCCAGATCATGCTTCCCCCGCCTGCCGCGATTGGTGCAGTCCGATTTATCGCGCGAGACTTTCGACAAGAAACACTCATGATAGGGTTTGATCCTATCTACGATGATCCCATTCGCGTGAACCCTTATCACGGCCAAATCTGGGGGGACATGACTCAAGGGAAAATCAAACGCCTGTTACGGCAGGCGCAATGGTGCGTTGAAATTCCAGCCGTCATGATTCCGAGGTAAGGGCGAGATGCTTTTCCTGCTCACGCGCCTCATCACGCAAGAAATCCGAGAACCACGTCAACGCCTCCTGCTCCGTGCGGGTGGGGCGCCAGCACATGTAGTAGGCGCCCTGTGTGGACAGCGTCTGGCTGAACGGGCTGACCAGGGTGCCGCGCCGCAGGTCGTCGCGGATCAGCGCCATGCGGCCCAGCGCGATGCCCTGGCCGTTCAGCGCCGCCTGCATCAGCGCATTGCTGTCGTCGATCAGCGGACCGCGCAGCGCCAGCGACGGCGCCAAACCCGCCTGCTCGAACCAGCGCTCCCAATCGTCGCAGCTGTCCTCGTGCAGCAGCGTGTAATGCGCCAGATCGGACGGCTCCAGCAACGGCGGGCCTTCCTTCAACATCGCCGGTGAACATACCGGCAGCAGCTCGGTGCCGAACAGGCGCTCGCACTCCACGCCCGGCCACTTGCCATCCCCCCAGCGTATCGCCAGGTCGATGCTGTCGCGCCCCAGGTCGGTGTGCATTACCGTATGCACCAGCCGCACTTCAAGCTGACTATGCGCCGCCAGAAAACGGTCCAGCCGATGCACCAGCCAGCGCGAGCTGAAGGCAGGCGTCACTGCCACCGTCAGCCGCTTGCGCGCGCGCCCCTCGCCCTGCGCCAACTGCGCCAGTACACGATCGATGCGGCCGAAGGCATCGACCAGGCTGCGTTGCAAAATCGCCCCTTCGCCGGTCAGTGCGATGGCCCGCGTCATGCGGTTGAACAGCTTGATTTGCAGCGCCTCTTCCAGCGTCTTGATCTGGTGGCTGACCGCCGCCTGCGAGATGCACAACTCATCGGCGGCACGGGTAAAACTCATGTGCCTCGCCGTAACTTCAAACGTTTTCAACTGCCGTAACAGACTGGAAGAATGAACCAAGGCGTTCTCCATGCATGAATTTTTCTAATGTATCGCATGCATACTGATCATTTGTCAATGTTATTTCGCTCCTACAAGATGGGGTATCCACCCTCGATCAACAGGAAATGACATGGAACCTGGCAAGCCCTTCATCCACCCCTACATCCCCAACTCGGTCCCCGCCGTGCGCGACGCCATGTTGCGCGCCGTGGGCGCCACCAGCACCGAAGACTTCTTTGCCGACATCCCCGCCGCCTTGCGCATGCAGGCGCCGCTGGCGATCGCCGCGCCGCATCTGTCCGAGGCGCGCCTCAAGCGCCACGTGGACGGCCTGCTGCGCAAGAACAGCCACTGCGCCGGGCAGCTCAGCTTCCTGGGCGGCGGCTGCTACCAGCACCACGTGCCGGCCGTCTGCGACGAGATCAACGGCCGCAGCGAGTTCGCCACCGCCTACGCCGGCGAACCGTATGACGATCATGGCCGCTTCCAGTCGCTGTTCGAGTACTGCAGCATGATGGGCGCGTTGCTGGAGATGGACGTGGTCAACGTGCCGGTGTACGACGGCATGCAGGCCGCCGCCACCGCCGTGCGCATGGCCGGCCGCCACACTGGCCGCCGCCGCGTCATCGTGGCCGGCCACGTCAACCCGGACAAGCTGTCCATGATGAACACCTACGGCCGCGCCGATCTCGATTTCATCACCGCGCCGTTCGATCCGAAAACCGGCCTGCTCGACCTGGCCACGGTGAAGCAGCTGCTCGATCAAGATACCGCCGCGTTGTACGTCGACATCCCATCCTTCCTCGGCACCATCGACGACGGCGCCGCGCTGGCCTCCGCCGCCCACGCGGTGGGCGCGCTGTTCGTGGTCGGTGTCGATCCGGTGTCGCTGGGCGTGCTGGCGCCGCCGGCCAATTACGGCGCCGACATCGTCTGCGGCGACATCCAGCCATTGGGCATGCACATGAACTACGGCGGCGGCCAGGGTGGCTTCATCGCCAGCCACGACGATCCCGCCATCGTCATGCAGTATCCATCCCGGCTGTTCGGCATTGTGCCGACCAGCGTGCCGGGCGAATACGGCTTCGGCGACGTGGCCTACAGCCGCACCTCGTTTGACAAGCGCGAAAACGGCAATGAATTCGTCGGCACCGCCGCCGCGTTGTGGGGCATCACCGCCGGCGTCTATCTCGCGCTGATGGGACCACAGGGCATGACCGAACTGGCCACCGGCATCGCCCAGCGCACCGCCTACGCCAGGCAGCGCATGGCGAGCCTGCCCGGCGTGCGTGTCACGCATGCGGGCAGCTGTCACTTCCGCGAGTTCGTCGTCAACTTCGACGACACCGGCCTGCCGGTGGCCGCCATCAACGCCGCCTTGCTGCAACAGGGCGTCTTTGGCGGCCATGACCTGAGCGCCGCCTTCCCCGCGCTGGGCCAGTCGGCCCTGTACGCCTTTTCCGAAGTCCACACGCAGGAAGACATCGACCTGCTGTGCGCAACGCTAGAGAAAGTCCTCAACCAATGAACGCCATGGATAACATCGCCCACCACCGCAAACAGCAGATGCGCCGCTACCACCAGGCGCGCTGGGACGAACCCGTCATCTTTGAACTGAGCCAGCCCGGTGAACGCGGCATCCTGGTGCCGGAAGTGGAGCCGGACATCGTGCGCTTGGCAGGCCAGCCGCTGGCCGGGTTGCCGTCCTCCATGCTGCGCCAGCGCCCACCGGCGCTGCCGGAGATGTCGCAGAACCGCGTGCTGCGCCACTACCTGCGCCTGTCGCAGGAGACGTTGGGCGCGGACCTCAACGTGGACGTGGGGCAGGGTACCTGCACCATGAAGTACAACCCGAAGATCAACGACCAGCTGGCGCGCCAGCCCGGCATGGCGGAGCTGCATCCGCGCCAGCCCGACAGCACCGTGCAAGGCATGCTGGAGGTGATGGACAAGCTGGAAGGCGTGCTGCGAGAAGTGTCCGGCATGGATGCCGTATCGTTGCAGGCGCGCGGCGGATCGCAAGCGATCTTCGCCAACATGGCGATGGTGCGCGCTTGGCACGAGAGCCGTGGCGAAGCAGGCCGGCGTGATGAAGTCATCACCACCATCTTCTCGCACCCGTCGGACGCCGCCTGCGCCAAGCTGGCAGGCTACAAGGTCATCACACTTTACCCGGACGCCAACGGTTATCCGGACCTGGCGGCCCTGAAGGCGGCCGTATCGCCACGCACGGCGGCGCTGGTCATCACCAACCCTGAGGACACCGGCATCTTCAACGGCCGCATTCGCGAATTCGTCGACGTGGTGCATGCCGCCGGCGGCTTGTGCGTGTACGACCAGGCCAACGCCAACGGCCTGCTGGGCATCGCCCGCGCGCGCGAGGCGGGTTTCGACCTGTGCCACTTCAACCTGCACAAGACCTTCGCCACGCCGCACGCCTGCGGCGGCCCGGCGGTTGGCGCAGTGTGCTGCACGGCGGCGCTGGCGCCGTTCCTGCCCGGCCCCCTGGTGCTGCAGAAGGATGGCCGCTACACCCTGGTGGACGGCGCTGTGCAATCGATCGGCAAGATCAGCAGCTTCACCGGCACCGCCTCCATCATGCTGCGCGCCTATGCGTGGATCATGAACCTGGGCGCCGAGGGCTTGCGCACCGTTTCCGAGATCGCGGTCCTGAACAACAACTACATGATGCACGAGCTCCTGAAGATCGACGGCATGTCCGCGCCCTACGCGGCAGGCAAGCGCCGCATCGAGCAGGTGCGCTACAGCTGGGCGGGCCTGACCGAGGCCACCGGCGTGACGTCGGAAGAAATCGGCCTGCGCGCCGCCGACTTCGGCGTGCACTACTGGACCAGCCACCATCCGTATGTAGTGCCGGAGCCGGCCACCATCGAGCCGACCGAATCCTACTCGCGCGCCGATCTCGATGAATTTATCGGCGTGATGCGCCACATCGCCGGCGAGGCGCACAGCGATCCGGATCTGGTCAAGACCGCGCCGCACAACTGTCCGGTCCACCGTGTGCAGGGCGAGATGCTGGACGATCCGGAGCGCTGGTCCATCACCTGGCGCGCCTATCAACGCAAGCTGGGCGAGCGCGGGCTGGCATGAAGATCGGGCTGGTGGTCAATCCCTGGGCCGGCATCGGCGGCCCGGCCGGCCTCAAAGGCTCGGACGGCGCCGACAGCGTGCAGGCCGCGCTAGCGTCCGGCGTCCTGCCGCAGGTGGCCGCACGCATGGCCGTCATGTTCGCGGCCTGTGGCGGCGCGGCGCACGCCATCAGCTGGTACACGGCGGACGGCGACATGGGCCTGCACGCATTGCACGCGGCGGGCCTGCAGGCCAGCGCCGTCGTGCCGGTTGCGTCGCCGTCGCAGGCGACGGATACGCGCCGCGCCAGCTGCATCCTGGCCGGCATGGGGATAGACCTGCTGCTGTTTGCCGGCGGCGACGGCACCGCGCGCGATGTGCTGGATGGCCTGCGCGACGCCGGCGTGATGGCTACCTTGCCGGTGCTGGGCGTGCCTGCCGGCGTGAAGATGCAATCGGCGGTATTCGCCAACCATCCAACCGCCGCAGGGCTATTGCTGCGCCAGTTTCAGCAGAACGGCCTGGCCATCTGCAGCGATGCCGAAGTGATGGACCTCGACGAAGAAGCGCTGCGGCGCAACCAGATCGTGCCGCGCCTGTACGGCTACCTGCAACTGCCGCTGGCGCCGTCGCTGACGCAAGGCGGCAAGTCGCGTCATGCCAGCGGCAGCGGGGCGCAGCGCATGGCTATCGCCCGCAGTTTTGCGGAAGGCATGGAGGCGCGTTCGCTGTATCTGATCGGCCCCGGCTCGACCACGCAGGCCTTGCTGTCGCTGCTGGGCGTGGACGGCGCCTTGCTGGGTGTGGACGCGGTGCTGGGCGACGGCACGCTGCTGGCGCGCGACGCATCGCGTCGTGAGCTGGAAAACCTGGCCGGAGACTGGCAATCGCCGCCGCACCTGGTGCTGTCGCCGATTGGCGGACAAGGACTGGTGCTGGGACGCGGCAACCAGCAGATTTCACCGAGCCTGCTGCGCGCAGCCGGCAGGCGTGGGCTGCATGTGCTGGCGCCGCAGGACAAGCTGCTGTCGCTGCACGGCGGCGTGCTGCGCATCGACAGCGGCGACGCGGAACTCGATGCGCAATTCAATGGGTATTTGCCGGTGACGACCGGCTACCGGGAGCAGACCATGTGGCCGGTCTCGGTGTAGCGGCAACAAAGTAAGACAACAAACATAACGATAACTATCTGGAGATTCCAAATGAGACAAAAAACCGGGTTGACCCTTTCGGTCGCCACCCTGGCCCAGCTGGCGGCCATGCACGGCGCGCAGGCGCAAACAGCGCCCGACGCGGCGGGCGCCACCGACAAGGGCACGCCCATGCAGGAGGTGGTCGTCACCGGCACCACCGCCAAAAATCGCACCAAGCTGGAATCCTCGGTCGCCATTACGACCGTGGACCTGGCCAAGTTGGAGAAGCTCGCGCCGCATAGCCTGGCCGATTCGCTGCAACAGGTTCCCGGCCTGTGGGTGGAAGCATCCGGCGGCGAGGTGTCTAACAACGTCTCGCCGCGCGGCTTGAGCGGCGGCGCCGCGTTCCAGTTCATCAGCCTCCAGGAAGACGGCCTGCCGGTGATCTACGACGGTGAACTGGTGGACGTTCTGATGCGCGAGGACGTCACCATCAAGCGCTTCGAGGCGATCCGCGGCGGCACCTCGGCCATCCTGTCGACCAACGGCCCGGCGGCCATCGTCAACTTCATCAGCCAGAAGGGCACGCAAACGCCGCAGGGCGAGGCCAAGGTCACCATCGGCGACTACGGCATGGTGCGTACCGAGGGCGTGTATTCGGGCCCGATCGACGACGACTGGACCTACGCGGCCGGCGGCTACTACCGCGAAGGCAAGGGCGTGCGCCCGATCGGCATCACCGCCGACCATGGCGGCCAGCTTCGCGTGAACCTGACGCGCAAGCTGGAGCGCGGCGAACTGACGCTGTCGGCCAAGTACGTCAACGACCACAACACCTTCTACCTGCCTATCCCGCTGACCAATCCCGGCAACCCGACCGGCGTGCCGGGCGTGAATCCGCATTACGGCTCGCTGGATGGTCCGGACCTGGCGCACATCACCAACCAGACCACCAATGGTCCCGTGACCACCGACCTCCATACCGGCTTCCACGTGCTGGCCAAGGTGATCGGCGCGGACCTGCAGCATGAACTGGGCGGCGACTGGTCGTTCCGCAACAACGCGCGCTACACGCGATACGACGTGTCGCCGCAGTCGGTGTTCAATGGTCCCAACAGCTATCTGGTCCGCGCCAGCAACCGCCTCGATCCGGCACAGTCCAGCGACGTCGCCGCGCTGCTGAAACGCTTCGGCGGCACCGCAAAGCTGGCCTACGCCGGCAGCGGTCAACTGATCAACGACCCATCCACCCTGAATGGCAACGGCTTCACCACCGACGCAGTGGCCGAGACACGCTTCCGTTCACTGGGCCATTTCATTGACAAGCTGTCGGTGACGAAGGAGAACGACAAGAACAGCTTCACCGCCGGCATCCTGTTCGCCGCACAAAAACTGTACGACGATTCCGACTATGGCGCCCGCATCATCACCGACGTGCGCGATCAACCGAGCCGGCTCGATATCGTCGCCGTCGACGCCAACAACAAGATCCTAGGCTACCTGTCGGACAAGGGCGTGCTGCGCAACGGCTACTTCTACGAACGCCACAAAGGCGACATGAAGTCGATGTCCTACTTCGTCAACGACGAATGGAAGGTCAGTAACAACCTGCGCCTCGACGCCGGCGTGCGCTACGAAGTGGCCCGCTACGACGTACAGGACGAAGGCGTGCTGGCGGCCGGCGACGATCTGCCAGGCGACAACCTGACCGAGGGCGCCATCATCCCCGGCGCCTTCAATGCGGACGGCAGCGACAAGGACAACATCATCGCCAACAACTACATGCGCCGTGCCGGCACCGGCGTGTGGACTCGCAAGCAGAAGACGATCAAGGAAGCCTCCTACACGGCGGGTTTCAACTACGCCTTCAACGACCACGTGGCCACGTATGGCCGCTACGCCAGCGGCACCAACATGCCGACCCTGTACAGCGGCGACAGCTTCGTCGACGGCGCCAGCCGGCTCAGTTTCACCGAGGCGGGCGTGCGCTACATTTCGCCGTTCTGGACCACGTCGGCCACGGTATTCCACACCAAGTTCGACAACCTGTCCTTCGGCGAAACCAACCAGGCCACGGGCGACTTCCGCCAGGTGTTCGTCAAGACGCTGTCGACCGGCATTGAGCTGGAGGGCATCATCAATCCGTTCAAGCAGTTCTCGCTGGAGTACGTGGCTACCTTGCAGAAGGCCACCATCAACGGCATCGACCCGAACGCGGAGGAGGCCAAGCAGAACGGCAACCAGGTGATGCGTACGCCGAACACACAGGTGCGCCTGATCCCGACGCTGCATTTCGGCTTCGGCGATGTGTTCCTGGTCTACAGCCATATCGGCAAACGCTTCGCCGACTTTGAAAACGCGCTGGCGCTGCCGGCCTACCATGTGATCGACATGGGAGCGGAGATCAAGATCGACAAGAAGTGGAAGCTGAACCTGAAAGTGAACAACGTGACCAACTCGATCGGCCTGACCGAAGGGAATCCACGTAGCGGCTTTAACCAAAGCTCGAACGGTAGCCTGTTCTACGCACGGCCTATCCTGGGGCGCAACGCCACGGCCTCGCTGTCTTACCGCTTCTGATGCATCAGGGCCGGGCGCGTAAAACGCCCGGCCTCATCGTGTTACCCTTCCTGATAACTCGTTCTCATTCCCTCCTATGTCCTCATCTGTTCGCAACCTGCTGCTGATTGCAGCATGCACCGCCGCCTGGGCCGCGCACGCGCAAACGCCCTCCATCAACCGATACGGAACTCCGACCGCCGCGCGCGATTTCGACGCCGAGCAAAACCAGCGCTTCAATCCCATGTTCGATGCCGGCAGCTGGCACGGCTTCCTGCTGCCGGATACGCCGACATTGGCCGGAACCTTCAGCGGCCCGCTGGTGATCGCCGAGGAGTACAGCCTGTATATCGCCTCGGCGCTGGAGCGGCTGGATCTGACGGATCGCCACACGGGGCGCAGCTTCCGGCCGGAGCAGGCCCGCTGGACCAGCGCCGCGCGTCCCGGCGTGTTGAGCCAGCGGCTGGTTTGGCCGGGATTGCAGCTGGATGTGGATCTGCATTTCGTCAACTCCTGCAGTGCGCTGGTGCGCTACCGCTTGCGCAATACGTCCGGCAAGGCGCTATCGCTGAAGGCGCATTGGCAGGGCGACCTGATGGCGCAGTGGGGCAAGGACGGCGCCGTGGCCGTGCGCCAGCCGGCGTGGAAGCCGCAGCTGGTCCAGGATGCCGGCGGCGTCAGCATCACCTTCGGCAAGGTGCGCGACGCAGGCAACGTGATGACCAGCGGCCGTTCGCGCTACCGCATCGAGCGCAGCGTGCGCGCGCAGGACAGCGTGGGCAACCAGCACTACGACAGCAGCGCCGACTTGCCGCTGCTCGCCGCCGGCCGGCAGCAAACGATCTACAACGCCTACAGCTACCAGCTGGACGACACGGATGCTGCCTCTGCACATGCGGCCTCGCTGCTGTCGAACCCCGCGCGTGCCGAACAGGCGATTGCGGCGAACGAGCGTCGTTGGGCCGCGTGGAAGGCCAAGCTTCCCGCGTCCACACTCAGCACCAAGGCGCTGGAAACCCTGATCGGCAATTGGCGTGCGCCACGTGGCGCCTTCCGCCACGACGCAATGGTGCCGTCCACCACGGCGCGCTGGTTCAACGGCGCCTGGACCTGGGATACATGGAAGCAGGCCTACGCGCTGGCGGCCATTGATCCCGCGCTGGCCGCCAACACGGTGCGCTCGTTGTTCGATTACCAGATACAGGCCAGCGATGCGGTGCGTCCGCAAGACGAGGGGATGGTGCCCGACAATGTCTTCTACAACATGGATGCCGCGCGCGGTGGCGACGGCGACAACTGGAACGAGCGCGATACCAAGCCACCACTGGCCGCATGGACGGTATGGGAAATCTACCGCCAATCCCACGATCGCGCCTGGCTGCAAGAGATGCTGCCCAAGTTGGAGGCCTACCATCGCTGGTGGTATCGCAACCGCGACCACGATCACAACGGCCTGGCCGAATATGGCGCCACCGTGCACCCGCTCCATAACGACGACGCCGGCCAGCTGCGCTTCCGCGTCAAACCACTGTCGCCGGCGGCGCTCGACGGCTGCGGAGCGGAGCAGGACGGCGTGCGCGATTGCCTCGGTCTCGCCGCCTACAGCCGCATCGTCGATACCGGACAGTACGCGGCCATCGAACTGCCGGTGCAGCAGGCGGCCGGCTATGAATCGGGCATGGACAACGCGGCCCGCTTCGGCTTCATCGAGCCCGCCGCCTTGCAGCGCTATGCCGACAGGGTCCACGGCGGCGACCTGGCCGCCGCGCGGCGCGACTGGCAGGTGCGCGTGGTCGAGAACCGCGACCAGCAAGGCAAGCTGCTGGGCTACTCCATCGACCAGGAATCGGTGGACCTGAACGCCTTCCTCTATCGCGAAAAGCTGATCCTGGCGGATATGGCGCAGGAGCTGGGCGACCACGCCGCCGCGCGCGCGTGGCGCGAACAGGCGGCGCATCTGCGTGGCCTGATCAACACCAGCTTCTTCGATACCGCCAGCGGTTTTTACTACGACCGAAAGCTTGGCGGCACGCTGCTGACCATGCGCGGACGCGGCCCCGAAGGCTGGACCGCGCTATGGGCCGGCGCCGCCGAACAGCGGCAGGCGGACGCGGTGATCGCGAAGATGCTGGACCCGGCCGAATTCGGCACCCCCGTGCCGATGCCGACGGCAGCCGTCTCCAATCCATCCTACGATCCGGAGATATATTGGCGCGGCAGGGTATGGCTGGACCAGGTCTATTTCGGCGCGGCGGGTCTGCGCAACTACGGCCACGCCGCGGAAGCCGACGCCATCGCCAAGCGCTTCACGACAGGCGCGGAAGGCCTGCAAGGCGACGCGCCGATCCGGGAAAACTACCACCCCATCACCGGCCGCATGCAGGGCGCCACCAATTTCAGTTGGAGCGCCGCGCACCTGCTGATGCTGGCGCGGGATGCAAAACCTCGGAAGTGATAACAAGGCCGCGCTCATACAGGCGGTACTTCCATAACGCCCACCCCAGGAACAGAACCACGCCGCCCACGTTGTAGCCCAATGTGAGCAGCAGGTTCTGGCCGGCCGGGAAGATCGCGGCGATGAAGGCGATACCAAAGAACGCCAGCAGCACGCTGGTGATCGCCAACCCGACACGGCGCGATCCCATGCGGAAGTCGCGCGGCAGGTGGTCCAGCCGCAGACGCAGGTGGAAGTAGGCCGCCATGATGATCAGCGGCGGCAGCAGCGCGGTGGCCGCCGTCATGTTGATCACCACATTGAGCAGCTGGTTCACGTTAGATGACCCCAGCGCCGGTATCACCAGCAGCGGCACCACCACGCAAAACTGTATCCACGCGGCGCGCTCCGGCATGTCATGACGGTTCAAGGCGATGGCGCGCTCGCCGAAGATGCCTTTCGGGATCTCCGAGAACAGCGCCTTGACCGGCGCGGCAGTCCACACCATCAGCGTGCCGAAGGAACCGAGCAGCATCACCGCGCCCACCAAACGGTTCAGCAGCACAGGCGATACCTGGTGATGCGCCCCCAGCGCGCCGAACACCTGGAACACGCCCGACGTATAGCTCAATTTTGACGCCGGCACGTACAGGTTCAGCACCAGCGCCGACACCGAATACAGCACCCCGATCAGCAGGCCCGCGAAAACGATGGTGCGCACAAAGGTCCTGGCGCCGCCTCGCACGTCGTTCAGGAACACGCCCACCGACTCAGCGCCGCCGGCGGCAAACAGTATCCAGGCCATGACGCCCATGAAGCCCCAGCTGAACGTCGGCGTCATCGCGGCGGCGGTGATGGGCGTGGCGGGCTCCACGCCGCCGATCCAGTCGGCCAGGCTCAATCCCACGAAGCCGAACGCCATCAACAGCACCAGCGAGCTGCCGATGGAGGTCACGCGGCCCACCCATGTCGCGCCTTTGGTGGAGACCCAGGTGGCAAAGGCAAACAGCACGATCGACAGCAGTACCGTCACCAGCGACGAGAACTGGTATTCGTAACCCAGCCACGCGTAGGACGAATACACCAGGATATTGGGCAGCACCGATGTGAAGTAGAACAGGTTCACGAACCAGTAGCAGTAGGCGCCGACGAAGGCCCACTTGTCGCCCATCGACGAGCGTATCCACTGGTAGATGCCGGACTTGGCGTCCTTGTTCAAGCTGACGAATTCCGCGATGATCAGCACATAGGGAATGAAGAAGGTCGCCGTCGCGAACAGGAAGGACGGGACAGCCACCATGCCGATGGCGATATTGCTGTTGACGACATTGCGGATATTGAAGATCGCCGCCACCGCCATCGACAGCAGCATGAAGCGGCCGATTTGCGCGTTACTCGAAATTGCCATGTCAACTCACTTATTGTGGAAAGTCGCACCTTCTATCGTCACCATCAGCACCATTTTGCGCAGATGATCGGAGCCCAGCGGCCGGTAGGCGCAGTCGTTGTCGAAGATGAGCAGCTGGCCAGCGCTGGCGGTGTGGCGATGGACGTCTTCGCCGCTGAAGGTCTCGCGGTCGGTCTCGTCGCTGTAGGCCGCAAGGCGTGTCAGCGACGGCTTGGCCGCATACGCGATGGTCTCGTTGCCGGACAGGTAGTAGTGCATCTCGACGTAGCGGCGGTTGCCGGTGAAGCTGGGTGCTGCGGCGGCCGGGCCGTCCACCAGGCGGTAGACCAGCGAATCGCCGATGGAGTGGCACACGCCTGGCTTCAGCGCCGGCAGGTTGGCGATGGCTTCGATGCAGCGCTGCCACTTGCGTGCGGAGTGGTAGCGCTGGCGGAATTCGTCCACGCTGTTCAGGATAATCACAGGCTGTCCTCCCCATTCAGCGGCGACAAGTCCACGCTGTAGCTGAACGCCTCCAGATAGACCCGGTACGATTCGAGCACCTCGGAGCCCCAGGAATTGGAACCGAGTCCGCTCATCTTGTGATCGAGGTTGACGGTCCAGTAGTCCTCATCGCGCAATTCGTTGTCGTGCCGCGTGGCCGCGATCTGTTCGGCGCTGTAGGGCCATACGCTGAAGTGGATGCCTTGCGGTGCCTGGATTAACAGGCCCTTGCCCTGGCTGTCGCGAAGCGTGGCCCAAGTGACGTCCTGCCGGTTGCCGTTGTCCTGCGGCTTCGGGTAGTGCTCGAACATGTCGGCCGCGCTGCTGCGGTAACGGTCGATGATGCTGCACGCCTTGCTGTCCGGGTAGTTCTCGCCCGGGCCGCGGCCGAAGTATTCGATCTGGTCCAGCTGGCGGCTTAGGCCCAACGTCATGCCGATCTTGGGGATCATGTCGCTGAAACCGCCGTAGGGTGTGCCGGACAAGGTAAGTCGCAGCTTGCCCGCGCCATCGACGTGGTAGTGGTAGCGGCAGCGCATGCCGTAGCCGAGTACCGGCGGCGCGATCTGGCAATCGACGATGATCTCCACCGCCGCGTCGCTGCGCCTGATCTCCATGCGGCGCAGATGTTCCTGCATGATGTTCAGGTGCTGCGGCAGCCACAGGGCTTCGTTCTCCTGCTTGTGATTATCGATGCAGGGTTTGTAGAACGTCAGCTGCGGTGGGCGCGCAAGCAATGGCGCGCCATGCGCCACCCATTCCTTGAGTTTTCCGGTGAGTTTGCAGAACACCATTTGGTAGCCATGGCCTTCGAGGCGGTACTCAAGGCGATGCTCGATGAGCTTGGGCGCGGCCTTGGAGCTTGGTGGCACAGCGGGCGAGGGCGAGGACGGCAGCGCAAACTGGTACACCGCCATCTCATGCTGCGGCGCGCTGTAGGCGGTGGCCTGGTCGCGGACCACGCGCACGTTCAGATAGCGCCGGCCGCCGCCCGATGGCGGCTCGGGGATGCGGATCTCCTGCTTCTGGCCCGGCGGCAGCGGCGACAGGGGCACGCGCTGCAATCGGAGCGATTCGCCATCTGCCTTGGTTTCGATCAGCAGCGTGATGCAATCGAGGCTGCTGAACCAGTAGCGGTTCTCCACTTCCAGCCTGCCGGCGGCGGCATCGATGGCGCGCACCTTCACCGGCGCGATCACCTGCTTATATTCGCGCAGGCCGGGGCCGGGCCGCTGGTCCGGGTAGATCAAGCCATCGCAGCAGAAGTTGCCGCTGTTCGGATAGTCGCCGTAGTCGCCGCCGAAGGCGTAGAACGGCCGTCCCGCCACCTCCGGTTGCAGGATGGCGTGGTCGCACCATTCCCACAGGTAGTGCCCTTGCAGGTGCGGATGACGGTCCATCACCGCCTGGTATTCGCTCAAGCCTCCCGGTCCGTTGCCCATCGCGTGCGCGTACTCGCACAGGATGCGTGGCTTGTCCATCGGGTACTCGCCGAAGGCATTCATCATCTGCACGCGCGAGTACATGGTGCTGACCACGTCGCACACCTCGGCGTCGCGGTCTTCCTCGTAGTGGATCAACCGTGTTGGATCGATCTGGCGGCAGCGCGCGGCCATCGCGCGGATATTGCAGCCGTAGCCGGACTCGTTCCCCAGCGACCAGATGATGATGGACGGATGGTTCTTCTGCGCGTGCACATGGCGCTCGATGCGGTCGACGAAGGCCGCTTCCCATGCCGGATCGTCGGTGATCTGACTGAGGTTGCCGACGTTGACGAAGCCGTGCGTTTCCACGTCCGTCTCGGCCATCACGAACAGGCCGTATTGGTCGCACAGTTCGTAGAAGCGCGGATCGTTGGGATAGTGCGCCGTGCGCACCGAGTTGATGTTGTGCTGCTTCATCAGCACGATATCCTGCTCGACGCGCGCCATCGTCACGGCACGTCCGCGCAGGTGGTCGTTGTCGTGGCGGTTCACGCCGTGCAGTTTCAGATAGCGCCCGTTCACGTACATCAGGCCATCCTGCACGCTCACTTCGCGAAAGCCTACGCGCAGCGGCACCACTTCCAGCAGTTCGTCGCCGGCGTCGTACAGGCTGATTTCGAGGCGATACAGGTAGGGATCTTCGGCGTTCCACTGGCGCGGGGCCGGCACGTCCACTTCCCATGCCGGCGCCTGGCCGCCGCCTTGCTGCAACTGCCGCGGGCCGTCGTACAGCGCCCAATCGATCCGGTAGCCGTCCTGCGCCGATACGGTCAGCGCGCAGGACAGGCGCGCATCGCGGCAGGCGTCGTCGAAGCGGGTCTGCACGCAGACGTCCTGCACGTGGATGGCGCCCTTGCCGATCAGGTAGACGTCGCGGAAGATGCCGGCGGTCCACCACATGTCCTGGTCTTCGAGATAGCTGGAATCGGCCCATTGCAGCACGCGCACGCTGAGCAGGTTCTCGCCGTCCACCAGCAACGCGGTGATGTCGAATTCGGCCGCCAGCCGGCTGCCCTTGCTCATGCCGGCGTAGCGGCCGTTGACGTGGATTTCGAAATAGGTCTCGACGCCGTCGAAGCGCAGGATCACGTTCTGGCCGCGCCACTCCGGGCCCAGCGTCCAGCAGCACTGGTAAGCGCCGGTCGGATTGGCCGACGGGACGTAGGGCGGGTCGACCGGGAAGGGCATGCCGTCGTCGGTGTACTGCAACTGGCCGTGGCCTTGCAGCTGCCACATGCCTGGCACTTCGATGCTGCCCCAGTGCGCCATGTACTCGCTGTAGAACTGTGTCGGCATTTGCAGCGGGTGGCCGAAGTACGCGAAGCGCCAAGCTCCGCTCAGCGACAGGAAGCGGCGGCTGCGCTCACGGTCGAAGCTGCGCGCCGACTCGGCATCGTCGTAGGCAAAGAAGTAGGCGTGCGGAGGCAGCCGGTGCTCCTCCAGCAGCTGGGGGTTCTCCCACTTGTTCACGGTTTATGCCGATCCGGCCAGGCCGCCGCCGTCCACCACCAGCGCGTCGCCGGTGACGAAGGAAGAACGATCCGATGCGAGGAACAGCACCGCCTGCGCGATCTCGCGTGGCTGGCCCACGCGCATCAGCGGCCGTCCTGCGCCGGCCGTCACCAGCGCGGCTTCCTCAAGCCCCAGCTGCTGCGCTTCGTTGCGCAGCATCGGCGTATCGGTGTCGCCGGGGCAGACGCAGTTGACGCGGATGTTCTGCGGGCCGTGGTCCACCGCCATCGCCTTGGTCAGTATCACCACCGCGCCCTTGGAGGCGCAGTAGGACACGGCATCCTTGCCGCCCACCAGCCCCCAGCCGGAAGCGGTGTTGATGATGCTGCCGCCGCCTTGCTGC
Source organism: Duganella rhizosphaerae (assembly GCF_040364205.1). Classification (NCBI taxonomy): domain Bacteria; kingdom Pseudomonadati; phylum Pseudomonadota; class Betaproteobacteria; order Burkholderiales; family Oxalobacteraceae; genus Duganella; species Duganella rhizosphaerae. The sequence continues at coordinate 88,966 of NZ_BPWK01000021.1, forward strand.
TGCATCACCGGCACGGCGTGTTTGCACATCAGGAAAATCGACTTGACGTTGACCGCCATGACCTGGTCCCATTCCTGCTCGGTGGTGTCGATGACGTTGGCGCGGCGCGTGATGCCGGCGTTGTTGAACAGGACGTCGAGCCGGCCGTAGCGCGACACGGCCGCCGCCACCGCCGCCGCGCAATCGGCGGCCACGGCGACGTCGGTGCGGATGAAGGAGGCGCGCGCGCCGGCCTCGATCAGCGCCGCCACCGCCAGTTCGCCCGCCGCGCCGTCGCGGTCGGCGATCAGCACGGTGGCGCCTTCGCGCGCAAACAATTCCGCCGTGGCGCGGCCGATGCCGGATGCGCCTCCCGTAATCAACGCCACCTTGCCTGCCAGTTCGCCTTGCTGATGCATGTGCTGTCTCCATTTTTATGGGTTATGCACTATGTTGCCCTTTTTTTGCCAGCGTTGACAAATGAATACTCTGCATGGCATGCATAAGCCCAGCTAATGCGTGAAAGCCCGCCGCGCGCAGCGGCAGGCATGCATGGAGTTGATGGATGGTCAGGCGGCGTTTTCGGCCGGACGGTCGACGATCACGCAGTCCCGGCCGGCGCGCTTGGCGGCGTACAGGCAGGCGTCGGCGGCGGCCAGCATGGTGGCGGCGTCAAACAGGCGGTCCTTGTCGTAGGTGGCCACGCCGATGCTCATCGTCACGTGCGGGCGGTTGGCGGCCGGCGCGTGCGTGATCTCCAGCGCGGCGATGCGGGCGCGGATCGTTTCGGCGAGCTGGGCCGCCTGCTCCGGGCCGGTGTCCGGCAGCACGGCGGCGAACTCCTCGCCGCCGTAGCGCGCGGCCAGGTCGGCCGGGCGTTGCAGCATGGCGGCGAAGGCTTCCGCCACCAGGGTCAGGCAGGCGTCGCCCTGCTGGTGGCCGAAGTGGTCGTTATAGGCCTTGAAGGAATCGATGTCCATCAGCAGCAGCGACAGCTGGCCGTGGTTGCGCTGTGCCCGGCGCAGCTCGCGGTCCAGCGCGACGTCGAAGTGGCGGCGGTTGGCGATGCCGGTCAAGCCATCCACGTACGATTGCGCGCGCAGCGCCTCGGCCTGGCCGCGCAGCTGGCGCTCGCGGCCGACGGTGGTGCTGATGTCGCTCACCTCGATCAGGCAGTAGCGCTCCTTGCCCTCGGTGAAGGGCGTGACCGACACCGCCTGCTCGACCCGTTCGCCGCCCCAGGTGCCGGTCGGGTACAGCGGGAAGGGCGAGCGGTTCAGCGCCGGCGACAGCTGCTGCGGCAGGTTGCTCTGCATCGCGCTCTGCACCGCCTGCTCCAGCCGCTGGCCGCGCAGTTCCGGGAATTGTTCGAACAGGTCGCTGCCCAGCACGCGGTGGGCCGACAGGCCGGAATGGCTGGCCAGCCACTGGTTCCACATGACGATGCGGCCGCTGGCGTCGAGCACCATCAGGCCCAGGTTGGCCAGCCCGAGCACGCGCCCGGACAGGTGGGCGTGGCTGCCGGCGGCAGGCGGGGTGGCGGTGGTGTTTGCTTGCATGCGCTGTTTTCCTGGCGTGGCCGCGTAGTGACTCGGTAGTGACTGGGTAGTGACCTTGGAATTATAAGCGCAGCCGCGCCGCTGTCACTCTTTCTAGGCCTGGGCCATGCGGTGGCTGACCGGCAGCGTCACGCGGAAGGTGCTGCCCCGGCCCGGCGTGCTCTGCACGTCGATGCGGCCGTAGTGGTTTTGCACGATGCCATAGGAGAGCGACAGCCCCAGCCCCGTGCCCTTGCCGATCGGCCGGGTGGTGTAGAAGGGGTCGAAGATGCGCGGCAGCGCTTCGGCGGCGATGCCGCCGCCGGTGTCGCTGACTTCCAGCCAGACCTCGGCGCCGGCGCTGCCGCAGCGCACGGTGATGTGGCCGCGTTCGGGGCCGATGGCCTGGGCGGCGTTTTGCAGCAGGTGCAGGAACACCTGGTTCAGCTGCGACGGCATGCATTCGATTTCCAGCATCGGGCCGAACTCGGTCCGGATGTCGGCCACCGCTTCCAGCTCGCCGCCGATCAGGTTGAGCGTCGATTGCAGGCCGGTGCGCAGGTCGGCCCACTCCCAGTCCTGGGTGGCTTCCACGCGCGAGAACTGTTTCAGGTCCTGCACGATCTTGCCGACCCGATCCATGCCGCCGCGCGACTCGGCCACCAGCGCCGGAATGTCTTGCTTCAGGTAGGCCAGGTCGACCCGGCTGCGGGAGTGCGCCACCGCCTCGCGCGGGGCGCCGTCGTGCTCGGCTTGCTCGTAGGCGTTCAGCAGCTCGAACAGCTTGTCCAGGTAGTCCTCCAGCGTGCCGAAGTTGGACGCCAGGAAGGCCAGCGGGTTGTTGATCTCGTGCGCCACGCCGGCCGCCAGCTGGCCGATCGAGGCCAGCTTTTCCGACTGCACCAGCCGGCTTTGCAGGGCCTTGCGTTCGGCCATCTCCTGCTGCAGGCGCTGGTTCGCTTGCAGCAACTCGGCGGTGCGTTCCTGCACCCGGCCTTCGAGGTGGTCGTTGGCGGTCTGCAGTTCGGCGTTGACGCGCTGGACCGTGGCGTGGCTGCGCAGCAGCCGCAGCGCGGTGTAGGCCAGCAGTCCGACCAGCAGCCCGGCCAGCAGCATCAGCCCGTAGCGGTAGGCGTGCAGGCGCTGCATCGCCAGCTGCTGTTGCTGGCCCAGCAGGGCGCTGATGGCGTCGATGCGCTCGTCGGTGGGGGCCGCCGCAATGCCGGTCAGCAGCCGGTCGACCGCGACCTGTTCAGCCAGCACGGTGCGCGCGTGCGCGCTCATGGTGTCGATGCGCTCGGCCAGCTCGCCGGACAGGCCGGCGCGCGCGGCCGCCAGGGCGGCCAGCTCCCGTTCGACCTCGGCGACGCCGTTCTCGGAAGGACCGTCGGTGTAGATCAGCAAGGCCAGCAGCAGGCGGTGGGCGGCCGCCTCCGCATGGCCCATCGCCTCCAGCCGGTGGCCGCGCTGCTGGTTGGCCGACACGCCGATGTCGTCGGCGGCGACGGGCAGGAAGTCCAGCGAATTGTGCAGCACCGCGTTGTGCGACTTGAACGCCTCCATCAGCGCCGCCTTCGCGCTCAGCGTCTGCTGGTAGGCGTCCAGCGCGGCGGCCAGCTGCGGCGACGATGCCTCGATCTGCAAGGGCAGCTCGTGCATGGCCGCCAGCGGATGGGCCAGCGCGTCGTAGCTGGGGTTCAGGCCGATGCGCGATTTCATCGCGTCGAGTTCCCATTGCGCGTCGAGCTGGGCGACTTGGCGCAGCAGCGCGACGTTGGCGAAGTAGTCGTTGCTGTCATAGCTGAGGCTGCGCGCGTAGATCGCTCCCAGCAGGACGGCCAGCAGCAGGCAGGCCAGCGGCAGCCGGTACAGGCGCAGCCGTTGTCGCCACCACCGGCGGAGCGCGTTCATGGCTGCCCCGCCGGTGTGCTGTTGAGCGTATTGAGGAACTGGATGATGTCGGCCTTGTCCTGCCGGCTGCCGCTGCGCCCCAGCTGGAACTTGAACATGACGTCGATCGCGTCCTCCAGCGTGGCGGCCGAGCCGTCGTGGAAATACGGGGCGCTGCGCGTCACGTTGCGCAGGCTGGGCACCTTGAACACGTGCAGGTCGTCGGGATTGTGGGTGACGGCGTAGCGGCCGCGGTCGGCCTCGTTGGCGCCGCCGCGCTGGGCGAAGTAGTCGCCCATGACGCCGAATTTCTGGAACATATTGCCGCCGACGTTGACGCCCTGGTGGCAGGCGGCGCAGCCGAAGCGCTTGAACTTGGCGTAGCCGGCCTGTTCCGCCGCCGTGATGGCGTTGCGGTCGCCGCGCAGGTACTGGTCGAAGCGGGCGTTGGGGGTGATCAGCGTGCGTTCGTAGCTGACGATGGCGTGGCGCAGGTTGGCGATGGTCAGGCCGTCGCGGTAGGCTTGCGCGAAGCCGTCGCGGTAGGCGGCGTCGCCGGCCAGCCTGGCCAGCACGCTCTCCCACGACGATCCCATCTCGACCGGATTGCGGATCACCATGTCGAGCTGGGCTTCCAGCGTGTCGGCGCGGCCGTCCCAGAATTGCTTGAAGTTGAGCGCGGCGTTGAGCACGGTGGGCGCGTTGACGGCGCCCGGCTTGCCCAGGAAGCCGAGCGATTTGGCCCGCTGGTCGGCGCCGCCGCGCGCGACGTTGTGGCAGCTGCTGCAGGAGACGCTGCTGTTGCCCGACAGCCGGACGTCGTTGAACAGGCGCCGGCCCAGCGCGGCCTTGGCCGGGTCCTGGTGCAAGCTCAGCGGCACCGGCGAGATCGGCTCGCTGGCCGGCAGGGCCGGCGCGGCGGCCAGGCCGGTTGCCAGGCACAGCAGGGCGAGGCGGGGGGAAGTGGTGAAGCCACGCATGGGGTTCTCCAGGGGCGCTCAGGCCGTATGCCGCTGCGGCAGCACCACGCGGAAGGTGCTGCCCTTGCCCAGCTCGGTGCTGACGTCGATGCGGCCGCCGTGCTTGTGCACGATGTCCCGCACCAGCGACAGGCCGAGGCCGGTGCCCTGGCCGATCGGCTTGGTGGTGAAGCTGGGGTCGAACAGGCGCGGCACATGGTCGGGCGCGATGCCGCTGCCGGTGTCGCTGACGGCGAACCAGACTTCGCCGTCCCGGGCGCCGGTGCGCAGCGTGATGCGGCCCCGTTGCGGGCCCAGCGCGTGGGAAGCGTTGACCACCAGGTTCATCACCACCTGGTTCAGCTGCGAGGGCAGGCACTGCACCGGCGGCAGCACGCCGTAGTCGCGCACGATCTCGGCGCGGCCATTGATTTCGTTGCGCAGCATGTGCAGCGTGGCGTCCATGCCGCGGTGCAGGTCGGCCCACTCCCATTGCTGGGGCTGTTCGCCGGCGTGCGAATACGCTTTCAGGTCCAGCACGATCTGACGCACCCGCTGCATGCCGTCGCGCGACTCCTGCACCAGCAGCGGCAGCTCGCGGCACAGCGCGGGCAGGTCGGCGGCGCCGGGCTGTTCGCAGGTTTGCAGCAGCGCCAGCAGCGGCGTCAGGCTCTCCTGCAGCATTTCCAGGTTGGCGCAGACGTAGGCCACCGGGTTGTTGATCTCGTGGGCGATGCCGGCGGCGACCTGGCCCAGGCTGGCCATCTTGGCGGCCAGGTCCAGCTGCCGGCGCAGCACCCGCAGCTGTTCGTCGTAGGCCTCGTAGCTGGCGTCGACGGCGGCGCGGAAGGCGGCGGGATCGCACTGCGCCGATGCCGGATCGAGCAGGCTGAGCTGGCTTGCCAGCAGCCCATGCATGTCAGGCTCCGGCGGCCATGGCCAGCTGCGGCGCCGCTGGTTCCTGCAGGCCGTGCAGCTGCCAGTAGTGGCGGAAGGCGGCGTCGATATTGTTGCGCAAGGTGCGGTTGTCCCAGGGCTTGGTGTAGAAGCGGTACAGGGCGCCGCGGTTGATCGATTCCATGATCGTGTTCAGGTCGGTGTAGCCGGACAGGATGATGCGGAAGGTGTCCGGGTACATCTGCTTGATCTTGTCGAGCAGGTCGGTGCCGCTCATTTCCTCCATGCGCTGGTCGCACAGCACCAGTTGCACCGGATATTGCGCCAGCAGCGCGAAGGCCTGGGCCGCGCCGTTGGCGGTCAGCACGCGGTAGCCGTCCTGGCGCAGCAGGCGCTGCAGCGAGGTCAGCATGTGCGGCTCGTCGTCGATGATCAGCAGCGTGCGCTCGGGGGCGTCGCCAGCGTCGTTCGGCAGGCGCAGGCGGACGTCGTCGCGCAGCATTTGCTCCAGCTGCGCCGCCGGCAGCGGCCGGCTGAAGAAATAGCCCTGGATCTGGTCGCAGCGGTGGCGCCCCAGGTAGGCCAGCTGGGCCGCGGTCTCCACGCCTTCGGCCACCACCTCCAGCTTCAGGCTGTGCGCCATGGCGATGATGGCGTCCACCACGGCGGCGTCGTCGGGACTGCTGGTCACTTCGCGGATGAAGGCGATGTCGATTTTCAGCGTGTCGACCGGGAAGCGCTTCAGGTAGGCCAGGCTGGAATAGCCGGTGCCGAAGTCGTCGATGGCGATGTGCACGCCGGTCGCGCGCAGCGCGCTCAGGGTGGCGGCGGTGCGGCCGATGTCGTCCATCATCGCGCTCTCGGTCACCTCCAACGACAGCAGGCCGGGATCGATGCCGTGGCGGGCGATGGCCTCGGCCACGGTCTGCTCCAGCCTGGTGTCGGCGAACTGGCGGCTGGCGACGTTGACGGCGATCGGCAGCGGGCCGTTGGCGTGCGGCGCCCAGGCGGCGATCTGGCGGCAGGCCTGGTCGATGGCCCAGGCGCCGACCGGCACGATCAGGCCGCTGCGCTCGAGCAGCGGGATGAACTCGGCCGGCGACACCAGGCCGTGGCCGGGCCGGTTCCAGCGCAGCAGCGCCTCGGCGCCGACCATGCGGCCGGTGCCGATCTGCACCTTGGGCTGGTAATACAGTTCGAACTCGCCGCGTTCGCTGGCCTGGCGCAGCGCGTGCTCCAGCTGGTAGCGCGTCTGCGCCTGCAGGTCCATGGCGTCGGTGAAGTAGCAGCAGTGGTCGCGCCCTTCCTGCTTAGCCTGGTGCAGGGCGATGTCGGCGTAGCGCAGCAGCGTGGCGACGTCGTCGATGTCGGACGGACAGGCGGCGATGCCGATGCTGACCGTCATCGTGGTCTGGCCGCCGGGCAGGTCGAACGGCTGCTGCAGCGCCTCGCGGATCTGGTCGGCGACCGCGCCGGCCTGTGGCAGCTGGGCCGGCAGCAGCAGCGCGAATTCGTCGTTGCCCAGGCGGCCGATGGTGGCGGGCGGCGGCGCCAGCTGGCCCAGCCGTTTGGCGAACTGGCACAGCAGGGCGTCGCCGGCGGCGTGGCCCTGGCTGTCGTTGATGGCGGTGAAGCCGTCCAGGTCGACCAGCAGCAGGGCGCTGGCGCGCGGCCAGGCCGCCGCCAGCTGCGGCACCATGGTCTGCGCGAACAGCTGGCGGTTCGGCAGGCCGGTCAGGTGGTCGTGGCCGGCCATGCGCGGGCCGTAGTTGCGGCTGCCGGTGTAGAGCAGCCGCACTTCCAGCATATTGCGGATGCGCGACAGCAGCTCGTCGTAGTCATACGGCTTGCAGATGAAGTCCTTGGCGCCGGCCTTGAGCGCGCGCAGCTTGTAGTCCGGCTCGGCGGACACCACCAGCACCGGCAGGTATTGCTCGGCCTCGATCTGGCGCAGGCTGTCGAGCACTTCGAAGCCATCCATGTCCGGCATGTTCAGGTCCAGCACGATCAGGTCGTAGTGGTGCAGGCGGTGCATGGCGGCCACCGCCGGCGCGTCGCTGGTGCAGCTGACGCTGGTGTAGCCGGCGCTGGCCAGCACCTGTTCGAGCAGCGCGAGATTGAGCGGCTGGTCGTCGACGATCAGGATCTTGGCGGCATGCAGGGGGGTGATCGTGTTCATGGACGTGGGCCTCCGGTGAAGGACGCCGCCGCCTGGCCGCAGGCCAGGCTGATGGTGTCCAGTAACAGTTGATCGTTGACGGGCTTGCTCAGATAGGCCAGCGGCAGGTGCTGTTGCGCCTGCGCCTGTTCGGCCGGGCTGGGCTGGCCGGTGAGGATGATGACGCCCACCTCGGGCGCCCGCGCGGCCAGCCTGGCCTGCACCTCCAGCCCGGACAGGCCAGGCATGTGCACGTCCAGCACCACGCAGCAGGGGCGGCCGCCGTCCAGCGCGACCAGGAAGTCGGCGCCGCCGGCGTAGGCCTGGGCCGGGATGCCGGCCGAGCGCAGCAGGCGCAGCAGCGCGCGCCGTATCGCGTCGTCGTCGTCTACTACAGCCACCCAGGGAAGTGAGGTATCCATGACTGCACAATAGCCCGGCGGCAACGGCGCGGCTATTGGACCTTGGGCCAATACCGCCGGCTAGCCGTGGCGCGCGCGGTCGACCAGGCGCACCAGCGCCGTCACCGAGCGCACCTGCATTTTCGCCATCACGCGCGCGCGGTGCACCTTGACGGTCTTTTCCACCGTGCCCAGCGCGGCCGCCACCTGCTTGTTGAGCAAGCCTTCGATGATCAGGTGCAGCACCTCGGTCTCGCGCGGGGTGAGTGTGGCCAGCCGCTGGCGGATCTCGTCGAGCTCGGCGCCCGCGCTGCGCGCCTGGCGGTGCTGGGCCAGCGCCGCGTGGATGGCGGCGATCAGCCGCTCGTCGTCGACCGGCTTGGTCAGGAAGTCGGCCGCGCCCAGCTTCATCGCGCGCACGCCGGTGTCGATGTCGCCGTGGCCGGTCAGGAAGATGATGGGCAGGGTGCTGGCGCGCCCGGCCAGCGCCTGTTGCAGCGCCAGGCCGTCCATCTCCGGCATCGACAGGTCCAGCACCAGGCAGCCGTCGGCGCCGTCCGCAGGCAGCGCGTCGAGGAAGGCGCGGGCGCTGGCGTAGGGCTGCACCGCGAAGCCGGCCGCGCCCAGCAGCCGCGCCAGCGCCTTCAGCACGGCCGGCTGGTCGTCGACCAGGAACACCCGCTGTTCGCCGCTCATGGCGCGCCTTCGGCCAGCGGCAGGCGCAGGTGGAAGCTGGCGCCGCCGTCGGGGTTGTTGTGCGCCCACAGCGTGCCGTGGTGGGCGGTGGCGATGCTGCGGCAGATCGACAGCCCCAGCCCCATGCCGCGCGCCTTGGTGGTGTAGAAGGGATCGAAGATGCGCGCCAGGATGTCGGGCGCGATGCCGGCGCCGCGGTCGATCACGCTGAACTGCACGGCGTCGCCGTCGCGCGCGCAGCGCAGCACGATCACGCGGTCCGCGTGCGCCGGCGCGGCCTGGGCGTCGCAGGCGTTCATCAGCAGGTTGATCAGCACCTGTTGCAGCTGCACGGGATCGGCGCTGAGCGTCAGCGCTTGCTCGTCCAGTTCGGTGCGCACGGTCAGGCCGTGGTGGATCAGGTCGTTGCGCACCAGGCCGATCACGTCGTCCACCAGCCCGGCGGCGGCCAGCCGCTGGCGCGGCATGTCCTGCTTGCCGAACAGGCGCCGCAGGCGCTGGATGATGTCGCCGGCGCGCTTGTCCTCGTCGACGATGTCGTCCAGGATCTCGGCCACCTCGGCCAGGTCGGGCGCCGGCTGCGCCAGGAAGCGGCGGGCCGCCTGGGCGTTGCTGAGGATGGCCGTCAGCGGCTGGTTCAGTTCGTGCGCCAGCGCGCCCGACAGCTCGCCCAGCATGGCCACCCGCGCCAGGTGGGTGACTTCCTTCTGCTTTTGCTGCAGCTCCAGCTCGGCCTGTTTGCGCTGGGTGATGTCGAGCGACACGCCGCGCACCCGCAGCGGCCGGCCCTGCCCGTCGTGCTCGATGCTGCCGTGCGAGCCTATCCAGCGCTGCTCGCCGCCGGCCAGCAGCACGCGGTATTCCATGTCGTAGCGCGGCGCGCCGTGCTGGGCGTGGCTGAGGGTGCGCTGGACGGCGGCGCGGTCGTCCGGGTGCACCTTGGCCAGCAGGTCGGCCAGCGTCAGCTGTTGCTCCGGCGCGAAGCCGAACAGCGCGCGCCACTGCTCCGAGCACCAGATCAGCTGGTCGCTCAGCTCGCGGGTCCAGATGCCCAGGTGGGCGGCGTTGGCCGCCAGCGCCAGGCGCTGCTCGCTTTCGCGCATGTCGGCGCGGGCTTGCCGCACGCTGAGCGCGGCCTCGCGCAGGGCCTGGCCCAGCTGCCTGGCTTCGCGGAAGTGCAGCGGCGGCAGCGCCAGCTCGGCGCCGGCGCCGACCGCGCGCGCCGGCGCCACCAGCGCCTGCACCGAACGGGCGATGCGCCCGCCCAGCAGCCACGCCAGCGCCATGCCGGCGCCCAGCGCGGCGAGCGTGACCGACACCAGCCAGGCCAGCGTGCGGTACAGGCTGGCCGTGAGCTGCTCGCTTGGAATGCCCAGCACGGCGCTCCAGCCGGTGCGGGTCGAGCGGCTGTAGACCACGTAGACGTCCTGCCCGTCCAGCGTGCGGGTTTTCAGGCCCGATTCGCTGGCGCTGGCCAGCTGCCGGCGCAGCTCGGCGCTGACCTGGCGGCCGGCGTAGGTGTCCTGGTCGTGCGAGCGGGTGGCCACCCGGCCCTCGGTGTCGAGCACGCTGGCGCGCCAGTTGGCCGCCAGCTTTTGCTCGTTCAGCACGTGTTGCAGGCGCTGCGGCGTGAAGACCGCGTTGAGCGTCATGACGATGGCGCCGGCGCGCATCACCGGCACGCCGACCACGAAGATGGGCCGCCCGACCAGCGGGCCGATGAACATGTCGGACACGCCCGGCCGGCCGCTGGCCAGGATGCGCTGCAGCAGCGGCGCCCGTCCCAGCTTGGCCAGCGGCGCGCCGTACGGACGGCGGGTCGACAGCAGCAGGGTGCCGTCGGTGTCGATCAGGATGATGCTGTCGGCGCCCAGCTTGTCCACCAGGCCGGTGGCGCGCTGGTGGAAGCCGCGCAAGTCCTGGTTGAGCAGCATGTTCGAGGTGCTCAGCGTTTGCAGCGCCAGCTGGGTGCTTTCGATGTCGCGGTCGGTGGCGATGATGATGGAGCGGGCGCGGCTGATGGTGTTGTCGATCAGCTGCGTGCGCTCGCGGTCATAGAAATGGACGATCAGGAAGGCGGTCACGATAACGACTGGCAAGATGCAAGCGATGGCCAGGAGCGCAAGGCTGGCGCGCACGCCGGGAGCGTGTTGCCGGGGCGGGGCAGGCGCGCAAGTCATGGATCGCTGGGGGCTTTATCGACGCCGTCGGGACGGCGGGAATGCCGGTCGATGGTGATCGAGTTTGCCCCGGGATGGCCAGCAAGTCACGAAAATTCGCGGCCCGATGTTGCCTGTCGGACTCACTATCATTTTCTACTTTTCCATTAATAAATTTTTCCTCATTCTACAGCGCTTGCGGTGCGGCTGGGCAACCACGGTTTTGGGCTTTTGACGCCTGGGGCCGCCATGCCGAACCTGCTATCATGATTTGGTTGAGAATTCTCATACATCGGATATTCCGCTGAAGTAATCTTGCAAACGTGGACCTGAGCACTGCCTGGAAAGGAGGCGATCGTGGAACCGACACAAGAGAGCGTACCGGATGATGGCGCCGGCGTAGCGCCGTCCGCCACGGCGCCGCCCGCGCCCGCGCGCACCCGGCAGACGCTGCCGCCCAAGGGCGCCTGCTGGTATTGCGACAAACCGTTGGACAATGTGCGCCGCTTCTGCGACAAGGAGTGCGCCGACGCCTTCGACGAGGAAAAGGAATATACCCGCTGAGCCGCTGAGCCGCTGAGCTTAGGCCGGCTCTGCGCGCAGCTGCACCAGCGCCGTCTCGAAATCGAACTGGTGGGCCGCGCTCGTCACGCGCTCGAAGCGCGCCACGCCCAGCGCGGCGGCCAGCACCGTGGCCGACTGTTCCAGCACATCGATCGCCGCCCCATCGCCTTCCTCCAGCAGCCGCGCCAGGTGCTGCACCAGCATGCGCGCGTCCGGCGCCGTGGCCGGCACGGCCGCGCTGTCCGGCGGGCCCTCGGCCGCCAGCAGCGTGGCGATGGCCTGCATCAGCTGCGCCAGCGCCCGTTCCAGCGGCGCCAGCGGCGCGGCGCAGGACGCCGCCTCCAGCGCGGCCGCCAGCCGCTGCACCTGTTGCGCCCCGATCATGCCGGCCGCGCCCTTGACGGTGTGGACGATGCGCAGCGCGCCGGCGTGGTCGCCGGCCGCCAGCGCCGCGCCCACCTCGGCCGCGGCCGCATGATAGCGCTGCTGGAAGCGCCGCACGATGTTCAGGTACAGCGCGTAGTCGCCCATCAACTGCCGCAGGCCGCCGGCCACGTCCAGCACGGCGTCGGCGCACGCGTTCATCGGGTGGTGAACGACCAGTTGCGCGTCACCGCCACGCCGGCCACCACGCCGCTGAAGCTGACGTCGTAGACGGTGGCGCTCTTGAGCGGCGCCAGCGGCACGATGGCGGCGGCGGTCTCGGGCGTCTGGGGGTCGGCCGCGTGGCTGAGCAGGCGCACGTCCAGCGCGGCGCCGCCGCGCGGCGCCACCGTGAAGCTTTGCACCGTCACGCCGACGCCGGCGCGGATGGTGTCGGCGTGGACGCTGATCGGATAGCCGACCTCGTTGCGTCCCGGCACCGGGTCGGGCGATTCGCTGTCGCTGAAGAAGTTGACCGGCACGCCGCCCTGGTTGGCGGCCGGGTAGTTGACGATGCGGCCGGCGCCCAGGCCGGCGCCGTAGCCGCCGACGGCGGTCAGGTCGGCGGTGAAATAGGTGTAGTTGGCGCTGGTGGTGGCGGCGCCGGTGCCGATTTCCTTGAACACCGGCTCGAACATCACGAAGCGGTGGTAGATCGCGGTGATCAATTCCTCCGCCTGGTAAAAGCCGGACGGGTTGCTGGTGGCGGAAATCACTTCGCCGATCGCATACGGCAGCGTGACCTTGTAGCCGGCGCTGGTCAGGCGGTCGAACAGGGTGACGCCGGTGAAGCCGGGCAGGCCGGGCGTCTGCTCGTGGCTGACGGTGTTGTTCAGGCGCTGGTAGTTGGAATGGCTTTGGGCCGCGGCGTCGATGCCGGCGTTGCGCGCCAGCGCGGACAGGCCCAGCTGCGCGCGCCGGTAGTTGATCCAGTCGTAGCCGTCGAGCGCGGTGTTGCCGGTGAACACGGGGGCGCCCGGCGACTGGGTCAGGTCGGGCGGCGTGACGCCGGGGCTGCCGCTGGTGGAGGCGCCGCCGCCACCGCCGCCGCAAGCGGACAAAAGCAGGCTCAACAGCGGGGCCAGCAGCAGGGCGGACAGCGCGGGGGCGCATCGACGGTGGGTCATCATGGGAACTCCTGTGCAGTGTGCCGCCGGGCCGTGGCCGGCTGTAGCAATTTTATGCCAGATTTCAGTCTGGCAGCACCCGGTATGAACAAGGGGGACAGCGGGTTAAAATGGTAAGCTTGTCGTTTGCTGTGCTACGCGGCGTTTTTTTGATTGCCCCAATTTGAAGCCATTACACCATGCGCGCGTACAGCGCGCCAAGTTCGCCTTGCCCAGCCTGGTCACCCTGATGTCGATCGCCTGCGGCTTCGGCAGCATCGTGATCTCGGTCGACAACGCCCTGGTCGGATCCGCCCATGACTACCGGCTGGCCGCCGTGCTGCTGGTACTGGCCGGGGTGTTCGACGCGCTCGACGGCCTGGTCGCGCGCGCCACCAACACCGCCTCCGCATTCGGCATGCAGCTCGACTCGCTGGCCGACATGATGAACTTCGGCTGCGCGCCGGCATTGCTGTTGTATTGTTACGGCTTCGTGCAGCTGGGCGTCGACCATCCGACCCTGCTGCGGGTGGGCGGCATCGCCAGTTTCTTTTTCGTCGCCTGCGGCGCGCTGCGCCTGGCGCGTTTCAATGTGAACGTCGGTCGCACCGATCCGCGCTATTTCGTCGGCATGCCGAGCACGGCGGGCGCGGCCTGCGTGGCCTCGGTGGTGGTGGCGTGGCCGGACCCGGCGGCCACGGTGCTGCATGGCGGCCTGATCGTCGCGCTGCTGTTCGTGGTGGGCGGGCTGATGGTGACCACCGTGCGCTTCCCCAGCTCCAAGCAAAAGAAAAGCAAGGCCGCGCTGGTGCTGCTGGTGGTCAACCTGGGCTTGCTGGCCTGGTTGCAGGCCATGTACTTCGCGCTGTTCTTCGCCGTCTACATCGCCGGCACGCTGGCGCTGAACCTGGCGTGGCGGCAGGGCTGGCGCGGCATCGCGCCGCCGCGCGTCTATGAAGACTGACATCAACCCGGCAAGCCCTGAGCGATACGCTGGCCGTGCCACTTAGGGGGCGGACCCCGCGGGGTCCGCCCCCGCACGGCCGTGCGGGGTAGCGTTACGCCACTTCGTGGCCGCGCGCTGCGCGCAGGATCTCGAACCACTGGCTGCGGCTCAGGCTGAACTGGGTCGCCTCCACCGCCTCGGCCACCGCCTGGATGCGGCCCGAGCCGGTCAAAGGCAGCGGCCGGCTAGGCAGCTGCATAATCCACGCAAACACCACGCTGCCGAACGGGCGCCCCAGCTCGTCGGCCACCTTCTGGATCGCCGCGCGCACGCGGCTGCCGTCGGCGTCGTCGCGGCTGAACAGGCGGCCGCCGGCCAGCGGCGACCAGATCATCGGCGCCACGCCCAGGTCTTGCAGGCCGTCGAAGGTTTGGTCGAACAGCGGCGCCACGCACAGCGGCGAGAACTCGACCTGGTTGGTCGCCAGCGGAATGCGGCGGTTCAGGCACTCGAACTGGTGGCGGCTGAAGTTGGACACGCCGAAGTGCCGCACCTTGCCGGCCTGGCGCAGCTGTTCGAAGGCGCCGGCGATTTCGTCGAAATCCATCAGCGGGTCCGGGCGGTGGATCAGCAGCAGGTCCAGGTGGTCGGTGCCCAGCTGGCGCAGCGAGTTTTCCGCCGAGGCGACGATGTGGCTGGCGCTGGTGTCGTAGTGCTGGATGGTGTGTTGCGGTCGCGCCTCGTTGACCAGCTTGATGCCGCACTTGCTCACCAGCTGCATGCGCGCGCGCAGCGACGGTTGCAGCGCCAGCGCCTCGCCGAACAGCGCCTCGACGCCGTAGCCGCCGTAAATGTCGGCATGGTCGAAACTGGTGACGCCCAGGGCCAGGCATTGCTCGATGAAACCGACGCGCTGCTGCGGCGTCAGCTGCCACTCGTTTATGCGCCACATGCCGGCCACGATGCGCGACAGGGTCAGCCCGCCTTTGCTGGTGACGATGGCGGGGCAGGTCAGGTCGGTCGGCGGGGCGTAGCTCATGGTCGCACTTTCAGGGGTGAGGGGAGTGGCGAGATTATAGCGGCAAGCTTGTACTTTAGTTACGCCGGCTAGTGTTCGTCTGGCAATGAATTTTTCGGCGGGGAGCGTTTTTCGCCCGGTTTTTCATTGTATGATCGAAAGTAATATACGGTGAAGGAGGGTCAGCAAGTGGGCTTCTTATCGTTTCTGAAAACCAAACCGGAACCCGTGCCGGCGCCGGCCGCCACGCCCGCCAAGGCGGCGCCAGCGCCCGCCCCAGCACCCGAACATGACGGCGACCCCGAGGCGATCGTGGTGCGCGCCGAGATCGTCGACGAACGCCACCGCCTGTGCGGCTACCGCTTTTCCGTGCCCTTCGGCGGCAACCGCGCGCCGCTGCCGGAGCCGGTGCTGATCGAGACCCTGGTCGCGGCCCGGCTGCCGCAGTTTGCCCAGAACCGCATCGCGCTGGTGCAGCTGAGCATGGACGCCGTGATCTTCAACCGCCATGCGCCGCTGGTGGCGCCGCACACCGTTTTCATGCTCGACCGCAAGGGCGCCAGCCTGCCGGTGGAGCAGATCGCCGGCCGCATGACGGCGCTGCGCGAGACCGGCTGCAAGGTGGCGCTGCGCGGCATTTCGCTGGACCCGGCCGACGCGCCGCTGCTGGCGGTGTGCGACGTCGCCATGCTGTCGCTGGGCGACCATACGCTGGCCGACTTCCAGTCCCTGATCAAGCAGCTGCGCATGCGCTATCCCGACATGAAGCTGGCGGTCGACGGCGTCGAATCGTGGGACGAGCAGCGCATGTGCATGTCGTGGGGCTGCAACTACTTCATGGGCCACTTCCTGACCACCAGCGACAAGGTGGACCCGGACGCCAAGGTCGACCAGAGCCGCATGACCTCGATCGAGCTGCTCAACCTGCTGCGCACCGACGCCGAGCTGCCGGCCATGATCGAAGTGGCCAAGCGCGATCCCGGCATGACCTACCAGGTGCTGCAATGGGCCAACGCGCCGAGCAACGGCCAGACCACCAAGGTGACCAGCTTGCAGCAAGCGTTCATGGTGCTGGGGCGCAATCAGTTGTACCGGGGTTTGACGGTGTCGATGTTCCGCCTGGGCGGCGGCGCCAACCAGGCGCGCGATGAATCGCTGCTGGAAGTGGCGCTGACGCGCGCGCGCTTCCTGGAGACGTGCAGCAAGCTGCCGCAGGCCCAGCGCGACGAATTGTTCCTGGTGGGATTGCTGTCGCTGTTCGACGTCTTGCTCGGTGTGCCGATGGCCAACCTGGTCGACAAGATGCATCTGTCGGACGATATCCGCGACGTGCTGCTCAACAGTGATGGGGTCTACGGGCCGTATCTGACGATCGTGCTGCTGCTCGAGCGCGACAAGGTCGATCGGGCGCTGGAGATCGCCGAGAAGGAGGGGCTGGACATGGATGGGCTGGGCATGGTCGGCCAGGCGGCCTTCAAGTGGGCGCAGGAATCGATGCAGCACACCCACGCCAACGACGACTGATAGCCGCCACCCCCAAGCGTAGCGGGGGGCTGACCCGGCGGGTCAGACCCCGGTGGGCAGTGCGGGTTTATTTCAGCCAGAGGCGGATCGAATCCCAGGCGCGGCCGAAGATCGAGGCTTGATCGACGGTTTCCAGCGCCACCACCGGCAGCTCCAGCAGCGGCTTGCCGTCCACCATCATCTTCAGCGAACCGACGCGGCTGTTCTCGGCCAGCGGCGCGACCAGCGGGTCCTTGCGCTCCAGCAGCGGCTTCATCTTGGCGGCCACGCCCTTCGGCACCGTCACCAGCACGTCGTTGGCGAAGCCGATCTTGACCGCGCCCTTGGAACCCTTCCAGATCTCCGGCGTGGCGATGGCCTGGCCCTTGGAGTACAGCTTGACCGTGTCGAAGTTCTGGAAGCCCCAGTTCAGCAGCTTCTGGCTCTCCTGCGTGCGCGACTGGTCGGACGTGGTGCCCAGCACCACCGACACCAGGCGGCGCTCGCCGGCGCCGTTCGGACGGTGCGCCGAGGCGATCATGCAGTAGCCGGCCGCTTCGGTGTGGCCGGTCTTCATGCCGTCCACGGTAGGATCCAGCCACAGCAGGCGGTTGCGGTTGGGCTGGGTGATCTTGTTGTAGGTGAAGCTCTTGACCGAATCGATCTTGTAGAACTCCGGGAAGTCCAGGATCACGCGCTTGGCCAGCACCGACAGGTCTTGTGCGGTCGAATAGTTTTCCGGGCTCGGCAGGCCGTGCGGGTTGGCGAAGTGGGTGTTGGTCAGGCCCATGCGCTGGGCTTCCTTGTTCATCATCACCACGAAGGCGGACTCGTCGCCGGCGACCGCTTCGGCCAGCGCGACGGCGGCGTCGTTACCCGACTGCACCATCAGGCCGTACAGCAGGTCGTTGATGCTGACCGGCGTGGCCGGGTCGATGAACATCTTGGAGCTGCTCGAATCGACCTTCCACGCCTTGGTGGAGACGTTGACCATCTGTTTCAGGTCAATTTTCTTGTCGCGCAGCGCGCCGAAGGTGACGTAGGCCGTCATGATCTTGGTCAGCGAGGCTGGCTCGATGCGGGCGTTCGGGTCTTGCGAGGCGATGATCTGGCCGCTGGTGGCGTCCAGCAGCAGCCAGGATTTGGCGGCGATGGTCGGCGGCGGCAGGGTTTGGGCGACGGCGGCGGACATCAACATCACACTGGTGGCCAGTGCCGCGATAATTTTTTTCATGGGTTGCTTTATTCGGTGAAAAGTTAAAGGCGTAGGGATTATAGGGCGTTAGTCGGCCGCTGCGGTGTCCGTTTCCGTCTCGGCAACATCGGTGTCGCGGTGCCACAGCTGCGTCACCCAGCTCTTGATGTGCTGGAGTTTGCGGTGGAAAAAGTGGTCGGCGCCCGGGATCACGATCACCGGGATGTCCTGCGGACGCAGCCAGTCCAGCACGTCGATCAGCGGGATGGTGTCGTCGTTTTCGCCGTGGATCAGGATGGTGTCGGCCGGGATCGTGGCCATTTCCCATTTCTTGGCGGCGGCGCCGACCAGCACCAGGCGCTCGGCCGGCGTGCCGGCGGCGGCCAGGCGCTGCGCCAGCTGCGATTGCACGAAGGTGCCGAACGAGAAGCCCGACAGCGCCACCGGCAGGCCCGGATACTTGGCCGTCATCCAGGCATGCAGCACGGCCATGTCGTCGGTCTCGCCGTGGCCGTGGTCATGCACACCCTCGGAGGCGCCGACGCCGCGGAAGTTGATGCGCGCCACCACGTAGCCCAGGTTGACGAAGGTGCGCGCCAGCGTCACGGCGACCTTGTTGTCCATGGTGCCGCCGTACAGCGGATGCGGATGGGCCACCAGCGCGACGCCGCGCGGCGCGCTCTTCGGATAGTCGAGGATGCCTTCCATTTGGCCGGCGCCGCCGGCCAGGGTGAATTTTTCGTTCTTGTTCATAGAGCTCTTCAGATTTTGAGACGGTCGACAACCTTGCCCTGCACCAGATGAGTGTCGATGATTTCATCGATGTCGCTGGTGTCGACGTAGGTGTACCAGGTGCCTTCGGGATAGACCACCAGCACCGGGCCTTCTTCGCAACGGTCCAGGCAGCCGGCCTGGTTGATGCGGACATTGCCCTGGCCGTTGATGTTGAGTTCCTTGCAGCGCTTCTTGGCGTGTTTTTGCGCGGTTTCCGCGCCGTGGTCGCCGCAGCTGTTACGGCCGTCGTCACGCTTGTTCATGCAGAAAAAGACGTGATGCTTGAAATAGGGTGTATCGCTCATCGCTGTATCTCGGGGAAAGTTGTAGCCGCTATGATACCCGCTCAGGGCTTATTGAGCTTGTGTGAGGGCAGCCACAGGAACCAGACCGCGAAGAAGGGCCACAGCAAGGTCAGGAATTGCGCCGCGCCGTTGAAGTTGAGGAACTTGCCTTGCACCCAGGTCTGCAAGGTGGCGACGAAATACGGGTTGGCCGGGGTGGTGTTGACGATCACCAGGCTCAGCAACAACGTGGTGACCGCCAGCCGCCGCTGCGCCACGTGCGGCGCGAAGGTCAGGCCGGCCAGCATGATGGCGCCGATCAGGAAGCCGCCCTCGGCGCCCGGCGTGACCCAGACGAAGGCGTTTTCCGGCGAGAACAGCAGCGCCGTCGCCAGCGCCTTGACGACGATGGCCGCGCCTATCATGGCAACCACCAGCAGGCCGCGCGGGGCCGGCTTGCGCAGCAGGCACAGCAGGGTCAGCGCCGCGCCCACCATGCCGCAGGCGGTGATGATGGTTTCGGACAGCCAGTATTGTTCCACCGTCAGGATGGCGTCCGGCCGCACGTAGCTGGCCAGGTCGATCTCGGTGTCGAGCAGCTGCGACAGCCATTCCGACAGGATCGGCAGCAGCTGGCCCAGGCCGAACAGAAAGCTTTGCGGATACATCTGCGCCAGCGGCCACAGCGCCAGCAGCACCAGGCCCTGGCTGGCGTGCGGCGCGAACCAGGCCTGGCGCAGGCGCTGCAACTGGCTGCGGTCGAGCAGGCGGCGCACGGTCAGCACGCCGATCACCGCGCCCAGCGCGCAGCCGGCGGCGTTGGTGTAGAAGTCCAGGTTGGAGGACACGCGGCTGGGCAGGTAGGTCTGCACGCCCTCCATCAGGCCCGAGATCAGCACGCCGCCGGCGGCCGCCATCAGCCAGGCCGCGATGCCCTTGAAGCGCGGGTACAGCGCGTAGACGATCAGCGTCCCCAGCGGCATGTAGCCGACCACGTTGGTGATGGCGTCGAACTTGGTCCAGTAGCGCGGCATGCTGGTGTGCTCCAGGAAGATCAGCGGCGACAATCCCTGGTTGTGCCAGCCCGAGAACGGGAACCAGCTGGCGTAGACGATCAGCAGCACATAGGCCAGCAGCGCCGCCCGCGTGAACGGCGACGGCTTGCTGGCCGGCTCCGGCGCTGGCGGAGGCGGCGTAACGGTGGTGGTCTCCGTCATTCCTACTGCGACGGCAGCGCCGTCAGCCATGCCAGCACATCGGCGGTGACGGCGTCGGTGGCGGCGGCCAGCGCCTGGGCGCCGCCGGCGGCGTCCGGGCTGGGGGCCGGGCTGCTGCGGCTGAAGGTCTTCTGGTCCACCAGTTTGTGGTTGCGGAACAGCGAGGCGCGCAGGCTGATGATGCCGGCGCTGCTGCTGGCGCTGTCGAAGTTCTGCGCGAAGTCGTTGACCTCCATGCGCAGCACGGTGGGGCTGGCGGCGGCGTCGGTGGTCGACAGCACCTTGACGCCGGCCTGCGCGATGCGCGCCTTCATGCGCTGGGTCATCAGCTGGAACGGCGTGGCGGTCCACTGGTTGTAGGCGTATGGGCGCGACTGGCGCGCGTCGGCGTACAGCAGGCGGTATTGCATGCGTTCCGTGTCCAGCGCCGCCGGGCCGACGATATCGGCGACGATGATGGCGCCGACGGCGGACGGCGCTTGCGCCGGCGTCTGCGTTTGAGGCAGCGGGCCGAAATCGTATTGCGCGGTCGGCTGGCCCTTGCTGGCGCAGGCGCCCAGCAGCGCGCCGAGAGCGGCGACGAGGATGGCGTTGCGGATGGCGGTAGTCATCTCAGTGATCCTTATTTGGACGAGGCGGAAAAGCCTTCTTCGCCGGGACCCGGCGGCGTGCCGGGCGAACCGAAGATCAGGCTTTGCGGGCGGTCGTTAATCTTGTTCATGGTCTTGCGCAGCGCGCGCATCGAAGCCTTGGTGTCGTCGGACAGCGAGTTCACTTGCGGCAGCGTGTCGAGTTCTATGCCGCCGGCCACCGCCTCCACCGAGCCGCCGATGCGGTCGGCGGTGGCGGCGATGCGGCCGATCGGGCCGTCCGGCGCCTGCAGGGTTTTCACCAGGCGGTCGGAATCGGTGGCCAGCGTGTTGAAGGAGTTCAGCGTGCGCTGCGTTTGTTCGGTCAGCGCCGGCAGCTTGGCGATGGTCGGCTCCAGCTTGGCCGGCAGTTCGCGGTAGGCGTTGGCGGTGGCGCTGACGTCGGAGAAGGCGCTGAGGATGGTCTTCTGGTTTTCAGGGCTGAGCAGGTTGTTCAGCTTGCGCGTCACTTCTTCGGACTGGGTCAGGATTTCCTTGCCGCGCTTTTCCAGCTGGTCGAAGAAGCCGGCGCGCAGCGGGATGCGGGCCGGGTTGTCGCTGTTGGTGGCCAGCAGCGGCGAGCCGACCTTGTCGTCGTCGAGCTGGATGAAGGCGATGCCGGTCACGCCCTGGTAGCCCAGCGTGGCGAAGGTGGTCCTGGTGATCGGCGCGTCGGTGTTGATGTTGAGGGTGACCAGGATCTGGCCGGCCATCTTGGGATCGAAGGCGATGCTGGCGACCTTGCCCACCTCCAGCCCGCGGTAGCGCACCGGCGCCTGCGGGTTCAGGCCCGGCACCGATTGCGCGGTGGCGATGACGTAGGGCGCGCGTTCGACGCGGTCGCGGTTGAACCACAGGCCGAACAGGATGGCCGCGATCAGCAGCGTGATCGTGAAGAAGCCGGTGGTGAGTGCGTGGGATCTGTTTTCCATCAATGGGACTCCGTATTGGTTTTTTCGTCCAGCGCTTCCAGCGCGCGGCGGCCGCGGTCACCGAGGAAGAACTCCTTGATGAATGGGTGGTCGACCGTCAGCACTTCTTTCAGTGGCCCCAGTGCGATCACGTGTTTTTCGGCCAGCACGGCGATGCGGGTCGACAGCGCGAACAGCGTGTCCAGATCGTGGGTGACCATCACCACCGTCAGCCCCAATTCGCGGTGCAGCGATTTGATCAGCGAGACGAAGGCTTCGGACAGGTCGGGATCGAGGCCTGCGGTCGGCTCGTCAAGGAACAGCAGCTTGGGTTCGAGCGCCAGCGCGCGCGCCAGCGCCACGCGCTTGACCATGCCGCCGGACAGGTCGGACGGCATCTTGTTCGCTTGTTCGGGGCCCAGGCCCACCATGTTCATCTTCAGCAGCACGGCGTCGAGGATCAGGTCTTCGGGCAGCGTGTGCAGCTCGCGCATCGGCTGGGCGATGTTGTCGAACACCGTCAGCGCCGAATACAGCGCGCCCTGCTGGAACAGCATGCCCCAGTGGTTGCGCAGCTGCTGCAACTGCTCGGAGCCGACTTCGCTGATGTCTTCGCCGAACACGCGCACGCAGCCGCGCGCCGGCGTTTCCAGGCCCAGCATCTGGCGCAGCAGCGTGGTTTTACCGGTACCGGAGCCGCCGACGATGGACAGGATCTCGCCCTGTTCGATCTCAAGATTCAAATCCTGGTGCACCACGGTGCGGCCGTACTTGGTCCACAGACCGGTGATCTCGACGATGGGGACGCTGCCGTCGAGCGTCAGTTCGCCGGTGCCGGGGCCGCAGGCTTTTGCGGGGACGAGTGCTGGATTGGCCATCAGAACCCCACGCCACTGAAGACGATCGCAAACACGGCGTCGGCCAGGATCACCGCGGTGATCGCCGTGACCACCGAGGTGGTGGTGCCGCGCCCCAGGCTTTCGGTGTTCGGCTTGATGCGCAGGCCGAAGTGGCAGGACACCAGCGCGATCAGGATGCCGAACACCACGCCTTTGCCCAGGCCTATCATGTAGTTCGCCAGCGGCACCGCGTCCGGCAGCTTGAGGATGAAGTACTGCGGCGACAAATTCAGTTCGACCTTGGCCGACACCATGCCGCCCAACAGCGCGATGGTGTCGGTCCAGATCACCAGCAGCGGCATGGCGATCGCCAGGGCCAGCACCTTCGGCATGATCAGGCGGAAGCCGTGCGAGATGCCCATCACCAGCATGGCGTCGAGTTCCTCGGTCACGCGCATCACGCCCAGTTGCGCGGTGATGGAGGAACCGGAGCGGCCGGCCACCAGGATCGCCGCCAGCAGCGGGCCCAGTTCGCGGATGATGCTCATGCCGAGCAGGTTGACCAGGAAGATGTCGCCGCCGAAGTTGCGCAGCTGCTGCGCCGACAGATACGAGAACACCACGCCGATCAGGAAGCCAACCAGCGCCGTGATGCCCAGCGCCTGGAAGCCGGCGTGGAAAATATTGGCGGAGATTTCCTTCCACGGTCCGCGCATGGGCGCGCGCAGGAAGCGCCAGAATTCCTGCACGACCAGGCCGATCAAAGTGACCAGGGCGATCAGGTGCTCGAAGAACAGCAGCATCGCGAAGCCCAGCTTCATCACCCACGTCAGGCGCTGCGCGCGGGGGCGCGGCAGTTCGAGCTTGCCGGTGGTTTCGAGCCGGCTGAAGAATTCTTCCTGGCCGGGCGCCAGTTGCAGCTCGGCGGGGCGGGTCTTGCCCCAGGCGTTCCACAGCAGCTGGGCGCCGATGTGGTCCATGCTGTCGATCGCCGTCAAATCCCATTTGACGTTGTCGGCCTTGAGGGTCTTGATCAGCGCCGTGATGGTGGCCATGGTCCGGCCCTGCGCCAGCGCGTGCACTTGCCACGTGCCGCCTGCGGCGACCGAAGGCCCCTTGGCGGCACCGGGATTGAGAGTGAGTGTGGGCTCTTTGGCAATAGGCATTTCGTCAGTTTAAGGGAGTTTCGCCCCGGCGGCTACCAATGGATGTGCAGCGGGGTGCGCTCCCGCACTCAGGCGGCCAGCCGGCGGGCCTGCCGCTTGGGCGCCGGCGTCTCGACCGGTTTTGGCTTGGCGCCCGCATAATCGCTGGCCAGCAGCGCTTCGGCGGCGTCCTTGTCCATGCCCTGGCTTTGCAGGTATTTGCACACCATCGCCACCAGGCGCTCCAGCGCGATGCGGTGGGTGGCGTCGGTATTGGCGTACAGCCAGTCGGCAAACGCCATGAAACGGCCGAAGGCGTCGTCGCCCAGCAGCACCGGCAGCGTGTGGCCGAAGCGGCCGGAGTTGGCCACCAGGTCCCAGTAGCGCGCGAAGCGCACCAGGCGCTGCATGGTCGGAAAATCAATGTCGCGGTTGGCGAGGATGGTGTACGGCGCGTATGGCTCGAACACCAGGCCGAATTCCTGCGTATGGCGGATGATGGGCGTGCCGCGCAGGCGCTTGAGGATGCCGAACTGGATCTCGTGCGGATTCAATGCCCACAGCTTGTTGAAGCCTTCGGCGAAGCTCTCCACCGTTTCGCCGGGCAGGCCGGCGATCAGGTCCACGTGCATGTGGGCGTTGGAGTGGTCGGTCAGCCAGCGGATGTTGTCGGCGGCTTTCTGGTTATCCTGCTTGCGGCTGACCAGTGCCTGAACCGCCGGGTTGAAGCTCTGGATGCCGATCTCGAATTGCAGCGCGCCGTGCGGGAATTTGCTGATGCCCTCTTTCAGTGCGTCCGGCAGGTGATCCGGCACCAGCTCGAAGTGGGCGTAGACCGGATCGTCCGGGTTGGCTTCCAGCTTATCGAGGAAGAACTGCATGATCTTCAGGCTGGTCTTGATATTCAGGTTGAAGGTGCGGTCGACGAACTTGAACAGCCGCGCGCCGCGTGCGTGCAGCGACTCCATCTCGGCCAGGAAGTTATCCAGCGCGAACGGCCACGCCGTCTTGTCCAGTGCAGACAGGCAGAACTCGCACTTGAACGGGCAGCCGCGCGACGCTTCCACATAGATGGTGCGGTTCTTGATGTCGTCGTCGGTGTAGAGCAAGTAGGGCAGTTTGATCTCGGCCATCGGCGGTTGCACGCCGGCGTGGATCTTCATCAGCGGCTTGGGGCCGTGAATGATCTCGCCGCACAGCTTGGGGAAGGTGACGTCGCCCCAGCCGGTAATCAGGTAATCGGCCAGCTTGACGATTTCCTGCTCGTTCGATTCGTAGGACACTTCCGGACCGCCCAGCACCACCACCACATGCGGCGCCACGCGCTTGAGCATGGCGACGACTTTGGTGGTTTCCTCGACGTTCCATATATAGATGCCGAAACCGACGATCTGCGGCGCGTGCGCCAGGATGCGTTCGACGATCTCGGTGGTTTTCGCGCCGATGACGAATTCCTGCAAGCGGGTCTGCTCCTGCAGCTCTCCCATATTCGCTAATAGATAGCGCAGTCCCAGCGAGGCGTGGGTGTAGCGGGCGTTGAGGGTAGTGAGCAGAATGGACATGACGTACTTATGTTTCGGTGAAACCGCTATTTTACCCTTGCCAGCATGAGTACCCTTTGCTATAGTTCGCCTCCCCGCAAAACGACACACGAAAATGTGAAGTGAGCGAGGAAAAAAGAGGGTTGACGAAAGCGGCGAAACGCCTCATAATCTTCCTTCTTCGCAACTGACAAACACAACGCTTTGTCGCCGGTTGCAAGCAGTACCGAATTGAAGTTCTTTAAAAATTTACAGTCGATAAGTGTGGACGTTTGATGAAAGTGCACACGCTGCTTAGGCAGCGTGAAACTTAAAATATCAAATGTTCACAAGAAGTAATGAAAT